>JAIQZQ010000028.1 GCA_021777105.1 Candidatus Anammoxibacter sp.
ATATCTTTTTTAACGCGCATTCTTGCCCTCCTGGTTTTTTATTATAAATTTATCGTTACAGGTATGGTAAGTTTTGCGCGTTATTTTTTCAATATTTTATTTCGGTTTTTTTCGAATTTTCTTTTCCGCAACAGATACTAGCTAAATTGCTCTTGACGTTTCTTAATAACATTTTCTATGATCTCTTCATAGGACAAAGATTTGGATATATCTCGTTCTGCTTCAACATTAAAATACTTATTGCCGCTGCCTGTTTCACATGGTGTTAGCCTTAAACTAAACCCGCATGATTCCAGCAATCCCTTAAACATATCAGGCAACCAGCACGCATTATCGCGTTCAAGTTCTGGAAAAAGTTCAAGATCCTGAATAAAAAGGGTATCTTTATCAGTTAAATTTGAAGTAAGCGTGTATATAAGTGTAGCAGTGTCATATATATCAAGTTCATGAAAAACGTTGCGGATAATTACCAACAGAGGCTGTGTTATATTTGAAAACCACTCTTTATAAAATTTATCAATCAATCTGAACTCGAAACGACTCTCATAATCAAACAATCCTTTCTCATCTAAATCCTGAGCAAACTCTATAGTGGCCCTGCGATCATCCTTTGTGCCGACGCCTAAATATACCCATCCGCTCTTATCTTTAAATTCCGTAATGCCCGCAACCTTATTTAAGACAATCCCATTGCCGCATCCAATATCCAGTATTGTCCCTTTAACGTTATTTCCTATAACGCGAGTTATTGACATGGCTAAAGTGTTTAACTGCGCATCATTAAAGGCTTTATCAGCGCCCTGAGGGTCAGGAGGCTCTATATAATCCTGCAAACGTTTTGCATATTCCAATGCTTTTAGATCACTATCATTTTGTTCTTTCATTGCAAAGTCCTTGTTAATTTACAAAAACGGTTCTTCTCACATTTAACAAGTAGATTGGGTAGAGGAACGAAACCCAACAAAAAAACTCAATAAAACAATATCCGCTTAATCATGGCCATAATAAACGCAGAGGCGCGGAGAACGCGGAGGATCGCAGAGAAATATACGGATATTTTGTTTTAATTATTAAATTTGATTCTACCTAAATTGAGAGATTCTTATCACCCTCCCCTAACCCATCCCATCAATGGAGGGAAAATAAACGGTATATATTTATTTTAAAACTTCACCCATTAAGCCCTTATGTTGGGTTTGGCGCCTCTACCCAACCTACACATACTTTTCCGTAATTACTTAAAAAGTCGTCGTATTCATCCGGCGCTTGTTTCATTGAATCTCCTTTCACAAAAACTGTGGGCAGGCAAAGCCTTGTTCATGTTGGGTTTCATTTCATTCTACCCAACCTACATAAACTAAAGCCTATCCGCCGGCAAAATGATTCGGTGAGATTTGAATAAAACAAAATTTCTTATAGTTCACAGGATTGTACAGGATGGGAATAATGGTGATATCTGAAATGTTTATCAAACGCAAATACTGAATCAATGCCGAATTGGTTTATCAATGCAAAGCTTGAGCAGTCGGTAAAACTTAACCTCTTATCATCAAATTTTTTAAATATGGTTTTGGCTTCTTTTTCAATGTTTTCAGTGATTCTGATAATGTTGATTTTGCCACGCTCAATATTTTCCATAAATTTGACGGATGTTTTATGGCTGCTTCTGCTTTTAAGGAGAGTATAAACTTCATCCAGAACATAGTCGGATGTGTAAAATGGAGCTTTAAGTTTGTTAAGTTTGTTATAAATCAGTTTTGCGTCTATATTATGGGTGTCTTTGGGAATGGCGAGCGCACAGAATGCGCTGGAATCAACAAAAACTTTCATTTTAACTCGTCTCCGTATAAACAGTCATCATGGTGTGTAGAAAGGTTCGTGTCCATGCAATCTTTTGCAATGTCAATAATGCCGTCAAGGACGTTTTCTTCTGCATTGGAACCATCATCATCTAAAGTCAGCGCTATTTTGACCTTTGTGTGCTCTTTAATGTTAATTTTCTCCACAGGTTTAAAAACCCCGTCTTCGTATATGCTTTCTATAATCATTGGCATTTTAATTTCCCCTTTAGGGCTCGGAAAATGTTTTAAAACAAGAGTTAAAACGTGTTAATCTTCATCTTTGACAATTGATTACCGTAATATAAACTCAAATATATCGCTTATATAAAATGAAATCAACTGTTATTTCCCAACCCGGATAAACCGGAAAAGTGACTAAAGTGATCTAAGGGCTCTTCAGCGTGATTGCGCGCGGCCCGTCCACCAGGCGGCCACCCATCTTTTTTAGAGCCTATTCAGTATCCGTAAATTTGGAGTCCATTAACCGTGTTAATGGTATATTTTTTTAACATCAACACGGTTGATGTACTCCATACATTTTAACCTGCAAATTTGGCGCCGTTAACAGGCTTTGTAAATTTGAATCATTTAGATGTATATTTGCTGTAGAGTTTTAATAAGGTATGTTTATTTATTCTATACGGAGTATAGATTAGGTCAGATGCGGTTCAAGTCGGAGACATTGAACCAACAAATTAAATTTTAAATATTTTTGGTTGGATTTATGTTGGATTGGTTCAAGATGATAGAGTCAAATCCGAAGCGTAGAGATAACTACGTTGAGGATTTGGCGATTGAAGCCAGGGCAAAAATAGCCTGAAGATGAGCGCGAGAATGTAATACCTAAATTGAGCGATTTTAAAATCCATATTAATAGTGGCACAGGCATCCTTGCCTGTGTTTCAATTGATCACAGGCAAGATGCCTGCGCCACTAACAAGCGCCATTTGGCTGAATTTAAGTATTTTTATAAAACTATGTTATTCGATCTTGTCCGTGTCAGGCAACATACGCTTTTAAACAAATGGAGATTCACACGCAGCCCCGCAAAACAGCAACAAGCCTATCAATCTCCTCGCGGGTGTTAACCTCGGTTACGCAGAATAACAGGACATTTTCCATCCCCTTATAATACGCCCCTACATCGCAACCCGCGGTTATCCCGTTTTGCGCCAACTCATCTACCGCCTTTTTAGCGTCGTCAAATCTGATAGCAAACTCATTGTAAAAACACGAATTAAACACGGGTTTTAAACCCAAACCACAAATCGCCTCAAAAGCGTAATGCGCTTTTTGCAGGTTCAACTCCCCCAACCTTTTAAACCCGCCCTTGCCCAAAGCGCTAAGATATATAGCCGCCGCAATCGCGCAAAGCGATTGACTCGTGCATATGTTTGACGACGCTTTCTCCCGCCTGATATGCTGTTCGCGAGCCTGCAATGTCAAAATAAAACCATCCCTGTTGTCCGCGTCCTTTGTCCTGCCCACAAGACGGGCCGGCAACTGCCGCATATACTTCTCATTTGTTGCCAGAAAGCCCAAAAACGGGCCGCCGAAATTCATATCAATCCCAAACGACTGCCCCTCGCCCACCGCAATATCGGCATTATACTCCCCAGGGCTTTTCAGTATGCCCAACGACGTAGGCTCAACAACACAAGCGACAAACAACGCCTTTTCCGCATGAACAATCTTCTCTACCCCATCCATATCCTCAATGTTTCCAAAAAAATTGGGACTCTGTATCATAACCCCAGCAGTCTTGCCGCCAACAGCATCCCTTAGCTCATCTAAAGATGTCAAACCGGTTTCAGCGTCATACCCAACCTCCTTAACAATAAATCCCCGCGCGTTAGCGTATGTCTTAACCACCTCCCTGTAATCAGGATGAACGGTTGACGAGATAACAAACTCCTCATTCCTCGTTATATTCGCGCACATAATGCACGTCTCGGCCAGGGCCGAAGCCCCGTCATACATCGACGCATTGGCCACATCCATCCCCGTGACACGGCATATCAAAGATTGAAATTCAAACAACGCCTGCAACGAACCCTGGCTCACCTCGGCCTGGTATGGGGTATAAGCCGTGTAAAACTCGGCCCTGCCCGTCAAATGCTTCACAATAGACGGGATAAAATGGTTGTAACAACCCGCGCCGAGAAACATAACATTTTCACCCGGCCTGTTTTGGCCGCTAAGCGCCGCCATATGCTTTCCGACCTCAAGCTCGCTTTTACCAAGAGGAATATTTACCAAATCTTTCAGCAACGCATCTTCAGGAATATCGCGAAACAACGCCCCTATCGACTCCTCACCCACCGCATCAAGCATCTCCCTCTGCTGCTCCCCTGTATTAGGAATAAACTCCATTAAATATAGTCCTTTGCTTTTATAAAATTAACCACTACAAAAATCTATGATTTTTACCAAAACTTTAGCTCACTTTTAACTTTAGATCACTTTAGTCACTGCTTTTTTTATTTTAAATTGATGGGGTCGCTCCGCTTAACCCATCCTACAATTTTTACTTGTGGCCAGTAAACTCATTATACTCATCCGCGCTCATAAGCTTATCAAACTCCCCTTTGTCGGAAAACCTGATCTTTGCAATCCACCCTTTCCCGTAAGGATCGCTGTTTACCAACTCAGGTTTGTCCGGCAACTCCCCGTTTGCCTCAACAACCTCCCCTGCAACCGGGCTAAAAATATCAGACACGGATTTAACAGATTCCACAACGCAAAGGTTGCCGTCCTGCTCAACCTTTTTCCCTATTTCAGGCAACTCAACATACACAACATCAGTTAATTGCCCCTGCGCAAAATCAGTAACCCCTACCACAGCCACATCGCCGTCAATCCTGGCCCACTCATGCTCCTTGCTATATTTCAGATCACCTGGGGTCTCCATAAATTTACCCTCTCTTTAAAGATTACAAAAAAACAGGGCCGGCGCGCCTATAAACAAACCAACCCTTCAAAAATAATCACAAATAATTTACATAGAATTTACGCATTTAGCAAGAATTTTTGACAAAGCAGCCAATGTCACGGCTATTGTATGATATATAATGCGGATATCCAAACTAATGTTGCGCAGGCGCGAAAGCAATGCGCTTGTTATTGTTTTTGCTTTTATCTATGAAATCCGTGGTTTGTTTTTATCATTTGAAGTTGGGTTTCACCCGCCTCTGCCCAACCTACATTTTGTGTAATCCGTGGTTTATTTTATTTTTTTCGGTTTATCCAGATCAAGTTTTTACACCGGATTCCCTGTAACTATATAACGCTTTTGACTTGAAAAATGCGGGTTTTCTGCTAATATACTAGCTGTTATTTTTAACGTAAGGCCCTGAGCTTGTTATAGATATGGGAAATGCGCTTAACAATTGAAGATATTTACATTCATGTATTTAACAGATCTGTTTTAGGAGGTGATATTGCATTAGGTATTTTGGCTGAAGTGTTGAAATTATTAAAGTAGAGTTATAAATAATCTATATTAGTAGCAGAATGTGTTTAAACAATAAAAATAAAAAGGAGAATAAAATGAGAAAATGGATAATTGGCGCTGTTATTTTTGCTTTACCTTTATGCAACGTGTTTTCTATAAGCGAAAATGTTATGGCAAGTGATAAAAACACGGAAGAGGCGGCGGAAGCTTCTTCAGACGAGCATACTTTAAAAACACTTGGCATTGGAATGGGTAGTGGAATCCTTAGTTTGATTTATACACCGGTAAAATTGGGAGTCTCAATGGCCGGCGGAATAGTCGGCGCGGTTGCTTATCCTCTTAGCGGTATGAACGCAAACGCTTCAAAAACAATATGGAAAAAAACTTTAGGCGGGGATTACGTTATTTCCGACGAAGTGCTTAGAGGCAACAAAAGGGCGGAGTTATTTATAGATACCGGCCGATAAAAAAGAGTAAGATAATAACTAAAGCATAGCGCAGAAGCGCAACCCCAAATACATAAAACCTGAGAACACCGATTAAAGGCCGTCCATATTCAGCGATATCAGACTGATTTGGGCGGCCTTTTTTTAATGAGTAAATCAGGTTTAATCTTAGAAAAAAACTTCTCATCTGAAACTCCACCCCGTTTACCTGCAAGATAGTCATTGTGCCGCCTCACTGCCTCATCCACCAAAGTCTCCTCAACATTTGAGACAGGCAGGCTAAAGCCGTCCCCTACCCGCAACGGTTGAGCAACGGACATATGCGCGCTCTGCGCCACGCGCTTCTGCGCTCTGCTCTATGCGCCACGCGCTCCGCTCTACAGCGCATTTATAAAATTAACATAAACCCAATCAACCACCAGGTTATGAGGAACCATGCGCCATGCAAATATAAACACCAGAGCTATGAATGGTATCGACATCCACTTTACTACATTTTTCGACAATATGCCGTCATAGGCAACTATCAACGCAAAAGGGGCTATAGGTATAAAGTAGCGGCTGACATCGTCATGATATATGAACAGGCAAAAGGCGTACATTATCACTGAATACCAGAAAAACGTTTTGCGCCGCCACAACATGGCCACGCCGAAACCGTAAACAGCGTACATTATTATGTAAAATTCAGTGTCGTGCTTATTCCCGCTTGAAGCCGCCGCCAGAAAAATTTGCGCGGGCCGCCAGGCAAGCAGTTTGGCGTTCCAGCTAAAGTACGCGAAAAAGTCTCCAAATCGGAAATGGTAAAAAGTAAAGGTAGCCAACAGTGGAAGTATAACAAGCGCCAAAGCCGGCGCGTATTTCCACTTCTTTCTATCCAGCGCCGTCATAATAAAATACGCAGCGCCAATAAGGACGCCCACTATGCGTGTTATCCCGGCAAATCCGCCAAGCGCGTATGCCAGAATATAACGCCCCCTATGGTGCGCCAACATTGAGCTGAATATAAAAAATAGGAACGGGGCTTCAGTTGCGCCGATGCTGTGGTTTAGCAGATACCTGGCCGGAATAAACAATGCTATGGCAGCCGACCAAAGCGGGCTCTTTACCGATTTCGTCTCTTTTAACAGCATATATAATGTCAATGTAGACAATACCTTAAACAGCAATGTTACAAACAACATTGAGTTCATATACCCCATAAATGAAAACAACCGTATAAACATAGGGTATAAGGGCAAATGGCAGGCAAAGTACTCAGGCGTGGTTTTGTAGGGGGCAAACGGATGGTTCGCCGGTATATTGTATAAGGTTTTGGCCACATATACATAATTAGGCCCGTCCCAGCTCCGAAATATCTGCGTAAAATCGCCAAACATGAAAGGTATGTAAAAAATAAGCGTTGAGAGCGCGCACACACCCGCCAGAAACCACAAATGGAGCTTCTCGTTATTCAACGCGCTTTGCACACTTTTTTTTAACATATAACTATGCCTTTTAATTTTTGTCTTTTCCTTTATCCGGTTTGCCCGGGTCGGCATATTATCATGTATAACTTTATTTCAGTCAACAGTTAAAAACTCTTAACAATTTAGCAGTTTGCAAATATTATAGATATCCGATGGAGCTGAAAGTTCGTTTTCCATTTGAAATAAATATGCATATTGTTTCTGTCATAAACGCGTGTACACTACAGCTGTAAATGCGCATTAAACATGTTTAAGAATGACAAAATTAACAGGTATTTTTGCGTAGTTTTTACACGCGAAGTCGTAGCTTTTTGAATTGCCGGTTGCCAAGCGTCCCTCTTGGCAACCGGATGGATGATAGGTATTAATTTTACGGCAGTTTTGGGGCTTCAAAGGCTATTGGCATGCCGTTTAGATCTTTAAGGAAGGCCACAATATCGGCTTTATCCTGTTTTGTCAGGTTAAGTGGTTTTAGTTTTGGGTCAAGCCATTTGTTTGCCTCCCCGCCTTTGTTGTACAATTCCACAACGTCTTCAAGGGTCTTTGCGCTGCCGTCATGCATATAAGGAGCTGTGCGTTCAACGTCTCTGAGGGTTGGCGTCTTAAACGCGCCTTTGTCTTTTTCATTTTTTGTGACGTTGTAGCGGCCAAGGTCCGGATTTTCGTTGTTCATGCCAACTCCGATATTGTGAAAACCGTTGTCGGTCATATTGAATCCAAGATGACACGAAGAACAGAGGGCCTTGCCGTTAAACAGTTCCAGGCCTCTTTTAGCTGAATCGCTAAGGGCTTTTTCATCGCCATAGTTGTAATCGTCCCATCTTGAACCGCCCGAAAGCACGGTTCTTTCAAATGTAGCAATAGCTTTGCCGATGCCGTCTGCGGTAACGTCTGTTTTAAACACGGATTGAAATAGCTTTCGATATCCTTCAATTCCATTAAGCCGCTTAACAACCCCTTCCAAAGTAAACCCCATCTCAATCGGATTCTGTATCGGGCCAAGGGCCTGCTCTTCAAGCGAAGCGGCGCGGCCGTCCCAAAATTGAGTATCATTATAAGTAGAATTTATCACAGTTGGAGCGCTTCTACCGCCTTTTTGCCCTTTTATGCCGGTTGAAACAGGTTGCCCGTCTCCAAATCCGGTCATGGGATGGTGGCAAGTTGCGCAGCTTACCGTCTCGTCGGCCGACAATCGAGTGTCAAAATAGAGCATCTTGCCGAGCTCAACTTTCTCTTTTGTAATCGGATTGTCTTTAGGTATCTTTAAATCCAGATCAAGCCCTTTCGGCACATCAAAAAATAGGTCTCCGGCAAAACTTCCTTTGTTAAAAGCGCCGGCAAACAACACAATCAACGCGCTAAACACGCCGGCTATCAATAATTTACGCGCCCTAATTCCTAAAAATACATTTTTCATACACTTAACTCCTAAAAAAATAGATAAAAATACGATAAATTTTATTAATTGAGATATAAAAGAAATTGACGGTCATACTGGCGGCTAATTTTCTAAAGATTCATCTTTGTGTTCATTTGGAATGTGGCGCTGCAAATCCATTGAATCTTTTAAAATACGGCTAATTACAAATATGCCGCCATATGCTTTATAGTAAATTAAAAAATGTCTAGGCTTTTTAATTTTTGATTTAGCTCTATTGCGGCTGAAAGATATGTGGTAACTACGGAAGGCGATGCCTAATTCCGGCCTTTCCTTGCTTCCAGGCCGTAATGGATCAGCGCGAATATCATTAATTGCTTGCCTAATCAACCTCTCATATTCATCGGCGGTTTGCATACCAAAACGTTCTTCGCCAAATTCTCGAATGCCGAGCAAATCATTTCGAGCGGGAAGAGCTAATCTTACGATATGCTTGGAAGTCATTTTGCTTTACGTTTTGTTTTTACTTCCTTACGAATTCCATCAAAAAGATTATCGACATCATCAGCGCTGCCCAATTCGATATATTCACCGCGCTCATAGGCGTCAGCCCCTTTTTTTGCCTCTAAGCGTAAACGCTTTATTTTTAAGGCGTCTATGCCTTCCAGATTTTCTGATACCGATAAATCCGACTTAGTAAACAATTCCTGCCTGCGTGTAATCTTAATATTTTGGGTAGCCATAATTTTACTCCTTCAAATGAATAATACTAATTCTATATGATTAAGCGCCTTAAAAACAATAAATTTATTGACCTTTTAGTTTTATTGGGTTATAAGAAATCAAGGGATGACAGCATTGACGGAGATGCAAATTATGGTTATTTTCAGTTAAATTTTAATTTTACCGGTTACAGCGTTTAACATTGTCATTTTAAACGCTGTAACCGGCATTGGAGGCATAAATTATGGAGCTTAAAGATAAGAAGTGCGTGCCCTGCGAAGGCGGAGCCGCGCCTTTGGGGGATGATCAGGTGGCGGAAAAACTGAAATCGCTTGACGGCTGGAGCCTTGACGGCAAAAAGATAAAAAAGCTGTTTAAGTTTCCAAATTTTAAGGAAGCCCTTGCGTTTGTAAACAAGGCGGGGGAAACGGCCGAGGCTGAGCGGCACCACCCGGACATCTATCTGGCATACGGCAAGGCCGAGATTGTGATATGGACACACGCGATAAACGGATTATCGGACAACGACTTTATACTTGCCGCGAAAATAGACGCGCTTTAAAAACGAATTCATTTCAAAATTCAAGCTCAAAGGTTCGCCCGGAATCATTTTTGTGTTTCCGGGCGAACCCAAAGTTTGACATCACTTTTGATAAATCATATAATCTATCCCTTATCCGGCGATGCCGGAAATTGACAATTTGCAGTTGGCGATTTGCAATTAATTGAAAAGTCTATATTGATCACAAACTCCAGTTTGGACGCGAAACAATTCGAGAAGCCCCCCGCTTCATGTTCGAGCGCAAACATAGCGAACTGTTATACGCGAAGCTGAAGCTACTTGAATTGCCTATTGCCAAGCAGGGGCTTAGTAACCAGAGAACAGATCTAATCTAAAACATTTTTCAAATCAAAATCACATGTTAATAGAAAATTTCATTAAAACGGCAAAATCAAATTTTAACAAAACAGTCCTTATGGACTCGTTGGGCACATCGCTTACATACGGGCAGACGCTTACAGCGGGCCTGCTTTTGTCAAAGCATATGCGCGGATTTGCGGGAAAAAATATTGCGCTGCTGTTTCCCGCGTCAGTCGGCGGAGCGTTGGCTTACCTGGCAACCGCGTTTGCGGGCAAGACGCCTGTTGGCATAAACTTCCTCTCAGACAAAACAGATCAGGATCACGCATTAGAGTTGTGCGAAGTGAAGACGATATTAACGTCGTCAACGTTTATTGAAAAAGCCAACATACCCAAAGATCCGCGAATGGTCTTTATTGAGGATTTAAGGCTGAAGACGTCAAAACTTGAGCAAATGATAACATTTTTTTCGTGCAAGCTTCGTTCAGAGGGCTCTATTATTAATAAGATTAAAGACTGCGACCGGCCCGAAAAGACGGCGATAATATTGTTTACATCAGGGTCTGAATCAAGCCCCAAAGGCGTGCCTTTGTCAAACCGCAACATCTATTCAAGCATTGACAGCTTTAGCAAGGTTTTTGATCCTATACCCGAGGATGTAGTATTGGGCACGTTGCCGTTCTTTCACGTTTTCGGTTTTGTGGTTTGTCTATGGTACCCATTGATAATGGGCATGGGCGTTGTATTTCATCCAAACCCAACCGAATATGAAAGGCTCGGCAAGATTGTTAGCAAATACAAAGCCACAATGTTGCTTGCAACAAGCACTCTTTACCGCGGCTTTATGAAAAAGTGGAAAAAGGAGCAGGTCTCAAGCGTGAGGCTGGCCTTTGCCGGGGCTGAAAAGCTGAACGAGAATGTGCGTATGAAGTTTTACGAAAAGCTGGGCATAAACATACTTGAGGGATACGGGGTGACTGAAAGCTGCTCATGCATCAGCGCGGACAACCCGGCCGACTTTAAACACGGCAGCGTGGGCAAACCCTTGTCAAATGTTGAATGCAAACTGGTTGACCCGGACACTTTTAAAGAGGTAGGCGCGGAGGAAGAGGGGCTTATACTTATAAAAGGGCCCAACATTATGAAGGGGTATTATAAATCGCCCGAGTTGACTAAAAACGCGTTTTATGACGATTATTATATTACAGGGGATATAGGGAAATTTAACGATGGGTTTCTATATATAACGGATCGTTTAAAAAGGTTTGCCAAGATAGGCGGCGAAATGGCGCCGCTTACGCCCATAGAGAACAAGCTGTCTCAAATACTGGATGAGAATGTTGAGGATGAGAAGAGAAACTGCGGGGTAGTTGCCATTCCGCACGCTCAAAAAGGCGAGCAGATTGTGGCCTTTGTTGTGGGAGACGCAGCGCCGGATAAACTTGCGCTAAACGCAAAGCTGGACGGGATTGGAGTTACAAAACTATCTCAACCGGATAGCTTCCTGCCTATTGAAGAGATACCAATGCTACCATCCGGCAAAGTAGACTACCGAAGCCTTAAACAGAAGGCTATTGATGAATTGGGAAGTTGAGCCGGATTTCTGATTCTTGAGGGTATGAACCCTTTTGTTGGCTGGAGCAGTCTTGCAGACTGCTCCACATGTTTTTTGATCGTCTAAATTTCAAGCGCAACAACAATTGCATATGGTTATTAAAACGTTCCAGAGCAATCTGCAAGATTGCTCCAGCTGGAAAGTCTATTGATGAATTGGCGAGTTGATCCCCACCCATCACTCCATCCTGAACACCGGAAACTTTTTTGTAAACCCCTTTTCCATTATTTCCCAGCCGTTGAGGTAAAACGGGCCTTCGTTGTTTTCAATCTTTTCCTGTAACCTTATTTGCGTCTCGTCTTCGTCGGCCACAACAGCGTGACTGGTCGGGGCAAGTCCTGATATCTGCTCATCAGCCATACCTAGGTAGCGTTTCCAGAAACGGGAGTCCACTTTCACCTTGTAAGTCAGCGTGTTTGGATAATCATGTATTGGAGTGTAGGCTGTTATAAGCTCAAAGAATCCAAAGTTGGTGTGCAGTTTTACAGCGGGATTTTTCCATTGAGTAACGCCGTAAATATACTCAATATTTGCGTACCACAGCGCAAAAGCCTTGGTAAGATAGCCAAGATGCGGCATACGTTCGGTTTTAGGCAAAAGCGAGCCTATTGAACAGAGGTTGTTTGCAACCCAGTGGTTATCTTCTAAAGAAGGTATTGCTATAAAAAGGGAAATCGGCGTCCATTCAAGGTCATTGTTCAAAGCAAGAACCTTTTGCATTGATTCCGGGACTTTTGACGTCTTTATGGCAAAACCGGCGCTAAGGCCCGGCATAATCGCGCAATCATAAAATATCCACGGAGCCATCCCAATGCCCAGTTTGCTGAAAGCCGCGTTTTCAAGATCAAGTATCTTACGCCCAAACGCGGTTGACGCTATTTCAGTGGGTTCAAAAAACAGTATCTCTTTCGCAAAATGAAAATCATGATAAACGCCGGGCCGCCCGGGCCGATTCTCCTTGCGCATGTACACATACGGCCTAATGTCATGATCGACCAGCCAATCAATTTTGGATTGAGTCATTTTCAGCTCCTTTTTTAAGAGCAAAAGATATAGTCACCGGACATCAATATTACAACTGCAAATTATGGAAAGCAATCATATTTCCTCAATTAACTATAATAACGGCAAGCGCTTAAATAATGTTTGACAATTTGTTTCAAAGCCTGTAAAATCCAACGCTTTGGACGTAAACGGCTGCTTTTACGAGTCTCAAAACTAAGCAAAATTAACATATAAAAGTTATTTATAAAGGAATAGATACAAATGAGAAAACTTCTCCTGATCAATCCCCATCCAATAGGCAATGTTGGCGAGGAAAATGTATCGGTTCTCAACCAGATGCCGGTAAATCTGGGGTATCTAAAGAGCCTTACACCTTCCGAATGGGAAGTTGATATAATTGATGAAACAATGGATTTGGCAATTGACGATGACGGCAATCTCAATTACCCGGAAGCCGACCTTGTCGGCATTACCGCTGTAAGCTATCAGGCTAAACGCGCTTATGATATAGCCGCCGGATACAGGAAGAAGAATATCCCTGTTGTAATGGGCGGCGTTCACGCCACCGTTTACCCTGATGAGGTGTCGAAATACGTTGACTCCGTTGTGACCAGAGAGGGCATAACCATTTGGCAGGATTTGCTTAAGGACGTTGAAAATAACGCTTTGAAACCAATGTATGAAGGAGGGCTGACGCCTCTTAGCGCGTACAAAGATCTATTGCCCACAAGGGACTTTTTAAAGGACAAATATAAATACAGATACTCCGGCATCATTACCACCGCGGGCTGCCCTTTCCATTGCGATTTCTGCTCGGTGCCGATGATACAGGGAAAAAAATATAGAGAAAGACCCGTGGAAGACGTGCTTAATGAGTTTGAAGCCATCCAGGGCAAGTTTCGCGGTTTAATTTTAACCGACGAGAATTTTTACGGGCACAGCAAAAAATCAAACGAACGCGTCAAAGAGCTATTTAAAGGCATGGTTGACAGGGGCATTTACCAGAACTGGTTCGGCTTTACGTCGCTAAATATCTATCAGGACGACGAAGTGCTTGAATATATGGTTAAAAGCGGTTGCGTGGGCGTGCTTATCGGTATTGAGTCGGTAAACGCAGAGACGCTCGCCACAATGAACAAAAACGTTAACCTCCGCATTTCAATCGAGAAATACCATGAAGCCATCGCAAACATACGCAAACACGGCATCGCGGTATGGGGAACAATGGTGTTCGGCAACGATAATGACACGCCCGAGACATTCAGGGAAGCGGTTGATTTTGTGTTAAATTCAAATCTTGATATTATGACTTGCGGCATACTATGCCCATTCATTCATTCTAATCTATACAACAGGTTCAGCGAAGAAGGCAGGATATTTAGAACCAACTACCCTGAGGACTGGAAATATTACACCTCGGCTCATTTAACATATATTCTAAAAAAACTGTCACTTGATGAGCTTATCGAAGGATTTGAATATGTTTTTGAGAAGATATACGCAACTGAAGTGTTGCGCGAAAGATTCAGAAACGCAAAAGACATTTTAAACAACAACAACGCCTCAATGTTTGGATTTAAGGTAAATCTTGACTGGCAGACGGTATTCCAACACCTTATAGATAATCTCAAAGAGCTTAGAGATTCAGGCGATTATGAAAGAGCCGCGGCGGAGTTTAAAGCTTCCGGGCCAAAAAAAGTAATTACCGGCTAACAAAATAATTAATGATGAGCCATTAACGCATGGCGTTAATGGCTCACTCTCAGAACAACACACACACCCTAATCGCCGTCAAAAGATTTCAATCACGTTTTAAGCTCTATTCATTAGACTTCCATCTTTAGAAAAGAGGGATTAAGGGAGATTTGAATCAAACTCAAACCATTTATTTCAGGAATTTAATATGCATCGTATTGTAGTCACAGGCATAGGATTGGTCACTGCTCAGGGAACCGGCGTTAAAAAGAGCTGGGAAGGCATGCTGAACGGCGTTGACACGTCGTCGGAAGTTGCGCTTTTTGACACATCAAAATACAAGACTACCCGCGCCTGCGAGATCAAAAATTACACCGGCGGCGTTACAAACAAATATCTAACCAACAACACAACGCAGATATACGGATACGCGGCTGCCGTCGAGGCTTTGGAAGATAGCGGCCTTGTCGATATCTCAGGTTACAATAGCGACAGATTCGGCCTTGCCCTCGGCTCGCTTGCGGCGGAGATGGCCCCGTTTGAAAGCCTGCTCAGGTCAAATATGGATGCTAAAGCCAACGGTTTTGACAATAACGTTGTGGAGTCGTACCCGCCCAACTCAATAACAAACATGTTTTCAGAGGAGTTCAATTTTACCGGCCCCTCAATGGTTTCTTTAAATGCATGCTCATCAGGCAATCACGCAATTGCCTGGGCGGCGGACTTTATCAGGCAAAACAATGCGGACGTGATGCTTGTCGGCGGCTACGAAACCATAAACCAGACGGAATACACCCATTTCCACAATGTCAAAGCCCTCTCGCCGGACACATGCAGCCCATTTGACAAGAATCGAAACGGCCTGCTCATAGGCGAAGGCGCGGGCATTTTGATATTGGAAAGCCTTGAGTTTGCGTCTAAAAGAAACGCAAAGATTTACGCTGAACTTAAAGGAATCGGACTGAGTTGCGACGGCTTTCACATGACCGCCCCTCACCCGGAAGGCGCCGGAGCCGTAAGCGCAATGCAAAAAGCGCTGAAATCCGCGAACCTCTCTTACACTGATATTGATTACATAAGCGCGCACGGAACAGGCACTCCGCTTAACGACAAATCCGAATCTACAGCGATTCACACTGTTTTTAAGGAGAAGGCAAAAGATATACCCGCAAGCTCTATAAAATCAATGATAGGCCATTCAATGGGGGCGGCAAGCGCAATAGAGTCAATAGTGTGTTGCCTTGCAATGCGCGATAAAATGGTACCCCCTACTATTAACCATGAGACAGCCGATCCTGATTGCGACATTGATTGCGTGCCGAACAAACCGCGCGAAAAGGTTGTAAAAAACGCGTTAAACAACTCTTTTGCCTTTGGCGGCAACAACGCCGTGCTGATTTTTGGTGAAGTGTGAGCGCGCGGCGCAAAAGCGAACCGGTGATCAGTGATATGTAATCGGTTATCGGTAAAAGCAAAAAACGGACAACCTCCCCTCTAAAAAGAGGGGAACGAGGGGTGTGTTAATAAAACATAGCGCAAAGAGAAGGGAATTGGATACTTGTTACTGGATTCTGGATATTTTTACTTTTGAAATCCAAAGTTAATGATCCGTTTTTACCGATTACCGATTTTTACTTTTTACTTGTTTTAAAGGCAGATTATTAAAATGAAAAATAGAGCAGTTGTTACCGGAGTTGGAGTTGTCTCCCCATTGGGATTTGGAGCGGACGATTTCCAGAACGGCCTTTTGCAGGGCAAGTCAGGCATTGCGCCCATTGAGTATTTTGACGTCTCAAATTATGACGCAAAGCTTGCGGCGGAAGTCAAAGGCTTAAAGCCTGAAGAGTATCTGGGCAAAAAAGGGCTCAGGTATCTCAACAACGGCACAAAGTTCCTATCATCATCAACTAAAATGGTTCTGGACGATGCAAAGTTTCCTGAAGACGAAGCGCTGTTTGACGATGTCGGCATGGTTATAGGCTCGTCTCTTGGCAATTTTGCCGAAACAACGGATTACTTTCATAACATTATTCAGGAAGGCCCGGCGGAACTCTCTCCAATGAAGTCTTTTGACGTGGCCCTGAACTCATCAATTAATCACGCGTCCGTCTTTTTTAAAACAAAAGCGTTTGCAAGAACCATATCATCGGGTTTCACATCAGGAGCCGACGCTATAGGCGACGGTTTGAGAATGATACGCAACAACGAGGCCAAAGCCGTGATTGCCGGCGGGGTGGAACACATATCAATCGACCTCTATATGATCTTTTATCTACGCAAACAACTTTTTTGCGATAACGGCAACGCTAACCAGGCGTCATTGCCGTTCGGCAAACAACGAAACGGATTTGTCCTTGGCGAAGGAAGCTATTTATTAATGTTGGAAGATTATGATTCAGCTAAGGCAAGAGGCGCCCATATCTATTGCGAAGTAGCAGGTTACGGAACCACGCTGGGAGCCAACAGCAAATTCACAATTGAACGAAGAGTTGAAAAAGCGGAACTAGCCATGCAGCTTGCCCTTTACGACGCGGATGCCAACCCGGAACAGGTTGGTTTTATAAGCGCAAACGCAAACTCCGGCAAGGAGCTTGACATGGTTGAAGCAAACGCGATAAATAATCTATTTGCATCCAACAAACCATATGTAAACGCAATCAAATCATCAATCGGCGAAAATTACGGGGCATCAGGAGCCGCGCAGGCTGCGGCAGCCGTAATGAGCCTTAAAACAGGCGAAATACCCCATATAATTAATTGCGACGCAGATTGTGATTTAAACCTCGTAACGGACAAACCAATAAAATACAATGGAGACACAGCCTTGGTAAATTCATTTGATTATCTAGGCAACAACTCATGCCTTTTGTTGAAGAAGATATAACAACCGGCACTGGCAAAACCTGTTTATTTTTTTAACAAAGCGTTAAACCCGATCTGCTCAAAATGATGATCATTGGTAAAAGCATCCAATAAACAAAACTGTTTCATCACAACAAAAGATGTGCAATCAGTAAATGAAAATTCTTTATCAGAATACAAGCTGAATTGCCGCCAGGCTTCCTCTTCAATGTCAGCTGAAACATGAACAATTAAAACTTTTTGAGATTTGCGAATTCTTTCGCCGAAGTCTATAGCGGCGAAATGCCCTACCTTGGTTAATAAACCTGTGTATGTTTCATCTAAAACAAAATTAGTTGTTACATAACGATATCCGTCTTTTAGCAACTTTTTATTCGTCTTTACAGCCAATTCGTGCAATTGGTCGTTTCTACTATTTAGAGAGCTCCAACCATTGGCATCCATAAAAATTTGCTTCATTTTGGGTACTTATCTCCATATAAGTATTTGTCTAGATTTGACGACAAATCAGACGGCGCATTAGACTCATATCCTTCCATAAGAAAAACAGGATCTTCTGTCACATCGTATGTTTCCTGTTTATCTAACTCCGGCATTTGATTAATCCATTCGTGTATCAGCGCCTGAACGGATTTGCCAAATTTATCCGCTGTCTTTAATAATCGTTGAAATTCAGAATCTTTTAGTTCTATACTTAATTTTGTCATAGTCTTCACTCTTTTTAGGGTTTTATTTCAATGCGTTTGAATAAACCATACGCAAATATTATTTTTTCGAAAACCTGATTTGTTTGACTATATTAATGAATTACAAAAACAATTTTATAATAAAACAATAATTTTTCATTTGCAAGTTTTATCATCAAAAAATCAAACGCAATTGCTCTTATAAACCGTATTCCTTATTCCGGTTACCCATAAATCCTTTCATACAACTCTCGTATTTCAGACGATTCCCTTAGGATGTTCAGCGCGATTTCAGCGTGGTCTTTTGCGTAACCGTTGCCGATAATCATGTCAATATCCTTCCCGATTCCTTCAGCTCCAAGCGCGGCCTTGGTAAATGACGTTGCCATGCTGAAGAAGTATACCTTCCCCCTGTCTCTGCACATCATAGCCGAAGCAAGCTCGGTGTTCGGGACATTTACGCAATTTATTACAAGATCGGCCAGATTGCCATTCGTCATTCCGGATATCTTTTCATAACACTCCAAAGCATTGCCGGCATTGAGACGAACAACATCATGGCAAAGATTTAACTGCTTTAAATTGCCCTCGCTTTTGGCGGAATGCGCAATGCCTATCACCCTGCCCGCTTTCCCTACCCGCTTTTTTGCCTCATACGCGCATAGGATGCCGGACTTGCCACCTGCGCCGATTATTACAACCGTGTCGCCGGCGTTTACAAGCCTCGCTGTTTGAGCGGGAGCTCCGCACACGTCTAGGATTGACAAGGCCAAAGACTCTGAAATATCTTCGGGTAGTTTCGCGTAAATAGACGACTCAAAAAGTATCGCCTTGCCGTTTATATCTACCTTGTCAATATCTAAAAAAACATCTGAAATTTCAAAAATCTTTAAAGGTGTAAGGGAAAGCGACACTAGACTTACAACCCTGTCTCCTTTTTGTAAATCTATCCGCCCTATTAATTTCTCGCCAACATCCTCAATCGCGCCGATAAATACGCCCCCTGATCCGGTGACTGGATTCTGCATCTTGCCTTTGGACTCGACTATTTCCAAAATAATATTTTTTATCTTTGATTCATCGCCTCCGGCTTGGTCCTTTATTTGCGTAAAACTCGCGGAATCAATATTCAGAGTTGAAACATTAACAAGGATCTCGTTGTCCCAAAGCGCGTTAACATCATTGTCCAATCTATTAGCCGGTTGCGGCAACGCCCCCGCTGGATCAATAACGCGATGGCAACCAAACCGATCACCGTTTTTTTTGTGATTTATGTTCATTTCAAGTCGTTTAAACACTTACGATGAGGGTAGGGGACGGCTTTAGCCTCCCCTCGGGTAGCCATTTTATGGTTCCAAAACGCAACCTATTGTGATATATTGAAACTATTATTAATAAAAAATAGAAAAGGAGGCAAAATGTCTACCGCAGTCAAAATCTCAGATGAATTAGCAAATAAGGCCAAAATAAGGTCTAAAATTGAAAAACGGTCAATTGCCGGGCAAATTGAATATTGGGCCACGGCAGGCGAAATAGCAGAAGAAAATCCAGAACTCCCATTTCAATTTATAAAGGATATTTTAATCGGCAAGGAACAAGCCAAAAACAAATTATTATCTCCTTATGAATTTGGCGAAGGAGATTAAATTTTGACGATTCAAGTTTTGCAAACGCCTCTTTTTTCCCGCCAAAAGAAAAAACTAAACAAAAAGCAAATAAAAGAATTAGACAACGCTATAAGGCAAATCATTAATGACCCAAAAGTAGGCAAAGAAAAAAAGAGGAACTTAAAAGACACTTGGGTATATAAATTTAAAATGATTAACCAGTTATATCTTTTAGCTTATGAATGGGATGCAAAATCAAGAGTCTTAATCGCGTTAGGTGTTCATGAAAATTTCTATCGCAATTTAGAAAGATATTTAAAATAAAACCAGCATTAGCAAAACTTAAGCCTCAAATCTTCCTGCCATTTATAAGACGCAAAGCCCAATCAGGGACAAGGTCAACATTAAGCGGAGTGTCTATATTAATATGTTTCCAGAAGTTTACCGAATCGCGCTTTAATTCAAATCCTAAAGACGACTCCAACCCGCACATCATATCGCATTGATTGCAATCCCTCTCTTCCGCCGGCTCAACCGTGCAACCATGCGTAATCTTTGCGTCCGCCGTAACCATAAGCAGAAGCCACGGATAGCATGACTTGTCAGGTTGGCCCACGGCCCGCAAATAGGAATCGGAACTGGCGATCTTTGGATAATCCTTTTTAAGCTTCAATATTTGTTGAGCGCATTTTATCCTCTCTTCAGTAGACAATGCGTTCTTGCCCTCTGCCCCTTTATATGGATACATAAAATTGAAAATCAAACCGTTTAAACTGGTAGCCGACAACTCCTTGCACAGCTCCTCAATATCCCCCGCGTTTGTTTTTGACAACGTAGTCATTGAAAATGTGTTGTTATCCGGATTGTTTTCAAGCGTCTCCATTATTTTTTCATGCGTCCCCTCGCCTCTGGTAATGTCATGAGATGAATGCGAACCGTCAATGCTTATCCACACCGCGTCAAGATCGCAATCAGGCAACCCTCTGGTTCCGTTGGTAAACAGCACACAAAGCATGCCCACGCTTTTAATGTATTTAATAATCTCCGTCAAGTCGTCGCGCAACGTAGGCTCGCCCCCCTCGACAAAGATGATGTAACACCCGCGCCTATAGGTATCGTCGATAATATCCTTCCACCGCTCTAAAGGCATATCAGTAGTGATCCTGTTAACCCAAGTGCAATGAGCGCAACGCAAATTGCAACGCTGTGTAACCTTTATCGACGCCACAAGAGGCGAACGATCATTTAGATACGCGTATTTCAACTTGCGATATAAAAAATAAAGAATAGAGTGTCTAAACATAAATATACACCAGTAATAGGTAATTGGTAATCAGTAATTAGTAAAAGCAATGCGAATACTGGATAACGAATTC
Organism: Candidatus Anammoxibacter sp.; assembly: GCA_021777105.1. GTDB lineage: Bacteria > Planctomycetota > Brocadiia > Brocadiales > Anammoxibacteraceae > Anammoxibacter_B. Next base: position 21,020 of record JAIQZQ010000028.1, read on the forward strand.
GGTAATAGGTCACGCGCTTTGTGCTCCGCGCTACCCGCTGTTCCTTGTCTTATATTTCAATATATATTTCAGGATCTTGTCGCTATAATGCGGCATGCCCCAGTAGTCGGAATAAGCCATTTGATTGCTCTCAAAATCGCCGTCTTTCATTGCGTGCATTAACGGCACCTGGCTGCATCCGCACTGTTCGCAGTCAGCTTCCGACCCGTAAGCGCAATGGTATTTAAACTTGCCGTCAGCCGAATAGAACTTAAACAGGTTTTTTGTAATGCATTTTTCCAGCGAGTTCCAGCAATCAAGCCCTCCGTCGGTTTTAACGTAATGCCCAACGCGTTCGGTAAAGAATATCTTTCTGCCGAACTCTTTACGATACCCCACAAGCTCATCAACAACCAAGTCCCTCTCTTTTAGAGTAATAGCCTCCTTGTTGTCATCATCCGCCGAAGAACCCGGGCAATAGAAACAGAAATATATGCCGCGCACATTCTTGCGATGCACAAATGACTCTATCGTTTCGCGCAAATGTTGCCGGTTTGACTGGCACACGGTGATATGTATCATCACTTTTGTAGATTGATTATCAAGGATGTCCGTCACCTTCTTAAAAATACCCTTGCCCCTTAGACTGTCATGCACCCTCTCAGGCCCGTCGATTGAGAGCGAATAGAGAGCGTTGTTAATTGGAGGGTAGCCGAACGTCCCATTTGTAAACACCATAATAAAGTCAAATATCCGCCCCGCTTCCGCGCACATTTTAGGCCGCAACAGAGGCTCGCCGCCTAAAAGATAAATAACCCTTAAACCGTCGCGCCTCAGCTTCTTCATAAACTTAACCATCTGCTCATCACTGAGATCAGGCTCCTTCTTCTGCCTCCACCAATAACAGTGAGTGCAATGCAGATTGCAACTATTGGTTATGTCCAGACCGCCGCCAAAAAAATTCTCATGAGTTAAATATTTATAAAAATTCCAGGAGGTGTTATACCTGCGAATAGTTTGCCATAAATCCATCACAACTTCTCCATTACTAAATATCGTTGCCCAAACAAGGGCAAAACAACCGCCTTAAGGGCTCAACTAAAAACAACTTGGTTTTTTCCGGCTGAGCCCTAAATCTATAAATTAAACGTTTTTAAAAAGAGATGATAGTACCACATAAATGGATGTGTTTTCAATTGTAATTCCTGAGACGCAGAGAGGGTAGCGCAACGCGCGGAGAGAGCAAAAGCGGAATCAAAAGCTAATGGTGAATGATGAATTTCGAAATACGAATTTCGGCAGGAAAAACAAAGGCCGTGATTAGTATAAATATGTTGTTGACAAACGTTATTTTTTTAATAAGATACAATAATGAAAGGAAACGGGAAGACAACTAAATACGTAGCCCTGCATGAGAAGTATTTAAGCGAATCCGAGAGGTTTTTTAAAGAAAAGAACTATTCGCAGGTCTCGGAAAAACTTTGGGGAGCCACCGCAACAATAACAAAAGCCATAGCCGCTTCGCGCAAAAAAACAATCAAAACTCACGACGGCATAGCTTTCTATCTTGCCTCTATCGCAAATGAACTCAAGGATAAAAGCATATTGGATATTGTAAGCATAGCCAACTCCATGCATCAAAATTTTTATGAAGACAATCTTCCGCCGGAAGTAATCAAACGAGCATCGCAAAGAATCAAACAATTTTCCACCCGTGTGCGCGGCAAGTTCGAGATATAGAAACTCCGCGCGCCCGTCGTGTTAAAAGCACCCAACCTTCTCTTCATTCACATTGGAATGAATCTCTTTTGTCTCCAGTATCTTTTCTATTAAAAGGTCGGCAAATGCCTGGGGCAGGAGGTCGATTTTTTTTTCAACAATTGACTTGCCGTATATGTCCGACACGTATTTAATGCCTTCGCCAATGCCTACGCCGACTACGTCTATTCCGTGAACGTCGGCTTTTTCCAATATCTTTCTAAGCTCAAGATTGTAGTAGCGGCCGTTGCGGTCGATGCCTGAGTTTTGAGATTTGCCGGTGTTGCCTTCGCCGTCCGAGAGGACAATGACGACTTTATGCGTGGCGTTTGACTCTTTAATAATTGTGTCGATTGCCAACTCTACGGCGGTGGCGTCGTCAGTGGCGCCTGAGCCCATAAAATTTGAGACTTTTACGATAAAAGCGTCCTTGTCGGCCGGGGTGATATCTTCGTCAAACTCCTTATGCACTGAAGGCGCGTCGGCAAAACCGATAATGTTATAATCGAGATTAAAATGGTTTAACGTTTCAATAAAGAGGGCCAGGCTTTTTAGCGAGTTAACGTCGCGGTCGCCTTCGGTCATTGAGCCTGATTCGTCAAGGGCCAGAGAAAAATTAATTGAAGGTTTGCGCGGCAAAGTTTTACGCATCCAGAAATCTTCATACGCGGGATCGTGCCCGGCGGCCTGAAATTGCAGATATTTCCTTAGATTTATCTTTTTCCCGGTTCTGTAGAATCCCTCATATTTCGGGCGTTCGTCTCTGGTCAGCTCATTTTCGAGAAGGCCTATTAATATTGTGACGAGAGACGATATGGGCGATATGCACCTGTCCCAATCGGTCATTTGAGCTTCCCGCAACCGATCGTTCATTATCTTGTTCTCTGCCAGATCTTTTAAACTGCGAATCTTGTTGTCGGCCCGCTCCGTTACGGTTTTGTTTAACTCCCTGCTCTTCTTCTCCCTGGCGATCTCCTTTTTTAACTGCTCAATATCTCGCCTTTTGATCTTTGCCTCAAATTTGTCGGCCAGTTTTTTGGATTCAGTATCAATATAGTCGCGCGCTTTTTGCGTTAATTCGTCATGTGAAAGCGCGCCTATTTCCGCCCGGCCGGCTCCCGGACGAAACGAGAGATCAACCTTGCCGTTTAGAAAGCCGACCTCTATTACCTTTGCCGATTCCCTGATCAAACGCTCGTATTCAGGCAAAACCTTGCTCTTGAGTATTTCGCTCATCTGCCTCTGAGCTTCTCGTTTTTGATCTTCAGACGGTTTAAATTTAGGGGGATGTTTAGCGTAAGCCTCTTTAATGTGTTTGATTGTTTTATTAAACACATCCACAACCACCGGATTCTTAATTCTGGGGTCAATAGAGCCGTGCCGGTAGCAGTATATAATTGAGTTAAGAAATTGCAAATGCGGTTGCGTAGTATAATCGTCGTAATGCACAATGGGCTTTGAAGGGTCAATTTTCGGCCACTCAATCTCATAGGTCTTTGAGATGAAGAACGCGCTGCCCGGCCATTTAGACTCTTCATACGTGTTTACCCTGGGGTCCTCAACCACATTATATAGAACCCTTAACGTCTCCTTTGCGCGCCAGAACTTGTCAACAACACGCGTTATATCCCTGTGCCCGCCTTCATGAAGCGCGTATCCAAGCGTGGTGTCTATGCCTTTATATAAAAGGTCTCGCAAAGGATATGTCATGACACGGCTCTCCACATTCATAGCCCACCCAATGCCGGGTTGCAATGTCAATGAATAGTCGCCGCCTGTAGTTTTAACCATCGCTTCCACTCGGTCTTCAAACTCCCTGATTTTTTCCAGATCCTCCTGAGAAAGCCGGGATATGTCTATATTATTAGCGGCCAGCTTTTTAAGCTGCCCTCCGTCAAATTTATCTTTTTTTATCGCCATGTTTAATTGCGCTCAATTTTAGGACTTGTTGCCCTTAGGGCACGGAAAGAACATTATTGAATAAATATTATTTTTATAAACACACCCCTCATTCCCCTCTTTTTAGAGGGGAGGTTGGATGTTTATGGTTCATTAAATTTTATTTCCTTTTGCCGGCGCAGTCTTGTTATTTTTGCTTTTCCTTTTGTAGTTGACAATAAGGTATTCCGGAAATAGGATAAGAACATGAAAACAAATGGAAAATTAAAAAAATATATGCACTAACGGAGATTAACCATGACCAAAGGATTAAAGTTAAACATTGAGATACCCGGCAATTTAAAAAAAAGACTAAAAGAACATATTTCTTTGAACCATGATGAATCTATTGAAACCACGGTAATAAACCTCCTTGATTACGCCCTCGCTCCATATCCGCCATATTTTGAGAATTATAACTGGAAAAAAGCGGAGGCCGAAGCAGACGAAGCCATTGCAAAAGGCGATATCAAATCATTTGATAATGCTGAAGACCTTATTAGAGACCTGCAAGGATGAGAATTCACTACGCAGCGCCTTTTAAATATGATTACAAAAAACTTCCAAAGATCATTCAGAATAAATTTAATAAAAAGATCGCCCTGTTTATGACGGATATTCACCACCCTTCTCTTCGTATTAAAAAGATGCAAGGATATAAAAACATTCTGGAAGCAAGTATTGACAAATTTTATAGATTTACATTTGAAATACATAAAGATTACTATCTCCTCCGCCGTATCGGCCCTCATGATAAAGTATTAAGAAACCCTTAATACGAATTTCAACATTTTTACCCCCCTCATTCCCATCTTTTTAGAGGGGAGGTCGTTCGACGGGGCTCTACCGATACGCAATTTATGGGTAACAATTAATGCTGAGCCTTGTTACAAGCAAAAGCCCCCGGCTTGAACCTACGTTCTCACCAATCACTTATCACCGATTACTCGCGACTCCTTGTTTCTTTCAAGAAAGCCGGAAACTATTTCAACCAGCTCTTTTGTGTCTTCAATCTCTTCCATCCACATCTCGCGGAACCTGTTTCTAAAAGCAAGAGACAGGCGAGTCCGGCCCTGGTGGCGAACGTCAACCGGATTTGAAGCTGCTATAATCCTGAAATTTTCATGTATTCTTACAAAAAATTTGTCGTTAATGTTGATCTTGCCGTCATCCACCATTTTGTCATAAATCCTGGCCTTAATATACGTCTCATTATTATGCTCGCTTATTACGATGCGCCAGGTGTCAAGAAGCGAGTTCAACCTCTCAAGTATTTGCGGCTCGGCAAGGTTAAGCTCGTCAAGCAGCAGGTAGTCCCCGTTTTTCATCGCCTGCAATAGGGAGCCGTCCAGCCATTCGTACCTGCCCCTGATGCTGGTGGACTGATACTGCCCGACTATATCGGCGGTGTCTGTCTGCCCCGCAAGAGATAAACGTTGAAATCCTGAATTGGTCAAATGCGCAAGGTATCTTACAATACTTGTCTTGGCTGACGCGGTCGGGCCCACCAGATGTATAGGCTCCTCAAGTTTAATCGACCCGGCTATAGTCTTTATATATTTAAGCGTAGTGCTAATCGGAGTTAATATTGCCTTTTTCCCTGGAATGTAAGGCGAAGTGTTGCCTTCAAACACGTCTAACTCGACCTTTTCCTTGTAGCCAATAACAACATGTTTTGGATTTTGCGCATTTATGTATTCATCGCGCATTGATTTAGAGCTGAAATTTTCTCCCGGCATGCCGTTTGAGCCAAACGCTTTTCTGAAAAAGTCGCCGTATTTCTTGCAATCGTCCTCATCTCTGAATATCATACCGTACACGTCTTCAATAGACTCGTTCATAAACAGATTGATTGCTGGCGCATCTGGAAGCAGATTGTTGTTCTCATTTTTACACCGCTCAATCTTGCCGTCTACCCTGTTGAAAACCCGCATCAGGTCGCGTATGGTAAAATGATACTCTTCCCTCTGCCGTTTGCCCAAAATCCCTTTTTCAGCCTGTTCGCGTATTGACTGGTGAAACAAAATCACCGGCATCACAAGCTCCTTAGGGGTTTGATATTTAGCGCTCATTATTTCGGCAAGCTCGGCGTCGGGCAGCTCCTCTATCCTTAATATACGCCACCTGTTCAGAAAAGGATCTGAAAGTTTGTTCCTGCCCTTATACTCCTTGGGATTCATAGTGGCAAACATTCTGAAATTCTTGTGTATTGTAAAAATCTTTCGTTCCGTCATGAATTCAACAGCGTCGTCACGCGTCTTGTCGCTGTTTGCGGCAAGGAAATTGTTTAGATGCTCTTCATAAGCCTCTTCCTTAATAAACTTTTCATTTTCATGTTCATACACAACTATTGAAGCCTCGTCGTCCAAAAGCGGGTTGATGCGTTCAAGCACCTCGGTTTCCGACAGATTAAGCTCGTCCAGATTCAGGAAATATCCGTTTTTCAGAGCTTCAATCAATATACCGTCCTGCCATTCAAGCTGAGTCTCATCTTTCAGAAGCAGCGCGGCCAGGCTTGTTATAAGGGCCGGATTGCCGTGATTAATAACATTGTTTAAATACGACTCAGCGTCTTCCTTGGAAAATATACGCCCCTCAAGCCTTGCCAGTGTGTATGCCAGGGTCTCGTATTCGCGATTCTCCATTGTCTGAAGAATAACGTCCCGCGCTTCAGCGATGTTCGCGGTCGCGGTTTGCGGTTTGTAACCGCCTATAAATTCATATTTATCAGTTTGCCCATTTAAATTAAACCGCCTGTAAGGTATGTTTGCCAGGAACGCCAGATATTGAATCAAAGCCGACTTTCTCGAAGCGGTGGGCCCGATTTGCAAAACCGGTTTATCCATTAGAGCCGAAGCGGCAAGGTACTCAAGGTCTTCAACCGTTGTCTTTGTGTTTATCAAAACAGACTCTTCCATGTCTGGAATATGAGGACTGTTCTCCTTGTTCTTCTCCAGCGTAAAACGCCCCACGGTCACCCTCTCTTCAGTTTCAACCACTGCATCGTCAAAGGCGCCTTCCGGCAGCGAGGCTGAAGAGTCTTCGCGCAAATAATCTTCAAGATTGCTCAGAAAAACCTCTTCACATTCATCGCCGGCCTGTATTAAAGCCGGCGATATTATCCTGCAAACCGCGTTGGCGGCGGCGGTTTTTACCAAACCATTTTCCGGCAAACCGTTCATTAAATAATGTTTTATAATATTTTCACCCTGAACGGCCCCCGCAATGTCCAAAGCCATGACGCCTATGGATCTGAAAAGCGACGCGCAAACACCCGCGTCTTTTTCACTTAACGATTTCGGCAAAAGATGGCATTCAAGTATATTTTTACGCCAATCCTCAGTCCCGTTGCCTTCGCACAAAACGCCTATGGCGTAAGCCGCGGCAGCCTGCACATCCTTGTCGTTAAACGCAAGCCTCGGCGCGATATGCTCCTCAACCACGTTCTGCTTCCACTCCTGATCATCAATGCACCTGTTCATTAAACCCAACATTTTCAGGGCCTCTGAGTGGATGTACCAGTCCTGGCTTTTAAGCTTAGGCAAAAGGAAATTATTCAGAGTCTCCAACTTCCACTCCTGATTCTCAATATGCGCAAACAACTCATGAAATTCCGAGATAACCACGGTCTGATACTCGCGTCTGGTTCTCAGTTTAGGCAGAAGCTCCTCTTCCACAATCTTCTGCTTCCACATATCATTCTCAACAGTTGAAAATATGCTCTCCAGCGCCTTCATCACCCCGGCCTGTACCATGCGGTCGTCAAACAGCTTTTCAAGTATGAACTCCCTTACGATTTGCCGCTTAAACGTATCGTCATTAATCTCAGCCAGCATTAAGCCCACCGTCTCAACAGCCGCAGTGCGCGCCTTCACTTTATTGTCCAGCAATCTTGGCTGAATATGGTCTTTTATTATAGTGTGTTTCCAGACATCATCCGTTAACCCTGCATAGAGGATGCCGGCGGCCTTAATGCTCCACGCCGCAACAGACCCAATGCTATCCAAAGCCAAAGGCAACAGGCTCTTTTCAACAATGCCCTTTTTCCACGGCTCGTCGCCCATGCCTACACAAATTGATCCGATTGAGCCCGCCGCGGCCGCCCTGACGTTTGAGTCGTCATTTGAAAGTTTAGGCAAAATCGCCTCTTCAACAACAGCCTTTTTCCACTCGTTATCAGCAATTCCTTTTGCAATGAGCGCGACCGTATCTACCCTTGCGTCAAGCACATCGTCCTCAGTGTCCTCCCAAAGACTTACAAGGATATCATCACTTATAATTTGTTTTTTCCAGGCCTCATCATTAATATTTGCGGCAAGAATTGACAGTTCCGTAAACAGCTCAGGCTCGTCCCCAAACAAATCCAGCCCCAGCTCCACAATAGTTTTGTTTGCCTCGTCAGGCAAAAAAGCAAGAGCCTTTACACCCGCGGCAATAACCCCGCTTTCACTGGAGATCAGCATTTGCCCCAAAATATCAACCTCTTTTTGTATCTCTTTAGGAGTGTGACGCGTTAGAACGTTAAACAGATTCCCAAGCTGGTCCCGTTCCCCGCCGCCAAGGATGCCGCCAAGGTTTAAATGCGCGGCCCTGCCTCCCAGGTACAACACATCATCAACATCAACCTCCTCGCCCTCTTTGCAAAAACAAGATACATCAACCTCTTTTAAAGCGTCTACAAGATCCGGCTTATCCTCGTTTTTCAATTTTGAGATGTATTGCCGGCTTAGCCCAAGTATTACAGCCTTTCCAAGCCCCAACAAACCTTTAAAACGGTCTATAAAAAAAGCTGCCTCTATCGCGTCCCTGATTGTCACCGTGTACCCGTCAATCATAGATTTGCCTTCCAGAAACTCATTAGCCTTTTTATGAAACGCTATTATCGTCTCTGATAAGCGCTCGTTCTGATTTATGTTTTCATCGTTATTTGCCATTTTATTGATCCTGTAAATCCAGTCCCTATCTTTGCTCTTTGATTAGTGTAGATTAGTAAAAATTAGTGGTTTTAATATCTTTTAGCTTTTTATTAATCAGTGTAAATTCGCTCATATCCGCGCAATCCGTGTTCCAGCTTTTGTTTTTCGCACACGATTCGAAATTCGCTTTTGCTTTTCTTTGCGCCTTCGTGTCTTAATGGCGCCAACGCTTTTCCGCGCCCATTATTATATTTGCAATTGGTAAAAATACGCGTAGTTTTCTTAATAATAGTCCCTATTTGCGGCAATCCTTCCGCTTTAATTGGGAGAGGCTTTTAAACTGTAATTGAAAAACCTTGAAAAGGCGGAAAATACGGAGTGTGTATTACTATGAATTGCGTTAATTTGATGATTTATTAAAGCAAAAATAACGAATATTGCAATATTTTTTTGAAATTTTTGCGATTTTTATAATGATGGAACTGATTGGCGCGGACAGAGCAGAAGCATGGAACGCGGATCACGCGGATGACGCGGATTTGCGCGGATTAAAGAAAAGGCAAAAGCGGGTAATCGGTGATCGGTGATCGGTTAAAGCCAAGGTAAAAAAAGCAAGGTAATCGGTTAAAGCAAAGGCAAAAAGCGGTGTAATAAATGAAAATGTAGGAAGGGTAAACATAATGCCCCTATCAATAAAAAGCCAAACAGACGCGAAATAATTTTATTATTTACAATAATCCCTTGAATATTAAGTCGGGTTGTAGTAATATTCACATTTTGATTGATTACCAATGCAATACCCGCGGGTTTTTACGCAATAATGATAATTTTTAATTAAATAGTAATAGTATAGGAGTGTATCAAAATGGCGACGGCCACAATTTTAAATATTTTAACGTCCATGCAAATATTGCAGCAGGCAAAGGAGTTGTACAAGCCTAAAAATCCTGTTTTGGTCAGGTTAAAAAACCTTACAGAAGATCAAATTGTAACTTTTGAATCTATAACCGGCATGAAAGACATAACGGTTCTGGGTCTTCCGTCCCCATGTATAGCACCGGGTTCAGTCGGCGATATGATTTTGAACGCAACCAGTTTTAGCGGAGCCGGCATGACTATCGAGTATAAAGGAAAAAAAGGCAAGAAAGCCTACACTATTGAGATAACCTGCGCTTGGACCTCCCCGGTGGAATCCACCGCGACACTTGTGGTCAATGAAGACGGCGCCGCCGCCGGAACGCCGGCGAAGCTTAGCGCGTCAAAAGATAGCGTTAGCTCTTTGAAGTATACAGGCGGCGAGACCGTGGACGCCATGTTGTCCGCCGGCGGCTCTTTAGTTGAAATAGCGGTTGTTGACAAAGATTTAATCTAAGGTACTGCGCAAAACCAGTTGCTTTTATCGCATTTAAAATTGACAAACACGACAAGCGTGTTAGAATGTAATACAGGAGTAAAATTAATGAATAAAACACTTACAATTCGAATAGAGGATGAACTACGGGACGAATTACGGCTAATTAGCGCGAATGAACACAAGCCTGTAAGCGATCTGGTTAGAGAGTCTTTAACGAATTTTGTCGCCATAAAGAAATTCAGGCGCATACGCGCAAAAGCATTGCCATTGTCTGAAGCGCGGGGTTTTCTAACAGATGATGATATATTTGAAATTGTCTCATGAAAATAGCGCTTGATTCAAATGTATTAATTGCTTCGTTTGCAACCGAAGGAGTTTGCCACGCCCTTTTTGAACATTGCATCAACAATGAATATGAAATATTTCTAAGTGAACTTGTTACATCGGAAGTAAAAGAAAAATTACAGGTAAAACTTAAATTCCCCAATATTTTGATTTCTGAAATTGAAATTTTCCTTAGAGAACATTCAAAAGTTATCAAACCTCCCAAGATCGCAAACCAGATCTGCCGTGATTTAGACGATGATAATATTTTAAGTTTAGGCAAAACCGGAGGCGTTGATTATATTGTTACAGGCGACAAAGACTTGTTAGATTTAACAATTTATGAATCAATTCCAATAGTTAACCCAAAGGAATTTACATTATTATTGCAAAATTTGAAAAAACAGTAAATTAAAGCCCAACATTTTTTATCTTTATCCATTGCTTTTCTTCGCCTATACGTTGCATTTTAATTATTATCGTTCTAGTATTACGACTACTCTAAAAAATAATTTATTATTATCAAGGGCGGCGGCAAGTAATACATGCAAAAACCTAACAGGACAATACAGATTTACATGATCTATGGTCAAACAAATCAGGTTTTCGAAAAATTATGTTCGTGTATATTTTCTTAAAATGCAATGAAATAAAACCCTAAAGGGTAAATTCCAATAAACTCTGCTTGTTGGAGTTAAGGCTTTAGCCTTTTATTCATTAGCAAATTTTGAAAAGCTTATGCTTTTGAGTATAACAGGATAACATCTATACATGAAACTACTTACATTAAAAGAGGTTCAATTTAACAAAGATGACTATGTATTCAAAGAGTCTACAGCCAAGCTTTTAATTGTAGCAATAGTTGCGGGTATCTTCTCTTTTATTGCTATTTTTTTTGGTCCCGGAATCGGTATGCCTTCAATTTTAATATTTTCTTCATCCGCAGGCATAGGATTGTTTGCTATCATACATTTTTGTCAAGTCGCTATCTTCATCTCTGGAAATATTATTAAACCCAGTTGATTTAAAAGAGTTAAAAGAGAAGCTTAATTATGAAAGGGATGTTAAAACAAAGAGAACAAAGCATCATGATTATCCAATAAGCGTATACGATGAAAACAAGATACGAATTGAATGGAAAAGCGCTAAAACAACAATAACTCCTCGCATTAATCGCGCTTTGCTATTATTTGAAATGCTGAATGTTAGAATTGATTCACAAACAAAAGAGAATAAAGATTACCAAAAAACTATAAATATTGATAAGGAAGAGATGGAAACAAGAATCCTGGACCTTGTTCAAAAGGGGAATACTATTGATGCTGTTAAATTAGCGAGAAAGGCTTATGATTTCGATATTACAGAAGCTAAATCATTTGTGGAATCATTACAGGGCCGGTAGAGGAAAAACGGCAAATCCTGAGCCGGACCTTGGCGGTTTGTTCACGAATGAGAAATCTTAAAATGTTTTTTTGATATTAATAAATCCGCAACTATTCAGCGTGTTTTTACTTTACTATACACACCCCTAAATCCCCTCTTATTAGAGGGGCTTTGTGGAAATAAATCAGATTTTGATTGTAAAGCATTAAAATTCTAGAGGTATTCATTATTTATTCTTTGCGGATGTTAGATGTGGTTCAAGTCGGAGTCATTGAACCAACTTGGCCAATTCGAGGCAGAGCCTCTTAGTACACTGCGTTACAAGGCAGGAGCCTTGTAACGAGTCGTCAAGCCATCCTACACCCGCAACAATTGCACACCTAACAAGTATCCAGTATCCAGTATCCAATTACCGGCTTTTAGTTAATCCGCGTTATCCATGTTCTGCTATTTGTTTTTTCACCGGTATTTCATGCTTTAAAATGAAGAAATAGGTGAAACCTATTAATATTAAGCATAAAACCGGGTAGATATAAAGGGTTAACATTGGTGAACATTTATGAAATCCTAATATCGAGACTTCATATGTTTCAGGCACATGATGCATAGAGAATGAACATGCAAGCAGCGCAAGATGGACAACCCAAAATCCAAAATCGCGAAGGGGAGGGCTTTTTTTGTTATTGTTTTCATCAACCTCCGCCGATTGTATAAGGAGAGCTGAAAGGTAAAATGCGTATAAAAGAATGGTAAGAAAAAAGACATAGGTATAATATGTAAGATGTGAAAGCACACTGGTGTGGAGAGCTTTATCACCGATCCTGAGAAACCGCTCCCATCCCACAATGCTCCTGTCGTAGTGTTTTTCAGCTTCAATAACTTCTTTGCCCATCATTGCCGGCTCTACAAACTCCGCTATCCATATCCCGTTTTGATTTATCATTTTCTCTTGAGCGGCGATCTGCATGTCAACTGAAATTGACACTATAAAAGCAAGCGCAAGGACGCCCAAAGTCAATGGAGATTTTGAAATCGTCAACAGACTCTCTTTATCTGAAGTTGACTCGTTAACGCATTTATTCGACCTGAATATAGCCTCCGCAAAAAAACCTAAAACTATAAAACCAACAAACATAAACTTTAGCTCGTACCAGTGAGACACGTGATCTTGCTTCTGTTTGATCTCTTCAATTGCTTTTTGGTTTTCAACCATGAGCAGTTGAGCCTTGGCGCTTAAATCATCATTTTTATAAATTTCAAATTCACGCATATTAAGATCCGGTTTAAACTTGTCTCTCAGATGAACCGACGGAGATATAAATAAAACGTACAATAAAAGGCAGGGCACCAGAATTTTTACTATATCTATAAGTCTTTTTGCTGCCATTTAAACACCCTCCTTTAGTTTGTTATAAAATTTTTATTTCAAGATTTGCTTCTAAGGTTTCCTTGAAGTTTCTCCCTATGCGCTGTATTTGCTTACATCGTTCCCATTTACATCTACCAACTGACTATCCCATGATGACGGCAATACAGAATCCCCTGTATATCCCAATTGCACTTTCACGACCAATGGGAAGTTCGTAGCCAGCATGGCGGCTTTATTTTCCCTCTCGTACTTCCGCCAGTCGCCCCATTTATTTTCAGGCCCATCTTGCGGCACCATGTTTTGCCATGAGCCTGACCCGCCAAGACTATCAGCGATAAGATGGCCGCCGTTATACCCTGCGGATTCATTTTCTACCTCAAGATTCCCCAACCAACCTATAGTTGATTGCAATGCCGCGTCTCTTCCGCCTTTAACGGGACTAATAACTTTATAAGCCGAAGTCACGCGATTGTCGCTATCCTGTGTAGCGTTAACGTCGCCCTTGCTTTTATCTATGGCTTTAAATTTAGCGCGATTATTATCAAGCAGATCATAGGCGTTCTTTGCATTCTGGTTTAGATTGCCCCTGTTCACTTTAGTCAAATCTAAACGTTGAATGACATTTAACTTTGATTCCCCCTTACGTTGAAAAGTGGCCTTATCATAACTATTACACTCTTTAGATTTTGCCTTTTGCGCCACGGATCTCATCCGGTTGTCCACAAACGCAACACGTTGAGCGCCTATTTTTTTATTCTGCGCAATCGCATTAGCAACCGCCCTGCTTTTATTCCATTGTGGTTTTCCCAGCTGTTCATACATATCGCAATCCTCTTATTTTTTCTGTTAGAGTGTTCCTATTTGTATTTAACGCTTTTGCTTCTAATATTAAAGCTTATATGTTTACAATTTATCAGTCACAACTTAGCCACAAATTTACAATTACACCTGGTCAAACAATCATATTTAAAAGGTATTTACGTATTTTTTTGTTTTTCAGGCTTTTAAACCAATCACGCGTTATTTGATATTCTGTTTTCTAGGTCTGGCCCTATGGTTTCCCCCTTTTGTTATACTTCATACGTTAGCAAGAACCCTGCAATAGCATCTCCAACTGACTTGACTAACGCTACAATTTGAGCAAATCCAGGAGGATTTGTTCCGTCTGTTGCCACATTCCAAATTTGCTCAGCCTCTTCCCCTTCTCCAGTCTTCAAAACACCTATTAAACCCGCATTCAAACCACGCGCCTCCAGGACATCTCTGACCGCGCTTGTTTTGTCCTGAAATATCAGACCAGCACCGGCGATCCCTAAAGCAACCCGCGCCAAACGATGCACGCCAGCCCTGTCAGTTAAATCTGTCGGATTAGCAATCAGGTCGCTTACTATTTGTGTAAATGCCGCAAAGTGGGCCAAATGAGGTTGCACCCTCACAAGCTCCGCTACTGATCGTCCAGAGGCAGCCTCCTTAGTAGCCTCTTCGTCCAAATCCAACTCACGCGTTCCAGATAGATCGGCAAACAAAGACTGAGGCATTAACGTTTTTATAACTTTACTTATCCACTCTTGGTTCGCAGCCCCTGCTAAATCGTAAATTTTACTCACAGCGGCCAACACACTTCTCGTTTTCGCATGACTTTGAGCCGCTCTTTGATCAAACAGCGCCAACGGATCAACATCTCCCCCAGTATAATCGGTGCCTGCTTGTCCGGCTCCGGAGCTGGCAACATACTCATTATCAAAACGTCCAACATCCGTAACCAATGCGGCAGTAGGATCAAATGCAAATGCGTCTTGACTTTCCGCCTGAAGAGGATACGCATCTTTTAACGTTGCAAGTATCCGCTGATCATTCCAGGTCACTCTTTGGGCGCCCCCTGCTACAATCACACGCGGTATAGCCGCCGGCAGCGCAGCTGTCGCGGGAAAATCGTAATAAGCGGGAGTCCAAGCCGGCCCGGCGCCCGGAGCCGGCGGCGCAGCCGGCATACGGGGAACGCCTGCCAACAAATTTGTTAGCCATTCCCGAACTTTCACGTCGATCAATGTCTTTCTGAAATTTTCCCACTCAGGACCTCTATCGCCAAAATTTGTATCTGGAGATGTATACATCTCACGCGAAATCAAAAGATTGGGCTCCGGAAAATAAGGAGCCATTGGATGGCTACCTGCCATCGCTCCACGCACTACAGTATCTAACTCAGACGCTGCTACCACTTGGTTAGTCCTTGCCATTAAATCTGCGCCGGGAGTATCAGCGCCGGCAGAATGCGCCGGCGCCGCACCTCCCACTCCAGGTCTCTTTGCAAACCGGTATGCCCCGGCAATAGCGTTGGCATCTGGATTATTTACAACAGACGCATCAAAACGAGTAAACAATGAAGTCGCCGCATCATCTGGGGTTGCCGATGCCATCATCGTAACCGCATCGGCGTCGCCAACATGAACATATGCGCTATATCCCTCAGTATTAAACCTGTTCAAATAGGTAGCCGTTGCCTGGATATTCTTGACTTTATTTCGCGCATGATTTGGCACTTCGCTCTTCGGCCAACTAACCTCATTGGCCGCTCCTTCAACAGTTGCCCTAGCAGCCGCAGGATCTGCGGCGCGCGCAATTGCCGTTCTAATTTCAGCAGGAGTTTTAGCAATATTTTTAAGCGCCCACTTTCGATTCCAAAGCGAGTATCCGGCTGTTAACGGGTAACCACCGTAAGCTGCTGCTTGACCTGACGACCGGTCTGCTATTGCAGTAGTTTGACCACCGAGAGCCTCCCAGGGTTTATTCTCTCTATTTGCAAGATAAACAAGCGCAAAGCGATTTCTCGCATCTGCTAGATTTGGAAAACCTTCAACGGCATATTGGCCGGCTACTTGATCAGCAGTTTTATCCTTGCCTGAAGCTGTCGAAATTACATTACCTACATAGGCCGGCGTGCCGGCAGGATTAGCGACAGGACGCGCAAGAATGTTAAGATCATTTTCCCCTATGGTGGGCGCATCCATTGATGCCAGTTCATCATAAATTTTAAATTCAACAGTCTCATCCGGGCCTGTTAAATCTATCGATTTGGTAACATTTGCCATTTGAATAACCTGATTGTTGCCAATCGCGGGATTAATTCCAGTTTCGACTTCAGGCGCAGCTTGTCGTTGCGTGATAATTCCATCTGTTTTGCAGCCTTGGTCCTCAGCTTCTTCTTTTATTGGCAACACAAGAGATGACGTGGTTTGATTCACATGCTCTTTTAGTTTTCTTTGGACAACGGAAGCAGGACGATTATCAACAAACGCAAAACCCTGCTGCACGCTACTTTTCTTTTGATCAAAGTTATTAGCAACCGCTTTACTTTTATTATCTTTTGATTTATTTATATGTGTATTCATATTGCAATCTTTTTTAAATTTCATTTAATAGTTGTTAAATGGGCTTCTTTTTAGTTGCCTATAACTAGTGGCAAACCTGGGGGCAAACCTAATCAGGTTGTCCGAGAATGCAAAATCATATAATTTATTTGTTGATATTAAAGGACTTACGACCTGGAAATTGGTCGAAAACCCTATTTCCGGACAGCCTGTAATCTATTGACAAATAATCATTTGAAACATGTTACACCGCTAAATCCTGCCCCGCATAAACCGGAAAAGTAAAAACAATCGTATATTTTGATTTTACACACCCCTCGTTCCCCTCTTTTTAGAGGTGAGGTTGTGCGGACGTGTTCTCCTGTTAACATTGTGTTTCTTTAAAAAGTTATTGCTTTTATCCGCGCAAATCCGCGTCATCCGTCTCATCCGCGTTCTATTGCTTTTCGTTTTTTATTTTTCCGGTTGTAAAGCATTAAAAACCTTAGATGTATTCATTATTTATTCTTTGCGGATTAAAGTTAATGTCAGATGTGGTTCAAGTCAGAGACATTGAACCAACTGGATGTTGGGTTTCGCTATGCTCTACCCAACCTACAAATCTAAAAGCTGCTTCACTTGCTTTTAGGTTTTGTTATGGTCATTTCTTTTGTAAATCCTCAGCTAATATTTTTGCAGGCTCATAGTCCGGGTCTATTTTAAGAATTTTCAATACATAAACCAAGGCTTGGTCATCTTCTTTTAACTGAAAATGGCTAAGAGCCAGGTTGTACAAAGTTTGAGTCGTTTCGCCAAATATTTGCGTCGAAAGTTTCAGATAAACAATAGCTTCTTTGAAAAAATCAAGTTTAAAGAGCAACTCGGCAATATCAAATGCCGGATTGTAATCTTCCCCCAGTGGAAAGTAATTGTCCCAAGTCTTATGAGCAATTTGAAATAAACTCCAGCGTTCATCTTCTGAGATTTCGTCTAGTATTCGTTTAAATATTTCAGGCAAGTAATCCCTGAAAGAATCAGTATCAAAACCGTTTAAGCAAAGTATGCTTATAATCTGTTGAAGACTTAATCCACTTAGATTCCTCAAAGCCATTTTAATTGTGAAACGGTCATCCGGGCCAAAATCATTAATGAACCGTTCATAGGCTAAATGAGTCTCGGAATATACGCGGTGATCATGCAAAAAAAACAAACATCCTATTTGCAAATGAAACTGTATTCTATTAGGAAATAATGCTTCCCCCTGTTCATTAATACAATAGCGCTTGAATGAGTGATAATTGACGGGTAGCGAAAAACAGCCGCCATGACCTTCTAAATTATGAGTTGGCAGAATCAGGCTCTCTTCTCTGTGGTAACCCTTATCCGCGGTTAATAAAAGCATGCCCTTGTTAGATAATTTTCTTAGATTGTGAAGGCGCTTAATTCCAATATGAGGAAAAAGCAAGTAAGTGTCCGGCAGACTTTGCGTGTACTCTGAAATAAGGCCGCTTAAAAATGTCTCGGAATAGGGATTGCCCGGCAATCTTTTTTTTTGATAAGTAATTTTCACTTTTTTAAGCAACTCTTCCTTGGGAGCATCACGATATTTCCCCTCAATGTCCAGCCGGACCAGACATCGGTAAAGTTCTTTATTTTTTATATAAAACAAATCCGCCGGGATCGAATCAAAAAAATAATTAGCAAGCGCTATTAAGGGCGCATCAAGACTTCCTCTCTTTATAACTTGATTTGAGCATTCCAGCTTTATTTCAGATAATTCTTGCGTCGCGTCAATTTTTGCAACCTCTACTTCGCCCGCCTCTATATAAGGTTGCAACCTTGGATGTTTTTTCCAAAAATCCAGATTTTTATCAACAAAGTCGCTAAGCACGTAACATAGTTTAGGAAGCCTTCCCTCCGACTTATCAGCTAGTTTGTCAAAATGCTTCCTGAAATGATAACATAGTTTTCCATGACCCGCTCCCAGCTCAAGAAGATAAACTTTCTCCAGGGAGGGATTTATCCGGTTAAGATCTTGAAGAAAAGCGAAAATCATCTCTGCGTAAGATTTGGCTATTACAGGACTGTTGGTAATAAAATGAGGAATATTATTACCGGACCATGCATTTACTCCTGAAACCTGATAGTAGTGTGTATGCCAATCCCAAATGATACTTTGAGAAAAAGGTTTCTGATTTTCTAAATTAACATAGGAAGATGCGTTCATTTATTTTCCAATCTGAATATTTTAAGTTAAGAATATTTAATTATACAGCGCCGGCAATTGGAGTGGTATGTGTATTGTCGCTGTAAGCTTGCCAACCGGGGACATCCGACAAGTCTTCGGGTTTAAATAGCCCGTCAGCAACCTGAAGATGGGCGTCATATTTTTTTTTATTCCAACCCATCTCAGCCCAATCAACTTCTAAAAAAGCGTCAATGTCATTAGGATAATGCGAGGAGTTGGTAGTTTCTGTTGTTCCACTACCATCCGTCTTTTTCCAATAAACGTTGCCGGCTCCATGATAACCAACACTCGCTTTGTAGTGAACTTCATCGACGACGATTCCGCCTTCAGTTTCAACCGCCGGTGTAAGAAAGGTTTTTTCATTCTTTTCCAATGTGTTCCAGGCCTTTATATGATTTGCCGTTTGAGTGGCGGGTGTTAGATTAGACGCATTATCGCCGGCCCCTCCCGCGCGTTGATTCAGCACATGAAATTTAACCCATCTATGATTATTATCAGCGCCCCCGGTCAATCCCAAAGTTTGCAATTTATCATATCCTGTCACATCAGCTGTGGGATCTGATCCCGCAGGCATTGTGTCGCCATTTCCAAGCGTGACCTCCACCTGAGTAGAATGACCCGCGCCTGTATAAGTAGGAGTGACCTCCTTAAATTGCGCGGCTGGAACGCTACTCCTCAAAACAGTTGATCCCGGGTTGCAAGTTTTATTAGAACTATCGAGTAAAGCTCGACTTCCATTTTCGTTCGCTGAATGGCTATGAACCCTGACCTCGTTTAAATCCATGTCGGATAGATGTTCCATGCCGGACTTTAAACTATCTGATGAGCCTGTTTTCTGAATAGGTTGAAACCCCGGATTGCGTTGAAACATCCCTTGTAGGCTTCTTCTTACAAAACCTTTAGGCCGATTATCCAAAAATCCAGCACCTTGCTTTACAGCGCTTTTCTTTGGCGCAACAGTACCGGCAACCGCCCTGCTTTTATTCTCTATTGGCTTCTCTATTTGCTCATACATATCTCAAACCTTTTTATCTTTTATTGATAAGAGCTTTTTAAATATATGTTGGGTTTCGCTATGCTCTACCCAACCTACACACTTCAATTCGAGGCAGAGCCTCTTAGTACACCGCGTTACAAGGCAGGAGCCTTGTAACGAGCCGGCATCGGTTCCCGATAACCTGTTTACCCGCTTTTGCCTTTGCTTTTACCGATTACCGATTACCGAATACCTATCACCTATTACCTGCTTTTGTTTACCGCTCACCAATCACCGATTACCATGCTTTTTGCATTTGCTTTTAATCTGTGTTAATCGGTTTTTATCTGTGAAATTCGTGAAATCTGTGGTTAATTGCTTTTGCCTTTGCTTGTTTATTGATGGGCACGTTACACTTTGCCCATCCTACAATTTATCACCGATTACCATTCTTTTTTGCTTTTATCCTGTTGATCATGTTAATCCAGTCTAAAATGCTTTTGCTTTTGTATTGATTTTTTTAATGAATCATTAAAAGGGAGGCTAAAGCCGTCCCCTACCCGCGTCAGATGCGCTTGCTTTTTATCTGTGAAATCTGTGTCATCCGTGGTTAATCGCTTTTTGTTTTTTTCATTGATAGGCGCGTTATAAATAAATGTTGGGTTTCGCCAGGCTCTACCCAACCTACACAATTTATTTCTTTCCGAGCCCTTAACCTCTTATAGAGCTGGTTTTGTTGGCAGCTCATCTTTTTTAACTGTTCTTACATTATTAGCGCTCAGATCAGATTCCAGGTTGAGGAGATGATTGTTGCCAATTCCCGCCATAATATACCCATGCTCCTTGCCCTTGAGTATACCATAGAGCATAGCGGCGTCCCTTAGAGCCATTGCATCATTTACTTGATTGCCGGGTTGAAGAACCTTGGTTTTTCTGTGTGCCAGTTTTTGTATATCTTTACTCTCAAGGGTTTTCTGGTCTTCGTGTGAAATAGTATCCAAAGCGCTGTTAAGATTAGCCAGGTCTACATCATTTACCCCTAGTGTGCTATTTGCTAATTTGCCTTTCACATTAGCAACCCAATTTCCCATATCGGATTTTTTTATCCCCACAATTTCTTCCCTTTGATCCGCCTCGTCTATGATCGTATCTTTTATGAGATCAAGAAATTTTTTGAGCGTATCCATTAACGAATATACATGTTCGTCGTACTTTGTTATTTGTCTTAGCCAATTGTCTCCTTTTTTATATACTAATACTCGCCCGTTTAATCCTTTATGCGTATCATCCGCTGCCTCATAGCCTGCTACCCAATCGGATTCTTGCTCTGCGCCTATAGGCTTTAAAACCTCGCCTCCGGATTTCACATTGATATTCTTATTTGTATTCTCCTGAAGCCGGTTATTGTCCGCCATTCCTTTAAGTTTACTTATGGCAAAATACGATTTAGCAGTAGGAGACTCCATTGAGACGTGCTTTGCTTTGTCGTTCCCTTCTATCTCGGCGCCAACTTCGTCTTTGAAAAAATCCTGGCCTAAGGCTCCCATTTTTAGAACTCCTTTTTCTCCAAGCACACGTCCCTTCCGATTAGACTCATCGATAACGGTTTGGTAGGAAAGTTCAGAGTGAGTTTCTCCAAGCACAAAGAATGTTGAAAAATCCAGCCGATACCATTCCCCAATTGCTTTAGCTAAACCAACGTTCACCGGCTCTCCTTCCGCATAATTTTTGAACTCCTGAAAATCTTGAAAATAGCGCTTCCATTTATCATCAACGATCGCCTGACCATTATTCGGGGTATCCCACACAGTTATTCCATCCGTGACTTTAGCGTCATCTTGATTATTTTTAGTTACATCTTTGTCATTTATGCTTACCTTTCGCTGGGCCGTCTCGCCGTTTATTACTTGTTTCAATTTGAAGCGAGTCGGCATTCTCCTGGCGCGTCCTATATCATTTTTTGCATTACTTCTCTTCTGGCCAACAGAATTAGCAACCGCCCTGCGTTTATTTTCATTTGATTTTTCTAAATGAGCATACATATCTTAATCCTATTTAATTTGTCTTTATTGGTTATTATAGTTTTTTTAGTTACCTATAACTTTTGGGCTAAAGACCTCAGAAGTCTTTATTTTACCCATATCATATTAGTTCATGGCTCAAAAAACCTTGGGGCATACATAATCTATTGACAAATAATCATTTGAACATGTTAAGGGCTCGGAAAGAAATAACTTGGCATTTTTTACCAGCATCTTCAGGCCGGCTTTGCCCAACCTTCAATCGGCGAATCCTCAACGCAGTTTATCCGAATCTCCCTTAAGGCTCGGAAAGAAATAGATGTTGGGTTTTGCCAGGCTCTACCCAACCTACAAAACTTTCAAATCTCGCTTTCTCGCCAATTCGAGGCAGAGCCCTTAGTACACCGCGTTACAAGGCGGGAGCCTTGTAACGAGTCGGCAAAAAACTTTAGAGGTATTCATTATTTATTCTTTGCGGAGCAAAGTTAATGTCAGATGTGGTTCAAGTCGAAGACATTGAACCAACTGGATGTTGGGTTTCGCCAAGCTCTACCCAACCTACAAGACTGTTTACCCGCTTTTGCCTTTGCTTTTACCGATTACCGAATACCTATCACCAATTACCATTTACCGATTACCTTATTTAGCCGCATTCCCTCCAATATTATCCGCTTCTTTTTCTAACGACGGATTATCGTTCACCGGCATGCCGCTAACTTCAATAGTTGGTTGCACTCTGCCTTCCCGTTGTTGAGCAACATGGGTTAGTTCGTGTCCTATCAAGGATTTACCGGCTGATGAGTTAGGGCTGAACTGTCCGGGGGCAAAATGGATGTCGTTACCCTGGGCGTATGAAAGGGCGCCTACATCGACAGCGCTGGCCGAATTTTTATGAAACTGGACGTTGCTGAAATCATGGCCCGTGGCGGTTTCCATATTTGTTGTTACGCTATCCGGTATGCCGGATGCGCTTGATCTCTGCGCCCTGGGCTTATTACCGGTTTTTAACTGTTTTGTATTTTGGCCGCTGAATTTGCCTTGCAACAATTCATCCTCTTCAGGAGCGCGTTGAACGGCAAACTTGCCCTGCATTAACTCATCTTCCTCAGGAGCAAGTTGAGCTGTAAACTTGCCTTGCATTAACTCATCTTCCTCCGGGGCCAATTGAGCGGCAAACTTGCCCTGCAGTAATTCATCTTCTTCCGGCGCCAGTTGGGCCGGGGCATTGTCGGCAAGGAAAGGTTTTTCATTAAACACGGCCATGCGCGCGCTGTTGTTCACCTTCTCCTGTAGTTGCGATATGGATTTGGCGTGAGGTGTGTTGTTCATTAACGCGGCAATCTTCCTCTGGTACGCGGCTTGAGGCTGGTTGGATTGAAAAACCCGGATAGGCGCTACTTTCCCCGATGCGCTATGTTTCTGCTGCGAAAGCGGAACCTGTGTTTGGGCCGGCATGTTTCTTTCATTTGTAGTATTTGTTGTGTCCATGTTTTTCTCCTTCTTTAAAAATGGTTTAAAAATATTTAAACAGTATTTATTCTTTATTCTTTGCGGAGCAAAGTTAATGTCAAATGTGGTTCAAGTCGGAGACATTGAACCAACCGGCAAATTCGAGGCAGAGCCTCTTAGCACACCGCGTTACAAGGCAGGAGCCTTGTAACGAGCCGGCATAGGTTCCCGATAACCTGTTTACCCGCTTTTGCCTTTGCTTTTACCGATTACTGATCACTGATTACCTATCACCAGCTTTTGGTTACCGATTACTGACTACCATTTACGGATTACCTGCTTTTACCAATTGCCAATGACTAATTACCTGCTTCTAAGAACGTCCCAGCGTCTTCCCAATCTTGGCGAACTCCTTTCTTGTCCCGCTTTTGATATCGTTTAGGGTAATTGTGTTTGACTTTCTCATTACCGCCTGTATGCAGCAGAACCTTAGTATGTTAATGATGTTGCCGCCTGA
Source organism: Candidatus Anammoxibacter sp. (assembly GCA_021777105.1). Taxonomy (GTDB): domain Bacteria; phylum Planctomycetota; class Brocadiia; order Brocadiales; family Anammoxibacteraceae; genus Anammoxibacter_B. Next base: position 44,599 of record JAIQZQ010000028.1, read on the forward strand.
GAGTTCGTAGTTTTCAGCCAGGTTGTAGAAATCAACATCACTTTCAACTCTGAATTTTTTATTCGCAAAACACTGCTCCCACAGTTTAAAGCGTTCATTGGCGCCGGGCATGGCGAATGAGATGATGGATTGAAACCGCCGAAGGAACGCCGCGTCTATATTTGATTTAAGGTTTGTGGCGAGCAGGACAACGCCGGCATAATCTTCTATGCGTTGCAACAGGTAAGCGACCTGCTGGTTTGCGCTTCGGTCGTTAGCGGTATTTGCTTCGGTCCTGGCGCTGAAAAGGGAATCAGCCTCGTCAAAAAACAGGATCCAGTTTTTGTTTTCAGCCTGGTCAAAGACGTTGGCCAGATTCTTTTCGGTTTCGCCTATGTATTTGGATATCATCATTGAGAGGTCGATCTTGAACACGTCAAGCCCGGTCATCTTGCCCAACAGGCATGCGGTTAATGTTTTGCCCGTGCCCGGAGGGCCGTAAAAGAGGCTGGTAAATCCGGGCCTTATCTTTTTGTCCAGTTCCCACGCATCCAGAAGATAGTCGCCGTGTTTAATCCACCCTATAATCTCGCGCACCTGGTCCATTGCGTTTTCTTCCAAAACAAGATCGCCCCATTCGTATGGGGTGGATACTATTTTAGCGGGAAATTGCGATGTGTATGAGGGCCTGAACGGCCTACCGGTGGTTAGCAGCTCAATATACTCTTTTGACAAAGTAAGCGAGCCGCTTAACTCGGGCTCGCCGACCTTTATGTTTGTGAGGCTCAGGATGTTGTGTTTATAAAAATAGTGCGCCTGAGAAAATAGACTATGAAACAGCGTCCTGTTATCCAGCCTGTCGCCGGCCAGTAAAAACATAGCTGTTTCTCCGGTGGGTAAAAAACCTCCATGCGAAGCGCCTATAATGCCGCCAAATTCGGTAAACGGACGATTAATGTTCTCGTTTTGTATTAGAAAGATGTCAAGAGCTTCTGGTTTTATATGGGGCAGAAAACTCAGAAGCAGGGTTAACCGTTCAGGGGCATTCATTTTATAATGGTTTATTATCCTTGCATAAGGGGCATTGTTCCCGTCAATAGCCGGCGGTTCAATGTTGTAGATGTCTTCGCCGTCATCTTTTGGGTCAAAGTAGAGATCAAAACGCCTGTCAAGCATTGCAGAAAACCACTCAATCTCCATGTTGATGGTTAATATGTTGTTTTGAAACTCATTAAGCCGGTTTATGTTGTTTTCTTTAGTTTTCATTTTTGATATTTTGCTCCATAATTGAGCGGTTCATATCCCCCTCCCATCAAGGGAGGGGAATGAAGGGTATATATTTAATTTTTAGATTATTGCGTTTAATCAGCGTAAATCCGCTTCATACGTGTTATCCTCTAGATGTTGGGTTTCGCGATGCTCTACCCAACCTACACACTTCAATTCGAGGCAGAGCCTCTTAGTACACCGCGTTACAAGGCAGGAGCCTTGTAACGAGTCGCCAAGCCATCCTACACCCGCAACAATTGCACACCTAACAAGTGTGTGCAGCATCCAGCATCCAATTACCTGCTTCTCCCTTAGCTTTTACCGATTACTTATCACCGACCACCTATTACCTGCTTTTGATTACCGATTACCGATCACTGATTACCTATCACCTTAACTTTTCCTCCATTCAACATGCAACGGTTTTTCCATCCATGAATATACTACGGTGGAATATCCCCAGGGTATTTGGTCTATGAGCATGTCAAATGCCTTGTTTTCAACTTTAAGTTTCCAGCCGTCTTTCATGTGCTCAAGGGTTGCGTCACGTTGGAGGAAGGATTCGCGGAAACCTTCAACCGTTGTTCCTTCGCCAATGATTGTCCAGTGGCTAATCGCGGCTTTAATTAAACTATTGATCGCCTCTTTTTCGCGGTCGGTTACATCTATCTCCCTACCGACGGGCACGGCCAACCGTATGCCGCACAATACCTTATTAAGCGCAAGCTCGTGCTCCTGACAAATTGTGTCTTCATTTACAATATATTGCAGTAGATGGACGGCGCGTATTGCGTCTTCTGTTGCCGCGTATCCGGTCTCCTTGTCCGGCAGAGATAATTTGAGTTCCATCCTCTCAAAAAAGAGAGGGATAAAAGGGTTTAACAATACAAGACCGGCGTTTTTAACAGCGAGCAGTTTTTGCTCTTCTATTTTTTTATCAGCCTCATTCAGCTCATCTTCAATGGGCATGTATGCTTTAGCGTTATACCCGGTTGTGCCCGCGCGTTTATTAAACATGACAAATGACGATATTGCCCGTTTGTTTTTCTCATAATATAGAAGTTTGTCAAATAAACGTTTGCCGATTCCTTTGCATTTTATGCTTTCCCGCATCTGCTCTTTAATCTGAATAGCGGAAACATGATCGCCTTTGCTTTTTGAAAGCTCTATAAGGTAGACGATATAAGCCGCTATAAATGCGCCTTCGTTAAAAACCGCCATGTTGTTGCCGGCCAGGTAATCAAGGACAAAACCCCACTTAATCTCTTTGCGGTTATAACTCTTTTGCCGCGGCCCGACAAACCTCGTCCACCCTTCAATGACCAGATTGGAGCAATCAAGGATAATGTTTAACTTTGCCGGTTGAATTAGATGGACAAAACGGATCAGGGCCGATTCGGGCAAGGTATTAACCCACAGCATCCTTGTCTGTTTATCTTTATAATGGGCTTTAATAAACTCGTGCATCATCCCGGGGCTTGAAGCCAGCATCTCTTTTAGCCTCGGCAATATTTCGCTTGTGTCCATTTCATTGGCTATCCCGGTTTTGCCTTTGAGAAACGCGAATACTTTTTCCGCCCAGGTTTCATGTTTGCCGAAAGTTCCGGAGATCGGCCCGGTTTTATCTTCAAATGTCTCCGAATAGATTAAAGACTCTCTTTCACCTTCTTCGGAGACTTTCCCGGCGTCATCTGATACGTTTTCAGCGTCTTCAAAAATTTCATCATCTCCATCCATTTCCATATCAGCGCCGGCTTCGCCTTTGATACGCTCTAATTCCATTTGGGCGCCGAATTCCTGTCCGTCAAAGCGTTCTGCTTCGGTTGTGTCGGCGGCATTGTCAGACGGTTCAAGACTTATAATCGCGGTATTTTCTACGTAATCAGAGACATCTTCAGGGGATTCTGAAATTTCTTCATATTCATCAATTTCAATTTCAGCGCCGGTTTCGCCTTTGACATGCGCTGATTCCGTTTGATCGTCAAAATCCTGTTCGTCAACGCGGTCAGCTTCAGTTGGATAAGCCTCATTTACTGATGCTTCAGGGCTTATAATGCCGGCATTTTCTACGTAATCAGAGACATCTTCAGGGGATTTTGAAATTTCTTCATATTCATCAATTTCAATTTCAACGCCGGTTTCGCCTTTGACATGCGCTAATTCCGTTTGCTCGTCAAAATCCTGTTCGTCAACGCGGTCGGCTTCAGCTGGATAAGCCTCTTCTACTGATGCTTCAGGACTTATAATGGAGGTGTTTTCCAGGGAATCAGAGACTTTTTCAAGGGCTTCTGAAATTTCTTCATATCCGCCCACTTCCATTTCAGTGCAGGTTTCGCCTTTGAGATCCGTTAATTCCGTTTGATCGTTAAACTCCTGTTCGTCAGAACGCTCAGCTTCAGTTGGATAAGCCTCATTTCCTGAGGGTTCAGGACTTATAATGACGGTATTTTCTACGTCTTCAGATATGTTTTCAGGGGCATCTGAAATTTCTTCATATTCATCAATTTCAGCGCCGGTTTCGCCTTTGAGATCCGTTAATTCCGTTTGATCGTCAAACTCCTGTTCGTCAGAACGCTCAGCTTCAGTTGGATAAGCCTCATTTCCTGAGGGTTCAGGATTTATAATGACGGTATTTTCTACGTCTTCAGATATGTTTTCAGGAGCATCTGAAATTTCTTCATATTCATCAATTTCAATTCCAGCGCCGGTTTCGCCTTTGAGATGCATTAATTCCGTTTGCTCGTTAAACTCCTGTTCATCAGAGGCTTCGGTTCCCGCGGTTTTGACATTTTTTTCGGACGGGCTCAGACTTTTAACGGCGTCATTTTCCGCAAAATCAGATGCCTTTTCAGTCGCCGGTTTTTCAATATCCACCGCCACGGCTTTGCCCTTGATGGGCGAGGTTTCCGTTTGCGATCCGGATTCCCGCGCGCCGCGACGGCGGACTTCAATTGCATTATCGTCATTTCCTGAAGGTTCGTGAGTATTAAAGGCTTCATTGCCGGCGTCTTCAAACAGATCTTCATAGAGATATTGACTTGACAGTCCTTTGGACTTTGCGATTTGGTCAATCCTCTCTCTCATACCGGATTCCGACACATTAAGGCCTTTTTCATATGCCTGCCGGCATAGGTATTGCAAATAATCGTCAACAAACTCTATCCGGTCAAATTCCTCAATCTCTTTGCGCGCCAAATAGTCCATTATAAAACCCCACTTAGCGTCTTTAATATCGCAGGCCGCGGTTGCTTCCTCTAAGAAATCCAACCATGCTTCAATGATGAGGCCGGCGCAGCTGAACACGAAGTTTATATGGTCCGGCAATATGAGGCCGGCAATGTTTACAAGCATCTCTTCCGGCAAAAGCTTAATCCATCGCGCCCTTATCTCCTTACGCTTATAATGCGTCCTTATAAACTCCACCGTCATTTCAGGAGCGCAGGTTATGGCCATTTCAAACAGTTCATATATTTCGTCAATATTGAGCATACCGCCGGGTATTGTTTCGCCTTTTAGAAATAAAAAAAGCCTGTCTAAACTATTGACATCGCCGGCATCTATTTCAGCTTCAACGACGGCTTTCGAAGCCCGGTCGGTTTCGCCGGAAACCTGAGTTTTGTCTATGCCGGAGGTTGCGCATACATCCTGCTCTTCAAATACGGACGCCAATCCAGTTTCAAGATTTGATTCGCATGTTTGCTCTATTTCAATTAGTTTCGCAATCACATCGGGTTTAACATCAATGCCGGAGACATTAAATAATATCTCCCTAATCAATTTTATTTCAGTTTTACTGCGCGCGCTTCCCATAAACAGAGCGGAGAATATCTTGCGCAGTAAAAACTCGTAAGAAATACCCTGCGACTTTATAACTCCCCCTTTGATTGCCAAACCCAGCAGCCTTGCGTACCGGGCAAAATCAACCCCGCTCCCCTTGCCCAGGGTTAATATTGTCTCCTCTATTAATGAAACTGTAAGCGTTTGCTCCAGACGGCCGGCCAAAATACGGTGTGTTTTAACAGCGTCAATCAGCTGTATGGTGTGGGCTGATGATGAGCTTAAAATCCTTTTGTATAATTTGTTTACTGATAAGGCAATGTCGTCCGGCATTTTATCGTATTTCAGGCAATGCAGCAGATTTAATTTAGCTGCGGTCAGATCCATATTTTTTATATCAATGTCCGAGACAGAACGCAGAGCGGCTTTTGAGCCTGTAAAAACATCAACCTGACTGTCGGGAGCCGGGACGAAGGTTTGCGCTTTCCAAGCTTTCAGTTTTTCTAATTCAAAGGCCCATTTTACGTTAAGCTTTGGGGCGCCGGTTTGCGATATTTCGATAAGTTGTTCAATTGTTTCAGGCGTGACGCCGGCGCAGTCAATTCTGCGCAACGTCTCAGCCATCAATTCAACAGTCTCAGGCATCAAACCGTTTTCAATAACCAGTATTGTGAATATTACCCGCAATATATCTTCATAAGAGCTTGTTGTTGTAAAGATTGAGCCCCTCTTCATTGCCAGGTCCAAGAGGCGCGCGTATCGCACGGCTTCGCGGCCTTCGTTTTTTAGACATAAGGCGCATATGGTTCTTTCCATTAAGGGCGCGGTTAAAAAACTTGTTAATCGAAGGGCAAGCTCGCCATCTTTAATTACAAAATCCAGAAACATGCGAAGGTCTATGGGCGAAGCGTATGCAATCCTCTCATATAGCTTATTTATTGACAGGTTTATCTTGGCCGGCAATTGACCATGCCTTAACAGGTAAACCAGATACGATTTTACAACATTCATATCCATGCGGCTTATATCGCTATCGGAAATTTGGTCAGGCCCTATGTTATTCTCCGCTAATACATCCCTCTCTTTTATATCCGCATCTTTTTCAAATGACGGTTCCAGACCGTTTTCTTCCGCATCGTTTTCCGCCGGAGCTTTCAGGCCCTTTGTATCTAAATCAGTTTCCGATAGCGGTTCCAGACCGTTTATAAACGCATCAAGATCGCCTGTTTTATGCTTTACAATATCGTTAATAAGCCGGCAATAATAGAGCTTTCTATTGGCTGATTTTAGTGAACTTTTTTCAACGGCCTTTTGGAAATCGGAAAGAGCCGGGACCGCAACAACGGAGCTTTTTATAAAAGCAATGTATAGCAACTTTATTAAAGATTGTTCAGGGCAAATTTCAAATAGTCTCTCAGCCAGGCCGGGGCTGTATGCAATGTCATTAAGCAGACCGGCAACCATTGCAGGGGCGTCTATTAAAAGAGCTTCCGTTAATTGCGCGGGATTTTCAATGCGTGCCTGATTGTAATAGTTCCATGGAAAGACGCCGTGGCTAAGCCAAAATTGCAAGACCTCAAGTTTGTCATAATTTGAGAACAAGGCGCATTCCATGGCGCCGGGTTGAAGCCTTAATGCTTCTTCCCTTGCCATGGAGCTTTTAAGGGCCGGCAACGCGTTGGGCGGCGCGTTGCGCAAATGGTCTATGATCGCAAGGCCGGGCGCGCTATATTTCGTTGACATTGTTGTTACAATGTATTTAAGAAACGATACCTCTTTAAACCCGGAGGCTTTGTGAACGAGCAAAAATGCCAATACTTCATCCCAGTACTGATCCAGAACGGAGCTTGCTTCTGTTTTAAACAGATTAGCCTGTTCCTGCGCGGCTTTTATATCCCGGCCACAGGAGACAAAAAGCTCATAACCGGCGGGCTCCAGAATACGGGCAATCACGGATTTTGGGAAAATAGCCGTCAATCTTTTAAACTGGTCCAGCCGGCCCCATGCGCTTATTATTAGTTCTCTTAATTGTTTTCCGGCCTTTTTTTCAAGCATTAATCGAAGGGATTCAAAATATTCGCGCTTTTCACGTTTGTTTTTACCAAACTCGTCAAAACCCGGCGCGTCTCCAATCAATAGATACCGTTCAATGGTTTCCAGCGCCTGTTGCGTTTCAGAAACCGGGTTAACCCGCTCCGTTTCGCTTTCAAGAGCAGGTTGACTTGTTAGCAAACCGCTGACAACATCGGGCATGGGGCTTTTAAAACCAGAGCTCCGGTCAAACGATTTGATTGATTGATCAATGGATTTTAAGAGCGATCCGTATCTTACGGAAAATCTATCGGCTAATTTATTGATAATGTTTTTCAGGAAGTTTTGCCGCTCAAATGTGGTTCCTTTTTCATCAGAGGTATGTGTAAAGGCTATAAGCCATATCTGCTTTTCAAATTCACGGTTGCTCAACTGTATAAGCGGTTTTATATAATGCGCCTGTTTTAAATCAGCGATATAGTCAACAATATCCCGCGCGTTGCGAGGTTCAATAACGTTTATGAATTTTATTAAAACCGGCTCGTCAAATTGACGGCAAAGCCTTTGTCTTACAACGTTGCGGGTTTTGTATTTATTAAACATCGCAACCAGGGCGCCGGGGGAAGTTGCTATTAAATCGTCAAAAAGAGATCTGATGGAAAACCCCGGCTCAATATCCACGCCGGCGGGCAACGCGCCGGTTAACAGAAAGAACTCAAAGAGTTCAACCTTTAGCGCGGCCAAAGGGATCATCTTATTGGCCGGGCCGGATTTACTCTCAATTTCACTGATAGACTTCCTTAAGGCTTTTCGCAGTTCATTTTCAAGCCGTTTTGTAATTTCGTTTTCAAAATCATCAAAACTGAAATCTCCAAGCTCTATTTTAATATCGCTGATTTTAATAATAGATCCGGGCGAGGTAAATTCGTCAAACACTTCAACCATAACAGGAGCTATTTTGTCCTTAAAGATCCTTGGCATTTCAGATTTCAACGCCATTGAGCGGTCAAAAGATCCCGAAACGATATTTAAACTCTGATTTTTTATTGAGTGTTTATTCAATGTTTATAGTTCCTTAACCCGGATAAACCGGGAAACAACAAAAGCAATTAACCACAGATTTTACAGTATATGTAGGTTGGGTAGAATGAAATGAAACCCAACATGAAAACGATTTCCGCTACAGTCTAATTTAAAACAAAAACAAAAACAGAAGCAAAAGCTATAAACCACAGATTTCACCGATTACGGGAAATTTTAGATTTTAAATTTTGAATTTTAAATTAATAAGCTAAAAGCTAAAAGCAAAAGCGCGCCCACGAAAAGATACGAAAAAAAGCAAAGGCAAAACAAAGCCCGATTGCACAGATTAATAGCAAAAGCAATTAACCACAGATTTCACCGATTTCACTGATTAATGTGGATTACACAGATAAGAGCAAATGCAAAAGATAATTAACCTCTAATTTTCACTAATCTACACTTATATAAAGAGCATAAAGCGCAAAAGCTGAATCAAACAAAAACAAAAACAAAAGCAAAAGCTAATTAACCACAGATTTCACCGATTTCACTGATTAAAGTGGATTGCACAGATAAGAGCAAAAGCAAAAGATAATTAACCACTAATTTTCACTAATCTACACTTATATAAAGAGCAAAAGCTGAATCAAAAAAACAAAAAAAAACAAAAGCAATTAACCACGGATTTCACCGATTTCACAGATTAAAGTGGATTACACAGATAAAAGCAAAAGCTAATTAACCACAAATCTTCACTTATCTACACTTATATGAGAACAAAAGCAAAAGCTAAAAAACGTTTTTGCTTCGCTTGTTCCAATGCGCCTGCCTTGTAACACACTGTCCCTGGAGGCACTGCCTCGTATCTAGTAATTTGCTGCGTTGGTTCAAGTCTCTGACTTGAACCACATCCGACATTAACAATACTCCTGTATTGATCAAATACTTTCCTTTTTGCTTTTTACTCCACATTCGCGTCTACCCTTGTTACAAGGCTCCAGCCTTGTAACAAGCTTCTTAAAATTCTCAATTTTTGAATTCCACCTGGCCCCCCCCTCTGTTTGGGCGCCAAATAATTCAAGAAGCCCCTGCTTCCCGTTTGGAGCATATTTGATTCCCTATTCGCGCTCAAAGCCGGGGCTTCTTGAATTGCCGGTTACCAGGCCGGAGCTTGACAACCCGAGCATGATGTAACCCTTGGCTTCGCCCCTAGGCTTCGCCCGAATAGTCAATACTTAATAATTAAGATGTGACCCTAGGCTTCGCCTTAAAAAAACTTGGGAGGTTTGTACGTTCCTCGTTGTTCCGCATGGGCATCTGTTTTCTCTTTCCTTAATTCATCGAAATTTAAACCTTTAGCTGAAAACTGTATCTGTGCTGCTTCAAGCAAGGCACCATCATTATAATCCTTACCAAGATTTTCTGATAGGATGCGGCACAGCTTATTATGGGTAGCCAACCAAGCTTCTATCTTTATACTCGCGTCTTCTTCCTGATTCCAATCTGTAACTATACTCTCTGCCTCGAAATCAAAGAAATATAGCTTGGGTTGTCCCTGACCCTGAATTATTGTAATATTTTTAAAGCACCCTTTTATTTGACTCTCACCGTCACTTTGCTGGATACCCCGATCTTTGTCAATTACCCCTCTTATCAACATAACAACGGATAATTTCACAGCTTGGTCAATAAGCGACTGGGCATAAGGTTTGAGAGCGTTCCAAGTCACTTCTTCGTCTATATTACTGTACCCCTCTCGTATAAAATAACTTGGATCCGAATAAACAACGGGAAATACCCCCTTCACCCCCTTTAATACCTGTAATGAGTTGTAATCTGCCTGCCAGCCTTTATTGCCTTCACCTTTTAAGACGAGTGTTTCAGGCCCTTTGAAGCCACCTGGTTTTCTTGTCCCAATTATCACACCCTCTCTATTTTCTTCAGTATTGTACTCAGAAAAAAACATAGCTTTATCTATCAATGGCGGTTGTACTAATTCTTCCTTCGAACAATGTAACTTCATGCCAGCGAACAAATCTGGATGTTGTCCTTTTTCCTCTAATCCGAGTTCGCTGACATTTTCAAGATTTATATCAACTATTGAGTCTCCTTCATCTCCAACTGTATAATAATCTGAGATGCGTTCTTTTATAAAATCTTCGTCTCCTTTATCATAATGAAATACCTCCTCGTAACCATGTAAATAATTGACTATACGATGAATATCATAAACTTGCCGATGATTAAACATTTCCAATTTTTTAATAGTACTGAAAATAGTTGTTGCTGTTTTACTACCTTTACCAAACTTCTTTTCTATAACTTTAAAAACTTCAGCTTTACTTTTATCACCCTTAAATACCCTCTGTACCGTACTCAGTTTAACAGCTTTACTTATGATTGGACCAGTTTCTTTCTTTCTTTTATAAATAGTTGAATGTTTGTCCGCTATTGCCTCCAATTGAGCCGTTTGTTTGGTTTGTGGTCTATGACTCACCAACTCTTGCAATTTTCTTTGAGTAATAGCCTCAGGTCGATTATCCACAAATCCAAAACCCTGCTTCCCATCACTTTTCTTCTGAACAACAGAATTAGCAACCGCCCGACTCTTATTCTCTCTCGTTGTCTCTCCTTGCGTATACATAATCTTAATCCTTTATACGTTGGACTATGTCCTACGCATCAAATTAATTTTCTTTAGTGGTTGTTTGTTGCCCTTGTTAGTTTTCAACCTACCGGGTGAACTATAACTTTTGGGCTAAAAAGCGTTTTAATGATTTTTAGGTTTTGTTATGGGCTTTTACTAAACTACACATTACATAATACCTGCAAGTCAAAAATATTGACCACCCTTTTATTCTTTCTTGCCAATAAGCCCAATTGAATTATATTCCCCATAAGTAGTTACAGACCACGATTTTGATCCATCTACAGAGGAGGCACGAGGAATATGCTGATTTGCAATTGTCTTCGCTGAGTCTCCTCCATATGGTGTTGAGTAATGTACAACATCCGTACCTTTATATCTGTCATTACCTAGATTTTCGCCACTGTCGCATTCACCACATGGAGAACGCTCTGAATATATTTGAAAAGGTGTATAAATAGGAGCAGAAGGTTCATCTCTATTCATATTAACATCCGTTCGTATCTGGGCATCCCCTTCAGCCATCCAATTTCTATCATCGATTACTTTATTTGCATTATCCCAATGATTACCTTCGCCACCATAAGAAGCCATTGAACGTGTGATTAAACCAGGTTCTGTATGATATCCCTCACCATAGTTACTTGCATGAACAGTCCCCACATTATCCCCTTTTACAACCATACCGATATTTTGCCCAAAGCCTGGATAAGGTTTTAATAGAATATCTCCATTCTCTAAATTCTTCTGATTCAACGTTCTATGGTTGAGAATATCAGGGGGCCAATCGGACTCTTTATAAGTTGCCATAAATTGCATGGCTCTCGTACTGGCACTTGCAGGAGTATCATTTTTATTCTCTATTTTCTGAATGGGTTTCTGTTGTTGAGTAAAATGGTTGTCTGCCATGGCCTGTAATTGTGAAGCTTGCTTCGTTTGTAGGCTGTTATTCGCCCTCTCTTGTAGTGTCCGCTGTACAACAGCCTCCGGCCTATTATTCACAAACCCAAAACCTGGCTTCACTGTATTCTTCTTCTGAGCAACAGAATTAGCAACCGCTCTACTTTTATTCTCTTTCGGTTTCTCTACTTGTGCATACATATCTCAAACCTTTTTAAATTATTTCTTTAGTGATTGTTATAGGCTTTTTCAATTGCCTATAACAACTGGGCTAAAAGACGCCAGTGGTCTTTATTTCTCCCATATCTTTATTTTCACTGGTCTTTTAACACACAAATCAGCTGTTAAAAGACCAGTAACGGGTTCTTTAGCACCTGTATTGGCAGTTAAAGAACCAGTCACTATAAATTCATCTTATCCAAAGGAGATTGAATAGTTTCCAGTCCTTTGATTGTAATGCGTGTGTATATTTCAGTTGTTTTGGAGCTACTAAAGTAAAAGCTCCAAAAGCTCCAGAGCCAGATCTTGAATTTAGAATTTAAGAATCTTTTGGGCCAATATTCTCATGATAAATGTTTATCAAACGCACATCACTTATCCGCAATCCTTTAATCGCCTCATGCAAATCTATCTTTACACCACTACTAACCCAACGCAACCATCGTTTATTTGTTAAAAAACTGCATATATCGCATATTCCGTTTTCAACAGGCTGTCCGAAAATAGCAATTTCCACTAATTTTCTCGTCATAAATCATTAATATTAACAAATGAATTTTACTATTTTACATTCTTGGACAACCTGTTAAGATGTGCCCCTGGGCTTCGCCCTTTGGTATTGATATTTTTCTAATTGGTTTTCAATTGGTTTTCGTTTTTGTATCTCTTATGGGATGAGTCCGTCCGCTCTTAATCTAGTTTCGTGGACACTTAGAAATGCTTTATAAGCTGCAACACCGCCAGGATATTTACCCACCCCTTTTGGTTGATCAATAGCAGTACCACTATTATCACCAGTATGGTCTGGCCAATAAAATAAATTTTGCACATTATTGGCTGCAGTTGGAATCAGTTGATCTACTGCCACATTCAAATCAGCTTCTCCTACTTCAATCCCCGCTACTGTCGGCGTCACTGGCGCCTGATAAGATCCGTAAGCGCCTGCCAATGGGTTAATAATCCCAACAGCATTTACTACATTATTCGGGGCGCTCAAGAGCCTAGATCCCACGTGATCTTTGATCATTTTATATGGCACTGCGTGATTGCAGTCTCCAGTCACATCGGAACGATCTGCAGCATAACCAGATTGAACAGATGCTGCATTTCTATGAGCGTCAGTATGCTGTACACGATCATGATGGTACGAATTGATAGTATCGGTACCTGAACGGTTTGTTGGATTTGTATAGCCCAACACAGTGGAGCATTGGATAGTACGCATATCCTTTTTTGGGTTTTTTCGTTTTTGTAATACGCTACCTTGGAAACTTCCTAGTTGTATCTGCTGTGGATTATTATTCCCAAATTCTTGAAGTTTTCTTTGTGAAACTGATTTTGGTCTATTAACCAAAAACCGAAAACCTTGCTTACCATTACTCTTTTTTTGGCTAACAGAATTAGCAACCGCTCTGCTATTATTCTCTTTTGACTTCTCTATTTGCGCATACATATCTCAATCCTTTTTTAATTTTCTTTAGTGGTTGTTATAGGCTTTTTTTCGTTGCCTATAACAATCGGGCTAAAGTCCACAGTGGTCTTTATTTCACCCATATCTTTACTTTCACTGGTCTTTTAACACACAAATCAGCGGTTAAAAAATAAAAGCTCCCGGGGCAGACATTGAATTCAGAATTTAAGTATCTTTCGAGCAAATATTCTCAGGATAAATGTTTATCAAACGCTCATCACTTATCCGCAATCCTTTAATCGCCTCATGCAAATCTATCTTTACACCACTACTAACCCAACGCAACCATCGAAAAAAGCTTCAGGGTCACACCTAGAGAGGTTGTCCGAGAATGCAAAATTGTAAATAATTTTTGTTGATATCAAAGGACTTATAACTTAAAAATTGGCTATAATTACTATTCTCGGACAGCCTGTAGAATTCAGAATTTACATTTTCTCACATTAGTTCCTGCAGTATAAATGTTTGCCAACCGATTTTCACGAAAATGAAACCCTTTAATCTCCCCACACAAATCTATCTTTACACCACTGACTAACCTAAACCGCCCAACGTTTCTTTGTTAAAAAAATTACGTATCTCGCATATTCCGTTTTCTAGGTCTGACTCTAAGGTTTTCCGTTGTAAGACTCTTTCATTCTCTACTCTTCTTCGATTTTAATCGGAGCTTTCGGTCTGACCCTAAGGGCCTGCGCGTAAATAAACGCTCGAAATTATATTGCAAATCATCTCAGTAAAAGAACTCTGTAAATCGAGCGTTTATTTACGCGCAGGCCCTTAGGTTTCCCCCATATGTTCTTTTTTCGAAATAAATTGTTTCTCAAAATTATGACATACACAAAACTTTATTGTTTTCCTAAAATTTGCATATATGCTGGAGTTTCCTCCCTATCATATGCCGCATGGTGTCTTTCATAGAAGCTTTGATCACCTGAACCATACATCGCAAATTCTGGCACCGTGATATCCTTACCGCTATGTGCTTCACTGGTTACATGATCAGCTCCGTCCGAAGCGATAACAGTAGCTCCATGATGACTCTCCAGCCCAGTATCCGTTTTAATTAGGTACATTTCGCCAACATTCGCATAAGATCGGTCGTTTGGATTACCATTACCAGAACGATCAACTTCGCCCCTTACTGCCAATCCTGCAGTTATATCAGGTTCATACGAAAAGTCGGCACCAACATCGTTAATCAGTGCTCGTGCATACATACCACAATCATTTGGATTCTGCTGTGCATTATTTGCATTTAAATGTATTACTGGTTCATAGATGTTATATGTTTCTTTCTCGGTATATTCTTCTCCGGTACCCGGATCTCTATACGGTATATTTATCTCAGTATTTCCTGTGTTGTTAAAAAGCGCTGGAGGAGCTGGGGAGGGAGCACCTACCCCGCCAAAAAGTTGCTCGATATTGTCATCTTTAATGACATATTTCCTTCCTTGACTCATCGTCATACCATTTTTATTAAACATTCTCTGCAGTACATCTGTTCCCTGTGGGCTTTTGTTAGCCATGTCCGGAAAAGCTCTCAATTGTCTCTAGTTGTGGACTATTATTAGCTATCTTTTGCAATTTCCGTTGAGCAATAGTTTCAAGTCGATTATCTACAAACCCAATACCTTGCTTCACACTACTTTTCTTTTGACCAACAGAATTAGCAACTGCCCGACTCTTATTCTCTTTCGTTTTCTCTACTTGTGCATACATATCTCAAACCTTTTTTAATTGGACTTTATTCGTTGTTATAGGCTTTCTGAACTTGTCCTGAACCTGTTGAAGGGTTGCCTATAACAATTGGCTAAAGACCACAGTGGTCTTTATTTCACCCATATCTTTATTTTCACAGGTCTTTTAACACACAAATCAGCTGTTAAAGGATCAGTAAATCGTAGATTTTAATTTTACACACCCCTCGTTCCCCTCTTTTTAGAGGGAATATTCGTCACGCATCTTCTCTACTTTTTGTAATTTATATTTTTGTTTTGTAAATTATCATACAATTGTCTCATATTATAAAAGTGATTCGTTCCCTCTGCTATTATGGTTTCGCCTTCTTGTTGTGTAATAAAGTTTGTCATAACCTGTGAATTTACATATTGAATGATCTGACTACCTCTTCCGTCAGTGAGATCATTATTCTGGAATGCAGCGTTTATTTCATCCATAACTGCTTGTCGAACCGTCCCAAAATTGTTGTTTTGCTGCATCATCTGACTATAATAATTTGATGTTTGCTTTGCCGTGTCGCTATTCTTACTAGTTGAGATTCCACCACCGATACCAGATGCTCCTCCCTGATGAGTCATGTACGGTATACTCATCGTATAAGCTTCATTTGGATTGTAGTTAGGGTTTACTTTTTTCATTGAACTTGAGCTAATAGGATGCTCACTCTCAAATACTCCTTTTTGAGACAATTTTTTTGTATCTTTGTGTTTCATAACGCGGTCTTGCTCTGTTGCTTGTGGAAACAAACCGTCCAATGTCGTATTCTTTTTACATTTTTCTCCCTTTAAACAAGTCATGTCTAAGCAAATAGGACACATTTGGATTATATTTTTCGAAACAATGTTCTCTTTCGTTTCTTTCTGTTTTAATTGCACCGATCCATTACTGGAACTACAAATAGAACAATTGCATACAGCTCCCTTATTATTAACCTTCTTTTGAACTGTTCCGTGTGGTATATTATTGCTACTCATGAATTTGATACCTCCTACTGGCCGATTATTAATTAACCCAAAACCTTGCTTTGCATTACTTTTTTTCTGTCCAACAGAATTACCAACCGCTCTGCTTTTATTCTCTTTAGCCTTTTCTACTTGTGCATACATATCTCAAACCTTTTTAATTTTTCTTTAGTGGTTGTTATAGGCTTTTTATAATTGCCTATAACAATTGGGCTAAAAAGCGTTTTAATGATTTTTAGGTTTTGTTATGGGCTTAGGTCGTAGTGTTTTTACGATGTATAATTTTGTAGCTTAAAAGTAATGAAAAAGAGTTTTGAAACGATTCCCCTGCCCCTTATTCCTCTTAATACTCATCTTCGCTCCCGTTCGTCCCTAGTGTCTAGGGACGAATTCGATCCGGGATTTCAATCTCTTACACGCTCATTAATGTTCCTTCTCATTAGCGACCCAAAAGTCTTTTCTTTCATTTTTAAATTAAATTCATAAATTAATTAACCATATGTGTTAAAACCATGTCATCTGCCTTATCCAAATCCATCTTTGTACGCAACGCCTTTAGAATTACTATTATTTCCTTTAATAATCCTAATGCCGCTATCTCCGGTTTGTCTTTAATATTTTCTAATACATGTGACAGAGTCTCCATTTGCATTAGGCCAGTTTCTACACCATGTAACAGCCCGGTAAATTCTTGAATATTTTGTTTGTTGAGAGCCTCATCATCATGGTCCGACTTAAAGCATGTTTGCAGATGCTTAACAATCGACCGTAGCATCTTTATAATGCCGCGAAAAAGCATAAAAACTCCACTTGCTAGCCCATCAGCAACCCCTTTAGCACCTGCATATATAGTGATTATTGATTCACTATCTCTTATCACATTAATACATTCAGTAAAAATACTGTTTAGTGGTTTCAACCATTCTATATCAGCGATGTACCCGCTTATTGTTGTAATTATCCCCCTAACTATTTTTATCCCATTGAGTATTTGACCAGGAATGTTACCAGTGATAAGCGAAATGCCTCCCCCGATTACACCCTCTACCCCAACAATACCTCCCCCTGTCACCTTCCCCCAGTCAACCAGCTGTAAAGTCCCTTCAGGTACTTTTGACACACCTTCACTAATAATCGTGGTTGGAGTCCGATTATATTGCTTAGTAGCTGATGTCGATTTTTGTACTGAAGAAGTTACACATTGCAATGCTATAGCTTCGTTTTTTTTTGCTTTAGGACGATTATCCACAAATCCAAAACTTCGCATCATATTGCTTTTCTTCTGACCAACAGAATTCGCAACTGCCCTACTTTTATTCTCTTTTGGTTTCTCTATCTGTGCATACATATCTCAAACCTTTTAAATTTTTATTGATTGATGGGCACGTTACACTTTGCCCATCCTACAAACTTAAAAATATCGGGAGGTAAATCTTGATTGTTGACAAATGTTAACAAAAGACTTAACCGTAATCTTTTTAATCAAAATATAAATATTCCTTATTACCCCTCTCCGGGGATAATTCTCACTAGAGCAGACAAGCTGCTCACAGTTTATTTAGCCTCCAAGGCATAATTCTCACTAAGGCAGACAAGCTGCCAAGTGTTCATTGATGTTTTCAAAGTTTCCCATAAAGCTTGATCTCAATAAATTTTAAAAATGTTTTCCGTTTAGTTAATACTTTATAATTAAGATGTGACCCTCTGCTTCGCCCCAAGTTATTAGATAATGGTCTCGCGACCTCATAAGTTTTCAAGGTTTGCCCCTGCGGTTTCCCCAATCGTTCAGTTCGATTTGAGGTAGATGAGTTTTTGCCAAACGGGCCACCATTTCACAGTAAACTTCCATGGTTTGTTGGTTCTCACCTTTATTAATCAATGACACACATTGATCAATAACTGAAGAAATTTGCTCATAGATTTGTTTTTTATTGGAATCAATTTCTATGGCTTCTACAATTTTCGGAGCAATATCGTAGTACAATTTAACTAGGTACCGTCCCTCTTTTGTGGCAAGCATGTGGCAATCGCGAAAATCACGTAGCATGGTTAACTCATAGCAATCATCTGCTTTTCCCTGATGCTCTACGCAGGCAGTGGTCAGGAAGCACCAACCGCTGCCAGGGTCGTTGGCCAATTGCCGGTTCAGTTTTGCAGCCGTTGTTTTACGATCTTCCAGGCCCAATAGACCGAATTCTTCCAAGGGCATCACCGGAATATATCGCGGGTCGTCAACGTTGCGTCTCCCAGACCTTTTGTGCCTTTTATTTCTACCGGCTTTATCACGTCGAATGAGTAAGTTCTTATACTGCTCAAATACTTGAATACGCTCATCCGCCTCTGCAGGATCCGCAATCAATTTGGTATATCGAGCCTGAATTTCCTCCACTGTTCCGGTCATGTCTACATCAACTGTATCGCTTTCAACATAACTTAGAGGGATATGATGCCACTTAAACGGTAGACCTGATTCTTCAATTGGCCCACTGATATTTGGAAGTACTTTTTTCAAATGATCTCCCATACTATTCCATTTTAAGTTGGTTACAACAACCAAACTAACCGATTTATCAGGCACATCTATTCCAAGGGCAATCTTAGCCATTTGTGATGCTGATTCAATGCTGGCCTCCAAACAATCAGAATGCAGAACTGTGCTGTGTACCAGTGTTTGAGAAGTTCCTCGTCCTGAAAAGACATTTAAACGAACTGCGGCGCAACCTGAAATATCAGGAACAACAATCGCTTCTCCTACCTGTGTGTCATCCAATCGTGTGTAATTTCCCTCATGTACCAGATGAGGATCGTCGGGGTCTCCTTTTCCAAACTGCACGGGGGCCCTGTATATAGAGCCATTTTGCTGTGAAAATTTCAGTTGTCTGTTAACTTGATTACTGGAATCAGCAAGAGATTGAGCCTTTTTCTGCATAATAGCTTCATGCCGATTATCCACAAACCCAAAACCTTGCGTCACATTACTTTTCTTCCGACCAACGGAATTAGCAACCGCCCTACTTTTATTCTCTTTTGGTTTCTCTATTTGTTCATACATATTAGAAATTTTAGATTTTGAATTTTAGATTTTTTTAGTAAAACTTTAACGCATATTTGCCCCCTTTTACACGCTAAGCTGAGGCTTGGGAACCAGAAAACCGCTTTTAAATCAGCTTTTATCTGTGAAATCCGTGGTTAATTTTTTTTGCTTTTAAATCCGCGTTAATCCGCGTCATCTGTGTTATCCGCGTTATATTGCTTTTGCTTTTGTATTGATTTATGTTGGGTTTCGCTATGCTCTACCCAACCTACAAAACTTGGAAACTTCCCACAACCTCTTGATGGATGGTCATGGATCTTTCTTCCCCTAATCTCCTTCTTTCATGGTAAGTCCATCTGTGCCGGTGGTTACAGGATAAACAGTAGACCCCGTTGAAGTTGTGATTGTAACACTTAATGTAGGATCACTAAAATCCTGGGAACCGCCACTCACATCAACGGCAGTGCCATAGCTAGGCGATGTAGTACATTCATACTTAGCATCCTGAACAGCAGCGCTACCACCGCTGCCTCCAAAACAAGCATCATCAAACTTCTTTTCAGCTTCGTGTAAATGATGACTGTTTTCGGCCGGAGTCCCCGGAACTATATTTTTGTCATTTTGACCTCCTAAACCTCCCCACCGCGCATTCACAACATGAAGTTGAGTTGCATTCCTGCCGCCTTTCTTATTAACTAACCAAGTAGCCCATGCCGCTGGACTTGAAGTTGTGGAGCCCGATACTTTTGGATCGCCATTTTTATATTCAACACTGTTATATGTGCATTCCTCAAAACTATGTGTCCCCTTAGCTCCTTTTAAATTGACCGTTCTTGTAGTCCCTGTACCCAACTTATACATCTGGATGGGTTGTTGTTGCGGAAGAGGAGTATCTGGCATAGCCTGTAACATAACTGTTTGTTTAACTTGAGGTCTGTTGTTGTCCATCTTCTGCAGTTTTCGTTGAGTAATTGCCTCTGGTCGATTATCTATAAATTTTAAACCCTGCCCACCATTGTTTTTCTTTTGAGCAACAGAATTGGCAACCGCCTTCGTTTTATTCTCTTTTGGCTTCTCTATCTGTGCATACATATTACTCACCCCTTTCTACTTTGTCTTTTGTGGTTGTTATAGGCTTTCTGAACTTGTCCTGAGCCTGTTGAAGGATTGCCTATAACAATTTGGCTAAAGACAACTGTGGCTTTTATTTCAACCATATCTTTAACTGTCAGTGGTTCTTTAACACCCACACCAGCTGTTAAAAGACCAGTAAATGGCTCTTTAGCGCCCGTATTGACTGTTAAAAGACCAGTGTCTATAAATTCATCTTATCCAAAAGCGATTAAATAGTTTCCAGTCCTTTGGTTGTAATGTGTGTGTACATTTCAAAAGTATAAATGACCGTATATTTAAATTTTACACACCCCTCGTTCCCCTCTTTTTAGAAGGGAGGTTGTCCGTTTCTGTTTATCCTGTTATCATTGTGTCTCTTTAAAGAGTTATTGCTTTTATCCGCGAAAATCAGCGCCATCCGTCTCATCCGAGTTTTATTGCTTTTGCTTTTAATCCTGTTTAAAACGCTTTTGCTTTTTTATTGATTGGCACGCTACCCCGCATTGGCCATCCTACTCTTCGCGCTTAACTCGGGGTTTATGCTCGGTAATTTTAAAGTACGTTCTTCTCTCCACGCTTTTACTCTTTACGCCTTCCAACAACCGCTACAAATTGATGTTGGGTTTCGCCAGGCTCTACCCAACCTACAAAACTTATCACTGACTAAATCCAGCTCAAAACTCAGTGATAGTTACATTGTTGTTTGTTGTTCCGCTTGCTGCATTTATTGCTGCTTGCAAACCACCAAAGGTGCCAACTTCAGCCATATCAGGCGCAGCTAATGCTCCTCTAGCATTCACATTATTATTATATCCAGTCATCGGATTTTGAATATTTATTCTGTGGTGAGCTATAGTACTAATCTGACCGACATTAGGCCGATTGGCATTAACCGCAGGACTATTGTTTTCGCTTTGACTTATAACGCGAGCATTACTATATGAATTTGAACCTAATGCTGCAGATGGAACTATATGATCAATTTCAGGAACGTAATTACTAGCATTACCCCTATCCAATAATTGTTGATTTGAGTGATCCGATATTCCTCCGCCGCCAAGACCAGGAAGAGCTACTGGTATCACGCCGGGACCATTCGCTATATTACTATTATACACCCCAGCATGAATATTCATCGGTCCGCCACCATAGTGAGCAGTAGTAGATCCCGTGACACGTGTTACTGTTCGGAAATTATCTGGATTGGTAGGTTCTACTCCAATATGAACCCGTTGAATAGTATTTCTCTTTTCGGTCTTCCAAATATTTTCAGGTGATTTATCAATATAACTATTCCTTAATGTTTCTAATATTTTTCTTTGAGCAGCGGCCTCCGGTCGATTATCCAAAAAACCTACAACTTGCTTAGCATTGCTTTTCTTCTGTGTAACAAAATTAGCTACCGCTCTACTTTTATTGTCTTTTTGCATTTCTATTTGTGCAGACATATTTCAACCCCTTTCAATTAGCTTTATCGTTTGTTATTGGTTTCTTCTCATTGCCTATAACAATTGGGCTAAAGACCCCAGCGGTCTTTATTTCACCCATATCTTTATTTTTACAGGTCTTTTAACACACAAATCTGCTGTTAAAGGATCTGTAAATCATAGATTTTGATTTTACACGCACCCCGTTCCCCTCTTTTTAGAGGAGATGTTGTCAGTTTATTCAGTTTCCTTAAAAAGTTATTGCTTTTATCCGCGCAAATCTGCGTCATCCGTGTTCTATTGCTTTTGCTTTTTCATTGATGGGCACGTTACACTTTGCCCATCCTACAATCTTGTTGCTTTTAATCCGTGTTAATCCGTGTTAATCCGCGTCATCTGTGTTATCCGTGTTCTATTGCTTTATGTTGGGTTTCGCTATGCTCTACCCAACCTACAAAAACAAATTGATCTATTTTTATCACCCTCCCCTAACCCCTCCCATCAAGGCAGGGGGAATTAAATGTATATTTTTGATTTGTTGTTAATCCGCAATCCATATCGTTTTTGCTTTTGCTTTTAATCTGTGTTAATCCGTGTTATTCGCGCCATCCGTGTTTTATCGTTTTTACCTTTGCTTATTTATTGATGGCCACGTTACACTTTGCCCATCCTACAATCTACAATCTATCATCGATTACCATTCTTTTTTGCTTTTAATCTGTGTTAATCGGCTTTTATCTGTGTAATCTCTGAAATCTGTGGTTAATTGCTTTTGCTTTTAATCCGTGTTAATCAGCGTCATCCGTGTTCTATCGTTTTTGCCTTTGCTTATTTATTGATGGGCGCGTTACAAATAGATGTTGGGTTTCAACAGGCTCTACCCAACCTACAAATTATAATCTTTAACGGTATTTATTATTTATTCTTTGCGCGGCAAAGTTTATGTCAGAAGTGGTTCAAGCCGGAGACATTGAACCAACCGGGCAAATTCGAGGCAGAGCCTCTTCGCACACCGCGTTACAAGGCAGCAAGCTATCTAACGCCCGCAACAGTTGCACACCTGATAAGTGTGCGCGCATCCAGCATCCAGCATCCAGCATCCAGCATCCAGCATCCAGCATCCAGCATCCAGCATCCAGCATCCAGCATCCAGCATCCAGCATCCAGCAGCCAGCAGCCAGCAGCCGGCATCCAGCATCCAATCAACAATGACAAATTACCAATTACCAATTACCGGTCATTTACAATCTCCATTAAATAGCTAAGAAAATCTTTAGATGAGCTTGTGACTTGCTCTTTAGAACTTTTGGGTGAGGCAAGGCAACTTTGCCACTCTTTGTGCTTCATTTGAAAAGTCAGCATACTTTTAGGATTCATTCTTTTCGCATATGGTTTGATATGCGCCGGTGTGTTGTTGCGAACAGTCTCCTCGATAAATTTTGAGCGAATATCGTCGTCCATGGAGTTGCATGGGGGAAATGCGTAGAGGGCTATAATTGTGTAGCTACAATCTGTTTTGCGGGCCTTCTTGGGGCCGGAGCCGGAAGCGCCGGCTTCGCCTTTTTCAGGATTCGGACTTGAGGCGTCATCGCCACCGGGAACTCTATCTTCGCCTTTTTCAGGATTAGGACTTGAGGCGTCATCGCCGCCGGAAAACCGGGCAAGGAGGGGCAGCTCAACAACATAGATGCTTTCAAGCTCTTTCTTAAACCTTTTGATAAACTTAACAAGAGTTTGCACAATTACGCCGGCTTCGCCGCCGCGGCAAAACATGCCTATCTTAAAATACGCTTTTGTCACCGGGCAAATAAGATAGACTACACACATTCCGGTCGCCTGCATTTTAATTATTTTATAATTGTCAATATTATCGCCATAACACAAAAAATGGTCGTTAATCTTGCAGCTCTTAAATATTTCGCATTGCTTAATCAGCTTTTTCCATATTATAAGGGCCTCTTCATCGCTTATTTCATCAAAAGCTATTGACTCGCAAAAAATTTCGCCTTTGCCTATGCCAAGGCGATCGTTGCTATCATGACTGTTATCTTTATGATCGCAGGGATATACGGCTACACTAAAATCATCCATTGTTTTAATTAATCCGTGTTCGGAATAAGGCTCCAGACCAAGCAGGATGCGAAGCTTGATAAGCATGCCGGGGTTGTTTAGATCGCTTTCCGGTTTAAGATAATTTAAAGCAAGGCCTCTCTTAGAGGTAGCCGCGATTAAATGTTTTAAAAGCTTGGCCTTGGCCTTAAAAAGATCGGCGGTAATTTCGTCGTTGCTTTTTTTGCCGCAACTATACGCCTTTACCATATCCGGCTCAATCTCTTCGCCGTATAAAGCCAATATAAAGTCGAGCAGGCGGTTGCGCCGTTCGTAGAATTTATCCATACCGTGAATCAACTCCAGCAGACCTTTTTGGTAGCCAAGGCTGTAATAATTTGAATGCAATGCCATGCCTTTTTCATCGTCGCTTTCAGCTTTGAGGAGCGGGTCAACATCGGGAACCATGTTGTTTAGATATTGAAAAAAATATGAGCTTCCCTTTTTAGTGTCAAGGGAGAAGAACTCTCTTACATTTTCCAGTTGGGAAAGGAAATCAGCCATTATCTGCTCAAACACCAAAAGATACCCTTTAAGTTGTTTGGCCTTGCCTTTTCGTTCGTTAGACGCGCTTTTAGCTAAGCCGAGTTCTCCTATGCCGTAAACTCCGGGAAACTGATTTTGTATTGAATAATAGTTCTCCATGTTTTGATATTGCCCTTCAGGTATTGGGAAATATTTATCATATTGGGCGTTAAGGTCACGGATTCTGAAATATTGGTCGCGCAACCTCTTAAGCTCATTATAAACCAATGCGGGATCAGGGCGGCATTCACTGCCGTTGCTGAATAACCTTAATGAATAAACGCCGGTTTGAGGATCGGGCTCTGTTATTAAGTCAAGCAATTGACCGGTGGTCACATGAAAGCAGTCATTCTCATTTTCAACTTTAGTTTCAACGTCAAGCATGGAGATGCGCTTTACATCTTTGACGCTCATTATGTTTTTAATAAGCTGGTTGATTGAATAGCAGAAAGGTTTATCGGTTAATTCGCTATCCTTAATAAATCCGTTTTGCACTGGAGGGCCTTCAAATATTTCATCGGTGGTGTAACCGGCGTCAATCATATCCTTAAGGGAATGCCGTTTTATGCCTGGGGCAAAGTATAAACTTACGGCAAAAAATATTTCAGCCAGGGTTTGCTCCGGCGACGCGCCCGGGGCAATATCTACCTTGCCCTTTAATGAGGCCTTGACCAATTCCAGAATGTTTAGGCTCCACATATCCTCGCACAGGTTTCGTTGGCTGCAATACGCCTCTATTGTCATGTTTTTTATCTTTGAAGTTGAATATTCGCCGTCATATTGAATCCATGAGGGCAGATAAAGCCATACCTCATAAAGACCGTTAATATAACTGTTTTTAGCGTCTGCGGGCATGGGAGTAAACCAGACGTTTCCTAATTTGGGCACGGCATCAAATATAAACTTCCTGTAATCATTAAGTGTCCATGGACAGCTGGGCAAAATATTGCGGGGGATATACAGCGCGCGCCGCGCCGCGTCTATACGGCCGGTATTGCAATCCGTTAGGAGATCGGTTATGGGCGTATCGCAACGGTAACAGAGATCGGTAATTGCGTAACACAGCTGTTCAAGTATGGTAACCCCGGGATCGTGCTCATTGTAATCCGTCCATATTGCCCCGGAAAGCTCCTGAAGGTATGCGACCCCTTCATTCCTTAGATAGTAATAATCCATCCCTTTGTTGGCCGGCGGGTTGCTTGTGATTGTTATTGGTGTTTGCATTTTTGAAATCCTGTTATCGGTTATCGGTTATCGGTTATCGGTTATCGGTTATCGGTTATCGGTTATCGGTTATCGGTTATCGGTTATCGGTTATCGGTTATCGGTTATCGGTTATCGGTTATCGGTTATCGGTTATCGGTTATCGGTT
>JAIQZQ010000029.1 GCA_021777105.1 Candidatus Anammoxibacter sp.
ACAATTAAATACATGAAAAGTGATTAGAAATTAATCAAAAACGGAAAATATTTTCTATTCTAACCAGAGTTAGGGCACAGGAGGTTTTTCGGCCAAAATTTTCAAACAAAATTACCCTTTCCGCAACAGATACTACGTAAGGATCCCCGATATAGAGTTTCCGTTTAATAGAAGAACTTTTAACCTTCTACTTCTACTGCGACTAACGACGCGATCAGGGGCGGCTTACTACCACGTAAAAGATTTACGTTTATATTTGAAAAATACTTACAATGAAAACAATTTAAAACCGGACGGCTATAGCCGTCACCTGCATTTGCCTTGTTGGAAACGTGATGCACAAGGAACCTTGACGATTAGAAAAACGATGCTTTTGCTTTTCATTCGGCAATATCATTGCTCTTTCGATTAAGTTTATTCTGCGCTTTTTTCTTTCGCTTTTCTGCGTCAATTGTTTCCAATGGTCGAATATCATCTGGAGTCTGCTTGCCGAATCTTTTTTCATATAGATATTCGATATATTCCGGGAGCGGGGCTTTCCATCGTTCTTGCTTATGGTTATCCATGCCGCCAAACTTTTTGGGATTCAGACCAAGCGCCCGCGCCATCTGGATTTGTGCATGAGACAAGTGATATTTCTTTCTTGCCTCTATCCAAGGTCTTAGCTTGTTTGTGATAAAGCCTTTCTTTGGCATATTGAGTTATTTCTACCTCTTAGCAACTAACGCCGCGCTTTAGTGAGGGCCTTATTTCTTTGACGTGCCGTTTGTCCATTTTATATTCTCTTTATCTAAATAGTCTATGATGATTTTTTCAAGTAGAGAGGACATGGAACGTCTATCTTGTTTTGCCGCTACTTCAAGCGCTTCTTTTATTCCTGGAGTTAATACAAAATTATATGTTTGTTTTTTCATCCTAATATATTACCTGGTTTTTACCTGAAAAACCAACAATTATTACTTGACAAAAGGTGGTTACCTGGTTATCATATAGCTTTCAGGTAGTTATTGTTTATGATTGATGTTGCATTCACATGCTATGAAAATTATAAACTTTAGTTTTTTTAATTGTTAATAGAAAGGCGGTTGAGCAAATGTTTACATTTAAAGAGCCTTTTAATAATCCGGCTGATGAGCTTGCATATGCTAAATCTTTAGTGGTATGTTTAAATGATTTAGCAAGCCAAGGTGCTAAAGAGATGACATTATCACAAAATGGGACAATAGGTTTATCGCTTATTTTAGAAACTGTTTGCAATATCATTGATAGCGCTGAGCGTAAACTCACTACAGACGGTACAACAATATGCCACGAACAAGACATATAAGTAAAAAGCGTTTTTAATCAAAAGGACGAAAAATTTTCGGGGTCAAGTCATTATTGTTGACGTTTGTCAACAATAATGACTTGACCCTAGATGTTGCATTGCGATTATTATGTCTGGTTAGATAATAATCCATATGCTTTAAATATTTTATATGTCTCTTTTCCATCTATAAGGCAGTAATGCCTTGGATTGCCAGGTTTTACCGCAAAGGCACGTAAAGTATCTCTGACGGCTTCACCAATATGGTGACAATGTTGTACAAACAATACCTCTGCCTGTGACTGTTGAAGACGATATATCTGATCTCCATTTTTGCCCAAATGATTTGGTTTCATTTCCCCATAGGCAGAAGGGCCTTTAAACAAAAATGCACCACTTTTTCTCTCACCATTTAATTTTAAATCTGACGTAAAATGATCGTATTGTTCGCCACCCCAATCCTTTGTGGTTGTATCGGACAGTAGCTTGCAAAAACTTTTATTTACGTGATTTTCTGACAATGATTTCATAGCTTTCTGCCATTCTTCATTTGTAACGTTTATATCTTTGCAATCCGAAAACTGATCTACATCATGAGCAAATATCTCATATTGACGTAAACCATCAAACATATAATTGAAAGGCAAATCTCTGTTATCCGGATGATCATAAGTTGGAGAGCCCATAATAAGAGGATGTATAATGATTTTTGATTTTTCTGTTTTGAATATTTCACCAACGATAGACATTTTATGTCCCTTTGAAAGGAGCATCTTTTGTGTGTCGGCGTAAATATGTGAGGTATGATATTCAAGAAGCACATTATATGATGAATCAAATGGGAATTCTATATTATTAGATTTTCTAGATTCAGAGTAAACAGTATCTCCGCAGCCCTGTACTTTTTCAGTACTGCAGAATAGCAGATTTTCTTTTGGATCAACGAGAACTTCTCCTAATGAAGGAATTTTATTGACCGCACACCACTTCAAAGCTAAATAAATGAGAAGATGATCATTCATCAATACCGACATATGATCGTTTCCCCTATGTTTATTGGCTTCATAAAGCTCTGCATATTTACGACCAAAAACCGACACGCATTTTCGCCGGTTTATAAAACCTGCATCAATATGATGCCAAGGGGATGATGTTCTTTTATTTGATTCTGTTTCTGACATTAGACTTATTGTTAACGTTGCGGTAAGCCGCCCGAAGCGGCTAAATAAAATAAATACGAAAACTAAAAAAACAAATGAAAAACCGGCAAACTTGAGGGTCGGCTTGAGCGGCTGGTTGGAAACGAGAAGCTCAAGAAACATTGACGGTCAGAAAAACTATGCTTTTGCCTTTCAACCTATCAATACTTTACTTTTTAAATGTGCCCCTGATGCTTTGAAGCTTTTCTTATATTGCTGTTAGTTTATCCGAAATTATAATTATTGATTTTCTTCGCTTGAACTGGCCTCAATAGTTTTTTTATTTTGTTTTCTAACTCACTATTAAATACCCATTCATGTTCTATTAAACTCCAATGAATTTGATAAATTGATTTATTATTAGGATCAATAGCAAAAGTAATACCTATACATTTAAATAATTTCAAATCATATTTATTTGCCATTGTAAAGTTAGTTATTGCATTTTTCCATTTATCTACTGCTTCATTGGGTAAAGGTATAAAAATAAAACCACAATTTGTTTTAGGATCAGCCATTCTAGATGGCTGAAAAACGTCATTATCTTTGGCTCTTTTTAGTCCCCATTCAAATTTTTCTTTGAAAACCTTCAATCCGCTCCTTTTTAATTTGGCAATTTCTTTAATTATTTTGTAATAATCCTCTGGATTTTCAGTGCTTTCTACTCGAAATGGCAATTTTTCTATTATACCTGAAAAATCAAACTCATCTGGATTCATTACAAGGTTATTTAAATATTTCATATATTCTATAGTTATCGGATTTTGCGTTTCTCCACTTAGGTAATAACCAACTAATGCCTGTTCTGGCAATTTATTTATTTCGAGTGTCCATTTGCTAATAATTTCTTCCCGAAATCTGAAATATTCTTCAATTTCCATTGGTGTTATTAGTGTTTCTAAAATGCCAACATAGTCATCTATTGCCAACAAATGGACAAGTCCTACCTTTTTGCTCATATAACTTTTCAATAACCTTAAATTTGTGGGGAGATATTCAGAGGCTGAATACAAAATTATTTTCTTAATATACTGTTTTGTTCCTGCTGCTATATTGAAAGTATGACCCCTTTCATTTATAACGTTTATCTCTTCATAAGACTCTAAATAATTTAATGTGTCTTTAATCTGATTTTTTGCTTTTTTTAATACTTTTGAATTGAACCAATTCTCTTCAGATACTTTGTCTTTTACACTTTTGGAATCCCTTTCTTTTACCTGATATACAAGAAAAATATTATCAAGCCATACAACATTGTCTGCAAATTCTAATTCTCCAGAAGGTTTTGGATAAAAATTATTTTTTGAGAATGTAAATTCTTTAAAAAATATACTTTTATTGGTTCTTGAAACAATTTCTTCTAAATTCATAATTTACATTCTTCGCTAACTATAAGTTAAGCTGCGTCCAACAAGTGGTTTACCGGTTCCTGATAACTCCGAAAATCACTTATTCAATTTTATAAAATCTTGATTTTTTTGAAAAAAACGCTATGTCTTTAATGATAACAACCTGGGCTGATTTGTTATCATTAACGATAAAATTGAAATATTTTTCTCCCGAAATCTCATAAATTTCTAATTTTGAATGCCTTATTTACCTGAATTATTTTCACATCTTTATTGATACGTTTAGTTTCAATTTCATACATCTTCGCAGCATCGTTATCAAACAAAATTTGCTTTTTTCTTAAAAGATTGTATCTGTTTCGCGTGTTTTCACAAGACTAAACACACCCCTAAATCCCCTCTTGTTAGAGAGGACTTTTTAGAAATAGATCCAATTTAATATCCCATCTAAAAAGAGTGGTAGTCGCCGCTTGGCAGACGAGGTGTGAAAATCACGCTTAACAGTTACAAATAATGTATCTTATTCTATTCAAATCCCCCCGCCCCCTTTTCTAAAGGGGATGGATAGTTGTTCGCGGTTTTTTACAAAACAGTTGAGATTACGCTTAACAGTTACAAAAGATTTGCCTATTAATCTTCTTTGCAAAAAAGAGATTCCTTATTTATTTTGGAAGTATTAGTTTAACAATTCTCTAAATAGACATAATATATAGAGCTATTTTTCCCTTAAGTCTAGCAAAAAACAGACTACAAGATATATTTTGAGAGCAACAGGGGGTGGCGCGAAGCGTAATCAGTTGGCAATTTGCGGTTGGCGGTTGGCAAAAGAGCAAATTATTGAAAAACCGGGCCAGCGGCGCGGTGAAATGCGCGAACAGCAAAGTATAAATATTTTTTATGACAAAGTTATTATGTTAAAAACTGTTTGGCTAGTTTAGTTAGTCCATTTATACTGTTTTATTGTGACTATAGCATCAATTCATGAAGCAAAAACACATTTTTCCCGATTGATTCAAAGGGCGTTATCCGGCGAGGAGATTATTGTATCAAACGGCAAAGCGCCGGTTGTTAAAATCGAGCCTCTGCCGGAAGCCAAAAATCAAAGAAAGCCCTGAGGTGCAAAAGGGATTGTTAAACGAATTTCATCTGATTTTGATGTGCCGTTAAAGGAATTTGAGGATTATACGCTGTGAGATATTTGTTTGACACTCACGTTATGCCACAAAATATCGGGATTATTTAGACCTGTATCATGGTTATAAACGTGTAGACATTTACATGTCATGCAAGCATGGCGGCTTTATCAACTTCAATATTATCAGCGTTCTTTTCTGCTTGAGCTAAATCATAATCCATTTGCAGCCCTAGCCAAACATCGGGACTGCTGCCTAATATTTTTGAAAGCCTAATAGACATTACAGGGGAAACTCCTGACTTGCAATTCACAAGATTACTTAGGGCTACACGGGTAACTCCCAGCGCCACAGCGGCTTTTGTCACGCTAAGATTTAAGTGTTCCAGTTCGTCTTTTATAATTCGTCCAGGATGTGGCGGGTTTGCCATTCTCATTCTATTTTTCCTTTCCTTTTAATGATAGTCGATTAAATCAACATCATGCGTGTGGCCTTCTTTAAACTTGAAAATAACCCGCCAATTGCCACGGACAGTGACAGCCCAGAATCCTTTGCGATTTCCCTTAAGCGGGTGTAAATGAAAACTGCTCAAATTCATGCTCTCCAGTTTTGATGCTCGATTAAGAACGGCAAGTATATTTTCGATCCTTTCAATATCTTCCGCCGGTAGCTTCTTTGGATCATTTTTCTCAAAAAGAAGTTTTAACCCTTTATGTTTGAAGCTCAGTATCATTTTTATATTGTATAGTGTAAACATGCGCTTTACAAGTTGGTTTTAGTCTTTTTGCTATATTTTACGCTCAAAATTTCGAGTATAAAGAAGAGTTATTTCATCTGCAAACATTGGCAATATTTTTTGTAAATGCGCGGCTTTTTATTTCTATTATCATATGGCCATTTTGTGTTATACTCCAAAACAGCCATGGCCATTTTGTAGTCTACTCCAAAATAGCCACGTTATAGAAACACGGCTAAACAGTCAAATAATAGCGGTTATACCGAAAAATGGTGGTTCCAAGCTCGCCAAGACGAAGCTGGAAAACCTTAATCGCCATGGATATTAATAATTCGTATAATTAGAAAAAACATATGAAAGAAAACGATGTAATTCAGATAGATACAAAAGCGTGGCTGATTGTGCGCAATTTAGTAATAATATGCGTATCTCTGGAGGTTGCTTTTGTGTTGATTGACGCATTTGTTAATTACGCCAGGCTTTCGGAGATCGGCGCAATTCGGCGCCTTTGCAACATTGCCAGGGAAGATTCGCTGGCGTCATGGTTTGGAACGACTCAGACGTTTATGGTCGGCCTTACACTCTGGTTAATCGTTGTTGTAAACAGGAGCAAGCAAGCTTCAAAATGGCAACGAACCGGATGGCTCGTCTTAGCCATATTTTTCACATATATGGCGATTGACGATGGGGCTGAAATACATGAGAGGATGGGCACTGCTTTTAAAACAATAGCTAATTCCGCATCCGGCGACGGCGACTCAGGATCAGTCCTCAAACAATACTTCCCAAGCTATACATGGCAAATACTGTTTCTGCCTCTGTTTGGTTCTGTCGGCATATTTTTATTGATCTTTCTGTGGAGTGAAATAGGCGGCAACGGTTCGCGCGCGCTAATTATTGCCGCAATAAGTTGTTTTGTTTTTGCCGTAGGCATTGATTTTGTAGAAGGTCTGGACGATGACCATGCGTGGAATCTCCACACAGTAATCAAAAACAAATACACCCTCGGCAATTATACCGTGCGCCATTTCAGCAAATCCCTGGAAGAGTTTATTGAAATGCTGGCAATGACGCTGTTCTGGGTTGCCTTTGCCGGTTATTTCATGCGAACAACTGAGAATGGCGTTAAATTCAGCTTTAGTTTCAGGAATAAGGAAACGTAATTACACACCCCTCAATCCCCTCTTATTAGAGGGGAGGTTCAACGTTTTTGTTTTTTTACTCCGCGTTATGCTCTTCTTGCAATGCATTTTATACACCCCTAAACCTTCTCTTATTAGAGTGGACTTTTGGATTTGAGATGGATATTTTATTTAATCATTACAAATAAGTTGCCCATTGCCGCATTACAAATTATCTTTTGCAGACAACGCAATGCGTTTGCGTTTAATATCCACCTCAAGCACCGTAACAGTGATGTTTTGATGCACCTTAACAACGTCATGCGGATTCTTAACAAATTTATTGGCAAGTTGGCTGATATGGACCAATCCGTCCTGATGCACCCCGATATCAACAAAAGCCCCAAAAGCAGTGATGTTTGTGACAACGCCCGGCAGTTTCATGCCCTCTTCCAGATCGGCCATGGTCTCAACCCCTTCCTTAAAACTAAAGACCTGAAACGGCTCCCTCGGGTCCCGACCGGGCTTGGCCAATTCGGCTTTAATATCCGTTAACGTGGCCAACCCAACAGTATCGTTAACATATTTGTTTAGATCAATCTTTTCGCGCGTCTGTTCACTCTCCATAAGATCGTTTATCGACACCCCCAAATCCTCGGCCATAGAGTTTACAATCCCGTATGATTCAGGGTGCACTGCGCCCGCGTCAAGCGGGCAATCCCCGCCGCGTATTCTCAGGAACCCGGCGGATTGCTCAAAAACCTTTGGGCCAAGCCCAGACACCTTTTTAAGTTCTTCACGCGATTTAAAAGGCCCATTTTTATCCCGGCAAGCAACTATCGATTTTGCGCAAACAGCCCCAACCCCGGCCACATACCCCAATAACTGCTTGCTTGCAGTGTTAACCTCAACCCCAACCTGGTTTACACAACTCATCACCACATCATCAAGGCTTGATTTCAACAACTTCTGATCAACATCATGCTGATATTGGCCCACACCGATTGATTTAGGATCAATCTTAACCAATTCCGCCAGCGGGTCCATAAGCCGGCGCCCAATCGACACCGCCCCGCGAACCGTCACATCGTAATCAGGAAACTCCTCCCTGGCCGCTTCGGAAGCGGAATAGACCGACGCTCCGCTCTCATTCACAACCACAACCTGAACTGTTTCAGGCAACCCTATTTTGCGAACAAACGTTTCAGTCTCACGGCTTGCCGTCCCATTGCCTATGGCTATAACCTCTATCTTAAACTCCTGAACAAGCCCCTTTATTATATTTGCGGCAGCTTCTCTTTTTTGTTCTGATTGAGAGAGGTAAACCACATCATTATGCAGCAGTTTACCCTGGCTGTCTATGCAAACAATCTTGCTGCCGGTGCGTATTCCCGGGTCAATAGCCAGGGTATTCTTTTGCCCTAAAGGCGGAGCCATTAAAAGCTGCCGTAAATTTTTGTTAAATATTACAATAGCCTCTTGATCCGCTCGTTTTTTCAGTTCCAGACGCGCCTCTGTTTCAAGCGACGACGACAACAGCCGTTTATAGCTATCCTTTAGCGCAACCTCAACCTCCTGCGAATCAGGGCCCGAGCCAGTGACAAACATAGAGTTCAGTATGCCGAGAGCGTCTTCTTCAGGAGGCAACGCGCGCATAATAAGGAATTTCTCTTTTTCGCCGCGCCGCATTGCCAGAATGCGGTGCGAAGGGGCTGCGGCAGCCGGCTCTTCCCATTGAAAATAGTCTTTATATTTTATCCCCTCCTCCTCTTTGCCTTTTGCGGCTTTTGAGCTGATTGTCCCATTCTGCTCAAATAATGCGCGCAAACGGCCCCTGGCCTCCCCGTCCTCATTAACCTGTTCCGCTATAATGTCCCGCGCGCCGGCAAGCGCATCCTCCACGGTTTTAACATCCTTTTCAGCGTTAACATAATTGACGGCCTTTTCACGCGGATCAATCCCGGTTTGGTCAAAAATATCTTTTGCCAGCGGCTCAAGCCCCTTTTCCCTTGCTATCATTGCCCTGGTGCGGCGTTTAGGCTTAAACGGCAAATAAATATCCTCAAGCTCCGCCATGATCTCGCATTTTTCGATCTTTTCCTTCAGCTCTTTGGTTAACTTGCCCTGCTCGTCAATTGAACTCAAAACAGCTTCGCGCCGTTTATCAAGTTCTCTTAGCTGATGCAACCTATCTCTAATCTGCGCGATTGCAACTTCATCCAGGCTTCCAGTAGCCTCTTTCCTGTACCTTGATATAAAAGGAATCGTAGAGCCGCTATCAAGCAGCGTTATAGTAGCGCTAACCTGAAAATCCTTTAGATTTAATTCTTCGCTGATTTTTACTGAATAATCTTTTTCTTCCATATGAGTAGATATATTTATTTGGTTAAAAATTTTTAGAAAATTTGCTGATTATGAAGGTTAAGGATATGAGCCGCAAAAAAAACAACGTTGTTTTACCGATCACCGTTTACTTATTACCAATTACCGTTTATTACCCCCTTACCTGCCCGTTCCCATGAACAATATATTTATAAGAAGTCAGCTCCGGCAGCCCCATAGGGCCGCGCGCGTGCAGCTTGTCGGTGCTTATGCCGATCTCCGCCCCCATTCCAAATTCCCCCCCGTCCGTAAAACGCGTGGAAGCGTTAACATATGTGGCGGCCGAATCAACCTCAGCCGTAAACCTTTCAGCGTTGGCGTAGTTCTCCGTGACGATAGCGTCTGAATGCGCCGACCCATATTTAGCAATATGGTCAATAGCCTCGTCAAGCGATTGAGTAACCTTAACAGACAAAACCATATCAAGGTATTCAGTCGCCCAATCCTCATCAGTCGCAAGCTTTATATCATCTATACAATTATCAGGCAATTTATCCTTGTGCCTTGTCAACACATCAAGCGTATCCTTGCAACCCTTAATCTCAACGCCGGCTTCCCGCAGCTTCACAATTGATTCAGGCAAAAATGAATCCGCCACGTCCTTATGCACAAGCATTGTCTCCATCGCGTTGCATGTGGCCGGCCTTTGCGCCTTTGCGTTTACGCAAATGTCCAGAGCCATTTGCAAATCCGCAAACTTGTCAACATACGTATGGCAAATTCCCTGGTAATGTTTTATCACGGGAATAGTTGACTTGCCGGTAATCGCGCGTATTAAACTTTCACCACCGCGAGGGATTATAACATCCACGTATTCATCGGCCTTAAGCAGTATGTCAACCGCCGCCCTGTCAACCGTCTCCATAACCTGAACGCACCTTTTATCCAACCCAGCTGACTCAAGAGCAGACTCAATCACTTTGTAAATCGCCACATTTGAGTGTATAGACTCTTTGCCGCCACGCAAAATTGTAGCATTGCCGGTTTTTAGGCACAAAGCCGCCGCGTCGGCAGTCACGTTCGGCCTCGCCTCATAAATTATCGCTACCACACCCAGCGGAACACGAACTTTTGATATCTTTAAACCATTAGGTCTTACACAACCATCCAGAACCTCGCCGACCGGATCGCGCAACCCCACAATCGTCATAACACCATCAGCCATATCATCAATCCTGGCATCTGTTAAAGTCAACCTGTCAATGACGGACGACGAAAGCCCCATTTCAGCGGCAGTATTTAAATCTTTTTTATTTTCCGATATTATTTGCTGTTTGTTTGCCCTCAAATCCTCGGCTATCTTTTCCAGAGCGCGGTTTTTTAGCAACGAACCAGCCGAAGCAATTTTCCTCGAAGACTCCTTAGCGTTTTTCAACAGCCTATCAGTGTATTCCACAACATCCATTTTTTTGCCTTTATTCCTTTGTTTTCTTTTTCCCGCTATTTTCAAAAGTGTAAGTAACAAAATAAACCAGGGTCGACACCAGCAGTATTATAGCCGGCACCTGCCATGGAAAACGGCCGGGCCACAGATGTTTCTCGGTTGCCGGGCCGGCCACGTCTTTATTTGCGGGCCCATTAGTTTTAATCTTGTAATTAATTGAGTCAAACACCTCCTCATCCGGCGCCACATAATTCAGGTTCTCCCTGGCGTGCCTCTCAACCTGTATAGGGTCGGTCAGCAATGAGTTGTGTTTTTTATATAGTTTGGAATTTTCCTTCTCCAGAGCCATTACTTCATTTGCCAGAGTTTGCTCTTTTATAAGCGTTCGATTTCTTTCTTCTTGTCTTTTTGCGATTAAATTGGTAAAAAATACAACTATAGCAATTGTGACTCCCATAATAAGCAGAAATCTTGACACCAAATGCGACCCGTTTCCGCTTTTGCTCATTTTCTTGTAAACTCCTGAAATTAAAAGAAATAAAACATCAAAAAACGCGTTAATTAGGTTAAAATAGAAACAAGTTTAACATTTTCATTTTTAGGCCGCAGCTTGGGAGCGCGATAGAACGCTAGCGCATTTTATACAATGCCAAAAAATGTGTCAATAATAATAAATAATGAAAAAACTCAACATAAAAGGATAAATAACACGAGTCTCCCTCTAGCAAAATACGGATGGAAAGAGCTGCTAATCTTCTCTTTTTTAGCGGCCCTGCCACTGGCCATGTCGATTAAATATTTCCATTACATAGCGCCCGCGTTTATGTTCGGCCTTTTTTTTGTGGTCTATTTCTTCAGAGATTCGCGCAGGGTGATGCCTGAAGGAGCCGATAAACCGGTCTCCCCGGCTGATGGAACAGTGGTGGAGATAGAAGACACATTTGAAAACAACTATTTAAAGGACAACGAAGAATCATTTGCGATTGCTCAATAGGCCATGAACTTTACAATTTCATATTAAAGCGTAAAAATGACAAAACTAATAGTAGAAACTGAAGATGACTGGGCCAAAAAGAAAATTAAAGACGCAATACATATAGAAACAGACATCCTCAAAAAGTCTATCCAGAGAACCAGCGATAAAATCAAAAACTTTGAAACCAAATATGGAAAACATGATAGGAGCAATCTTTATGGCAAAGTTAATGATATGGAACTCATAGAATGGGAGGGGGAAATAGAGACTTTAAAAAGATTGGAGGAAAAAGTAAATTCTCTTGAAGGAATAACATTTGAATATAAATGACTATATTTTCCAATTTGAGACAATTATCAATTCCTTCTTAATAGTATCAAGTTATAATCTAAACATTGATAAAAAATCAGAAGAGATTGCGTTTATTTCGGGAAGGATAGATTTCAGAGACAGTTCAGTTTTAGATTTTAAAGAGTTCATTGAAGCCTCTGAAACTGGTGTTGAAAAATATAAATATTCTTACAATTACCGTAAAGGCACAATCAATATTTTTCGATATGATAATGCTCCAGACCCAAGAGCAAGACATTTAAAGACATTCCCACATCATAAACATTCAAAAGATGGAAAACTTCTTGAATCAGAACAAATAGAGCTTTATAAAATTTTTGAAAAAATTGAAACATTTATATTAACCTAAACACGATTGAAAAATATGTTTACAGGAATAATTGAACATCTTGGAAAAATTGAAAAAATGCAAAAAAAGCCCGATTCAATGGCCATTGCCGTGAATATCGGGAGTTTGTGTGAAGGCGTAAAAAACGGCGACAGCATTGCGGTAAACGGCATCTGCCTTACCGTAACATCGCTAAAGGATCAGGTAGTAACCTTTGACGTTTTGACCGAGACGCTGTCCAGAACTTCGTTAAAAGGCGTCAAAGTGTCCGATAAAGTAAATATTGAAAGGGCATTAAAAGTAGGCGATAGAATGGGCGGGCATTTTGTGACCGGCCACATTGACGGCACGGCAGTGATTGACAAAAAGACCTCAATGCCCGGCCAAACCACAGTATGGTTTAAGCTTAATGGAAAACTGGCGGACATGATGATAGAAAAAGGCTCAGTTGCAATCGACGGCATAAGCCTCACACTGGTTGACGTAGTAAACAACGCTTTTTCTGTCGCGTTAATACCATTTACCCTTACTGAAACAACCCTTGGGTTTAAGGACGTCGGAGCCACGGTAAACATTGAAATCGACATGATAGGCAAATGGGTAAAGAAGCTCGTCTGCTCGGAATACTCAACCAAAACCGCCATCACAAAAGAGATGTTGATTGATCAAGGATTTGCATAGAAAGCGCGAAGAGCAAAGAGCAGAGACTTGTTGGTTCAAAGTCTCTGACTTGAACCACTGTTTTTTGATCGCGTAAAAGATCGCGTCATTAACAAACGCAAATGGTTCTTAAAACGTTTCGGAGCAATCTGCAAGATTGTTCCTACCTGAAAACTCCTGGCTGGATAAGAGAGCTGATTGTGCTATAATACATATAAAAAAGAGTCACCGGATAACATAATAAAAGGATATACAATGGCAACGATTACAATAGAAATTCCCGAAGAAATAGCATGCCGGTTTGAAAGCGTTGAGGATATTCGCCGTACTATGTATGAAGATTTTATAATTGAACAACGCCAATATGGGAATCTGAGTCTTGGTGAAACCGCGCGGCTGTTGGGCATTACATATGCTGAGTTCTTCGAGTTATTAGGAAAAAAAGGCCTCTCATTTATTAATGCGACTCCTGATGAATTGCATGAAAGTTATCCATCATTTCAACATTTGATGGAACACGCCAAAAAATGATTGTCATTTCTAATTCAAGCCCTCTTATAGCTTTGAGCAGCGCAAATCAGTTAGACATTCTTCGCAGGCTATTTGAAACGGTATATATTCCTGAAGCAGTATATCAAGAGACGGTGGCGGAGAATCATTTTGCCTCTCAAAGAAAACGGATACTTAGGGCTCGGAAAGAAATAATTTGGGCTTTTTTGCCTGTAGATTTAGGTTGAATTTGTTCAACCTGATTGAGCCGAACCGGATGCGCAGCCATAGCTGCGTTGAGGATTCGGCGATTGAAGGCTGGGCAAAGCCAGCCTGAAGATGCTGGTAAAAAAGTCCAAGTTATTTCTTTCCGTGCCCTTAAGGCAACAGGCACTTTTATTAGAGTCTTAACGCCAAAGGTTAAACATGCCTTTAAGAGAAAGTTGGGCACAGGAGAACAAGAAGTACTGAATTTGTCAATAGAGATCCAACCAGATATTATTTTGATTGATGATAAAAAAGCAAGAAATGAAGCAAAAGATTTAGGGTTCACTCCAATATTCACAACAAATATTCTTAAATGGGCCGAAAGTCAGAAAATTATAGACTCATATAATACTATCAGGGATCAACTCGTCCGAAACAAGATATATCTGCCGGAATAAACTTGCGTTGTTTTGCGCAGGCCCTAAAGAAAATATTTTGCAAATTTATAAGATACTTTTATAAGACACTAATGACCAAACCGCTAATAGGTGTAACAATGGGCGATCCAGTTGGAATCGGCCCTGAAATTATTTTAAAGGCTATAACATCGCCTCAATTGCGCGACGCGTCCGACTACCTGCTAATCGGAGCAAAAAACATTTTCAACGCAGCAGCTGAAAAATGCGGCCTGACACTGGATTTCACACCTCATTCCGATCCCAGGTTTTCTAATGAAAACGGTTTGTCATTGATTAAAATCTCCGGTATTGCGGACGGTTCACAGCCTGAACATCCCGGCGCGAACATCATGCATTTGCAAACAGGCGATTGCCCGATTGAAGATACCCATAATCACAAACCAACGCAGGACGGAGGACGCGCGGCGGTTGATTGTATATTTAAAGGTATAGATTTAGCCATGGCAGGCGCAATTGACGGATTGGCAACCGCGCCCATAAATAAAGAAGCCATTAAAATGGCCGGATTCGACTTCCCCGGCCACACCGAAATGTTAAAAGAGCGGA
Organism: Candidatus Anammoxibacter sp.; assembly: GCA_021777105.1. Classification (GTDB taxonomy): domain Bacteria; phylum Planctomycetota; class Brocadiia; order Brocadiales; family Anammoxibacteraceae; genus Anammoxibacter_B. The sequence continues at coordinate 14,647 of JAIQZQ010000029.1, forward strand.
CAAACTCTGAAAAAGTGACAATGTTGATGATAGGCGACACATTAAAAGTCGCTTTTGTCACGTCGCACATTTCGCTTAAAAGCGTGCCCGATGTTATCAACACGGATGATATTGTCTCCGCAATTATGACAACAACCAATGGATTAAAAAAATATTTCTCCACACCCAATCCAAAAGTGGCGGTTTGCGGTTTAAATCCCCATTCAGGAGAGGCAGGCAGGTTTGGCGAAGAAGAGGCAAAGATAATTGTGCCGGCCATTAGAAAAGCCAACCTGAAAGGGGCAAATTGCATAGGCCCAGAACCGCCGGACGTCGTATTTTTTAAAGCGCGGCAAGGCGATTATGACGCGGTGGTGGCCATGTACCACGATCAGGGAACAATACCGCTCAAACTCCTTGCATTTGAATCAGGAGTAAACATCACCCTCGGCATCCCAATCGTTAGAACGTCGCCCGACCACGGCACCGCGTTTGACATAGCATGGAAAGGTACGGCAAATCCAGGCTCAATGATAGAAGCCGTCAAAACCGCGTTGATGATGGCCGAATGCAAAAACCGATCATAAAAAATCAAAAGCGATGGAACACTGATTCCACGGATGAAAAACGGATTTTCACAGATTAAAACAAAAGCAAAAATCTAAAGCATAGAACACGGATTAAACGGATTTGCGCGGATAAAAGCTAAAGATGGGAAATGACAAACTACCAACAACTAATGACCAATGACCAACAAAGTATTACTCGTTACAAGGCTCCTGCCTTGTAACGCGGTGTCCTTAGAGGCTCTGCCTCTAGTTTAAAAGCATGACAACAATTATAGCCCATGGCATAATTCTCACTAGAGCAGACAATCAGCTCAGTGTTCATTTATCACAACATTTTAATTGAAGAGAATCATACATCAGGCTTTAATGCCTGAGATAAGAGGCAGAGCCTCTGGGAACTCGGAAAAAATTTACTCGTTACAAGGCAGGAGCCTTGTAACAAGCTTGCGCTAACAAATGACCAATAAGGTATGACTAATATTTCTAAATATAAAACCGAAACGGTATTTACAATATGACAATTGAAAAAGAACAACAACAAACACTCTCGTGGATAAAAGGCGAGCTTTATAAACGTGATATTAAGCCCAGCAAACGATTAGGCCAAAACTTCCTGATAGATCAAAACATTCTGGAATTTATTGTCAATACCGGCATGATCGAAAGCAACGACGTTGTGCTTGAAATAGGCGCCGGCACGGGCGCATTAACAAGATTGCTTGCGGCAAAAGCCGGCCACGTCCTTGCAATTGAAATCGACAATAAATTATTTGAATTTGCTCAAAAAACCGTTAGCTTAACTAAAAACGTCACCATTTTAAACAGAGACGCTTTAAAAAACAAAAACCATATGGATCCCGATATCTTTAAAAGGGCGCGGGATTTAATAGACAACGCCGTTTCCATGCATGACAACGGCGGGCAAAGCAGAAAACCGGAACTTAAAGCCATCTCAAATCTCCCATACTGCGTAAGCACGCCCATAATTGTGGGCTTGCTTGAAAGCGGATTGCCCATAAAACAGATGATTTTTATGCTGCAAAAAGAGATCACCCATCGCCTGGCAGCCGAGCCCGGCTCAAAAGATTACGGCATACTCTCAATCATCTCACAATATTTCGGCGAAATAGAAGAGCTTAAACATCTGCCCCCAAACATATTCTGGCCAAACCCAAAAGTCGCCTCGGCAATAGTTCAAATTATAGTTCGCGACAAAGAGAACCTGCAACCCATAACAAACTACCAAACCTTCCAGAAAATAATAAGAGCCATCTTTACTTCAAGGCGCAAGACAATCCACAACTCATTAAAGAGGATGGAAATTGAATCAATTACAACTGACAAGATTGACACCGCTCTTACAAACGCAAATATCGATCAGATAACAAGAGGTGAAACATTGTCCGTAGATCAAATAATACAACTGGCAAACGAAATTGAAAAAGCATGCTGTTAACAGAAAAAGCATAGAACGCGGATGACACGGATAAGACGGATTTACGCGGATAAAAACAAATAAGCAGGAGCAAATCTGAATACAGGGTAAGCAAAAGCAATGAACCAGCCCTCTAAAAAGAGGAGAACGAGGGGAGTGTTAATTCACCATCTTTGGCAAAGAGGAAAATAAGAATAAAATGTAACGGAGCCGGCATCCCAGCCTGTGTTTTCAAATAATCACAGGCAAGATGCCGGAGCCGTTATTTATTCAATCTTAATATCTGGAAGCTCTTTGTCCGAAACGTCAGTCTGGACAAAATAATCCGCCGAGCCTCCACAGTCCGGGCATTTTTCAGGAGCAAACTCCAAATTGATAGTTTTATCATAATATCCGCACCCAAGACATTCCCAAACCAACGCTACCGAGCCGCAAGCTCTACCTGATTGACAACAACTATCGCCCATTTTTACTCTCCCAGGAAAAGTCAATTTATTTATAAAGAAACTAAAAACAATGAACAATATAAATTATCCAGCCATTTCCAAAAAAGTCAAACTTAGGGTTTGCTCAAAAATGCCCTCAAAAATTATCCCCCAATAGACCACCTTTCGTTTTCAAAAAACCAGGAGCCGGGATTTTCAAGATAATCTATCATATTATCCAACATCTCCTTATGCGCAGCTTCCATTTGTGTTAAATATTCATATAACTTAATGGTTTTGCTGTTTGTTGATTTACCGCGTAATTTATTATAGAAATCAACCCCATCCCGTTCAAATTTAACCGCAAGTTTATATGGCTCAATAACATCAGCATCCGCCCTTGCGCTCTCGCCAATTTTCTCGTTTGCATTTTCAAAAATTGTCTTTGCCTTTTGTAAAGAACCCTCATTTTCAGATGAAAAAGGAATATCCGGTTCTTTTCCATCAGTCAATGACTCATAAAAATTATTAATCACTTTTTTATGGTAAAGTTCATCCATAGCAAACTTTTTAAATGTCTCCTTAACCAATTTGTTTGCAGAGTTTTCACTAAGTTCACTATAAAAATTGTAACCCTCTTCTTCAGATTTCATAGCTAACTGCAAAGCATCTATATCATCACTATATTTTTGCATGACTAATATCCTCCTAAGCCGGCCACAAAAATCAAATTAATTTTGCATACCGGTCAAATTAATATCAACAAGAGATAAAATATGTTCTATTGTAACAATTTAGTCTTTTGAAAATTATATAGGTTAAAAGCTTGATAATGCCGCAAATGACTGATAGTCTTGATGCCAGATACTGGTTTCTAGATGCCGGCTGTTGGTATGTTTTTAATATGATTCAAGTCTGAGACATTGAATCAACAAGATTATACTTGTCGCCCAGAGCAGCGCTCTGCTTTATGCTCTTCCATCTAGTATCAAGTAGCCGGCATCCAGCATCTAAAGGTATTTCTATACTATTTGTGTCTTTGCGTCGCTTATATGCCTACATTTTATTGAAACAACTAAATTGTTACGTTCTATTTAATAACCAAAACAGAAGATATTTCGGGAAAATCATGATCAACTTTTTTCCAGTTTAAACCGAAATCGACTGTTTCATATAAATCTTTCTCTTCAACCACAACATACGCCTTGCCGCCGCCGGCAATTGCAATATGAAAAGTGCCTATATTTTTGCTAAGATCCCCAGGAAGGCCATTTACCATCTTCCAAATCTTGCCTTCGTTTTCACTGCGGAACAATAAAGCGTTTGCATGGCCATGAGGCCCTTTTGATGTTGACGCAATATAGACATCCCTGTTAATAAAAGCCGCGCATGCTCTTTGATAAAAATAAGGCATGCCATTATTGCGTTTCGCAAATGTAACCCCATGATTATAGCTTATATAAAAACCCTCGGCAGTAGCGGCAAATACAATCGACGCAGACAAAGGATGAACAGCCACATGATGAACGTCCTTTTCCAGGCCGTCTTTTAAAACCTTACAGCTCTTTCCATTATCTGAAGATCGCGCAATCCAGCCAACATGAACATTTGCATAAATCGTCCCGTCTTTTGATATTGCCAGTGAACGCACATCAGGCGGGCCGCCCCATGGGGTATACCACTCTTTGCGTTCAGGCACGTTATCAAAGCTATCAATAAATTCTAAACTCCCATTATTAACCCAGGCAACACGCGCATTTGCCGTGCCTACAATAATCCGGTTATCTAAACCAAGTTTAATACAATTTAAAGTTGTTTCCGCAGCCAATTCTTTAAACCAGCAGGCATTTGAATATGACCAAATCTCACACTTGTTAACAATAACAACAATTTTATCGCCATTAACATCTCCCCTGCTTACAGGCATCCCCTGAAAGGGATAATTATCTATTTGATTCCCATCAAGACCTAAAATGCCTTTTTTTGTAAGCAACCAAACTGTTTTTTCATTATTCATAATATTTAATAAAACAAAATACAAAAGCTAACATTTAAATTCTGCATAAATAAAAAGAACTAAGGGTTCGCTCAACAAAAACCCTTTTACCCAATGTATAAACTATTATACTATACCAAGCGCCATTGCTGTCAAATTTGGCAACTATTCCGCCTTATTTACACACCCAGTCTGCTACGCAGCCACCCTTCTTTTTAGAGGGGATTAAAACGTTTTTTTCACAAAAGTCCCCTCTAATAAGAGGGGATTGAGGGATGTGTTAATTCACCGTCTTTGGCAAAGAGGAAAATCAGAATAAAATATAGTGAAACAGGCATCTTTGCCTGTGATCAATTTAAAATACAATCATCCTGCCTGCGTCGTTAATAATCACTTTTCGAGAGCTTTTAAATCATGTATAATAATCATTCCTATCAATAGTTTAAGAGCTTTTAAATAAAGGAGCTGTAAATGAAAGTAAGCGATGTTGCAGAAATATCGCGTTTAAGAGCGCCGGAAAAGATACTTTTTGTTGAAGAGCTATGGGATAGCATCGCGTCTTCCGATTCGGAAATTCCCGTGAATGACAGCCACAAGGAAGAGCAGGACAATCGTTTTGAAAAACATTACACTGCAGGAGAATAGTTATCAATAAATGAATTAAAATCCCGGATTGAAAAAAGGAAATGAATTATTCTTTATTGTTTCTTCCTGAATTAGAAGAAGATGCCGTTAAACAGGACGTAGGCCATAATGGCACGAAAAGAGCCCTAACTATGGACAAATCAAAATGGAATATAAAATATTAATTGAAAATGTAAAAAAAGCTGTTTTTGAGATTGAACCTAATGCAGATATAATTCTTTATGGTTCCAGATCCAGAAAAGATTCAACCTCCGAGTCAGACTGGGATTTTTTGATTCTAGTTGAAGGCGCTGTAGACGATAACCGTGTTGATAAAATCCGCCATCGTATTTATGAAATTGAGTGGGAAACAGGGGAAGTTTTGACCTCAATTATCAGAAATCGTCAGCAATGGAATAGCCCGCCACATCTGTATACCCCATTTCATAATAACGTAACAAAAGAAGGTGTGTTATTGTGAAGGAATGGAGCAACGATTTAATAGAATATCGAATTGGAAAAGCGAGGGAAGCGCTAGAAGACGCTCGTATACTAGCCAATTCAAACAGGTGGAACACCTGTGTTAATCGCCTATATTATTCATGTTTTTATGCTGTAATTGCGCTTTTAATAAAAAAAGGCTTCTCAACATCTAAACATACCGGCGTTCGCAGCTTATTGAATAAACATTTTATCAAAACAGGGAAAATACCAAAAAATATAGCTATTATTTACAACGACCTTTTTGAACGTCGCCAAGAGTCTGATTATGAGGATTTTGTTGATTTTAATGAATCACAAGTCCGCCCATGGATTTCTAAAACCGATTCATTTATTAATCATATAATTGATTTAGTCAAAACATGATCTGTTTTTAGACCTTCAACAAGCACAAGTCATAAAGAGAAGTCAACGACAGATCTTTTCTAACTAATAAATGGACCGAACGATAAAACAGAGCCACCGTTCTACCTCTTAGTTTGCTTACAAGCCCCCCCCCCTTTTAGTTACAAAGCCCCAGCGTCGCGTTAAGAATCGTTTAAAACTCATATTTTAGAACGCAACTGCCCATGAAACACCGTTTCATATCACATAAATACACAATTTACCTTCTCTCCCCTTTTGCTTTTTAAATCTGTGCAATCTGTGCAATCTGTGGTTTGCTTTTAATTGATGCGCACGCTCCGCTTTGCCCATCTTTTGCTCTTTACGCTTTCGCTTTTGCTTTCCTACCAATTACTGATTACCAATGACCAATTGATGGCGCCTCTTGCAGTTCTTTTAGAAAAATATATTTTCGAACCAAATATACCACCCCAGCAAAACCACATGGTAAATGACCTTACAATAACTGCCTCAATCAACATCCAACGCTTTTAAATCAAATAATTTACGGCCAAAACCTTAATCAATTACAATCCTTTATAACAAATCGGAAATCCACGTCCATGACAAGAATTAAATACTCTCTAACCAAAATCATCAACTCCACTGTAGACATATAAAAACTAAAATGGTACAATCCCAACCGTTAGTTTGAGAACAAAGAGACTCCTCATAAGCCAATAGTAATCTTTATGTCTTTGCTTGATAAAGTTGAGGCCAAATTGAGCTGTTTCTCGTAAGACAAATTAAAACTTTTTCCATGTTTCACTTATTAACAGGAGAGTGATTATGACAATACCAAATTTTGCTAATATGTGCTTTGTTATTATGCCTTTTGGAACTCGGGAAGTTGGTAAACGTGTATATGAATTTGATGTTTTATACGAAAATATATTTTCCACTGCAATATCTATGGCTGAACTTCCTGAAGGTGGTAATCTTGTTCCAAAAAGAGCAGATACTTCAAAAACACCAGGAATTATTACAGATGAAATGTTCCGTGATATCTTATTTGCTCGTATCGTACTTGCAGATATAACGGGGCTTAATCCAAATGTGTTTTATGAACTCGGAGTTAGACATTCACTAAGACCGACATCTACAGTTGTAATTAAAGAAAAACATTCAGACATACCATTTGATGTGAGTAATCTACGTGTTTTCACATATGACACGGAAGGAGTTACTGGGTTTGGAGGTGCGCTTAATACTATCAGAGACTGCTTAAGCGCGAGTCTTAGAAACGAGGTTTTTGACAGTCCGGTAGTAGCTTCGTTAAGAGATGATCTGGAGTGGCCAAATTATGACAGGATATTTGAACAGAAGTACAGGATTCAATCTTGGAGTGAACTCCAGAGGCAAAAATCAACAGTGGATGAGTACATTAATGAAGCCAAAAGGGCGTTGGAAAATGGCGATAGTGATGCGGCAATTGCATCCTGCAAAGGAGCTCGTAACCTAGTCCCCGATTCACTTCATATAAACATGCAATTGGCCGTTTTATTAAAGAACACCGAGCGTTTTCAAGAAGCCGAACAAATTTTAAAAGAAGTAATTATTTCCCATCCTCAATATGCCGGAGCATGGCGCGAATTGGGAGTAGTAGAACATAAATTAAAAAAAGCAACTGACGCTGTCAGAACCCTTGAAAGAGCCGTTGAACTTAATTCTGATGACTCGGACGCATGGTGTTCTTTAGGAGGTGCACAAAAAACATTAAAGCAATACGGAAAAGCTCAGGACGCTTACGAGAGAGGCCTAAAAGTAAGCCCTTCAAGCACATATGCTTTGCTGAATTACTTTACAATGCTAGCAGTCAATAATCGAAGTCTTCCAAGTCTTTCCGGGCGAGAGAACCAATTGGAAGCCGCTAAGGATACATGCAAAACGCAAATGTCTAAAGATATCAATCTACCCTGGTCCTATTTTGATTTGGCACTACTGCATTTTCTCGAAGGTGAAATGGGAAAGTTCGAAGAGATCCTTAAAACTGGAATAATTAAGTCTACCGCACCATGGCAGGTAGATACCGCTTTAAATACTTATATACTGATAAGGGAAACAGGAGCTCTTCAAACAGAAACTCAAAAAGCAATTGAATTGACTGAAAACTGTTCTGAGGATAAAGATTGGAAGTCATAAATACAGTTCATCCAAAAAATAGTTTGATAACCGAGAAAAAAACGTAGGCCAGGTATCTGTAAATATTAAAGGAAAACTTTAGAGCATGCCTTGAAAACAGAAAACGCAACTTTTATGGGAAAACTGGGGAAAACTGGGGACAGAATGTTTATGCTTGATATGTGAACATGAATTTTGCAGGATTGTACTTTTATAAAAAAATGGCTTAAAAGACTGTAAGTCACTACAGAAAAGAGGGTTACGATGGCTAGAATTCCAAGGATGGTTGTGAAAGGCGAGGATGCTATATATCATGTTATTTCAAAAACGGCTTTGCCGGGTTTTGTCTGTGGAGGCGGTTAAAATTACCTTACTCATTTAACGTTTACCTTCATGCCATCTTTCTCCAAACTTCAATAGCCAAATCCTCAACATAGCTTAGGCTATGCTTCCGGTTTACCTCATTCAGTTTGCACAAATCTACCCTAAATTTAAGAGTTAAATGAGCAAGTTAAATTTAATCACCTCCTCGGGCGATGTTGAGAAGGATTATTTGCTGAAGAGGATTAAATGGATGAGCGAGGTGTTTGGTTTTTGCATTCATAGACAGCCTGTTTATTGTTGACACATCACTCTATAAATTAATTACGCTGATAGTGTTATGTGTCTGTTTGCGCTCAACTACATATAAAATATAAATAACAAGCATTAATAAAAAAAACATTCCGCTAAAATCAAAAGACAGGAGGAAGCTATGGCAACCCAAGACAAATGCTGCACGATTGTTCCCTATTTCAAAGTTTCGCGCGATAAACTTGAGGATTTTAAAGGCTTGTGCAAGGAATTTGTAGAGAAAACCAAGGACGAGACAAAATGTCTCTATTATGGTTTCAGTTTTGATGGAGATCTGGCTCATTGTCGAGAAGGCTATGAAGATGCTGAAGGGTTACTGATGCATCTTGAAAATGTAGGTTCTATAATCGAAAAAGCCCTAAAGATTTCTAATCTCACTCGCCTGGAAATTCATGGCCCGGAAGAAGAACTGGCAAAGCTCCGTAAACCTCTGGCTGATTTGAAGCCGCGGTTCTTTGTTCTTGAATATGGTTTTCGGCGGTAACAATATTTGCCTATCAACAAAAGAAAACATCAGGGAAGATATGATACAACTTCATGATTATGTTGCGATATTAGCAGATATTGAAAACACATCTGTTACACGGGGGACAACAGGCACAGTCGTTTTCAAACTTTCAGATACTCATTTATTAGTTGAATTTTCAGATAGTGAAGGACAAGTTTATGAGCAAATACCGATACATCGGGATAATTTACTTGTTTTGCATCAGATAACAGATAATATTGCAGTTACTTAAGTATTAAAAATGTTTTGTCAAATTTGCCGCCTCACACATTTGAAGCCCCCTGCCAATCACAAGAAAAGCTACAGGGAATAAATAATCTAAAAATTGGTATAATTGTAAACTTCCAAATTAAAAGGAGGCTCTGATTTTTTTTTGATGGTTTAGAATGTGATTTTACAGGCAATTGAATGACTAAATAAGCGTTTTGGCTCGATTCACGTCTTTGACTTCTTGTTGTATAAAGGTATAATTTATCTTTGGATGTGATTTGGGTAAAGATAACTATTGTAGTTTTTTATGCGGTATTAAAATAGGGACGGTAAAATGAGGATAAAATTATCTGAAGAGATTTGGCAAGAGGGCAATATGTTTGTCGCTTATTGTCCAGAACTGGACATTCCTGCTTGTGGAAAGTCTATAGAGCAAGCAAAGGAGAACTTGACTAAGGTGATAGGAATTCAATTTAAGGAGATGAAAAAACTTGGAACATTTGAAGAAAATTTAATAAATGCAGGTTTTGATTTGTCAGGTAATGATGAAATCCTTAGTTTAGATAAAAATTTAATTGAATTTAAGAATATAGAAATAACGGCCTAGATTGAAACCACTTCATTACAGAATAGTTTGTAAAGTGTTTGAAAAGTATGGTTGTGTGTATAGTCATACGGAAGGCGACCATAAAATTTATCATTTTAAAGGAGCAAAAAGACCGGTTGTTATTCCTAAATACAAAGATGTTCCAGTTTTTATAATAAGGAATAATATGAAAACTGTAGCTATGGATAATAATCAGTTTTATAAACTTCTTGCTCAAATATAATTCGTCAAATAAATATCAATTTAACCTAACACGGACAATGTGATAATTGGGGGCATAATTGGAATTAAATGATTGAGCAAGAGTGTTTTGTATACCCTCGAATCTGTACACCAAAGGAGTAATGTTTATCAAAAATGAAAACAAAAGTTAACCAATTTAAAAATATACATCTTATTTGCGCTATATTGTTTATTAGCTTTATAACGTTTGGCTCAAAGACCGCTAACGCTGAGGACTTTAAAGGTTGGCAGCATGGAGCATCTGGATATGATAAGGCGATGCAATCGGCGGTAAAGAAAAATGCGCCTTTAATTGTGTATTTTAATACAGACTGGTGTGGGTGGTGCAAAAAGATGAATAGAGATTATATAGGCGCCGGCAGTGTTAAGAATTTCCTTGCCGACTTCCCGAAAGTCGAAATTAATCCGGATGAGGGGAAAAGAGCTACATTGCTACGCGACAAATTTGGGGTTACAGGATTTCCGGCCTTTTTTGTCTCTATTCCATCGTTAAAAACTGAAGCTGACCGCGTGCATCCATTTGGAAACAGCAAGAATTTTACACCCACTGAATTTATCGCCTCCATTAAAACGAAAGTAGGGAAACAGTACGGCAGAAAAGGGTTTGAAAGTTTTAAGGCAGGTAAAAACGACTTGGCGCGCAAACATCTGGATTCGGCCATTAATTACAACCCGATAAATCCATATTTTTATTATTTAAAAGGCCACATAAATTACAAAGAAGGTTATAACACGAAAAACTCAAAGCTTTTAAAAGAAGCTGAAAAGGAGTATTTAAAAGCCTTAAAAATTAATCCTAATTATAAAAATGCAAAAAACGATCTGGAAAAGCTTCGAAAAACAATGGAATATCTAAAGATTTGAGGATTAGTAACGTAAGTTCAAACTATTTTCAGAATAAATCGATAAAAGCCAAGCTTGTTACAAGGCTCCTGCCATGTAACAAGTAAATTTTTTCCGAGTTCCAAGAGGCACGGCCTCTTATCTCAGGTAATAAAGCTTGAGGTATTATTCTCTTCAATTAAAATGTCGCGATATAGTTGTTGTCACGCTTTTAAGCTAGAGGCAGAGCCTCTAAGGACACCGCGTTACAAGGCAGAAGCCTTGTAACGAGTATAAACGCCTCTAAATCGTGCCGCTTTCCTGTAATGTAGGCGCGCCCTCGCTCCTTAAGCAGGCAAGTAAAATTGTACGTACAATTCACACGCATTCATGCCGGGCAATATCACGTTGCGCATACGGTAATATTGATAAACTGCAAAATCAAACAGCGTTTTGGTTTAAATTTTAGAACCCAACCGGGAATTACCTCTTTTATCGGTATACTCTATTCGAACCTCCATTACTCCATTTAACGGTAATACCTGAAATGCAATAGGCCGCCTAATCTTTACGTATTCATCTTTTAATTTACCTATTATAGTAAAATTATAGACTTATTTTGTTTTTAGTTCTAACTTATCTTTATTCTTTGTAACTTTCACTAAATATTTTAATTTACAGAAATCATTTGCATTTCTTTTTTGATATTCTTATAATTGCGTCGAGCTTAATACCATTTAATTATTTTTATTTTTATGACATTTTTTATTTCTATCCAGGTAACGGCAGCTTCAGCGCAACGAACAGATTCTAATAATTTGTAAAAACGATGATCGTATTAACATCATAAATTTATTTATTATCACTATTTAAACAGGAGGTTAAATATGAGATTAGTCCAATTTGCCATATTAGCGTTATTAATTTGCTTGCCGTTATCCGGTTTTTCAACCTGTTTTGGAGATGAGACGCAGGCCGTCCCCATAAGAGCCGCCGACTTGCCGCTAAAAAAAGCAAAATGGACATTCATTTTGTATACGGCGCTTGATGAGCACGGAGAACAAGGGGGCACCTTTGAAACGATGAAACTGCAACAAGTGGGTAGCGGAAAAGATCTGCATATTGTTACCCAATTTGACAGGGCCGATAGTGACGATATCACCTATGGCAATTGGACCGACGCTCGGCGATTTTATATCCAGAAGAGTCAAAACAGATCTTCAGGGGGCGATTTCAAGGCCATCATGGGAGACGGTATTACAAATCTTTGCAATGCCAACCCGGATTTGTGTCAAAGCGGCTCGCCCATGGTAAACTTAAATGAAACAGATAATGTGATTTATGATCCAACAGACAAAAACGACTTTACCGGGCCGGCCAACTATAAAACCTGGTATAAGCGCATAACAAGCGGAGATCAAAAATTTATTGATGAATTTGCTCTGGATTTCTTCTATTCAGAATTCCGGCCAATGCCCAAAGGGTTTGCGCCGGTTGGAGCGGCGGCGACTTCGATCATGAGCGCCGGAGAACCTAATACCGGATCGCCTGAACCGTTTAAAGAATTTGTCATTTGGGCTATTGAAAATTTTCCAGCGGAACATTACATGGTTGCGGTGCAGGGGCACGGAGCCGGCATGTTCGGCATGGGCATGGATCTAAGCACATGCCAGCTGGATTATTTTGATTTGGGAGAAATGCATGACGCTCTAAAGGAGATCACTACTACCACGGGCATTGGGAAGTTTGATTTGTTCATCTGGCATGCATGTATTATGGATATTGTAAGTTCAATGACCATTCTTGAGCCGTTTGCCAAATATTGCTGCGCTTCGGAAGAGAGCCTTGATTTTGGGGGCTGGGACTATGCCAACACTTTAGCCCAATTGGTTAAAAACCCTGAGATGCCTGCTGTTGAAATTGGAAAAAACCTCACTAAATATACATTGGACTATTATGAATACACACACCCTTATTCACGGGCAACCCATTTCTTGCTTAATCTGGATAAAACGCAAAATGTTCTGGACGCTCTGAGTAATTTTTCAAAAAAAGTAACCATAGACAATGATGATGATTTACTAGCAATCGGCATAGCCCGCAGCAATACAAGTGGTTATTATTTTAATAACCCGATTACGGCTACTATTGATTTGACACACTTTATGGAGTTACTCAAGGAACAATCAAATAATCCCGCCATTGATAATGCGGCCCAGGTAGTTATTGATGCCGTAAAAGAAGCTGTACTGTATGGAGGAGCCCTGGAGGGACACCCGCATACCAAAGGCCTTGCTATTTATTTTCCAGAAAATAAAGAATTTTATACAACGACGCCGGCCGGCTCCGGAGTGAATTGGGATCCTGAAAAATATTTTACGAGAACCGTTCCCAGAATGAATGATTGGCGCCAATTTCTTAGCAATTATTACGTGAAGCTGGATAAGTATATTGGAACAGGCTTGCCAATTAGTCTTTCCCCCAGCCTGGCCAATATCAATAGCGCGCCTTTTAACAGCCTTAACCCGGCTGAGGTGAAATTAGCAATGCAGGGACAAGCCCTTAGCAATTTTAATTTTTCCTCAGTATGGCAAAATCCAGACACGCTAAACCCGGTTAGAATATTTTCCTTCCCTCTCGCAAAAGTCCCTACCGGCAAATTAGAAGCAGGAACGAATAAGACTGCGACTTCAACCACAAATCTGGATATTCACTTTCCATGGAAAGCCAGGATGGGACGATTAACCAACGGCAAAGGGGAATCTGTAATTGTGGCGCCAATATTTGAGGATAATTCAAAAAAATATTTTCACGTATTTGGACATTTTTTCCCAGCGGGTCAATCGCAATTCGAAGAGGGTTTCCTTTCATTTAGATACAAACTGACAGGTTCGGTTTTTGATAGTTTGTATATTTCAAACACGAGCAAGGGCCTACCAGGCTATACAAAAGCCGCCCCGCATCAGGGGGCTAAATTTCTTCCTGTTTTTGATCAATTCCTGGTTAAGCCTGAAGGCATAGTCTTTGACGCGCCCATACCTTTGCCGGACCAAAGCGCAATTACTTTTGAGGCGCAGCCATTGAGGTTTGAATTGACGGAAGCGCAACCAGGAAACTATACGCTGTTTTTACAAGTCGCCAATATAACAGGCGCAAAAAAAACAGAAACCATCCGGAATATATTCGTCCAAAGCAAAGGCAAAGCCATGGATTATGTCGGCTATTTTGGAATGGCGCTGGGAGCCCGTTTTGAAATCCCTGTAAATTACAAAACAGTGAAGATTGAATCGGAACAAGGAGAAATAGTTCGCTATTTTGTAGAGGACACATCGAAAATGGATGGAATCATACTAAAAGCCAAGTCTTATCCATCAGGAGCAAACGGAGCCGATGAAGTTGCTGAGTTTACCAGCGGCCTGGTCGATGTTTCCGATTTAAAAACCAACAAAACAACCATGAACAATCAGGATGCCGTATTGATCACATATAACAACAAAAACGGATTGAACCAGGCATATCTTTTTTATGATACGGCTCAAACCGGAATCAGTTACATTTTGTCACTACAGGTTCCTGAAGCTCAAAAGAAAGAGGCCCGGGAGAAATTCACACACATGATTGAATCTTCAAAGTTCTTTTAAAGGAAGTTTTAGCAACCAAAGAAGATAAGCCGAAAGTAAAACGTTTGGAGCCCCCATCACCCTCGCTCCCAAACCCCAGTTCTTACTGTTGGACAATTTTTCACTGGTAGTCCTAAGGCTATACGGCTTGGCTAGTTACAAGGCTCCTGCCTTGTAACTGGGTGTACGAAGAGGCTCTGCCTCATTTTGTCAGAATAACAAACGGCGCCATTAATTTTCTAATGCGATCTAATTAACAACGTTTAAGACGAGGCAGAGCCTCTTAGGACAGTGTGTTACAAGGCAGGAGCCTTGTAACAAGTTTCTTATTTTGTACCCCCCTACCCTCAATAACTTCTTATATAACAGCCTAAACCTAGTCTAAACCTCACCACCCGCGATATTTTTTAAATTTCATTTTTCCGCTAATATAAAAGATCTGATTACTTTTATTAAATGTGATAAAAATCACTGACATTTATAAAAAAATACGTGTAAAATAGTGGCATGTCTAAAATTCGGGATTTGAGCCCGGTTAATAAAATATTTTTCTATTTTTAATTAAGGAATATGAAATGAAAATTTTTATTAGGTTCGCAATTTTATTGGCGTTTATTATTGTCGCGGCGCAGGCTGCGAGCCAAACCATGGCAAATGCGCAGGGAGGGCTTGCGGGCAGCGTGCTTGATCCAGGCAACCGGCCCGTATCCGGTGTGGAGGTGTTTATTATTGATTTTAACACAGCCACGGCGGATACGCCTCTGTTTGAAGCCGGGACGCAAACCAGGGACGACGGGAGTTATGAGTTTTTTGACATTCCGGCCGGCAGTTATGTGGTTGGGGTGGCCGGCGGCGACACTAACTTTATAAACGAGTTTTTTGACGATGTTTCTGAATTAGAGTTTGCGAACCCTGTTAATGTTGCTGATGGGGCTACAACTTCAGGCATTAATTTTGTCCTGAAGCTTGGAGGCTCTATCTCAGGCTTGGTGGTTGACGCAAATAACCGGCCGGTTGTGGACATGTTTGTTGGGGCCGAGGATTTTAACGGCAACCGGTTTGTAGGCGGCGCCGTCACGGACGCAACCGGCAGGTACAGGATATCCGGCCTGCCTGTTGGAACTTACCGGATAAATGTTGAAGTGTTCGGCACAAATTTTATAGGTGAATATTTTGACAATGTCAGGAATTTTGACAGGGCCTCGCCAGTTAATGTTAGCGCGGGAGTTGAAACTGGAGGCATTAATTTTACCCTGGAAACCGGAGGCTCTATCTCCGGCGTTGTGCTTGACTCAGCCAACCTCCCTATTGTTGATATAGAGGTTGTAGCCGACCATTTCACCGACGGTCAATTTGCGGGCGCGGCGCGGACGGATGAAGCCGGGAGATACAGAATAGCCGGTCTTGCTCAAGGCAGGTACAAGGCCCGTGTAGAAGTGTCGGGCACAAGCTTTGTCGCGGAATACTTTGACAACACCACAAATTTTGACCTGGCTTCGCCCATTGCCGTGCAACAAGGCGCGAATACGCCGGGCATTAACTTTACGTTGGAAATCGGAGGCTCTATTTCAGGCGTTGTCCTGGATGTAAACGGCAATCCGGTACCGGACATTTTTGTGGCAGCGGAAAATTTTGACACAAACCAATTTGTAAACGGCGCCGGAACCGACCAAAACGGCAGGTACACAATATTCGGCCTGCCTCCCGGAAGCTACAGGATACACGTAGACACTTTTGGAACCCCGTTTATTAATCAATATTTTAACAATGTTCAGGATTTTGACCTTGCCACGCGTGTTAATGTAACGCCGGGAGCAAACACTCCAAACATTAATTTCAGCCTGGCATCCGGCGGCTCTATTTCAGGCGTTGTGCTTGATTCAGCCAACAACCCGATAGCGGGTATAAATGTGACGGCCTCTAATTTTGACACTCATGATTTTATAAACGGCTCGCAAACAGACGAAAGTGGAAGATACCGTATAGCCGGCTTGCCCGCAGGCGGATACCGCGTCAATGTTGAAACGTCGGGCACAAATTTTGCCTCTGAGTTTTTTGACAATGTTTCGGATTCAGACCTTGCTACACGCGTAAATGTGAATGTTGGAGCCGACACTCCCGGCATTAATTTTAACCTGGCTTCGGGCGGCTCAATCTCAGGAGTTGTGCTTGACGCAAACAACCGCCCTGTGCCGGATGTGTTTATCGACGCAAATGATTTTGACACCGAGAGTTTTATAAACGGGGCGACTACGGACTCAAGAGGCAACTATACAATATCAGGCCTGCCAACCGGCATGTATCGAATCAAGACAAACGCGGAGAACACAAATCTTATAAATGAATATTTTAACAACGTCACGGACTTTGACTTAGCCTCGCCTGTAAACGTTACCGCCGGGCAGGAGACTTCAGGCATTAATTTTAATCTCGATATAGGCGGCTCTATTTCCGGAAGGATAACAGAGTCCGGCGGAGCCGCCATATCTAATATAAACGTAGAGGTTGAAATTTTCGCAACCGGTCAATGGGTCAATTCCGCGAGGACGGACGATACAGGCGCATACTCCGTGTCCGGCCTTCCTAACGGCATATACAAGGTAAGGACAAACGCCGAGGGCACAAGCTTTATAAATAAATATTTCGACAACGTCTTAAACTTTGACAATGCTTCTCCGGTTAACGTCAAGGCGGGAGGCGACACTGCCGGCATTAATTTTGTTCTGGAGCCGGGCGGCGCTATTTCAGGCACGGTTCTTGGAGCCGACAACCAACCCATTGAAAGACTCTTTGTAAGCGCTGAGGATTTTGACGGCGGATTTTTTGTAAACGGAGCTGAAACAGACAGTTCAGGCAAATATGTGATCAATGGTTTGCCGGCAGGCAAATACAGAGTTAGAACAAACGGCGAGGGCGGCTTTGTGAATGAATTTTTTAACGACACTGTTAACGATGAACTTGCCCAGGCTGTGACCGTTACGGTTGGAGCCGACACGCCTGATATTAACTTTGTCCTTGGCAATGGCGGCTCTATTTCAGGAACGATTTTAGACTCAAACAACCAACCAATTTCCGATGTGAATATCGATGTTGAAAATTTCGAGACAGGCAATTGGATAGCCGGCTCAAGAACGGATTCAAGCGGAAAATATAAGGTAAACGGAATCCCCACAGGCGCTTATAAAGTAAGGACCAACGCTGAAGGCACAAATTTTACAAATGAATATTTTGACAACGCTTCCGATTTTGATTCAGCTACGGCGGTAAACGTAACTGCGGGATCCGACACGCCAGGCATAAACTTTGTCCTGAGCAAAGGCGGTTCAATATCCGGAGTTGTGCTCGACACAAGCAACAATCCCATACCCGGCATTCGTGTTGACGCGGAGGATTTTAATCAACATTTCCATGTAAACGGCGCCAAGACTGACGTCAATGGAGCCTATATCATTAACGGCCTTCCCACGGGCGATTACAGGATAAGGACAAACGCCGAAGGCACGGATTTTGTAAACAAATTCTTTAACAACGTTGTAGACGATAATCTTGCGGCCCCGGTGAAAGTGACATCTCCAAACAACACTCCAAATATTAATTTCAGGCTTGAAAAAGGCGGCTCTATTTCAGGCCTGGTAGTAGACGACGACAACTCTCCAATATCCAACATCCATGTGGAAGTTGAGTTCTTTGAGTCGGGCCGTTGGGTAAACTCGGCCAGAACGGACAGCGCCGGCAAATACCTGGTTCGCGGGTTGCCTGCCGGCAATTTCCGGGTTAGAACAAACGCGGAAGGAACAAATTTTATAAACAAATATTTTGAAAATACGACTGATTTTGATTTAGCCGGCCCGGTAAAGGTTACTGTAGGCCAAGAGACTGCGGATATTAACTTTGCGCTGGAAATAGGCGGATCGGTTTCCGGAACTGTGCAGGACGCAAACAATCAGCCTATAGCCGGCGTTAATGTTGACGCCGAGGATTTTAACAAACGTTTCCATGTAAATGGGGCAAGGACGGATTCCAAAGGCAACTATACCATAACCGGACTGCCAACCGACGAATACCGCATAAGGACGCATGCCAAAGACACAAACTTTATAAATGAATTTTTCGACAATGTGGTTAACGACGACCTTGCCTTGCCTGTAAAAGTAACGGCTCCCGCGGAGACATCCGACATTAACTTTGTTTTAGATAGCGGCGGATCAATTTCAGGAACGGTTTTGGGGCCGGACAACAAACCTGTCATTGGCATTAATGTAAACGCCGAGGATTTTGACGGCAACTTCCATGTAAACAACGCGCAAACCGGAGCCGACGGCAAATTCTCAATTACCGGCTTGCCGTCCGGCAAATACAGGGTCGGCGTTGATACATTCGAGACGGAATTTGTTCCGCAATTCTTTAACAACGCAGTGTGGGACACCGCGGATGCCGTGATTGCGCAGGCTCCCGGAGACACTTCTAATATTAACTTCACGCTTATTAAAGGCAGCTTTATACGAGGCAAAGTAACCGACGAGACTAACAACCCAATCTCGGGTATGTCTGTTGACGCGTTTACATCCGACACTGACCAATGGGTTAATTTTGGAGTAACAAACGCAAACGGAGCCTATTCAATCACTGTGCCTCCCGGCTCATACAGGGTTGGAGTAAGCACATTCGGCTCCAATTTTTTGCCGGAGTTTTATAACAACGCCACAACTTCGGACAAGGCAACAACCATCCAGGTTACCGATAAAATAGACGCAATTAATATTAATTTTTCGCTATCTAAAGGAAACCTGATAAAAGGAAGGGTAACCGACAAGGATAACAACCCTATTAGAGGATTGTCCGTAAACGCGCTTGATTCATTTACAAGAGATTGGATAAACGGCCGCGAGACAGACTCAAACGGCGAGTACTCCATACCCGTATTGCCGGGCGAATATGTTGTGCAGGTTGAAACTTTCGGCACAAATTTCGCCCCCGGCTTAAGGGAAGGTGTTGTTGTGGCCGTGGGCAAAGACACTACTGATATTAATTTTACGCTTTCAAAAGCAAGCTCTATCAGGGGAAAGGTTATAGATGAGAAAGGCGCGCCGCTGTTCGACATATTTGTCTCGGTTATGGATGAAGTCACAGAGGAGTTTATAAACTTCGGCGTCACAAATTCAAATGGCGAGTACGCGATACCTGTTTTGCCGGGCTCGTACCTGGTTCAGGCGGACACTTTTGGGACAAAGTTTGTTCAGCCTCCACGTAAAATCGCGCTGGTTGTGGCGGATGTGGACACATTAGGCGTTGATTTTGTCCTAGAGCTTGGAGATGTTATCAGCGGAAATGTATCTGATAAGAACGGAGCCCCTATTGCGCGTATATTTGTAAACGCGTTTGAGTTTAATTCCGGTTTCTGGGTTGGCGGAGATGAAACAGACTCAAACGGCGATTACGAGATACCGCTACTACCGGGAACATATAAAATAGGAGTGGACACTTTTGAATCAAAGTTTGCGCCTGAACTATATAACGGAAAAGGCTGGGACGACGCGGACCCGGTAATTCTTGTTAAAGGCGCGGACACGGCAAACATTGATTTCGTATTATCTCCCGCAAGTTTTATATCAGGAATAGTTAAAGATGTGGACGGCAACCCGATAGCCGGCATTAGCCTTGATGTGTCCGACGCGGAAACAGAGTTCTGGGTTAGCTCCGGCGAAACGGATAAAGAAGGCAAATACACCGCGCCGGTTAGGCCCGGAAGCTATGTAGTAAGGACGTTTGCGGGCGAGCAAGGTTTCGCGGATAAATATTATAACAATAAGACGGATTTCGACACCGCCGACCATGTTGAAGTAGTTGGAGAGGGCAAGACTCTCGCAGGCATTAGTTTTATCCTTACAAAAGGCGGCTCAATATCAGGCAAGGTTACCGACGACTCAACAGGCGTCTCCGGTGTAGAGGTAAACGCGTTTGAATTTAACTCGGATTCCTGGATTAGCTCCGGCAGGACGGACGTTAATGGGGCATACACAATAAACGGCCTTCCCGCTGGATTTTACAGGGTTAGGGCCGAAGACCCGGAAGGCAGATTTCCAGGGGAATTTTATAACGGCGGTGAAGGAACTCCGTTCCGGGACCAGGCCGCGCCTGTCAAAACTTTAAACGAGCAGGATACCGGCGGCATAGATCTTGAGCTTTCACAAGGCGGCTCTATTTCAGGAACTGTTACCGACGGCGCAAGCGGCCTTAATCAAATGACGGTTGAAGCTTTCGAATTTGCAACCGGACTTTGGGTTAACGCTCAGGACACCGACGCCACAGGCGCATATTCAATCACCCTTCCGGACGGCGATTACAGATTGCGCGCTTTTGATCAAAACGGGGACTTCGCGGCAAAATACTACGACAATGTTGGCGGCTGGAACGAAGCCAATCCTGTGACCGCGCAAACAAACACGCCAACCGAAGGCATTAATTTTGAATTATCCAAAGGCGGTTTTATTTCCGGCGAAGTAAAGGACGATAAAAACAGGCTGCTTAAAGGGGTAAACATTGATGTTTTCAATTTTGAAAATGACGACTGGGTTAACTCGTCACAGACGGACAAGAACGGCAAATACAAAGTTCCTGTTCTGGCAGGCAAATACCGCGTGGGAGCAATACCGGCCGATCCGAGTTTTACTCCGATATTTTTTAACGCCCAGGAAGGCAATGTTCCAAGCTGGGACGACGCATCTCCCGTGTCCGTCTCGGAAACGGCCAACATTGAAAACGTAAATTTTAGGCTATCGCGGGGAGGAATTATAGCCGGCAAAGTGGTTAACGCAAACGGAAACGGCTTACCCGGCATAAGCGTGCAGGCGTTTGACTTTGACACCGATTCATGGATAAACGAAAACTCAACCGACTCAAACGGCAACTTCAGAATACCCGCGCCTCAGGGCCGGTACAGAATCTGGGCGCAACCCAGGGCTATAACCAGCTTATTAAGCAGCGAATTTTACGATAATAAACCGGGCTGGGATCTTGCGACACTTGTTCTGGTTACAAACAATGAGACAACCACACTTAACGATATTGAACTATCTTCCGGCCAATCTATTTCCGGCGCGGTTATGGACGATGACAACAAACCTCTTGCCGGCGCGAACATTGACGTGTTCAGCTACGATTTTGATTTCTGGATAACATTCGCTGAAACCGATCAGGATGGAAAATACGCTGTAAGAGGACTTCGAAAAGGGGACTACAGGGTTCAGGCGTCGCCGCCTGAAGACTCAGGCCTGATGTCTGAATTTTTTGACAACACCGCTGATTGGGACACGGCCAGGCGCGTCAGGATATCGTCCGGCGACGTTAGCGGCATTGACTTCACCCTTTCAAACGCCGGCTTGATAACCGGCAGGGTCACGGTTGAAAATAGCGATAGAACAATTAGCGGCATAGAAGTCGCGGCTTATAATTTAGACAACGACGCCTGGATAAACAGCGGCATTACAGACGGCAACGGCAATTACTCTGTTTTAGTCCTTCCGGGAACGTACCTTTTAAGAGCAACCGCCGAAGGCACGGAATTTGTCGATGAGTTCTTTGACGACGTGGTGGATAGGGACGCGGCAAAACCGGTTGTGGTAACACTCGGCAAAAACGCAATCGCAAACTTCCAGCTTACCGAAGGCGGCAGGATAACAGGCAGGGTAATAGACGGCAATAGCGAGGGTATTGCCGGGGCAGAGGTAAACGCGATTAATTTCGACACCAATACATGGGTAAACAACGCTTCCACGGACAGCAATGGAGACTTTTCAATCGCCGCGCCGTCAGGCCGTTACCGTCTGCAAATAGAAGGGCCAATCGGCAGCGACTTTGTGGACGAGTTCTTTGACAACGAATCCAGCTTTACAAACGCTACGCCTGTTACTGTAAGCGCTCCGGAGGAGATAAATCTTTCTGACATTGTTTTAACAAAAGGCCGCGGATTTATTGAAGGCAATGTAAACGGCATAATTGGAGGCGGCAATGTTCCGCTGGAAGGCATCAAGATAACCGCTCTTGAATTTGACACTGATTTGCGAGTGGCAGTAGGCTTTACGGACAACAAAGGCGAATATACACTAAGCGTCCCCCCCGGCTCATACAGGCTGTTTACATCGTCTTTCGGAACAACAACGGTCTTAATTAACCAGTTTTTTGACGGAGCGGTAACCGCCGGTTCCGCCACGGCTGTAAAAGTAAGCCCGTCGCAGACGGAGGAGGCCGATTTCAACCTTGATGTGGGCAACAGCATTAAAGGAAGGGTTAGAAGCGCCGACGACCCGGCGCCGCTTGCCGGAGTCGACGTTCTGGCGTTTCAATTCGACACGGCTGAATGGATCGGCAACGACAATACCGACATAAACGGCAACTATTCAATCGCCGTTCCGGATGGAGTATACAGAATTTGGGCCCTGCCTAGAAACGTAACTCACAACGGTAAAAATTTAGGGTTCCAGTTCTTTAACAATACTGATAGTTTTGACAACGCTAAAAACATCAGTGTAAACGGCGCCGACAAGACGGACATTAACTTTGACCTGGTCACACTTGAAACGGAAGAATAAGAAATTTATAAAATCTTATATTTACTATTAAAAAGGAAATTAAAATGAATATTTTTCAATGGAAGAGAGAAATAAAAATAATTATTGCGGCAATGGCGTTGGCTGTTTTCGTATTTCCGTTAACAACCGGAATTTACAGGATAGCCGGCATTAATACGCAATCGTCCCAGGCCTTTGCCCAGGCCAGGACGGGCGCCGACGCAAACACCACCACAAAATCATCCGGCAGCCGTGATGGTGTTTCAAAGACAAGCGGCTCATTTCCAGGCTTTGTTAAGGGTTTTATTACCGGCGAAAATGCAAGAGACCGGGTATCCGGCGCGTCAGTCTCGCTGACTCAACTTAGAAAGGCGGTTTCCCGCCTAACATCAGCCAGGGACGGAGCCTATTTCTTCCAGGCCCCTCCGGGCAACTATACCATAGAGGCGGAAATGCAAGGGATTGGATCGGCCAGGGTTCAGGTAGCGGTATCCGCTTTTGAAACACTTAGCAAAAATATATCGCTTAAAATCGGCGGAAACGACGAGCCAACCGAGACTGAAACAGAAACTGAGACAGAGTCTGCAACGGAAACGGAGACGGAAACCTCCACGGAGACGCCAACCGGAACCGCAACTGAAACTTCGGAACCTACCACAACGCCGACCGAGCCGGAAGGTTCAGGCGTGCTCGCAACTTTGACAATCGAGCCTGAAAGAGCGCGAGTATCTAAAAGGATGCTTGAAGCCGTGGTAACCGCGCTTGACAAACTTGGTCAACCGGTTTCAGGCGTAACCATATCCGCAAAAACAAGAGGTTTGCAAGTGCGTGTAAGACCCAAATCCGCTGTCACCGACAGCGAAGGCAAAGCCACATTCAAATACCGATTTGACGTTGAGTCAAAATTAATAATAGGCAAAATAACATTCAGCGTTGAAGGATTGGATGATGTTGTGCTGGATCGGAAACGGAGATAAATTAGTTTTTTAAAAACATATGTTGGCGTTCAATTACACGAGCCTAAACTCTGGTTTAGGCTCGTTTTTTTTCCTATTCCATTCTCGAAGTTGGGGCTTCGTGAATTGCCGGTTCTCAAGCAGGGATTATGCAACCAGAAAGCTTAGGAATTTAAGTATTTTTTTGTCAAAAATTGCCAGAATTTAACTATTAAGGCACTAAATTGAACGATTTTTAACATTCAAATAATTAACAGCTATGGAATAATAGACAAGCCACATTGTCAACATACGGTAATACCTGTGTCGCCATTAGCAATTTCTGGGTGTCAATAGCACTGTAATAAGTATCAACGTAGGTTTTACACCTTTAGCATTAACTACTCAGCCTGAGTTTTATAATGCTTACAAACCAGGCGTCAATCGTCTCGTCAGCCTACTCATCCGCTTCATCATTCTCGGCATCAACCACCTTTATCACTCCGGTAGCGACAGTCTGATTGTCATCATTATCCTTGCCAAAAAAAGTCCAAGTAACTATGCCGTCCGCGTTATCAGTAGTAACCTTTGCATTGGGGCGTATTTTTCTGTCGGAGCACACTTGAGTTCCACCTTGTATTAGCCCGTTTTGCAGTATTAATTCTAAATCACCTGTCAGCTTGCAATCAATAAAATCTCTTATAGAGCCGTCTCCAATACTTAAACTTGTATATCTGTCGCCAATAATAGCGCGAGTCTTTACAAAAACATCTACGCCAGTAGTTTCATTAATCATTACGTCATAATCAGCATTGCCATCGGATTTAACAACTTGAATCTCTGGAATAAAACCAACTTCCAGGTTGGCATCGCTTACAGGCCCCTCATTTTCTCCTTTTAACATTATATTTCCAATTCCAACGATATCATTTTTATTTTCATCTTCTCCAATAAATAACCATGTGACAAGACCGCTTTTTTGCGCCTTGCCTAAAGGAAAACTTGAAGCTCCCAAAAATCCCACATCTAAAGCGCACGCGCTTGAACGACCCGGCAAAAAACCGGGGAGTTGAGATATAGAAATATCTTTGGACGAATTGTCGTCACCTGACAGTATAATATTGCCATCTTCACAATTACGAGACGTAATATTTTTATCAAAAACATCCGCTCCTTTTCGCCAAATAGCTTCTGAATTCAAAACTCTTATTTCTTTAATGCCCACGCCAACTCCATTAGTTTCATTGACAATGACTTTGTAATCAAATCTTTGGTTTTTCTTATCTCCTAAATCGTCTTGAAGAAAAGACACCTCTAAATTAGCTTTTTTAAAATTATTATTAATTGCAAAAACGGCAATATTATTTGAAGCCTTATTGGCAATATAAACCTTTTCTGATTCTCCATCAAGCAATGTCGCTATCCCTAAAGGGTTTCTTCCCGTTATAAAACTAGTTTTCAAATTGTTCCCATCAAGATCATATACACCAACGTTTCTTTTATCACCGCCCATTACAACATACAAGAGATTATTGTCATGGTTAAATGATATTTTTCTGGGTATTCCTTCCAAATGAATAGTATTAATATTTTCTTTATCTGAAAGTCTTATTATATCAACAGTTTTATTCAATATATCAGTAACATAAATAAGATGTCCATCAATTGGATCATTATAATATAGCAAATTACGAGGCCGACCTTTCACTTCTATAGGTTTTATTCCTGTGCGTTCAATTTGCCTTACACCAATTTCAACAGACGCGAAAATCTCAAAAGAAGCGCTATCAATTATATCCACAGTGCCATCTCCGCTATTCGAGACATAAAGCTCATTTACATTTGGATTAACAGCAATCCCTAACGGACGTTCTCCGACTTTAATAGATTTAATAAAATTAGCGTTGCCACTTTCAACATCAAAAACGTCTACTGTATTAGAAACAGAATTCACAACATAAATTCTGTTTTCAACGGCATCTAATCCAACTGCCGTAGGCCCCAGGCCTTTTGTTGAAAAGGTTTCAATAGTTTTATTTATATTGGCGTCTATTATGCTAACGCTATTGTCATTATAATTAGCCACATAAATACGCCTATTTATTTCATCAAAAACAATATCCCTAGGCCCATCTCCAACGTTTATAAATCCAACTACCTTATCATTAATGCCGTCAATAATACTTATATTATTTTCGCCACTATTTGTCACATAAACATTATTAAAAGCCTGGTCAGCGCATATTGCAAAAGGTTTTTCCCCAACCTGAACAACATTATCACCAAAAACTACTTTATTTATTTCTCTATTTATTATTTTTACTGTCTGTTTTTTACTTTTGCCATTAATCTTACAAGGTAAATCATCAATAGATGAAACCGGCAAATTTAATCCTGTTAATAAAACACAACTCTTTTCCGCGAACATGGCCATCACCTTAAATGTGTTGTTTCTCCTAAGCTTTTTTTTATCAATAGAAAACGTATGGCCCCATTCAAGGATGCTATTCTTGATTTTCACGCCTTTATTATTGTCATTTATTTTTATTTCATCTTTAGGAAATTGAATTAACCAGTTATCATTAGAATCTTGAATAGCAACAAAAACCCCAAATTCATTATTTATTTCAAAATTTTTTGATATTGAGCCGTTAACTTGAAATTCACAAAATCGCTCCCTTAAAGGACATATGATAGTTGCAGGAACTCTGATTTCCATGTCGGCCGTTTGCGCGGCGACATTGCCACAAAACCATAAAAATAAACAAACGAAGAAAATCCACTTAAACTTAAATTGACATTTAATTAGCAACACTTTACTACCTTATATTTTTCTTTTATTAAAATCAAATAAAACAAAAGCTAAACAAACTAACAAATTTACGATTTAAGAAATAACAATCTAGAACTTAACAATCAACGATGTAAAAAACATCTGCTCAACTACATCCGACTCATTATCGGCAATGCCTATATCCTCTGACCCAATATTGTTCGCGTATCTAAACTGATACGCAAAATCAAGGCTATAATTTTCAAAGGTCACTCCGCTGCCAATGCTGAAGCCTATAACATCAGTCGGATCGCCAAGGGATGGTTCAGGCTCATAAAAAAGGCCTCCCCTGATTGGAATTATATACTCATTATCTGTATTAAATATCAAATATTCAATGCCCAACCGTGCCGCCACAGTGTCATTAATCTTGACATTCTCATCCTCCTCAAAGCCTATTGGACGTATTTTATCACCGCCGTCTTCTTTTAGTTTCCATTCAGACCAGTTAGTCCAAGTAGCGTCAAAGGCTATTGTCATTTCATTCGAGAGTTGATACGCCAAACCAACGCTTGCCGACATAGGCATATTTATATTTATATGCCGCCTCTTTGACGCCAACGTTACAAGATCTGAATACATATCCTGATTCATGGTAACATCAGCCGTATACGGGCCGTCAAATTCCGCTCCAAATGTCAATCTTTTATTATCTATTTCCCAGATATCCCAAAAGACGCCTAACGACAGGTTAACAGCATGAAAATTGTCAAAAGAGCTTGTGGCGTTAAAAAAGCTATCTTCGGCATTTGGCAGCACAAATACCTGTTTAATCTTCTCCTCCCAGGCGTCATCCCTAAAATATTCATCAGTATAGATATTAATTGTTCCGCCAATGGCAACTTTTTCACTTATCTGCACAGCAAGAGCCGGCGAAATAGCGCCCACCCCGCCTGTTGATTCAATATCTATTTTATCCGTCCTTTTTAAAACATCTCCTGAAAAAAAGGACTGAGATCTTTTTATTTCTGAATCAAAATCAAGAACCTGTTGATAACTAATCGCGGCAACGGCATATTGATCTAAAAAGACAAAAGGGTATGAAAAGCTGGCAAAATTAAGATCGCCGCGTTTATCGGTTTCCGAGCCTCCAAAAAACAAATCAACATCAATATTATCAACAGAGGTTGAAATATCGTTAAAATCAGAGTTTGTTGTTAAAAACGACCCCACAATCGACATTTCAGGGGTTTCAAGATTGGTCAACCCCGCAGGATTCCACGAAACAGCCGTTCCATCGTCTGCAATAGCCGTAAACGCTCCACCCATGCCCAACGCTCTCGCCCCTGAACCAAGCGGAAGGACATTTAATTGAATGCTTTGTGAAATACCAAAAGCGGTGAGTGAGCTTATGTTTGGTTCGGAAAATGCTTTGTTGGTTAAACATACAATTATAATGAATAGAAACGGATTTAATATTTTCATTGTTTTCATTTTTTATTTATCCATTCATTAACAGTTTGGCTTCCTATTGCATTAATTATCGATACACCGCGTTTAAATTCACCTATATTAGGAAAAAAAGATTTTGTGACATCAGCCTCATCAAAATTTAACTCCTTTAATATAGAACCTTCTAAGTGAGTATTTTGAAAATTCGATTTTCTAAAATTTATTTTTTTTAATGTTGAGTTTTGCAAATATGATCCTGAAAAATTTATATTATCAAAATTTATTCGTTTTTTTTCTCCTTCTATTTTTATACCAACTAAATAAAGCCCATTCAGATTCGCCCCTATTTTAGCTAACGCTATGACCGTTTCCTTGCTAGTAAAAGGATGATTATAATCTACATTTGGAAGCTTTTTATAATCTTTTTGTGGGATTCCTTTTAAATCATCTTCTATTTCCATTTTTATTGATATTTTTTTTAATACTTTTTTTAAATTTTCATTTTCCAACCTGTTCAATAAAAGAATTGCTTCACCTTTATACCTAGCGGCAATGTATTCATTAAGTATAAATTTACGTACAAGTCTTTTACTAGAGGAGCCTATGATTTCTAAAGCAGAAATAGCAGCCTCTCTTATATAATTATTATCATAGCTTAAAAATGAAATTAACGTAGGTATAGAATCTTTTCCAAATGCGGTTAATGAAAGGATTAATGTTCTAAATTTTGTGTTTTTAGATTCAATACCCTTAAAATCAGCTTTTGAGACTTCAACAATGATTTTTGCTATATTATCAGTTTTTGACACCTCTAGCGCGCTTCTATTATATTCAAACGAAAATATAGTGCCTACAATGCCTAAAATAATAGCCACGAGATTATTTTCAAAAAATTTATTAAGACTAAATCCTTTTTTTTTCTCACTAGCATTTCTTAAGTAACCAAATCTTATCTTTTTCATTGAATTATTCTGACATTTCTTATACACAATTAAACAAGTATTAGTTGAAATATTTTATTTGCAAAATTTATTTTAATATTTCTCATAAAATCTTTTTGAAAATAAAAAAATAAACACCTCTAAAACTCTTTATAAGAGCTTATGATGTTCCAAGTATATGAAAATAAAAAATATTTTTATTTACTAAAAACAATTTGATTTTCTTTAACGAAACTAAATTTATTGTATTTATTGTCTATAATGACAGCAATTGATTCACCATCAAATATATTTGAAATTTTTGACTCTAATTTAATATCGTAACGTTTAGTATCTTTTATAACAAATAGCTTCATTTTATGAAATATTTTGTCATACTTATTTAAACTAATAACTATATCTTTTTCCTCTTCGCGTTTTTCCTTAACAAAACCGTATTGATATGGAAACCTTTCAACCAAATCTTTTTTGATGCGGTTTGCTAATCCTTCTAGTAATGTTTTATTTACAATTACTATGTCTTCCTCCACAAATGAAAGTTCTTCATCTTCAAACAATTCCCCACCACCATCATCCATTTCATGGATATAAATTTTAATTTTCATCATTTTTAAATTATTATTATAATTAATTGCTCCAATTACTACTGAGTCTATATCAATTCCTTTTTTAAACTTTTTAAAAGCTTTGTTTCTGACATCCTGAATTAAAGACAATTCATCACTTTCTAATCCTATTACAGTCTCCATATAACTATAATATTCATATCCTTCAAAATGTTTTTCTTGATTTTTAAAATATTCTTTAAAGGCAAAACGATCTTCATTATAAAACGCCTCTCGCAGTTCATAATACAAAGCATCATCAATAGCCATTTTCATGTCGTTTTCATATCCTTTCACTTCATCTATAAAAGTTCCAGTGAATGCAAAAGGTAATATTGTTAATGCATAATGAAGTTTATTTATACGTAAAACATTTTTTAATTTTTTTACTATCTCTTTTTTGCTTTTAATCAAATTTAATTCCGTAGTTTTTTTATCATTAACTTCGGCTATCAAAGTTTTAAAACTAATTTTCTTAGAAAAATTATTATCATTACTAGCAAACAAAATTGGAAATTTATTGTTTTTATCCAAATTTTCTGTTCTCTTTTTCATCAAAATCTTATTTCCCCTATTTTCTCTCTTTCTATAAATTTTAATTCTTTTTTCATTTTCTATGCCTGCATAGTTGGCGACTTTTATATTAATAATATTTTCACCTTCGTTTAAATCAATATCATAACTAAACTTGTATTCTTTTAACCCCACATCAGAACCAACAAGGTCATAATTATCCTCGCTACAATTTTTGCCATAGCAAACAGATATTGTATCAACAAAATATTCTGGTTCATTTATAATTCCACGCATTTTAATAGTTGGTTCATTTTCAATACTACCATTATTGTGTGAAACTATATTAATAGTAGAATTTGATTTCTTATTTAAATCCAAGTTCTTTCTCATCTTTTTTAGCACATTTCTAAGAAAATGCTTAGTTTCACCACTTTTAACTTTATCTAACGAAAACAAAAATCGCTTTAAAGCTCCTTCTTCACAAATATTTAATAGCATATTTTTTTGACCTTTGGATAGATTAGTGAATGGTTTTCCAAATTTACTTTCTAAAGCTTCAAAAAATTCACTTTTTGTCCTCTTTTTTATATTAACTTCTTTCAATATTTTTAAAAATGTTATAAGAGGTTGAGGTATATCAGCATCTTCCAATTTTACTAAACAATCTTTATTTAATTCAAAAAATCTATAATCTTTATTAAAATAATATGCAACCCCTAAATCTCTATTGCCAAAATAATCAACAGTTCTAACTCCATATGTTTTTGCGGAAAGCTGATCATCATTTAACAACTCCGTTGCTTTTTTAAAATCAGGAATAGCTCCTATTGCAGAACCAGTTTCATTAATATTAACTTCTAAACAACCATTAGCAAGAAACTCTAATCCTCTTTCATAATAGTTCCACCATTTATTTTTGCGCATTACAAACATTTCGTGAATTTCTTGAGCTCGTTTTTTTATAAGGTCTGTCCTTTTTTTATTAAGTTGATTTTCTGTAAGGGGAGCCTCTCTGTTTTCAACAGTATCCAAATAATATTTATATTCATAATCATAATTGAAGTTGCTTTCATCATAGTTGCCTTCTTCATCTTTGACAATTTGATAATTCCATTCATATTTACGAACTATTCTTGAAAAATCGCAACCTAAGACGGAAACAAGAAGAATTGATGATATTAATATAAATAATCGCTTTTTCACAGCGCCGTTCTCCAGCATAAAAAAGAAAATGTTAATGTTTTTATTAATTTTGAATAGTTTATGGTTAATTACACGCCCATGCCGGCAAAGTTGCCGACGCTTTTTTTAGCAGGTATCATAAGGATAAATTACCTTTAAAAAGAGGTCAGGGCCGTTTATTATCGCGCTAAAAAGCTCTGAATAATTTCAATTACCCATAAACGCCGTAATTATAATAAATTTATTTATTTTGTCAAGCACTCATTAATACTGCATGTATAGTGTCTTCTAGTACATATCAAATAGTAAGGTATTACAGGCAGTTGAATTGATGCGAAACATCATTTACACATGCGCGAGGCGTTTATTTGCAATAGTTTACTATATGAGATGACTACGGTTATTTGAGAGTAAATATCCAATGGCAAAGAGGCTAAGAGGGATTGTAATAAAAGCAAGGCTGAAAATTGATGACTGATGCCTTAGCCCAGGCTTTCACAATTCACAATCAAAAATATTTTTTTATACATTTTCACTAAAAAACAGATTAGAGCCTGGCAAGCTGTAGCGCCACTCTGGGTAGTGAATTACAATACTATTTACACTAAAGGGGTTAAATAGACGATGAAGAATTACGATGCATTCTTCCTGTTGTGGCTAATGATATGTAAACGAGGCTATCTATCCCTTTCAGAGAAAACATTGTTTTTGCGTTTTAACCTAGGGTGGCGCTAACGCGGCCCCTGAAAGGGCTAATATATCTTGCCTTTTCAGAGCAAAAGGCAAGACGGTGATTAACAGTATTAAATAGGAATTATATTACACATCCATTGTTATCCTCTTTTTAGGGGGGTAGGCTGTTTGAAGGGCTATCTCTGATATGCTATTTGTGGGTAATGGTCAGGGCTGAATCTTGTAACGGGAGACTGAACAGGTTTAAAGATTTCTCCCTCTGGTCGAAATGACAAATCACGCAATGGAATTGCTTAATTTGGGCAATAAATAATATCGTTTATTTCAATCGAGGTTCAAGTCAGAGACATTGAACCAACTGTAATTCTATTTATAATTGCGTTTCAAAATCAGGATTTTGAAACGTGTCTTAAAAAAATAAGAAGCTAACATTACACATCCATCACAAATTCCGATTTGTGATGGATGAAAACACATTATTGCTAATTTTCAATTTGCTCTTTTTAACTCTCGTGTTTATACTTGGATTTAGGTAACAAGTAACAAGAAATTGTTGACATTTTAAAAATGATTTCAAAATGGAGGTTAAAATAATGAATGTGTCTTTAACACCGGAACTTGAAGAGTTTGTTAAGAACAAAGTGGAGTCTGGGTAATACCATTCTACAAGCGAAGCGCTCAGGATGCGGTACGTTTGCTTAAGGGGAGGGATCAAGAAAGGCGCAAGGAGTCATTTGATAAGTTTTATAAAGGTATTGAGAAGATACGCGAAAATGTAAAAGATGTTGATCCAAAAGAGATTGACGATGCTATTGAAGAAGCTGTATTGGAAGTTAAAAAAATAGAAAACAATAAATCATTATCTGTCTAAAAAAAGAAGTTCCTCCCCAATAATGTTCCAAAATGGAATTTTGGAATAATCCGCCCCTCATAAAATATGAGGCGGAGCCTCATTGGACAAAGCGTTATAAGGCGGGAGCCTTGTAACGAGCAAACGCGTCCCAAATTCAGGTTCAGCATCTTATATAGTTTCAAGCCGGCAGGAGCGGCTATTTGTGTTTATCTTCAATTGGTTTGCGCGGCGGAAATGATACCACTTTCTTGCCGGAACCGGCTTGACGACGTTGGATGTCTTCAAAAATAGCGTCAATATTATGATCGTGTTGGTTTGCGTACTGTTCACGAAGTTTACGTGTTTCTTCTACTATAGGATCTTTCCACATGAACTACTCCTCCATTAACTCTATTCGGTTTCACAATTTTCCCAATACTGATCAGACTCATAACTTTACAATCGGGGACGGAATATAACTGCAACAGTATTTTAA
Organism: Candidatus Anammoxibacter sp.; assembly: GCA_021777105.1. Classification (GTDB taxonomy): domain Bacteria; phylum Planctomycetota; class Brocadiia; order Brocadiales; family Anammoxibacteraceae; genus Anammoxibacter_B. Next base: position 48,316 of record JAIQZQ010000029.1, read on the forward strand.
CCTAGCAAATATCAGTAAAAAAAACAAATGCAAATAATTTTGGGAAATAACGTATTAATTAAGGCGTCTAAATATGAGGCAGAGCCTCATTGGACACGGCGTTACAAGGCGGGAGCCTTGTAACGAGCGCGCGGCGGAGGTTCGAATTTGAGAGTGAAACTAAAAAGCCTTTTTGGCTTCATTAGAAGTTGTAAGCGAGTGGAAACTGGAGTTTCCAATTCAATTGCGTTCCAAAACCGGAGTTTTGGAACGAGCCTGGTAAATAATTTTTGCAATTTGCGGTATTTTTTTATATACAGCGGGCAGTTTTGCCGTTAAAATGCCCTCATGATATACAAAAGAGCCTTAAAACCTCCAAAAACGTCATTTTTCCTGTTTGGGCCAAGGAGCACAGGGAAGACTACATGGTTGAAAAACGTCTTGCCGAATGCAAGGTGGTTTGACCTTTTGGACTCAGAAACCTACCTTAAGCTTGTCCGAAGCCCGTCTTTAATCAGGATGGAAATTGAGGCGCTGCCGAAAGGCGCCTGGATTGTAATTGATGAAATCCAGAAACTTCCTATTCTTTTAAACGAGGTTCATAAATTAACGGTTGACTACAATAACAAATATCTGTTTGCGTTAAGCGGCTCAAGCGCGCGGAAACTTAAGCGGATGGACGCAAATTTGCTTGCGGGCAGAGCAATTAACCGCTATTTTTTCCCGCTAACCGGAAGGGAACTTGATTTTAATTTTGACATAGATCGGTTGTTAGGTTTTGGATGTCTTCCCAGAGTATGCGTTGAGCCTGAGTTTGCGGTGGATATCCTGGAGGCTTACGTAACTAACTACTTAAAGGAAGAGATTCAGCAGGAGGCTTTTGTCAAGGACTTTGGATCGTTTTCAAGATTTCTGGAGATTGCGGCTATCTGCAACGGAAACGTCACAAATGTGGCAAATATTTCACGAGACGCGGGTGTGGCGCGGGTCACTGTTCAGCGTTATTTTGATGTTCTGGAAACAACTTTAATAGGTTCGTGGCTGCCGGCATGGCGAGCTAAAGTAAAAATAAAGGAGATCGGCAAGCCTAAATTCTATTTTTTTGATACTGGGGTCGTCAGGGCTTTGTCCGACGCATTGCGCGATCCTGTTGAAAAGGCTGAAAAAGGTGTTTTACTTGAAAACCTGATTTTTAACGAGCTTCGGGCTGCGCAAAATACTCTACAGTGTGGAGGCAAATTTTACTATTGGCGAACGCCCGCAGGATCGGAAGTTGATTTTATTTGGGACAGAGGCAAAAAAGCGGTAGGCATTGAAATAAAAGCCACTGATAATTTTAGAAAAAGTTATTGTAAATCTCTAAAAATGTTGATTGAGGGAGGCCACATTCAAAAAGGATTTGTTGTCTACCTGGGCGAGGATGTGTTAAAAGACGGGGACATACCGATTTTGCCTTTAAAATTATTTATGAAGGAATTATGCAATGGGGGTATTATAGGGTAGGGTAAACCGGTTTTACAAGGCTATTGATGTGGCTCTGTATTAGAGGTTAAGAAAATAGAAAATATGGAACTATTATCCTTCTGAAAAACAGGAGTTTCCCGCCAACAATATTTCAATATGGAGTTTTGGAACAATCCGGCCGGCATAAAATATAAAGCGGAGCCTCATTGGACATTGCGTTACAAGGCAGGCCCCTTGTAATGAGCGGAGAAAAACGCGAAGCTGCGGCTTCTTGAATTTTTGAAACCAGGGGTTTGAGGAGTGCTAAATTATTTAGATGGAAGGTTATCTAAATAACCTGAAAGGTTAGCCATAAATCTAATAAAGATATCTTCAACTTTGAGTATGCCTTCTTTCATACGTTCCCAATCCAGTTGAAAACCATAACTATGATATACAACATGCCGGAATTGGCGAAATGGAGCTATATCCGAAGCTAATGATTTATCAAACAACATTGGCAACGACGTATTAGAGGGATCGCAAAATTGTTTGAATAAGTCGATATGCCATGACGCGCTATTCGGAATGGATACTAAATTAAACTTGCAGATACGCTTGATGATATTTTCTATACCGCTATAAAATTGAGCTAAAAACACACCGGCCGCGGCCTTTTCACGAGTTGTAGGTTCGTGATTCGCAATATCATTGCTTAACGCTGTAAGTTCTACTAAAGTATTCTCAATAAATTCCAACTCAATGTCTATTTGCTCTTTAAGATCAGTTATATTCACAAGATGATTTTTCCTTTACGTTCTATAAGTTTTGTAAAACGCGAAGAAGGCTTCAAAGGAATTAGATCCAGCGGGATATGCAATTCGTCTTCGATTTGCGCAGCCAATTCGTAAAGTTTCCATCCCCCTACGCCATCGCAAGCAATATCAATATCCTTAGTATCGTCAGCAGATTCAGCGGCGCCGCCAAACAAGATTAGTCTGTCCGCGCCATATCTCTTTGCTATTGATATAATTTTTTCAATCTGTGTTTGAGTTATTGCCATTTTTATACTTATTAATTAAAAATTATAACCGATCAGAGCGATGTTAAATATTTTCTGTAATTTTAAACCTTCATAGCGAAATCCGCAAAAGAAAAACCGTAAACAGGCAACTATTATCTTTCTTAAAACAAGAGTTACCCGCCAATAATGTTTCAGAATGGAAGTTTGGAAACAATCCGCCCCGTATAAGATATGAGGCGGAGCCTCATGGAACACTGCGTTACAAGGCGGGAGCCTTGTAACGAGCGCGACCAAGAGACATTGATAATTGCGTGTCAAAATCGACATTTTGGGACGAGTCTTAAAACCGTTAATAATTGTACTTAAATCGCTTTTAGTCAAAAATGTCCTTTTAATCGCCGTTGTTTTTAAAATGAATTTTAAAAAGGGAGACTAAAGTCTCCCCTACCCGCTTTAATTGCGGTTCAAGCCGGAGACGTTGAACCAACATTAAGGTATACTCAATTCGAATCTCCCCTACTCCCTCTTTGGCCCCCTGGGCATAATTCTCACTAAAGCAGGCAAGCTGCTCAGTGTTCATTTACCAAAGAGGGAAATCTAATGAATTTTGAACTTTTAGATAATCTTACGCTGAACTGGTCTGCCAACGTCAGTTTTACCCGCGAATCTCATCCACGTAGTCTTTTAGCAGGTATGCTTCGTTTATGTGTTTTAGGACTACTCTTCCAACCTCTTCGTCAAAACGTTCAGTGGTTGGTTTGATTACTATGCCTTCTCTGACATGGTCGGCTAGGGTTGTTTTGCCGGCGGCAAATTCCATTTGCTCGTTATTCCACTTGCCGATATATAGTTCCGGAACCATGGGCAAGGCGTTTTCTTCGCAATATGTTTTGAATTGTGAATAGTCTACATATTTACAATCTATCATCAGGTCAAAGAACTTTACGTCGAACTTGTTTTTTAATCCATATGCCAGTTTTTGAATCTTAAAACCATAAATTTCGCCATAAATTTGTTCGCCTGGTTTTAAGATGGTTTTTAGATCATATATTTTTGACGCTTGCCAGTATAAATTTTCGTCTGATTCTATGAAGTCTGTTCTATGTCCTCCTACATGAAGTTCTCCATCTATATTTGCGACTCTAAAATTTGTGCCGTGCAGTTTTTCAGTAATTACAACTTCCTCTCCTTCAATCAAGACATTTGGAAAATTTTTAATGTTTTCAATGTCGGTATATTTAATGAATCGGGCATCGTTGGGGCGATGCGTTCCTTCCATTTTTATACTTATTGGCGGTTCGAATTTTGTAATTCCAAGAATTTCGGCGACATTATCTCCTGTTTGCAAGCTATCGGCATTTGGGACATATTTAACGGGGATAATAAGGCCTTGTGAATATACGCCTCTTAATCTGGCTGTTTTTACCTTGCCGTTTGACAAATATTTTGTCACCTCCATTTTGTCCGACAATTCAAGAGGCAATACGCTGTCAATGGGGGCGTACACTACTTTATCGCCAACATTATAAGCGCCTTTAAGCGTAACGCACTCCCATCCTTTTACAATGGCGATTTCAAGTTTGTCGGCATTTGGATGTTCCTTAATATCATCAATTTGAACTACTTCAACGATTAAACTACTCATAGAGCCTCCTGTTGTTGTTTAATTTAATTATATAAACTAAACGAATTTAAATACCCCCTTCCCTAACCCCTCCCACTAGTGGAGGGGAATTTGGTATTCTAAACCCGTTTTGGTTTTAATTACAAACTTCAAAAGCTCACCTAATGAATTATGTATTGTAATAAACATATACATTTTATTCCCGCTACCTTGATGGGAAGGGTTAGGGTGGAGGATAAAATAGTCGCCCTCTTTTAATATAAGGGTTCTGGAAGAAATAATTTGGAGATGTTTAATTCCGAAACATCAAGCATCAAGCATCAAGATACGGGCAAACTATTATGCTTTAATCGCCTTTTGCAATAGTTCGTTCATAGATCTGATCTCAAACGGTTTGGACATGACGCCGTAAAAGCCGTATTTTTTACAGTCCGACATTATTGGATTGTTGCAGTAACCGCTTGAGACAATTGCTTTTGCGTCGGGATAGATGCTATGCAATATTTTAATAGTCTCTTCGCCGCCCATGGAGCCGGGCACTGTTAAATCCATTATGATCACGTCAAATGGTTTGCCTGCTTCCCGCGCGTTTGTATACATTTCAATTGCTTCGGAGCCGTCTTTGGCGCATTCAACTTCATACCCTATAAAGCCGAGAGTCTGGCTTGTCATATCGCGTATCATCTCTTCGTCGTCCATAATCAATATTTTTCCCGAGCCTGTAATTAGACTGCGGTTTTCTGATTCACTTATAGACGCTTCTTTTAGCGTCGCCGGTAGATAGACGTTAAATGTCGACCCAACGCCAACCTCGGACTCAACGGTAATTGCCCCGTCATGTTTTTTTATTATTGAATAGGAAGATGCCAGTCCAAGACCGCTGCCGCCATGTTTGGTTGTAAAATATGGGTCGAATATGTTCTTCAACTGTTCTTTTTTTATTCCGCAGCCATGGTCTTTAAATGAGAGCTTTACATAATTGCCTTTTTTTAGGTCATTTAATCCGGAAGTATCCATATTGGGTTCATTTTCAGCTCTTATTTCGATTACGCCGCTCCCCGGCATAGCCTGGGCGGCGTTTATAACCAGATTGTTTATTACCTGGGTTATCTGCCCCACATCCACTTCTACACTCCAAAGTTCCGCGGGTATTGAGAATTCACGGCTCACATTAGACCCGCGGGCGGCAAAAGATGACGCATCTTTTATTATATTTGTTAAGGAAACGACTTTTTTTACAGGATCGCCGCCTTTTGAGAATGTAAGCAATTGCTGAGTCAGGTCTTTTGCGCGAAGAACGGCCTTCTCTATACTCTCCAACGTCTTGCCGGCTTTATCGGTTTGCCCTGATTCTAAAAGGATAGAGGCCAGGTTTGTGTTGCCGATAATTGCGGTCAATATATTGTTAAAATCGTGCGCTATGCCTCCGGCAAGCACGCCTACAGACTCAAGCTTTTGCGCCTTTATTAACTCATTTTCCATGCGTAGGCGTTCAGTCACGTCCCTTATTATAGCGGTCGCGTGCCATTTGCCCTTAATTTTTACGGCTGAAAACGCGTGATCAGCCATAAACTCAGAACCGTCCTTTCGCAAGCCGGGCAGAGTCAATGTTTTTCCGATAATATTGCCTTTGCCGGTATCCTTAAATTTCTCCATGCCTTTAAATATTTCTTCATGGTATCGTTCAGGAGCAATTAGGTCATGCATATTCATGCCGAGAGCCTCTTCTTTTGTATAGCCAAAGATATCTTCAGCTGATTTATTCCAAAATGTGATTGAGCCTTCGCTGTCAATAGTGATAACTGCGTCGGGCATTGAGTTTGTAATTGCGCGTATATTCTCTTCGCTCTCTTTTAACGCAATTTCAGCCTCGCGCTTTTCATTAATAATCTTGCGCTGTTCCAACGTTTTTTCAATGACTGACGGCAATAGATCCATGTAATTGCCTTCAACATCCTTTATCAGGTAATCGGAAGCGCCGGCCTTTAATGCCTGAACCGCGCTGGTCTCATTGCCGCTTCCGGATATCATTATTGACGGTATGGAATGCTTTTCAACGATGACAGCCTTTATCACTTCCAGGCCGTTCATTTCAGGCATAGCAAGGTCGACCAGCAACATGTCAAATTCACCGGCCAGGCATTTAGATAACCCGTCTTTTCCATTGCAGGCCGTTTCTACGCTGAATTTCCCGGTCGCTTCCAGGCGTTCTCTAAGGAGGTAAGCCAATCCTTCGTCGTCTTCAACATATAATATTTTTATTAAATTATCGCCATTCATCAAAATTCTCCGTCCGGAATAGTGACAACATCAAAAAACAGCCCCATCTTGCGGATACACTCTCCAAAATTCTCAAAATCCACGGGTTTTGTTATAAACACACTGCAACCAAGCTTGTAACAAGCGTCGACTTCACTACTATCGTCGGTTGTTGTAAGTACGACAACCGGAATACGGCAGGTATCGTCATTACTTTTCATATCCTTAAGTATCATTTGCCCGTCGCGTCCCGGCAAATTAAGGTCAAGGAGCACAAGCAACGGCGACGGCCTTGTCTTGCCTTCGTAATCGCCCCGACAAAACAGGAAATCCGTGGCTTCCTGGCCGTCGGCGATTGATATAACGTCATTGCGAATGCCGGCCCTCATCAAATTCTCTTTAATAAGGTATGAGTGGCCCTCATCGTCTTCAACTAAAAGTATTGTCACGGATTGAGATGCGCTCATGATATATTCTCCTTTAAAAGATTCTTATTTTACGGTTGCCGCGATATAAAACCCTAACCCGGATAAACCGGAAAAATGACTAAAGTGACTAAAGTTAAAAGTGAACTAAAGTTTCGGTAAAAATTTTCAATTTTTGACTTTCACATCGCTCCCAAACCCCTGATTGGCAACCAGAGCGATAACAAATTTCGAATTTCTGATCAGTTTGGCTATACAATTATTTATGCCCGGCAATCAACCTCTTCTTTTAAATCTTTAGGCAATGTAAAAGCAAATGTAGAGCCTTGGCCAAAAGTAGACGCGCATTTAATCTCGCCCCTGTGCAAATGTATCAACGTCCTTACATAAGCAAGGCCCATGCCCTCGCCCTTTACGTTCTGCCTGCCGGCCCTGCGAAATATCTCAAAAACCTTGTGCATCTCATCTTCGGCAATGCCGCGGCCGTTGTCTTTAATGTGAAATACCGTTTCAGTTTCATTATCTTTTGCGCCTATCTCTATCACGCCCGGTCGTTCAGGCTCAAGATAATTAATTGCGTTTGTTAAAATGTTTGAAAACACCTGCTCCATTGAAAGCAGATCAGCCTTTACCTCCGGCAATTGCCCAACAACAACCCGCGCCCCTTTCTCATTTAATTGAAATGAGACTGCGTCAACTATTTTACTCATAAGTTTATTTGTGTCAATACTCTGCAAGTTGAGCTTTTTATGCCCTAACCGGGAAAGTTTTAATATTGCGCCAACCAGTCCATCCATCTTGTCCACTGACGTATTTATGAAATGCAACGCATGCGGAATCTTGTCGTCCAGAGAAATCCCCACTTTCTTTCTTGTTTCATCATCCAGGCCGGCCAATGTTTCCGGCAAGGCGGATTTAACCGTGTTTAAATGCGCGCTCAACTCGCCTGAAAACCCCTTTAGATTAACCAGAGGCGAACGCAAATCGTGCGAAACTATGTAGGCGAAAGTTTTAACCTCTTCATTAGCTTTTTCAAGGCTTTTTGTGCGTTTGGTTAACTCGTCATGCGATATCCCCAAATCGTGAGCCATGGAATTAAACGACATGGCCAGCAGCCCTATCTCATCTTTTTGTTTAATATCCACGGTTTGCGTCAAATCTCCATCAGCCACACGAATAATAGCGTTTTGCAACCTGACTATGGGCCTGGAAATTGAGCGGGATACAACTATCGCAACCGCCACCACGACCAAAAATGTAAGAATACCCAACATTATCATCCACTGTTTATATTTTTGCGCGGCAGCAAAGATTTCACTGGTGTCCATTTTAACCACTACGCCCCAATCCGTGTAAAACAGATACCTGGACACCGCAAAAACCTCTTCCCCTCGATAATCAATTGACACCTGCACACCTTCAGCAGCCTTGGAAGCAATCTGTATAGGTTTACCTTTCATATCGCCGATTGTTATTATTTTATTAAACGCTGCATCTTTATCGTGCCTTAAAGGAGCCAAAATTTTTAACTGTCCCCCTTCTTGCGCGGCAATAACCGTCTCGCCGGTATCTCCCAATCCTGTATAATCCTGAGCCATTTCAAAGATATCGTCGACTATTATCTGAATACATGCCGCGCCCAGCAATTCCCCGTCTCTAAAAACGGGAGCTCCCATAAACGCGGCCATTTCACCTGAAGGAGTATAAAATTCAAAACGGGAAAGGTCGGCGGCGGATAACGAGACGGCTTTTCTAAATGTTTCGGCAAGATTAGTATCTTTCAAAGGCCCTGTTATTAAATTTGACCCGAGGTCTTGCTCCTCCATCACGCTAAACACAATTTCGCCATTTTTATTAACAAGAAAAAGGTCGTACAAAAGGTTTTGTCCATATGTATAGTACTCAAGATACTCTTTTAGCTCCAGGTGAAGATCAATGCGTTCCTCCAGTCTTACTATATTGTCGCTTAAATATACGTCATATAGACGCAAAAAGTTTTCAACATTCGGATTATGCGCAAAAAGCTCTACTATATTCTCCTTTTGCCTGAAATAGTCTTCAAGCTTGTCCAGCTTATACTCGCTAATCTCGGTCAATCGCATAGCCGCCTCATTTTTAAGCCGCTTAACAGCGTAAATATAACTGAACGAGCTATATATCAGCAGAGGTATCAATGCCGTAGCCAGAAACCATAATAACAATTTAGTTGATAATTTATAGAATTTCATGATATTTCTATTTATTCAGTCGTCTCCGGATTAGGCGCGCTCCATTTTTTGCCCCAACTTTTATAAAAACCCCGAACCATTTGATCCCACTCCCTCTTTGACCGATGAACAAGATATGGTCTTGGCCTGACTATTTCATTTGACGTCCATAATATCTCAAATTGCCCGTCATCTCTTACCCTGCCGACCCTTGCGTATTTAAGCATATGATTATTTTCATGGTTAAAATGCACAATGCCTTGCGGGGCTACAATGCCTTGCCGTTTTAAATATTGACGAACCAACCGAGGTTCAGACGATCCCGAGCCTTTAACAGCCTTTGCCCAGAGCTTCACGCCAAAATAGGCGGCTTCCATAGGGTCTGATATAACACGGCTTTCTCCATGCGCTTTTTTGAAACTCTCAACAAATCTCCTGTTATCATCACTTTTAATGCTCTGAAAATAGTTCCAACACGCGTAATTGCCCGCGACTTTTTCTACGCCTATTTTTTCTATTTCATTTTCTCCAATGCTAAACGACATGGTTGGTATTGTGTCGGAGCCGATCCCAGCGTCTCGCATTTGCGTAAAAAAAACTAAATTTGAGGATCCGTTAATCGTGTTCAGGACTATGTCCGGCTTGGCGGCTATTATTTTTGATACTATCTCGCCGGCGTCGCCGGCTCCAAGCAATAAATACTCTTCTCCAACAATTTCTCCGCCCAAGGCATTTATATAATCTTTTGCTATGGTGTTTGCTATTCGAGGGAAAATATAATCAGAACCGGCAAGGAAAAATCTTTTGCCTATATTTTCAAAACACCATTTTATAGCAGGCACTATTTGTTGATTTGGCGTAGCTCCCGTATAAACAATATTTGCCGATTGCTCAATCCCTTCATACTGCACAGGGTAAAAAAGAAGGTGATCATACCTCGCAAATATCGGCTTAACTTTCTTGCGGTGGGCTGATGTCCAGCAACCAAAAACAACGCTTACTTTTTCATTAACAATCAAGCGCAACGCTTCCTTTTCAAACGTTTTTGAGTCTGATTTGCCGTCAGCCACAACAGGATTCAATTCGCGCCCTAAAAGCCCGCCCTGTTGATTAATCTCGTTAATAGCCAACATAACCGCGTCAACCACGGCCCTCTCGCTAATAGCCATTGTGCCTGTTAAAGAATGCAATATTCCTACCTTGATATTAGCGCGGCCTTCCGCGCCTTCAACAATCAATCCGCCTTTAGGCATAAAATTCGAGCCGGTTAAAGCCAGGAATATTGCAAGCCAAACAATTTTTATTGTTCGGCAATCACAATAATTGACATGATCGCGATGCTTTTTTGAAAAATCAAACATGATAATTCCTTAAATCATTAATAGAGCTTATTAACAACACGCCACATATAGCGCTGCCATCCTTTGATGATCGTCTATAATAAACATTCCGCAAATATAATGCAAATGCCGGTTTTATAATGCCTGCTTATTTTGGAAGCGCAATTGTAAATGTTGTTCCTTTGCCGGCTCGGCTCTTTACGCTGATATCGCCTTTATGTTTCTTTATAATACCGTAACATATCGACAACCCCAGGCCTGTGCCTTTGACTGCGGATTTGGAGGTGACAAAAGGCTCAAACATTGCGCTCCTGAATTGTTTTGTGATGCCCTCGCCGTTGTCTTTGACGTGAATGTATATATGATTGTGATCATAATCGGTTGATATGGTTATCTCTCCGTCGTTGCCGGTTATTGCGTCATCAGCGTTTTGAACAATGTTCAGTATAACTTGTTTGATCTGATCCGGCACAACTTTAACTCGTGGCATGTTAGGGGCATACGTCCTTTTTAAATTAATGCCTCTCTCTTTCAGCCGCTTTTTGTAAATTAAGGCTATATCGTCTATAGCTTCATGAATATCCACAATTTCAAATTCGCCGGAAGAGGGGCGGTGAAAAACCTGCAATTTCTTTATAAGGCCGGCCATGCGGTCGCACTCTTTAATAGCAAGCTCTATGAATTTGCCTCTGGACTCGTCCTTTTCAAATCCTGGTTTGTTTAAAGCTTGCAATACATTTCGTATACCGCAGATAGGGTTGTTAAACTCATGCGCTATCGAAGCGGACAATTTGTCGGAATGCGCAAGGCTCTCCTGCGCCGCTTTCAATTTAGAAGTGCGCTCGTCAACCAGTTTTTCAAGATGTTGCTTATGCTCGTTTAGTTTACATTCAGCCCGTTTCTTCTCAATCGACAGCCCTATTGCATCCGCGATAGCCTGCAAAATAATCTTTTCGCAATAAGAAAATTTTCTTAACTTACGGCTTTCAAAGCATATTGAGCCTATCGCGTTATTGTTCGACATCATAGGGAAACAGGCAAATGATTTGATGCCTGCTTTGCCGGCCTTTTTTAATTTATAAAGGCGGCATTTCTCTATATTGTCTATCGTTATCGCTTTGCGCGCTTTTATTGCGTCGCCGGAAATTGTGCCGACAGCGGGCTTTCTAATATCTTTAGTTATTCCATTGGGATCGCCGAAACTCCCTTTAAATATAATCTCGTCAGACTGCTCGTCGCAATTCTCAATCACTACAATATCAAAGTCCAAATTTTCCATAATAATTCTGGGGACTTTGGAATATATCTTCGCCTCTGATTCCGTTTTAATCAGAAAACTCGACACTTTTGAAAGAGTTTCATATTCAAGCGCGCTCCGGCGCAGACTCTCTTCATCCCGCTTTCGTTTTGTTATATCCCTGGCAATGCCGTTGACGCTTTTAACTTTTCCGTTTTCGTCATAAATAAAATTTGAAGTCCAAAGCATATTCCTGACTTCGCCTGTGAGGCTAATTTGCCTATTTTCAATTGTCCCTCTCTTTTTTAAACTTTTTATCTGCTTATTAAACCATTCGCAGGTAGCCGCCCTATCTTCATCATATACAAAATCAAACGCCGACCTGCCCACGCACTTCGCCTTGTCAATACCAAACACCGCTTTTGACGCGTCGTTAACATATGTAAGCTTGCCGTCTCCATCCACCCTAGTTATAAGGTCGTCCGCGCAGTCTACAAATTCCCGGTACTTCTCCTCGCTCTCCTCAAGGCGTTTGACAAGTTTTTCCTTCTCTTTCTCCATTTTATGTTTATAAAGAGCCACTTCAATGGTGGCGTACAACTCCTTTTCACCTATGGGCTTAATCAGGAACCCATAAGGCTTGGTCTTCTTCGCCCTTTCCAGTATTGACTTGTCGTCATACGCCGTCAGGAAAACCACGGGAATTTTTAAGTCCTTTCTTAACCTTGCCGCTGTTTGAACCCCGTCCATTTCGCCCTGAAGCACAATATCCATTAATACCAAATCCGGCGACTCTTTCTTTGCGTTTCGAATAGACTCATTTCCGGATCTGGCCATTGATGTTACTGTGTATCCTAAATCCGTAAGATCATTCTTTAATCGCTCGGCAAGCACCCATTCGTCTTCAACGACCATCACTTTGCTGTTTACCATGGCTTTGCCCCTATTACAGATGACAAATAAAAGGAAACTGAACATCTATTTTCAAAAACACCGCTTTACACGCTTCTTAACCTCTCTTTATATTGCGCCTCATTAAATCTGAATATAAATTTTGTTCCCTTCTTTTTTGCAAGTTTTATCTTGCCGTTAAGCTGATATTCCGCCAGGTTGACAATTAATTTTAAACCCAACGACGAGGATTCCCTGTAGTTGAACTCCTCCGGTATACCGACACCGTTATCGCTAATAATTAATTCATTTTTTCCATTTTTAAGAGTGCGCAACTCTATATCTATCTCGCCTTTTTCGCCTTTTGGAAAGGCGTATTGCAACGAATTTGAAACAATCTCATTTATAATCAATCCGCATGGAATAGCAGTTTCTATATTTAAGAATATATCGCTGATATCCATTTTAAGCTCAATCTTGTCACTGTTTACCTTGTAAAAGCTGAACAGTTCGCCAACAAGGCTCTTCATATATTCGCCAAAATTAATTTTTGCAAGATTTTCAGCTTTATACAGCCTTTTATGTATAAGCTCCATGGCGTTAATCCTGTGTTGGCACTCTTTAAACATACGCAAATATTTTGAATCTTTAATCTTTTCCGTCTGAAATTCAATCAGGTTTGAAATAACCTCCATATTATTCTTCACCCTGTGATGCACTTCGCGCAACAGCAGCTCTTTCTCGGTTAACGAAGCTTTTAATTGTTTTGCGGCTTCCTTGTGGCCGGCTATCTCCTTTTGAAGCCGTTTATTTGCGATTACGAGCTCGGATGTCCTCTCTTTCACTTTCAACTCTAAACTGGATTTAGCTTTTTTCAACTCATCTTCCGCTTTCTTGCGGGCGCTGATGTCCCGCATAATACCCGCGAAAAGAGGCCCCTCATTTGAGTTCCAGGCGCCGATTGAAAGTTCAAGGGGAAACTCCTCGCCGTTTTTGCGCAATCCGCTAAGCTCAACGGATTTTATTTCCCGGGACAGCTTGCCTTTGGTTGAGGCTTTCATTACCGCAGTTGAATGTTTCCACTTAAACCTCTCAGGCATAATAATAGTCAGAGATCGGCCCACTGCCTCTTTAGCAGTGTGGCCGAACATTGCGGCGGCCTCGTCATTCCAGAACAAGATATATCCGGAGCCGTTAATAATAATCATGGCGTCCTTGGCGGTGTTAATTACAGATCTAAAACGGTTTTCGCTCTCTTCCAAAAGCTCCAGGGATCTACTATTTGCAAGGGCGATGGCCGCAAATTCGCTAAAGGTTTTGGCCATCCGGGCGTCATGCCGGTTAAAGTTGCCGTCTTTATTGCCAAGGCCCAACAATCCCACAGCCTTTTTGTTTAACATTAAAGGCGCAAACATAACATTTCTCAACCCAACATGGCCTTCAGGCATAAATTTCATCCATTTGCTGTTGGCAAAATCGTTATCGTACACCACTTCGCCGCGTTTGTACGCCACTTCTCTAAGGCCCCTTATAGGCATAGGCAGAGCAGGGTTTACGGCGCAACTATAATTGCCCGTGTCCAGAAACAGCACCTCATTCTCGCTCCCATCTTTTGAAAGCATCGCCACATAACCGCTTGTGGCCCCGGTTACATCTTTGCAGTAATTAAATATGCGTTGCGCGGTCGTTGTAAAATCCTTGTTCTCAAGAACAGCCCGCGTTCCTTTTAACAATAGATTCATCTCCTTTTGCCTTTTTTTCTCTTTTTCAATCAAAAGCGGCAATCTTTGAGAAGAATCCTTTAATAATTTCTTTGATTTCTTTTGATCTTTAACTAACATTGTATTTGCCTCTTTAGACAGACAACAGAAACCGGAAGCGCCTATCAGCGCCCGCGCCGTTTTGCCCTATTCCCGCTTCTTCATCTCATCTATCTCCTTGTTAAACTCATTGGCGCACTCTTTGCAAAAACCGTGAGATACTTCCACTTTCGCTTTGTTTGTTAGATAGTCTGCCAAATCCATCCACTCTCCATCGCCATGCTCTTTGCCGTCGTCATCGCGTATCTTTTTACATTTGCAACATACAGGCAGTATATTTTCATAAATTTTTACTCTCCTTTGAAGCTCCTGTTGTTTCAAGCAATTATCAACCCTTAGAAACAGTTCGGCCTTGTCATACGGTTTAAGCATATAGTCGGCGGCGCCCAACCTTAGAGCCTCAATAGCCGTTTCAATAGTTCCGTATCCTGTAAGTATCATAACCTTTGTTTCAGAACACAGCTCGTTCACCTTTTTAAGAACATCAATACCCCCAAGTTTTTCCATTACCAAATCAGTAATTACAAGATCAAAACTCTCTTTGTCCATTATCTCAATAGCCTCTTCACCGTTTGCCGCCCCCGCGACATTAAATCCCCTGGTTTTTACCTCATAGCTCAATGTTTCACGCAATATATCTTCATCTTCAACTATTAATATTGAGTTGTTAACCATTGTCCGAACCTCCTTTTCTGGTAGCATGAAACGAGCTACATTATTGATGGGCACACTACGCTTTGCCCGTCCTACATTCTGGTTTTTTGCCAACCAATCACCAATTACCGGTTACTAACAGCTCTCTCCGGTTACGGGAAGCACAACAATAAAGGTTGTGCCTTTACCTTCTTTGCTTTCAAATATAATTTCACCGTTAAACTTTTTTACAATACCGTGGCACACGGAAAGGCCCAATCCCGTGCCTTTAACAGCGGGTTTCGTTGAAAAAAACGGCTCAAAAATTGAGCCTCTGTTTTTTTCAGGTATGCCGTCGCCGGTGTCTCTAATGTTTATATAGATGTTTGATTTCATAAGCCTTGTTGTCACGGTAATTGACCCTTTTTTATCTGTAATAGACTCTTCCGCGTTTTGAACAAGGTTAAGTATTACTTGCTTTAGTTGATCCGCCACAATCTTAATTTTAGGAAGATTATCTTCCAATTGAGTTTTAAGCTCTATGCCTTTCTCTATTATCCCCTTTCTATAAATCAGCAACACATCCTCAATTTCCCTGTTAACGTCAGTCATTGTTTCGAT
This sequence comes from Candidatus Anammoxibacter sp., assembly GCA_021777105.1. GTDB lineage: Bacteria > Planctomycetota > Brocadiia > Brocadiales > Anammoxibacteraceae > Anammoxibacter_B. The sequence goes on from JAIQZQ010000029.1 coordinate 63,819, forward strand.
GCCGGAGGACGGCCGGTTAAAATCGCGCAGTTTATGTATCAGATCCGCTACCCGGTCGCACTCTTTAATTCCCATATTTATCAACTTCTCTTCATACTCATTAATATTCTCTTTTGAATATCTTTGCGCCGCCGTGTCTAACACATTTTTTATTCCACTTATAGGGTTATTAAATTCATGGGCAATTGAAGCGGAAAGTTTGCCGATAGCCGCGAGTTTCTCTGCGTGCACCAAGTGGTTTGACGCCTTTTCAAGTTCAGATTCCGCTTTTTTTTGAGCTGTAATGTCTTTTCCGTAAACACGCGCAACCTTAAATTGCGGCACAAGGTTTATATTTTCCCCAAATATTTTCTCGCCTATTTTAATTTCGCGGTAAAATTGCATATTTCTATCTTGTTCCAGTTGTTTGACAATTGCATCTATATCTTTCGGCAAAAACAGTTTTATGTCATTGTCTTTTTTACCGCTTTTTTCGTTTAAAATTTTAATTGCCGTTGTATTAACAAATGTAATATCCATAGAAGCGTTTACTTCTAAAATAGGGTTTGCGCTCAATTGAGGAAACGAAGCAAGATGCTTTATCTTTTCTTCAGCAAGCTTTTTATCCGTTATATCGCGAGCGATTGCAAATGTAATGCCTTCATTTGGAATTGGTTGAGACGTCCACATAAGCCACTTGCAAGAGCCGTCTTTGCAGCAATACCGATTTTCAAAATTAATTACCGGTTTTCCATGCATAAGCCTTCTTTCAATTATTTCCGTAGTCTTGCCCTTGTCATCAGGATGCACAAAGTTTATGTAAGGTTGTGACAACAACTCCGTTTCAGAATACCCAAGTATTTTCTCAAAGGCGGGATTAACGCTAAGGAACTTGCCGCCAATTTCAGAGACACAAATCATGTCAATAGACAAATCGAATATTTTCTTTAACTTTTCTTCTGATTTTACAAGCGATCTGTTTGTCTTTTTCAACTCTTTTGTGCGGGCGTCAACCATCTCTTTTAAATGGTTGCGGTGTTGTTCCAGCTCATTTTCTTTATTCTTCAGTTCAGTTATATCCATGCCTAATTCCAAAACCTTTAATGATCCGTCAAGATCCCTAAAGGGATAGTCATGAACCTGATAGACACGGTTGTCCGGAGCTTTGTCCCACTCCCAAACCTGCGGTTTTTGCGTTTTAAACACTTTAAATGTAGGACAAACTGCGCACGGTTTTTTTATGCCCCAAAGAGCTTCAAAACATAACAGATTATCTATGCCCCCAAAATGTTCTTTAAAATATTTGTTTGCAAAATCTATGGAGTAATCCTTGCTTTGCAGATAGATAAATGCGGGAATTCCATCCAGGATGGAGAAAAGCCTCTCTCTTTCACTTTTTATCAGAGCATCCGCGTCCTTTTTACCGGTAATATCCACAGCAACGCCGGTCATTCTAACCGGCCTCAATAGCTCGTCACGCAAGACTATGGCATGGGCGTCTACGTGTCTCCATCCGTTGCCGTTTGCTTTTACGCGGTACTCGCATTCATATTGGCATCCTGTATTTATCGCATACCAGGTTGTTTCATCAGCGCGTTTTCTATCATCAGGATGCACAAGCTCGGCCCAGGCCTCATACGTCCCTTTATATGAGCCGGGGTTAAGCCCAAAGATCTCCTGCATCCTGGCATCCCATCTTACATCTCCGGTTAGTATGTCCCAATCCCATGTTCCGGCATGGACGGAATCTATTGCCAACCGCAATCTCTCTTCGCTTTCAATCAGAGCCTGGTTATTTTCTCTTAAACTTTGCGCCATGCTATTAAATGATTCGGCCAGTTCGCCAATTTCGTCTTTAGTTTCAACATCCACCACAATATCCAGTTTGCCCGCGCCCAGAACAGCAGCGGCTTCACAAAGTTTGATAATAGGATTTGAAATCTTCTTTGACGTAACAACGGCAAAAACGCCGGTAGTTGCAGTCATAATTAAGACAAATATTATCAATATCCACATAGTATTGGCCTTGAGAATATTGAGCCGTTCTTGATGTGTTTTATCAATTTGAATAGAGCGAAAAACAATATCATTTATATTTACAATTAACCTTCCTTTTAAACGATCTTCATATTTTATTGACAATGCCGCATGCTCGCGATCTAGGCCCGCCCTCTTTTTTGTCACAAGATAAAGATCTTTAAAATCGTTATCAATATTTTTAATATCCATTTGCATCTCATCCAGAATATCAGAGGAAAGGCCTTTGGATTCTTTCAGAATATTAATATTTTCGTTAATTGACAGCAGCTTCTTTTTCCACTGAATCTGTGTTCTTTTACCCCTATGGAGAAAGTATTCATAAGTCAGTGTTTCCAATTCAGTAAGATTGCCTGCAATAGAGCCTATTATATTGCTATATTTCTCCTCTTTAAGAATCTTACGATTCGTTGTCAAAACCACAGAGCCCATTGAGACTGCCACCATTACAGAAATAATTGCAATTGTAAATAATCGTGTTTTAATCTTCATTACTGCTTCCTAATGAATAAGTGTAACCAATTTATTATCCTCTTTTTTTAAGCTTTCTATATGCGTTAACTTCAAAAAATCAGGGCATTCCAAGCCGGCGACAAGTTTGTTATTTATAGCCCATCTTGATATATCCTCAAGCCCATACAGAAGAGCCTGGTCAAGCTTAATATCCAACCTAAGGCATTTCATTGCTTCGGCAATATAAGCTTCCGGCAATTTTAGCCGTCTGGATATCAATTTAGATGCCTGCCCGGGATGTTTCTTTGCAAAATCCTTTGCATCCAGCATAGACCTGATAATCCTGCGGATTATGATAGGATTGTTTTCTATAAAAACCTTCATCCCTGTTAAAACAAAAGATTTATTGTAAAGTCCGGGCTCCTCAAATGTTATAGCGTTATCCTTTAAAAGATTAATAGCTTTGCTCAAAAAAGGCTCGCGGGTTGAAATAGCGTCAACCTTCCCGTCAAACAAAGCGTTCGGCAAATCTTCAATTTTAAAGTATGAGAGAGTTGTTTCTCTATCTAATATGTTGTTTTTCAACATCATAAGATGTAGAAAAAAATGAGAAGCCGAAGCCTTTTGCGTGGCAATGCGTTTGTTTTTTAAATCAGACGGTTTGCTTATGCCTGCGTCCTTGCGGGCGACAATTTTATTGTCGTTATTTGTTGCGCCTATAACGGATATGACGGCAAAATCGTCGCGTTTAAAGCTGTTAAACACAACAGGCACTTTGCTAACCGGGGCAATGTCAACCTTGCCGTCAAACATTGCAAGCAAGGCGCGTTTGCCGCTTGGATAATTTTCAGCCGCAACATCAAGTCCGTTTTCAGCAAAGAAGCCGCGCTCTAACGCTATGATCGTAAGCCAGTTTGGAGAGGTATTAGGAACGGCGATGGAGACTTTCATCTTCTCGCCTTCAAATTTGCTTGAACTTTTCCCGTTGCAGCCAATTAAAACGCATAAAGTTGTCAGCCAAACCAGGGCCAACAATTTAATCTTTTCAAATTTGCCACACATGCGCCCCTCCTTGACACAACCAATAAATAAACAATCAGTTGCCACGTACATGCTTTAACCATATTACACGGAGCCCCGCATTGAACATCAAACACAATTTACAGCGACACAACTGACAAGTGTGCCATTTATCAAGTATCAAGTATCAAGTATCAAGCATCAAGCATCAAGCATCGTTCAAACAAAAAAAGCCGGCCTCAAACAATTTGAGGCCGGCTAAAATTTACCGGAACCGGTTAGAACCTTTTCAACTCTTCGTCATCAAGAGGTATAACCGCTTCAGCATACTCTGCTCTTGCGGCGCCTGCAGGCGCGTTTTTGCGCAGTTTTCTGACCGGCTCGGTTCCGCCGTCATGCGGAAAAGCTTCATGCGCCATGGTGTGCAGAGCTCTATGCGGTTGCCCGCCGTTTCCGCCATGAATCGTATGCGCATCTCCGCCGTCATCAAGCAGATGTGTAGCGGCGCTGGAATGTTGGCCGCCTATTACAACCGCCAGCATTTGAACTATGGTGTTAAGCTCCTTTGCCTGGGCGGCCAGCTCTTCGCTTGCCGCGGCAGACTCTTCCGCGTTTGCGGCGGTAGCCTGGGTTGCCTTGTCCATATCACTGGTGGCGGTATTGATCTGCTCAATGCCCTTTGACTGTTCGTCTGAAGCCGCGGACACTTCGCTGATCAGTTGCGAAACTTTTTCAACGCTTTCAACAACCTCGTTCAGGATGCCGGCAACTTCGCCTGAGGTATTAACGCCGTTTTCCGCGTTATGTTGAGACTCCTCAATCAACGTAGCCGTATCTTTGGCGGCTTGCGCCGACCTTTGAGCAAGGTTGCGAACCTCTTCAGCGACAACTGCAAAACCCTTGCCCGCCTCGCCCGCGCGCGCAGCCTCAACAGCAGCGTTTAGAGCAAGCAGGTTGGTCTGGAACGCAATCTCATCTATGGTTTTCAATATCTTCGCCGTCTCGTCGGATGAAGATTTGATCTTGCCTATAACATCGGTCATCTTCTCCATCGCGTCTTTGCTCTTATCCGCCGAAGTTCTGGCGTTGTCGGCCAGATCATTAGCCTGTTTGGCGTTGTCGGCGTTTTGTTTAGTTGATGAAGCCATCTCTTCAAGCGATGATGATGTCTCTTCCAGGCTTGCGGCCTGTTCGCTTGCGCCCTGAGCCATTTGCTGACTGGAATCCGATACCTGGTCGGAAGCGGAACCTAACTGTTCAGCGCCTGTTGAAAGACCGTGAATGGCCTTGTTTATAGGCTTGGTGATTGATCTTGTTACAAGCAACGCAATCGCTACTATTGAAACCACGCCTATAATGGCTATCATGCAGATTATCCATTTCATCATATTTATCGCGGCAAATGCCTCGGCCTTGTCGATCTCAGCCAGCAACGCCCACTTTGTGTCGCCGACCATTAATGGTGTGTATGCCGAAAGCACAGGATTGCCGTTATAGTCGATAACTATCTCCGCCCCGATCTTGCCTGTAAGAGCAGCCTTTGCCGCGTCAGAGTCAACGCTGCCAAGTCTTGGATTGGCAAACGATGCGATTACGGAATGGTTTGTAGGGTCAAGGAACGAGTCCGATCTCATTAGCTTGTCGCTGCCGATCAGATATGTCTCGCCCGTCTCGCCCATGCCTTCGCGCTCCTGCATAATAGCGTTTATAGCGTCAAGGGAGAGTTGCAAAGCGACAATTATTTCCGTTTCGCCGTTGTGCAAAACAGGCTGAGCAATAAATGCCGCAGGCTCGTCGTTGCTTGGCGCGTACGGCGCAAAATCAGCCAGACCAAACTTTTTGGAGCTTATCACACTCCTTGTAAGTTTGCCCAGGCCTGAATCGCTAAATTTTCCGTCTACGAAATTGGTTTGGTAGTCGGACTCCTTAGCCGCGGAGTAAAAACAATAGCCGTCCGGATTTATGAGAAAAAGATCATAATAACCATAATACTTAACATATTTTTCAAAAAAGTACTCCCCCTTTTCATCAACGGGGCAGAACGCCTCGGCAACGTCAATCTCCGCAAGTATTGCCCAATGCACTCCATGAATGTCAAGCGGAGCATATACTGAAAGAACAGGATTGCCGTTATAATCAAGGATAACATCCTGCCCGGTCTTGCCGTCAAGGGCAAGTCTTACAGGCTCCGTGTCGACGCCTCCTTTGTCGGGATCGGCAAACGACGCTTTAACAGTGTGGTTAACAGGATCAAGAAATGAGTCGCTCCTCATTAATTTATCCTTGCCCACTAAATATGTCTCGCCTGACTTGCCTAATCCGGACCGCTCCATCATGACTTTGTTAATGTGATCAATGGATAGTTGAATAGCCATAACGCCAATCAATTCATCGCCGCTATAGATTGGGGCTCCCGCAAACGCGGCAGGTTCGCCGTTTGACGGCGCATAAGGCGCAAAATCAACAACCGCCACACCGGCATTGTCTACTACTTTTTCAACCAAATTATGCAATCCGCTACCCTTGCAGAACCCGTGGCGCAAATTTGTCCCTAAATCGCTCTCTTTCGCGGATGAAAACATGACGTGACCATGCGCGGCGCAAATCATAAACACATCGTAAAAACCGCTATCGTCATAGAACTTGTTAATGGTTTTTCCATATTCGTCATAAACAGCTTTGTATTCAGCCGTCGTGACGTCATATGGGCCGTCAGGTTTAACATCGGTTGCAACGTGATACTCCCTTAGCTTGTCAAAAAGTATTCCGGTATCATTGCTTCTGGCAAAGACCTCCATATTTAACATAGCGTTTTCAAAATAATCTTCAATCTGATTCTTCTTAATCTCATGAACCGCTTTTAGTTTGTCAAAAGCCTCTTTTCTTAAAGTCCCCACCGTCTCCGTAAGCACGCCCATGTCGCCTTCGCGTTCGTCAAAAAACCTTTCGATCTGCGATTTCTTGATCTCCCTTACACCCGTAAGTTGATTAAACGCCTGTTTCGACAAAGCTCCGCTCGACTTGACAAGTGATATAACACCTATTGTGGCAAAAGGTATCACACCAACAATCAGGAAGAATATAAGAAGCTTTGTGCCTAATTTCATATTGTTAAACATTGAACTGCCTCCTTCCTTAAGCCCGCGCAATGGCTAAAAATAGCAAAACACCAATCATTTACTTTTTTCGCCCGGTTTTTAACTAAAGAACATTTTCTTATTTAAAAGTTTAACTCTTTATCGCCCAGTATATTGTCGATATCCACAAGTATCCTTATCTTGTCGTTTACTTTTGATATGCCCATAATAAACTGAGAGTTAAACCCCGCTTCCAGCCCTGAAGAAGTCTCAATATCATCGTCCCTTACATCCATTACTTCAGAAACCGTGTCCACGACAATGCCGGCCAAACGGCCCGCAACGTCAACAATAATTATGCAGGTTTCACTGTCATAATCCTTCTCGCCCATTCCAAATATCAGCCTTAAATCAAAGACGGGAATAATCTTGCCTCTTAAATTTATCACGCCTTTTAGAGTATGCTGCGATTGCGGCACCGGGGTTATGGGCATCATCCCGATAATCTCTCTTACCTTAAGTATCTCAATGCCGTACTCTTCATCTTCCAGAATAAAAGTCAGAAATTTCTGGCTATCACCCTTGTAAGCAGCCATTTGGTCAAGCTGAGACTCTTCTGTTTTTGCCTCCATTATGGCTTCCATTTATAACCTCCCTTCATTACGCTAAAAAGTTAAAAATACTTATAAATACATTCATAATCATCACATCCTTTCCTTTTATTTGAGATAGTTGAAAATTTAACAATCAATTTAAAGTTCGATTACAGAAATCAGAAGCCGGATGACAGATGACAAACGGCAGAAATCAAAAGCCGACCGGCTCAGCCGGTATCAAACATCCAGCATCCAGCATCCAGAAACCAGAAACCGCCCATGCCAACCAGAGCCCGAACAGGCGGGGGTTGGAGGTAGGCCACCTATACGGACAAAGCCGGCATGGACAATTTGGTTTTTTACTTTAACGCCATGTAAACTCGCTAACATCTCCTCCCAAAGCTTCAATTGAGTCTACAAGCAACTGGGAAACATATACTCCATTGTGAATATAGCCGCAAGGCTCTTTCTTGCTTGTCTGGTAGTTGTACGCCGCCCTGAGCAGGTTTGCGTCAAACAGGCTAAACCTGTTTCCAAACGAGGCCTCGCCTTCGTCGATGTCCCCATTGCCGTTTGTATCCACAAAGAAATATGGGTACGCATGAGAATCGTAAATAATAGCGGTTCCAATCGTTTCTTTGGCGTACTTCTGAATCTCCGCAAAGAGAGCGGTTTCCAACCCTTGCATCTCTTTCCATAATGATTCGTCGGTGTCTCCGTCGCCGTCATAGTCAGGGAACCCGCCGGGTCTAATCTCTTTGAAATTAAACTTATCTGCGTCGCTGCCCTTATTCGTTTGCGAAACGTCGTTGCCGTGGCAAACAACGCAATTGGCCTTGTTTGGTTTTACAAGGTAGTGAGATTTGTTTGCTTCGGCGCCTTTGCTTCCCATATGGCACCTTACACAAGTGTCATAATTATCGGCATGACTACTAAACTTGTTTCGGCCTGCGTAATCCTTGCCGTCAAATTCATACCCGCCTTCAACTTCCGTGCCGAAAAGTGTGGCAGCGACAGGAAAGTAGTGGATATTTATAAAATTATAAGGCCCCTCTGACGCGGCAATTGTGTCATCTACTCCTCCCTTTGAACTGCGGCCCTGATGGCAGCTCATGCAAAGGTTGCTGTCGTCTTCCAGCGTGGCAGTCATACCTGAAGGGAACTCAACCATTTCAACCTGCCTTCTGGATTTAAAGTTTTCAGGATCGTCATGACAGGTAGAGCAAAGCATGCCGTTTGCAAAAGGAGCCGTCACATTCACTCCGTTTTCCAAATAAGTGACAAGACCTCCTCCGCCATGGCACTTTGCGCAACTTCCCGGCACCGCGCCGTCCTCATCCCAATGCCTGAACGCCTCTGTTGCGCCGTCAAAATGCGCCTCGTCGTTTCTTGAAGTTCCGGCCATTGCAACCTGAGCTTTTAGAACGGAGTTTACATCCTCAATTGAATCCGTAATAAGTTGAATTATATATTTGCCGCCATGGGCAAACGCTCCGGGATCTTTAAGAGAGACCTGATAGTTGTACGCGGCCTTTAACAGGCGAGACGTCCACGCGTTGTACTGGTTGGCGAAATTAGCTTCGTCCGTATCCGCCTTGCCGTTTCCGTTTGTGTCTATAAAGAAGTATGGATAGGCATGGCTGTCATACGCTATGGCTACCCCGTTTTTTTCGTTGCCGTAAGCCTGGATAGCGGCCAGCAACTTTTCGCGCAGAGTTTCAATCTCAAAGAAGATGCCTTCAGTCATATCGCCGTCGCCGTCGTAGTCAACCAGCGAGCCGTTCATGCGGACTTTGTGAACATCATCCTGTGTCTTCACCTCATCATGGCAGGCGGAGCAGACATCAACTTTTATTTTAAGTGTGTGCGGATTGTGGCAGTCAATGCAAACGTCAACGCCTTCAACATGGTTTAACCTGCCGTCATAAGCTTTGCCTTCATACTGATAACCGCCTTTGGCAAATTTGCCGTACAGTGTGGCTGCCGCCGCAAAGTAATGGATGTTTATAAAGCCTAATTCTTCGCTAACCGTATCGTCATCCTTTACATCAGCGTCTTTAATAGCGTCGTTAACAGTGTTGGTTGAAGCGCGGCCCTGGTGGCACTGCATGCATATAGCTTCGTGGCCCAGGTTTACAACTGTCTCGCCTGATGGAAATGTGACCCCGTCAAGCTCAATCGCTGTGTTGTTGTGGCATGCGTCGCAGGTAATAACGCCTCCAACGGAAACGGGCTTGTCAACCGCGCCGGTTTCCGAGCCGTCATCGCCAATGAAGTCGCGAAATCCGGTTGTACTGTGACATTTTGCGCATGATACGGGTATCTCCCCCTCTTCATTCCAGTGGTTAAAAGCTTCAGCTGTAGTGTCGGCGTGCGCGGAACCGGCCCACTCTTCCTGATTAGGTATTTTAATGCCTTCATCCGGAGGTTTTCCGGAACCGGCCTGAAATGTAAACAGAGTTCTCTTCTTATTTGTTTCGTTAACAGTTATGTCCAGTGATGCCGGGGTAAAAAAGATCCCATCCTTTAACGGCGTTAAAGTGTAATCGCCGCTTTTGATCTTTGAAAATTTAACCCAACCGTTATTGTTTACGGTATTTGTGATTGGGACGTCTATGTCTCCGCCTTTAAGCTCAACGGAAACGCCGGCAACGGCATCGCCGGCCCCGTTAATCTTTACTAAAAGATTGAACGATTTCTTGCCCTGCGCGTTTGTTTCATTTGCGGACGCAAACAGCCCCGCGAGGCAAAACGCAAAGACCAAAAAACAGATAAACCCTTTGCGATTATTAATAATATTTTTTGCTAACATTTTTGCTTCCCCCCTTATCAAAGTTACAAGTTAATATCGACTTGTCCTGTGAAACGGCCTAATCGGCGTTTTGATGCACAGACGCGCCAAAATGCTTTGAAACGTAAAAACAATATGAAGCCTATTTACCACCCCCTTTCTTCTTCTCCCTGTGACAAATCATGCATTGAAAATTATTAGACGCCTTAGACACTTCAATGGCGTGTATTTCCGCGCCGGTTGAAGTGTGGTCAATCATGGCAAAATTCACCGCATTGTTCGGAACATGGCAACGGGCGCAGAGCCATTCAAAATTATTCATCTTCTCCGGTTTCTTGTTATCATGCCTGCCGTCTATCATATGGCATGTGATGCACAATGGAGCAGAGTGCGGTTGTTTCTGCTGTTTTTTATGCCATGCCTCTATGCTGCCGGACCAATCCCATTCACCGCCTTCGGCCTGATATGTCAGCCCGTGCATTGTGGAAAAATATTTCTCTTTTTGAGGATGCCTTGGGCCTGAGTGACAAATTCCGCAAGTCTCGGGTTTTCTGGCAAATTCCAGCGAGAATTTATGTCTGCTATGGCATGATGAGCATTTAAACTCAACCTGATGGCATTTAAGACAATCGCTCTGCTTAAAATATGCGTTATCAACATTTAAATCCATATGCGCCTTCAGGTTTTGAAACGCCTTTGAGTGCCCGCTGTTGCTAAACTCTTTGTACTGGTCCGGGTGGCATTGGGCGCAAATTTTTGGAGGAACAAGGCTGTTTACCCTCTCGTCCTGGCATTGCGACTCTTTAATGTTTCTTGACAACCTTGACCGCTCAATCTCCTTTTTCAACTCCTCGTCGGTTGTTATATGGCATAATTCGCAACCTATGCCCTTTTTGCTGTGCAAGCTCTGCTTCCATGCAAGGTAAACGTTTTCAGTGTATTTTGATGTGTGGCATTTAAGGCATGTTTCACGCATCTCGTCGGAAACAACGGCTTTTGCCTCTCCGCTATGAATCTCCTTGCTAACGCTTCTGTACAACAGCGCCGCAAAAACAAAAAAGATCAAACAGATCATTACTCCAAAAAACAGTTTCAGCTTCATCTCAAAATCCTCCAAGGCGCAAGGCGCTATGCTAAATCGTCTCCCAAACAGTAAAAGTCGCCCAAACAACGACGAATAGCATACCAAGAGCGTAACGCGCAATCTTTGCGCCGGCAAATCCCAAAATCTTTTCAATTGCCTGATCAATAAACGGCCAGAAAAAGAGGCACAATCCAATAAACAGATTGCCTAATATCCCTATTTGATACGAAACAAGCTTTAAATATCTAAACACCCCGTAAAAATACCACTCCGGCTTTATATGCTCGGGTGTAACGTTAGGATTAAAAGTTTCGCCTAAATGGGGCGGAAAAAAATAGCTGAACATTGCGAACGACAATATCAACGTCATAAAGATGCCTATTTCATTCAAAACATGCTCGGGAAAGAATGGATAAAAACCTTTGCCGTCCTTTTTAGCATTGGCATCTTCCTGTTCGTAATGGATACCGTGAAACCTTATAAAAAGGATATGAACAGCCACTGCGACAATTAGCGCCGCCGGCAGTATTGCGACATGCAGAACAAAAAATCTCGTTAACGTGCTTTGAGTGACATCCTCTCCGCCGCGCATAAAGAGCAACAGATAATGCCCTATAACGGGCGTGGCGCCGGCTATGTTAGTGCCGACAACAGTCGCCCAGTATGAAACCTGATCGCAAATCAATGAGTAACCTGTAAATCCAAGGCCCATTGACAAGCCCATTAGAACAACGCCGAACATCCAGGTAATCTCGCGCGGTTTGCGGTACGACTCTGTAAAATAGACGCGCGCCATATGTAAAAAAAGCGAGGCGATCATTACCTGAGCCGAAGCGTGATGCACGCCCCGTATCAGCCAGCCAAGCCTGACTTCATAACTTATATACCGGACGCTTTCATAAGCGACATCCTGATACGGGATGTAATAAAACATCAACAAAACCCCTGTGAAAAACTGAATCGCCATGCAGATCATTGGAGTGCCGCCAAGGCAGAACCAAAGACCTTTCATATAATTCGGCACGGGCTCGTTTATCTTCTCGGCAACTTCGTGCGCGTCTATTTTCACCCGCTCGTTAATCCAGTTTTTCGCCATAGGAAACATTCTTAAACCTCCTTTTGCGCCCAGTAGTTTTCAGGCACAAACACAAACACGCTATTGCCTTCTATCAAAACCTTATATTGACTTAAAGGACCCGGAGGCGGTCCGGTAAGGACATACCCTTTGTTGTCAAAGGATGCCATATGGCATGGGCACAAAAACTCTCTCTCTTTTTCGTCCCATATTACGCTGCACCCCAGATGCGGACATACGGCGGAAAACGCCATAACATTTCCGTCGTTGTTAATCAGTATGAGCTTGTTGCCCCTAAGCCGTATCTCCTTAGCGGCGCCTTCGGTTAAGTCTTTAGAAAAACAGGTAAATGTTTTTAACGCCTCTCTGCTTTGAAACGGCATTAAATATTTAAACATTGCCAAGGCGGATTCAGCGACAACACCTACACAGAAAACTCCTATGCCCCATAGCAATGATTTCTCAAAAAATGTTCTTCGATTCATTTACAACCCCTGCTTTCACAATCCGATTAAACGATTCTTATCCCCCTCCCCTAACCCCTCCCATCAATGGAGGAGAAATTAAAGGTATATATTGATTACAATACTTTGCTCATTGGGTGGAGCTTTTTAAGTTTATGATTTAAACTAAAACGAGCTTAAAAAGCCAAATCCCCCTCCCCTTAGTGGGAGGGGTTAGGGGAGGGGGTATTTAAAAACCGCTTAATTCCGGCAACAACCACTCCTCCGTTCACTTTCCAAAACTTCCGACTTATACTAGCTGTCTCCAGTCTTACGTTTTCTAACTTCTGCCTTCTGTTCTCACTATTTCAACGATTTAAAATATTCAAACAGATGCGCAATCTCATTGCCCTGAAGCCTTGGCCAGTAGAGCTTTTGCCTCTCAGCGTCTTCCGCCATATATGGAGCGTGAGCAATCAAATGCCCGGCCAGTTCGCCGTCGGTTTTAAATCTGGAGCCCATGCCGTCAAGAGCCGGGCCGACACTGCCGCCTTTGTTTTCAATCGCATGGCACTGTTTGCATCCCAGATACTGAAACAGAAAAGCGCCTCTGTCAGCATCGCCGGGGAAGGCGTATGTGCCGCCCTTATTTTTTGCCTGAGCATGGATGTATTCAAAGATCAACTCTATATCGCCCGGTTTAAAACTTGGAAACTCTATCTTCTTCGCTTTAAATTCTTTAATCATGTTAGGCACATGGTTCCACATAATAGCGGCCCAAAGCGAGGTGGACGCAAAACTCTCCCATTCGCCCAAATCAGGGCCTACTTTTCCGCCGACCGCGTTAACCGCATGGCAGATCACGCAACTTTTTGAAGTAAAAAGCTCCTTGCCGGCCGCAACCCGATCCTGATCAACAACAGGATCAGCCGCAAACACCGCGCCTGATAAAACAGCAAATAAACATACAACAAGCCCGCCCAAAACCAATTTTCTCATCTTCATTTTACTACCTCCTATAAAATGATTTGAAAAGGTAAAAGATATAAAAATAACCGGTTAACAATGATCAGGAAACCATGGGCTGAAAAAAGAAAACCTATCATTGTCAACCGGATAGCCTTTCAGAACCATGCTCAGGCCCGGTTATTCAACCACCTTATTCTCCCAGGCCAACCACCTGCCGGCGCCGTAATCCTTGTCCGGATGGCAGCTGAAACATGCGTTCATAATTACATTTGAAGCTCCGCTCTCAACGCCCGCCGCTTCATTCTTCTCCGACATTTCAAGGCTTACAGCCGGTTTGATAATGTCAAAGACGTGAGAGTGTATGTCTGTGTAAACCGCCGTCTTTGCCGTCTTAGGCATATGGCAGCCGGAACACCTGCTTGCCTTGGAGCCTTCAGGATCCCAAACATGTTTGCTGTGTATGTTAAGAGCCTTGCCCGTGGCAAGCTCAACGCCCATCTCCTCCTTGGAGGGATGACAGCTAAGACATAAAGAGTTGTCGTCGTTCTCCTTGCGCAAAAGAGGAGATATGGTGTTTTTATGCGGTTTATGGCAGCTGTAGCACGTCAAACCAACGGCGTTGTAATGGTGGCTCTTTTGGAAATCAAATATCTGCTGATGGTGCTTTTTTGAGTGATTGTTCTTTGAAGCCGCGTCGCCGAACGATTCATCATCGTCGCCCCACATGCCGGGAGTTGCGTCGCCGCTTAGTTTTGTCAGTGAAATGTAATCATTCAAATCGTTTCCGGCAACATAATGCATGATGTCGTCGCCGTCCACAATGGCAGGGTACCCTGTCTCAAAATTAGCCCCGTTATCGCCGGGTTTGCTGACAACCCTGGTGTGGCACTGCCCGCAAATTTGGTTTCCCCTTTCAACCGTCAGGAAATCAGGGTTAATAATAGCGTTGCCGTTTCCTCCTCCCGTTGAAGCATGAACACTGCCCGGACCATGACAACTTTCGCAACCAATGCCGATCTCCGTGGATGATGAAACAAACGCGCTTCCTGATTTTGAAATATTGAGGCCGGTAGCGTGGCAACCCTGGCAATTTTGCTCGTAAGAGTGTTTTTCAACGTCAGGCTCTCTCAATGTGCCGTCCTCGTTGTACCATCTTTCAGCATGGTATGACACCCATGCGGCTTCGGGATCGTCCGCGTCTACATTGCGATGATTGTATTGGATGGGTAAAATATAGTGGCTTTCATCCAGTTTGACATGATACCGCTGCTTTCCGGCGTGCGCAACGCCGCCATGGGTTCTTTCGACGCTATACGTCGTGGTGACCGTTTCATCATTTAAATCAAACAGTGTCACTTTATAATCATCGCCTGAAATAAACGCGTTGAATTTGGCTTTGCCGTCGCTTGTTAAACGCGTGGCTTCATCAAACGGGGCCACAATAGTGTTCTCGGTTGGAGCCAGGTGTGTTTTTGCGTGAGCCGTCTTTAACCATCCGGAGTGATCGCCGCCATGGCAAGCCTTGCAACTATCGCTACCCGAGTAACCGGCCCCATCAGGAGCTTTCGCCGAAAGCGTCATATCTGCAATTGCTGATTTTCGCGCAAACACAACCACGTTAAAGTCGTCGTTGCTTAAAAGGTTGGAACCAACCGGAGGTGTGGCAAGCACCCTATATGAGCCGGCGGGAACTCTGCGGATTCTGAATTTGCCTTTTGAGTTTGTTGTAACCGGCCCAAATGTTGAATAAGCTGATAATAAACTATCTTCATGATCATCGGCTTCCATAGCCTCGGCGGTAATTGAAACGCCCTCGACAGGCGCGCCTTTCCTGTCTAAAATTGTGCCCATTATCCTTCCCTTGCCGACTCTAAGCGCGTCTTCCATTGTAAAATAACCGGAACTCCTTAAATCTTCCCCCTGCGAAAAATTGTTAATGCCAAAAAACACTGTTAATAAGCTTCCCACGACCAATAAACAAAATATCTTTTTAACCATTTCTCCTACCTCCTAACCCAAAAATGAATAAATTAAACTAAAAATAAATTAAAAATAAATTAAAAGTTTATATAGAATTGTTATGGCTAACTTAAAAGCAAAAAAAGCGCCTAAAATCCAAAACAGTTAAAATCCCACATAACCAATTACTAAATAAGCAGTTACAACTTGACATAGCAAAGCATTTTTACCTAAAAAAGCGCCCCATATTTGTATTCATTCAGCACAAAGTGTAACGTTTCATTACATTTTGCTTGCAAATGCCTTTTTATGTGTTAATTTAGAGTCAAACAAACCATGTTTTCGAAAAATAATATTTACGTATTGTTATATTCAAACGCAGTGAAATAAAACCATAAAGGGCAAATTCCAACAACATCTGCCTGCCGGAGTTTAGGCTTTAGCCTTTTATTCATTGACTAATTTCGAGAGCATCATGCTTTTGGATATATATAAATGTTGCGCGTCGAATATGGGCGCAAGTTTTGGAATTTGCGGGTGGATTAAAAAGAGCCAATTATGGATTTTACGGATCTCGAAAATAAGACCTTTATAACATTGCTTGTTGAGGATAACCATGAGCGCGCAGAGCTTATTAAACGCGTTTTTTTAGAAAATAATGTTAGCCGCAAACTTTATCATGCAAAAAACGGAGAGGAAGCGCTTGTTTACCTTTGCCAAAGCGGCGACGGCGAAAACGCCTGCCCCAGGCCGGACATTATCCTGATTGACCATGATTTGGCGACAGCCGGCGGGCTTGAAACGCTGAAACAGATAAAATCTTCAAATAAGCTCAAAAATATACCCGTGGTTATCTTATCATCATACGAGAGGGAGCAGGATATTACGGAATCGTACAAAATGGGCGCAAACAGCTTTCTTGTCAAGCCTGTAATGACTGAAGATTTTGCGAACATGATAAAGAATTTTATTGCGTACTGGTCAAGCTGGAACAGATCAATAATTTGATTTGTGGTTAAACCAACACAAAATCGCTTAAACGGAAGAACACGTGACAAATTTATGTTGCTAAGAAATCTAAAGATAGGTTACCGCCTCGGCATATGTTTCACACTGATACTTGCGTCGCTTACGATAGTCACATTTTACGGACTTGAGAAAATGGAGTTTATATCAAACAGCACTACGCGCATGTATAAACACCCATTGGCTGTAAACAAAGCCGTGTTAAGGATTACCACAGACATAATCAAGATACATCGCGCAATGAAAGACGTTGTTTTAGCCTCAAATATAGACGAAATTAAAACCACGCTTACAGAAGTTGGCAAACTTGAAAAAGAGGTGTATGACAATTTCATGATTATAGACGAACGCTTCCTCGGCGAAAAGACTCTGCACAAAAAGGCCTTGACGTTATTTTATACCTGGGGGCCTATTCGCGACGAGGTTGTCGCCTTGATGCGGTCCGGAGAAGACCAAAAAGCGGCTTTTATAACAAAAACTAAAGGGGCAAATCATGTTGCCCGGCTTGAAGACGCAATGAAAGCCCTTGCAGACTTTGCGGACGGCAAAGCCACTGAATTTTACAGAGACTCTCTAAACGCGGAGAACCATGCTATAAAGTTGATGAGCATTCTTATGATTATAACGATTGTGTCGGTATTAATATTGGCAGTTCTTTCAACTTTGAGCATTACGAGGCCGCTTATATCATTAAAAGACTCTATGTTGAATTATAAAGGCGGCATACCGGAAATACCGGCGCAAATAGAATCGCGCGATGAAATCGGCCGGCTTTCCGAGTCGTTCACAAAAATGGCCGAAGAGATTAAGCGCACTACGGTGTCAAAGGATTATATGGAAAACATCCTTGCCGGAATGCACGACACGCTGGCGGTAATATCGCCTGAATTTGAAGTTGTCATGGTAAACAGGCCGTTTTGCGAGCTGCTGGGCTATGAAAAGGATGAAATAACAGGCAAACCATTTAAAAACTTTTTGCTTAATAAGGAGCTGTTTACAGAAACCGAACTGACCGGCTTAAATGAAAACGGCTATTTTTACAACGCTGAAAAAGTGTACACGGCAAAAAACGGCGAGCAGATAGCCGCCCTTTTTTCAGCTTCTTTGATGAAAAACAACTCAGGCAAAGATAGTGATATAATATGCGCGGCTAAAGATATACGCAAATACAAAAAGGCTGAAAAGATGACGCAGCATTTGGGCCGCATTATCGACGGATCGTTAAACGAAGTATATGTGTTTGACTCAGTCACAAAGCGTTTTATAACGGTTAACAAGGGGGCAAGGCACAACATTGGATATTCCATGGATGAACTTCGCCGCCTTACACCGGTGGATATTAAACCGGCTTTTACTGTTGACTCTTTTGAGGAGCTTGTTCAGCCGCTTACCGCCGGCGAGCGCGACATGCTACATTTTGAAACGATTCACAAACGGAAAGACGGCTCTACATATCCGGTTGACATATATTTGCAACTTTCAGACCTGGGCGACAAAAAAGCGTTTGTGGCGATTATATTGGACATCACAACACGCAAACAATACGAAAACGAAAGGGACAATTTTATAAATGAGCTGGAATCAAAAAACGCTGAACTTGAACGCTTTACATACACGGTATCCCATGACCTGAAAAGCCCATTGGTTACGGTCAAAGGTTTTATCGGATTTCTTGAAAAGGACATTCAAAAAGGGGACACTGAGCATGTAAACGACGATATTGCGCGAATCGGCAGCGCTGTAAAAAAAATGGAAGCCCTGCTCAACGAGTTGCTTGAACTTTCGCGCATAGGCAGGCTTGTAAATCCCCCGGAATGGGCAAGCCTTGAAGAGACGGCAACAGAAGCGTCCAAACTTGTCGCCGGACATATTGATAAACGCGACGCAACAATTAATATTGCGCCCGGTATGCCGTCTGTTTTTGCCGACAAACAGCGCCTGGTTGAGACTCTTCAGAATTTAATTGAAAACGCAATAAAATATATGGGCGATCAAAAGAATCCGCGAGTGGAAATAGGGTGTAGAAAAGGATGCGGCGAGAATATTTTCTTTGTAAGGGACAACGGCATTGGCATTGAGCCTGAATATCACGATAAGATTTTTAAGCTGTTTGAAAAACTAGACCCAAAAAGCGACGGGACAGGCATTGGCCTTGCCATTGTAAAACGAATAATCGAAACGCATAAAGGAAAAATATGGGTGGAGTCGGAAGGCTGCGGCAAAGGCAGCGCGTTCTGCTTTACAATTGGCCAACAACCTGATAAGGTTGCGGCTAATAGTTAAAAAGTAAATTGAGCTATTTTAAATACCCCCTCCCCTAACCCCTCCCACAAAGGGGAGGGGAATTGCGCTCTTTAAGCTTATTTTGGTTAAAATCAGGATTTTAAATATTTACCTTTATTTCCCCATCCCTTGATGGGAGGGGTTTAGGGGAGGGTGATAGATATCGCTCAATGCAGGTAAAAAATATTTTGTAGAAACGTAAGAAAACAGGCGCAATTGTGGAGGAGAAAAGATATGGAAAACAACAATCTAAAAGGGCAACCAATTAATATATTATTAGTGGAGGATAATGAGGACCACGCCGCTTTAATTAAAAGGAACTTTAGCGAACATCGAGTGGCAAACAACATTCACCATGTATTTGACGGCGAGGCGGCGCTGGATTACCTTTTCCACAAAGGGGATTACAGCGATCCCGCGGCAAGCCCTAAGCCAAATGTCATACTCCTTGACCTGCGGCTTCCTAAAATTGACGGGCTTGAAGTTTTGCAAAAGATTAAAGCTGTTGAAGAGACAAATACAATACCTGTGGTGGTATTAACAACTTCTTCCGCAGAGTTGGATATGCTGGAAGCTTATAAGGAGAACGTAAACAGCTATCTTGTTAAGCCGGTTGATTTCCGGAAATTTTCAAATCTAATGGAAGATTTAGGTTTTTATTGGTTAATGTGGAATAGATGCCCTGTATAAAGGTCATTCGTATCAGTTTAGAACTTTGAAAATTTTAAAGTCTAAAGAATAAGAAAGCTCTCATAAAAACCTTATGGCATGGATACTGGATGCTGGTTTCTAGATGCCGGCTGCCGGTATGATTTTAAATTTGCTTCATGTCAAAGACATGAAACCAACAATCTAGTATCAAGCATCTAGTATCAAGCATCTAGTATCTAGTATCAAAAGACATTGCGCAACTATTAATGTCATAGCCACAAATTTTAGCCGGCATATTTTTCAAACAACTAAATTGTTACGATCATTCAAGAAAAATGAGCGAGAAAAATAATAAAAAATTGAAAATACTTCTTGTTGAAGACGACGAAAGCCACTCGGAGCTTATACGCAGATCGTTTGAATCAAGCCCGGTTACAGCTGAAATATCAGTGACAACAAACCTGGCGGAGACCTGCGGCAAGTTAAATGATTTCACCCCTGATCTGGCAATTGTTGATTACTTGCTGCAAGACGGCAAAGGCACTGAAATACTTAAAGATGAAAATTTAAATATAACGTGGCCTGTGCTAATAATGACCAGTTATGGAGATGAAAAAATCGCTGTTGAGGCAATACGCCTGGGGGCTATTGATTATGTTGTAAAAACAGGCGAAACCCTTTCGTCAATGCCTGAAATTTGTTTAAGGGTATTAAGACAATGGGGCCTTATAATGAAAGAGAAGAGGGCGGAGGAGAAGTATAAGGCGATATTTGAGTCGTCAAAAGACGCGATACTTATGGTGGACCTTAATCAAAACATACTGGAGTGGAACAACGGGGCTGAAGCGCTTTATGGATATAAAAGGGAAGAGGTTGTCGGCAAGTTTATACCGATTGTGCCTAAAGATAAAATGAAGGAACTTAGAATCGTGCATGAAAAGCTTCTAAATGGAGAACATATGCAGAACTTTGAAACCCGAAGAAAAGCCAAAAACGGGACGTTTAAAGATGTAGTAATAACGCTTTCGCCTATTAAAGATGAAAAGAATAATATTATTGCCGTCAGCAGCATTGCGCGCGATATTACAACCGAAAAAAAATTAAAGAGACAGATGCAACAGACGGAAAAATTAACCGGCATAGGACAACTGGCCGCGGGAATTGCGCATCAGCTTAACACGCCATTGGCGTCTATCCGCCTATCCGCCCAAATGTTGGAAGACGCCGTGGACAATAATGAATCGCTGCACGATGTAAAAAAGATCGTTCGCCAGACAGAGTATTGCAGCAAGATTATTAACAAGCTGTTGGAATTTTCAAGGCCGCCAGGGGCGGAAAAAAGATGGATACGGCTTCGTTTGCTGATTAATGACGTTGAAAAATTACTGGAAAAGGTTTTAAGCAATAAAGATATAACTATCAAAAAAGAGTTCACGCTTAAGAACGACAAAATCCTGGCAAACAAAAACCAGATTGAACAGGTGGTTTTTAATCTAATATCCAACGCGGTAGACGCAATGCCTAACGGAGGAGTGGTTGTTATTGCCGTTGAAGTATCGGACGATAATAAAATATGCGTAAAAATAAGCGACACAGGCCCGGGCATTGACGATGAACATCTGCATAAGATTTTTGATCCGTTTTTTACAACAAAAAAGATCGGACAAGGCACGGGACTAGGGCTATCAATATGTTACGGTCTGGTAGAGGAAAATGAAGGCACAATAGATGTTGAGAGCGCGCCGGGCAAGGGCGCTACTTTTACAATTAAATTTCCATTAACAAACGACAAATCCGGATAGAGCTAATGAAACATATTAAAACGCTTATTGTTGAAGACGACAGAGACCTGGCCGACTCATGTAAAAGGCTTTTAAAAAAGGCGAATATTACATCAGTAGTCGCGCGCACAGGCAATGAGGCCTTGCAAATATTTAAGGTGGATAAAGATATAGACATTGTATTGTCGGACCTTAAAATGCCTGAGATGGACGGGATAGAGTTGCTTAAAAGATTGAAGAAAATCAATCCCGCGGTAGAAGTGATTATTATGACGGGGTACGGCACGATACAAAACGCCGTGCGCGCAATAAAACTTGGCGCGTCAAACTACATTACCAAACCGTTTAACAAGGAAGAGCTTATCAACGCAATTGAAAAAATTGTTGAGAAAAACAGCCTTAAAAACCAGGTTTTGTCGCTTAGGTCGGAACTGGATCAAATGCAGGGTTTTGAAAACCTTATCGGCAACAGCAAGGAGATGAACGCTGTTTATGAAGGTATAAAAGCGGCGGCAAGAAACAACAGCACAGTTCTTATAGTAGGCGAAAGCGGCACGGGCAAGGAGCTTGTCGCAAGGGCGATACACTCCAACTCGCCAAAATCAAAAGGGCCGTTTGTGCCGGTTAATTGCGGGGCTATTCCAAAAGATTTGATCGAAAGCGAATTCTTCGGCCACAAAAAGGGAGCTTTTACAACTGCCGACTACACAACCGAGGGGTTGTTTAGAAAGGCTGAAAAAGGCACGATATTTCTTGATGAAATCGGTGAAATGCACAAGGACACACAGGTTAAGTTGCTACGCGTATTGCAGGATAAAAAAGTGAGGCCCGTTGGCGGAACCGAAGAGTACCCTTTGGACGTAAAGGTAATAGCCGCCACAAACCGCGCGCTATCCGACTTGACGGAAAAACATCTTTTGCGTGAAGACCTTTTTTATAGAATAAGCGTAATAACTATTACTACGCCGCCTTTAAGGGATCATCCTGAAGACATACCTTTGCTTGTCAAACGTTACATAAACAAATTCAACGCCCATTTCAGCATGAACGCGCAAGGCATGGATAGAAAAGCCCTTGATATACTAATGGACTATCACTGGCCCGGCAATGTGCGCGAACTTGAAAACCTGATGGAAGGCCTTTTCGCAATGGGCATTAATGACTCAATAACTATAAGCGACCTGCCGAACAAGTTTATAAATCCGACAAAATCGGCAAGCTCAAGCGCCGATAGAGTTTCCAGACAGGAAGAAACAAAAGTATCCTCGCTCAAAGAGACTGAGCGCAACCTCGTCAAACAAGCCCTAATAGAGAGCAAAGGCAACAAAAGCAAAGCCGCCCAAAAACTCGGAATTTCCCGAACCCGCCTTTATAAAAAGCTGGATCAGTATGGATTAAAAGATATCTAAAGTTTAGGTATATTTTTTATTAAAAAGCAAGGGACTAAAATGAAGGGGCGTTTTAGATTTGCCGGCCTTCCATCATAGTCATCTGCAAATAATATATATACCTATACTTTAGTTCACTTTTAACTTTAGATCACTTTAGTCACTTGCTTATACGGTGGCCTTCGGGCCCTCTTAATTGCCACGATTAATATTCTCTCTGAATTCAGTTTGAACTTACACTTAAACATCTATAATAGTTTTAAGTATTCCAGGATTTTGCGCATATCCAAATGCTTCAATTGCCTGATCCAGAGAAAATGTTTTGCTTATTAGTTGTGAGAGCGGTAATTGGTTAGTAAAATTTGAGAGAAAATTGATGGCAGCTTCAAACCTCCCGCATCTGGAGCCAATTATTGAAATCTCATCCACAACAACCTTTGACGGATTAAATGAAATATCTCCCGCATATGTGCTTTTCAGCATGACAATGCCACGGGGTTTAGTATTTTCAATAGCCATTTCCAAAGCATCCCCATTTCCCGTGGCTTCAATAACAAGATCATAAACGCCCTTGCGGAATTCTTCTAACGGCGCAATTGACACCCCAAGCGTTTTTGCGATAGAGAGTTTCTCTCTATGTTTTCCAACCATTGTGGTCGAATAGCCGGAGAGCTTCATTACAAAGGAGATAAGCAACCCTAATTTACCATCGCCTAAAATTAAAATTTCGGATTCATCAGGAATTTCCACCTGATCCAGAATTTCTAAAGCCGCAGCCAAAGGTTCAATAAAGATCGCGGCGCTATCAGGGATATTATCCGGAATTACAAAAATATTGGTTTGTGGAACAACAATATATTCCGCAAGCGCCCCATTTCTGTTAATTATCCCCATAACCGTTCTATGCGAACAGTGTCGCGACAATCCTTTTTTGCAAAAGTCACACTCCCCACAAGCGCAATTAATCTCGGCAGTAACACGTTTCCCGATCATGCCGGGGTCATCACAATCCACCACCGTACCTATAAATTCATGTCCCAAAATCCCGTTAAAGCCGGGAACATAACCTTTAATTATTTCAAGATCAGTATTACAAATCCCCGCCTTGTATACCTTAACAAGCGCTTCCCCGCTTTTTGGACGCGCTACAGGCTCTTGTTCAACTTGAAGAGAGCCGTTAAAAACAAGCGCTCTCATTGTTTCAGGGATATCATTTTCACCTAACTCCACCAAAGCAAAACCTCCTTTATGTAATGGATTTATAATACGTTCAAACTGTTTTCAGAATAAATCTACAGAAACGCAAGCTTGTTACAAGGCTCATGCCTTGTAACGAGTAAAAAAACTCTTTTATCTATCGTTTTTCAATTATTATAATTTGAAAACGATAAATTATAAACAAAAAGCTATAAGCCTGCGTAAAAATAACACAGTCATACCTAAAAAGAAACCGGCAAGTGATTTCCAGAATGATATAGATAAATTAAGGAGGCTAAAATGAAAAATGAAAACAGCATTAAGGTTGGCATTGCAACGGAACGGATGGTTAATGACGAATTTATAGACGCATGGAAAAGAGCGGAAAATGACGCTATTGAAGAGAAGGAGGAAAAGTTGTATTATCTTACCGTTAAAACATTGTTAAGCGCGCTTTCAGATAAAAGACTAATACTGCTTCAAACTTTGCGTCATTTGGGAGATACAAGTATAAAAGCGCTAAGGGGCTGCGCAAAAATAACTTAGTCTAGCCACGCTCATCTTCAGGCCAGCTTTGAACTCTCTTCAATCGCCGAATCCTCAACGCAGTTATGGCTGCGCATCCGGTTCGGCTCAATCAGATTGTCCAAATTTAACCCAAATCTAAACGCATCTAGACCAAGTTATTTTTGCGCAGTCCCTTAGTAAAGAGTTGAATCGAAATTATCGCAATGTTTATGATGATGTTAAGCTCCTTAAAAATGCGGGCCTAATTCATGAAACAGATTCCAAAAGTATATTTGTGCCCTGGGACAGGATTTTAACTGAAATTGACCTTGCCGCTTAGAGAAACATACAATGCCGCTCTTTATTCTTTAAAATAAAGAATGACCGGAAAAATCAGATGTAAAACATTCGTGGGGCGGATTTTTATTATTTACAAATACATAAACAACAAAGACCTGCCCACGGCCACATCCCCAGTCAAAAGGAGATTTGCCCCCTATGGGTTTACATCCAACGAAATAATAACGACCGGCATTTTTTTGCCGCCCGGTTGAATTGCTTGTTATGCCATACTTTTATATTTAATAAAGTGGGTTGCATATACTTTTTCAATATAGGGGTTGCCTGATTTTGAAAACCTCAAGGTTATCTTTCGGCCCTTGCCATATGATTTGTAAGCAGTGAAGCTCTCCTTCAGTTTTCCATTAATGCAGTTTGCGCGCACTTTTTTGAGAATGAAACTAACCTTGCTTAGATTTACGCTAATGCATTTTTCCAGATACGAAACTCTCTTCATTCTCCACGCTTCAATATCTTTTTCTGTAAGATAACCCAACTCTACAAATACATTTATGAAACTAATATGCCCTTTCAGCTTTAAAAGCTTTGATGTAATTGGGCTTAGTTTTTTCTCCAGTTCCCTTTTATTCATTTGCGTTGTCACTATTCATTTCTAAAAGTCCGCTTAATAATAAATCCGGTTTTATTGGTTGTAAGTTTGCGTTAGATTTGTGAGATACGGAGTCGTGAGACATTGATATTTTTATGAATTGAGTATTCAGTTTTTCGGATCTAAAGTTTATTGCAGAGTATTATGACTGCCGGCGCTTCCACTATTTTGGATGATTTTGTATATATTCCATAGCCGCAGACTCCAAAAAAGCTGATCGATCTAGTCCAATGCTTGTTGTGTACTGATCAATTACGGCTATGATTTTGTCATTAAAAGAACAACTTACGTGTCTCTTAGGAGAATATTCTACAACCAATTGAGCATCAACGGGAATTGGAACCAGCTCTTCCTTCTCATTTACGGATATATTCTCTCTTTTAGTAGGGCTGATTTTTAGTTGAGGATTTCCTCCGATGGAGATTGCCAGCGCCTCAACTGCCATTTCATACGCCTCTTCAAAATCCCTTCCTTGTGTCATGCACATTTCTAAATCTGGAAAACGAACAGAAATGAAACCGTCGTGTTCTTGAGTAAACAATGCATAAAATGATAACATAAAATCTCCTTAGTAATTAAGATTGGCAATGACTTATAATTTATCTTTGCACAGAAGTCTTTTTGGCCATCTTGATCATGTCTTTAGCTAAGTTTTCATTGATCTCCGTATGGCGAGGAATTGGGAATTTGGCGCCATCAGGTCGTTCCCATATTTCGTGATTTCCACCCTCGCGAAAAAAAGAGCAACCCAGCTCATTAAGGGCTTTGAGTAGTTTTTGTCTCTTCAATTTGGCCGTTTCCTTCAACCATTTGATCTAAATTAATTAGTCTAAAAAATGTTATGCCCCTCAAGTTTAGCCAATCAGATTTATTATTTCAATTTAAAATGAAAAAGTCAATATTTCTTTAATCTCGAAAGTTTATTTAAATTCTTTAATAGTGTAATGATAAAAATAAACTCATTGGACATGCCTATAAAAATTTCAGCGGGTAGCTCACAACTCTTGTGAACGGGTCACCTTCCTGAGAACAACGGGGCGTATTTTGTAGCCGGCTCTTTATTCTCGACAATACCAAATTTGTCAACAATAATGAACTGACACTATGTCCAGCTCAATTCGGCGCCCAGTGAGTGACGAATTGAAAAAAGCGAATAAAATAGCCGCATATATTTCAGGTTGGTTACGGTATATCATTTGCCAAATTCAACAGTTAACCGGCCTGAGAGTTCATCAAGAACTGCTTTTCCATATTCAGCTCTTTGCTCCCCCATTTGCTCTTCTTCAACAATTAACTTGCCAATATTCCAGTATGTATCAACAATAGAGTTATCACCGCCCCTTTAGTATTCTGATGCGCATTTGTTATGACTAAGGAAATTCGGGAATAAAGATCAGGATTTGCAGGTTGAATGTTGCTCATACCAACTCTCCTTTAAAAGCTCGCTGCATTAGGGAATTAAACTTGTCTTCCAGCTCTTTGAAGCGCATTTTAGGGCCGGATATTTTTACTTTTCTACTTATCTTGGGATAGACAGATTATTATCACCAGCTTTTCCATCATGGTCAATAATAAAAATGAGACTAAATGCTTTCAACCTAATGCAGTCAAAGGGTGATTTGTTCCCTATGTTTTTTTATGAATTGTGTATTCTGTTTTCCGGCTCTACCCCTGCGAAGCTCTCAAGAGCTGAGCCAAAATTTATTTTATTTATTATGTCGCAACCATTTTATGTTGGCATTCTACATAGACCAACATGACTCGCTTAGTTGTAGATGCTTGAAAGTATGATATTTTCAAGAACTGGTTAACCGGCATTGACGTTATTAATTTAGGTATCAGTTCCCGTATATCTTCCGGTAGATCGTCTATCGCGCTAAGGGAGTAACTTCGCGGGCCATACTCCGTATGCTCAGTTAAAACAGAAAAGTCAAGCAGTGTTAAACTAATTGCTCTTTTCATCTTCCGATTGAATCTTAGTATAATCTGGTCAGTTAGCTCGACACCGGTTGCCGGTTCATTTTCACCAAAAAAAATCTCAAGAATGTCAGCATCCTCATCAAATACTAAGCGGACAGAAGTTCCATCATCGGCTATAGTTTCCGTCTTGTACAGATTGAGTTCACTCATTTTTTATCCTTTATGTTGGATGAATTTAGCCCAACCTGTTAACACAAAATTATTGGGAACATACATCCCTTCGTCGTCAAGTTGAGTTTTAAAAACAACAATGAGAACGAGGTGATTGTTTTCAGGCAACAATTCGTCGAATCTCATAGAATATCGATACTTATTAGAAACTAATGGATCTTGTTTTCTGCGACCAATACGCAATGTTTCAAGGAATTTATTTTGGTGTGGCTCAAGTTCAGGGCGAGACTCCAGAATATGTCGCCAGCGTTCATCAGTGAAGTAGATCGTATTTCCGTACCGATCCTTAATTGTCTTTCCACCCACCTTTTCATCCTCGTTTATTATTAATTAGAGCATTTTACAACATTAACTGCCAATAAAAAATGCTTTACTTCAAGCGCTAAGCCGAGTTAATGACGCAGTGACCTAAGATTGAGCAAAGCTTGTCCTAGTGACAACATGGAGCTTAAGAGGGGCGCGGCAGACCAAGTTATTTTTGCGCCGGCCATTAGCTTTCAAAACAAGCAAGGAGCTGAATGCGGGCAGGGGAAATGCGCCTCCTGCGCCATTAACATTTTTATGAATTTTGTATTCTGTTTTTAGACACTGGCCCTGCGAAACCCTCTTCAACTGCATTTGTTAGGCGCATTCATTGTATTAACGTCACTGTTATCGCAGTCGTTGATATATGTCGGCCACTAATATCCATTAATATAGCGTCAACTCTATGATGAAGCCCCCCATAATGAACTTTCACCTCCCATGATCCATCTTGCTCTACTTTTGTTATTCCTTGGGGATACAATTTATCTGTCATTATATTTACCTGAACCCTAAGCGGATTTTCAGCGGGATCATAGCCCTTAAGCCCTAAAACGCGCCTCTTAACAAGCCTAATAACTGGAATGTGTTCTCCGGGATTAAGCAATATTTCGCCATTATTCAGTGGGGATATAATTTGAATATTTATAACATCTGTTTTTTCTAGAACTACAGAGTGATTCAAATCCTCGATTTCATCTGCTTCGACCTTAGCTAAACTGCTCGCATGCATAAGCTCTACCAAGTCATTCGTCCCTGAAAGATCATCCTGGGTAACCTTCTGGACCTTAGGCTTGGCGCTATTAACTGCATTTAATATTGCCTTCGCGACCTCCCCAATTCCTTTAGATGTTGATATGGCTATTTTGTCAACCAGATTCGGCGATCTTCTTATGAGGTATTTTTCATCTATGCCGTGCCAAACAGGAATAATAAACTTCTTTCTTTCTGAAACCTCTCTGGCTGTTAAGCTATCAAGTTCTCTTTTCGTCCATTCTTTCTGAAAAAAACTTGGACTCAATATCACAACTCCAAAATCACATTCACTTAACCCTTTCTCTATTTCCCCTCTAAGGCTATCACCTAGACAAAGAGAGTATTCGTCATACCACACCGTCAATCCAGACTCTTTTAGCAATTCTGCTAAAGGACGAGCAACATCGTCCTTGTCTTCATGGGTATGTGAAATAAATAAATTCATACTATTTTATAATTTTGTGTTTTTCCTGAGCTCGTCAATTACTGCATGACTAACATTATCGCTCGCCTGCTTTTGGACGGAGGAGCTTTCGTATTGGTAAACTTCACTAAAAATAGATTTTATGCCATCCTTAAACTCAGAGACATCGTCAAGATATAATATCCTTAAGTTTTTAATCGCTCGAGAGCAAGAAACGTATAGCAAATTTTTAGTATTATGAAATTTGATCATTTCTTTTTCATCTAAAGAAGTCAAATCTCTATAATGTCTGAAAAAAGATGAAAATTTATTTTTATTAATTCGACCAAAATCATTTTCCATAATGATAATGACGTTATCAAATTCAGCCCCTTTTGTTCCATGATAAGTATGATATACAACGTCTGCTTTTTGTTCATCCCTAATAAATTCATACCAAAGAAGCCACTGGGAAAAACTAACGCTTAGCAATGCATCCAATTTTGACTTCGCAATCTCTATTTCATCAATATCGATGATCGAAAATATTTCATCAGCAAACAATTTTTCCAATTTTACTATAAACGCACCCATATCTATGTTTCCTATGCTAGTTATTTTTTCATCATTAAGAAATTTATATAATTTTGATTTGAAACCATTAACTTCTTCTATATCTATATAGGAAAAAAATTCGTCTTCTAACAATTTTTCCAATTTTTGTTTAAAAGCTGCCTGTTCTTTCTTATCTATTTCAGAAAACAATTCCTTATTGAACAACTCCTTCAATGTCAATTTAAAATCATCCATCGTCCCGCTACCTATATTAAGAAACAATTCCTCTAATAAATAGTTAATAAAATCCTGATATGAATAACGCTCTATATTTATCAACTCTTCTATTACATCTTTGTAGTGCTTATTGCCAGGATTTACATATTTCTCAAATATATCTTTAATATATTCACCCAAGGTATTACCCTTAACAGTTTTTAATAAGGCGATTAATTCTTTTAACTTTAAAAAAGTTAGTTTAGAATAATTCTTTTTATCAATTAAACTAGTTAAAGATGTTTCTGGATTACTTAGACCAACTATGAATTGAAGAATCACATAGAAAAGACTCGGAATACTTCCAAGCTTTGACAAATCATTGCTTAGCAGTTCGGTATTTAATCTATTATAATTTTTCTTATAAAATGCCGTGTCTGAAAAGTGGTAGTAAATATCTGGAAAACCATTGAATTCAGCTACAAACCTATTCAGCAAAACCAAACAATGCAGTTTATTTCCAGAATTGATTTTCCATTTCTTTTTGTATTGCTCAATGAATTGATATTTACCTTCATCTGAGCCTGTATAAAATTTAACAGAACCACCAATACAATCTTCAAAGATAGACTTTTGTTTAATATCATCATTTCTAACGTTGTTTATAACATCAATAATTTCCGAATGAGACCTCCTGTTGAATTGTTTATTGATGGACTTTAAGTTTGGATGAATATCGATTAGCGCTTTTCCAACGCCCTCCTCATAAATATTTTGTGCCGTGTCTCCAAAATAGCCAATAAACAGTTTACGTTGAATGCTTTTTGCATGGTCATCAATAAGCTTCATTATTTCCACCACGCGTTTATTTGTATCTTGATATTCATCAATTAATATAAAAGGATAACTATCATAAATAACCCGCTTTAACAAATCATACGTTTCGACAATTTTTAAAGCATACTCTAACAAAGTACCATGACTAATTACCATTCTATGTAGAATATCAGTATTATATTTATCTTCATATCTTAATTCACTAAATATTGTATTTTTAAGACCTATATGAGTTAAACAATATTGATAGTTTTCGATTTTATAAATCGTGCTTACTATTTTTTTGAAATTTCCAATATTATTTAAAATATTAGGATATAGCCCAAGACTCTCCTGAAAAGCGTCCTTCAACTCCCTAGCAGGTTTATCATAATATTTATAGAAAATATCTTTGTGAGTAATTATGATACTCTTAAATTCAGCTTTCAAATCATCAGATAATTCACGATAAACTTTAAATGATTTTGTTTCTTTATCTTCATTATTGTCATTCAAATCACACTGTAGCCGCTCAAGCTCCTCTGTAAGCTTTTCAACATGTATCTTCAACAGCTCTTTTTTATAATCTTTTATCAACGCCCAAAGTCGTTCATGAATTGTCGAGACCTTAACTAGATCAGAATTACCAAGGCGCTCTTTAATTTCATTAGTTGCAACGTTAGTATATGTGATACACATAATCTTTTGATTGTGGTGTTTCAGTTCGTCACCATATTTATTGATGATATACTTCAAACTTTCCGTTAAAGCATAAGTCTTTCCTGAACCTGCACCAGCATTGAAAACGATATTTTCATAATCATCTATAG
Source organism: Candidatus Anammoxibacter sp. (assembly GCA_021777105.1). Classification (GTDB taxonomy): domain Bacteria; phylum Planctomycetota; class Brocadiia; order Brocadiales; family Anammoxibacteraceae; genus Anammoxibacter_B. The sequence continues at coordinate 95,114 of JAIQZQ010000029.1, forward strand.
AAGAAAAAAGAAGTTTTTGAACAACTAATTCAGCCTTCTTTGAAATAAGGGATATTTTTGTTAAACTCATTACCCTGAATCCCCCATTACTTGGTTTTGAAATGCACTCTTCAACCAAATAAAACCATCCGTTATATATTTTGGTAGTTCTGGAATGTCTGTTGATATATCACTAACAATAATTTCATATAAGAGCACATTTGAAAAACCACTCTTACTATCCGATAATTTTCTCTGCATTTTATAAGAATTTTCCTTCAAATTATCTTCATTATTTTCACTCCCTAAAATATCTTTATAAATTTGAGGCTTTATACTTTTCAAAACATTCTTTAAGATTCTATTTTTATAATTAGATAAGATGAACGCTTCTTCAAAGCTAGTTGCGAAATAACCCTCAATAGCATCTTTTTGAAAAACACCATACAAATTATTATCTTCAAAATATTGTTTCAAGCCTGCTGTTTCTGTCCCATTAAATTTATGAATCGTAGCATTTGTAGAAGTTCTACCCTCTAACGATATCATTTGAGGATATATTTTCGTTTTTTTATTGTCTTCATCTATTATGAATTTTTCATCCTCTTTCCTTTTAACATCTAAATCCGTAATAATTAAAGTAGGGACTTTAAGCAACTTGATCAGGGGGAGATAAATAAGCCCGTGAGCACCATTTATGTTAAAAATCGAAATGTAATATTTATTCAGCTCTTCATTTTGATCAAGGTAATAGGATAGCAAGGTCTCTTCAGTAACGCCTTCTACAAAGATAACTGCATCAGAGAAAAACAATTCTGAAACTTTATACTTAATATGTTTTTTTATAAATTTCAAATCATCAGATCGTTTCTTTGCTCTTTTTTTAGCCTCCACCGATATTTCCTCAGGCCTCTCTGCGGATGATTCTAATTTGGTAACTCCTACCGATATAATTTCAGATTCTATAACATTTTTATCATTTAAGTTTACTACATTAGAAAAATTATCAACAATTGTTATGTAACTTATATTATCGAATGAATTTCCAGTGTGAATTTTGCTATTCAAGATATGGGAAGAATGGGTTGTTATTATAAGCTGGCTATTAATTTTCTTCTGCATATCATCTATAAGGTAAGCAATCGCATCGTTAATATGCTTAATAAATAACTCTTGCATCTGTGAATGCATAAAAGCTTCTGGTTCTTCTATGCAAATCAAATTAATCTTACTATTGCATTCTTGTTTAGGATATCTTTCAATGTATTCAATAAGTTTACCAATAATAGTCATTAAATTAGAATATCCCAAGCCAAATTGCCCTTCAGGAATATGAAATTTACCTTCCGTATATTCGTATTTAATAATATTAGTCATTATCTTATCAATTGTTAAGTCTGCACTCAATTTTACTTCCAACCGATCACTAGATTCAATTTTACTTAATGCTTTGTTGATCGATGCGGTATGCTCCTTTGAAACACTCTTTGTTATTTTTTCATTTATGTTATCTATTAGGCTATCTACCGTGGCAGGAACCCCCTTTTTACTTTCTAACTTATACCTAAAATTGATTATGTCATTAAATGTTTTAGACAAGCTCTTATCATCTATGACTTTATTTGCATTAATTATTTCCATTTCAATCAAATCGCTAAGTTTAAATCTACTTTCACCTATCAAAGTTCCGTCGGAATCGAAATAATTCATTTCAAAATCAGCACTATTTATTGTTTCGAGAAACTTCCTGAAAAAAGTCGCTTTCCCCTTATCTGTAGAAATGAGCAATCCTACTTCTTCTTTAAATTTAGTGGTTTCTTTTAGTTCATATTTTAAAACAACTTTAAAATATGTTTCTTTTTCATTCGCTTGAACACTTTCTATATTCATAAAAGGAGCGATATTTGTAAGTAGATCACAGCTGCTATTAGAATCAATGCCAACTTTTACTTCAAATTCAAGAAACGGAAAATGCTCAATACTTCCGTTACAATATTCCTCTAATAATTTATTTAAATACATAAAGTTAAAATCATTGGCGAGAAATTTATTGTCTATTACCAACTTTTTTAAAGCTTTAGTAATCGTTGTTTTTCCAGAATTATTTTTACCAACAATCAATGTTGTTGATGGTGCTATATTGATTTTATCGGATATCTGGGAGGTATCTTTAGCTCCTACAAACTCTACGATATTGTTGTTTTCACCAAATTTTCTAAAATTGGTAATCTTTAGACTTTTCAGATACACTTATTACTCCTCATATTTTTATTCCAACAAATCATACTTACAATCCTTTAACATCTTTAGTGATTCATTTCTTAGTTAAACCACGATTAATTGCTTTTTTATATAGATAATAAATGAACAAGCCAAAGAGTGAAAAATCTAATCTATTGACAAAAGCAAGACGTAGATTTTCAGTTTGCCAATAGATAGCCGTTTGTCTGAGAATTGAATTTCATTTTCGCGTCGTGCACCATTTAATATAAACAAAAAAACAGACTACTGTGTATTCTTAGACAGACTGATTTTGTTTGAACACCATTTAACCCCCAGATATTACTACAAGTCATGAACTTTACCAAATCTTGCATCTTTTGTCAATCGGGGAATTCATATGCGCGGGGCGGAGAGAGTAGAGCGTGAAAGACGAGCGCGGAGAACTGTGCGCGCAAATGGCGTAGGGCATAATGCGTAGAGCGGAAGCGGGGTTTATGAGTAATTGCATTCTGAAATAGAAATTGAGGGGGAAGCCATGAGACAGGCTCTTTTGTGTTTGAAATGCAACGCGAAGCTGTGGCTTCTTGAATTGCGCGTAACCAAGCAGGGGCTTGGTTACGAGGTGGACGTTTTCATTTAATTTTTACAGTATAAACAAAGCTATATTTTCTATTATGCCGCGGCCCAATACTCAGGGGGTTTTTAAGGTATGGTATGAAAAAGATTTATCACTTTTTAGACAAGTATGAAAGTTCGTCATTAATATCAATCTGTTCGTCAATGATATTAATATTCCTGCTTTTTAATTCCATGAAGAGTTCGCCGTAAGAGATGTTATAGTATCCCGCAATTTCGGAAATACTCATTTCAGATTTTTGATAGGCGGTAATTGCTTCGTCAAGCAATACCTGTCTCATCCCAAGCAAAAACACTTTTTTTAACAAATTGGATTCCACCATGCACTCTCTCTCCGACGCAAGTTTAAGGTCTTTTGCTTCAGAAGCCGATAAACGTATTGATTTGGTGATTGTTTTCATTTTATTTCTCTTCCCATGGCTTAATGTTTTTTAGGCATGACAATAAGTTGTTAATTAAACCTTGAGATGTTACAGGTTTAATAATCTCTATTTTTCTTAATAACGCGTTTTTTGTTATTTTTTTGTCTTTATACAAAAAAAGTATAAAGCCTGGAACAGAAACAACAGGAATTCCAATATTTTTTGCGTATTGGTAAGGCCTGTTATCATTGATTAACAATCCTAATTTTTGCTCCGAGGCTAATAAGATTGACGAAGAGTCAGCTTTCCCAAAAACGGACATTGTATTCCCAGGATTTTCTATTTTAAATTGGTTGTTATCTAACAAAAGTTGAAAAAGTTTTGCATATGGATAAATAACCGATGGAAATTGCGCTGGGGGTTTAAGTATCTCATCTTTTATGTCGCTGGTTGTATATATATCAAAATAATCAAACAGATACTGGTTAACCTGCGCATAGTAACCCACAGTCCAAAAACTTGTTTCAAGAACCATTTTCCGCTTCATATCGCTTCAATTGTAAACAATAACACGTTCTATGTCAACGTGTTAAACTAAACCTGCCTAAATTATTAAATACCTAAATAGAGCGATTCTTATCACCCTCCCCTAACCCCTCCCGTCAATGGGGGGGAAATAAGATGATTCCTGTTGAATAGGGGAGAAACAATCTTCGGGGGAAAGGTAATCCTCGCCTTCTTCATCAACTATACGAATTTCGTTGTGTTTATCCGCTGTTTTATAATGAATTTCCGCAATGCATTTAATATAAAAAATCTCACGACTTTGAGTTCATAAACAGTTGAATAGTATGCTCATGGGTGAGTTCGGCGAAGGTGGATGCTGGCGGCCATGAACGCGGCTTCTTGATATCTAGTCAGGCCTTCCGGAAGATGGAAGGGTTCGCGTTTGTCCGCAGCGGCAATGCTCTGGGCGGAAACAAACTCGACGCCAACAATGCCGTTCAACTGAATTAGGGCTTCTAACTTGAACGAAACGGGGCCGCCGGCCATTCGGCCTTTCTTCGCCCGCTTTTTGATCACTACGACATCAATGTCATTGTCGCGAACAAAATTTACAAAAATGTCGTAAAAAGAGTGAATATCCGCCCGCGACTCGTCATTATTGATGCTGATCTTGCGTGGTTCAACGTTGATGAATTCAAGATTGCCGTCTGCTTCTTCAACAACCGCCAAGATGGCGTCAGACGACTTCAGTTCGATTCCGCATATTTTTGCCATGTTGATTAATCCTTATTGATGGCTCAACCAAAAACGTGAATCACCACGTTTTTTTTACAAAGTCTTTAATCAATTTAACGCGTTTTATTCTTTTGCATCTCTCCTTGGTCTTTATAAACTCTACTTCCCACGTTTCGTACAGCCATAGTTGGTAATCGGATACGATCTCATCAGACTCTATGAACTTGATTAATTTTGCTTTGCCTTCAATGGTTGTGTTTATTAAGGCATTTTCATATATCATCACATTGGCGCCCTTTTTCAAAACGGCGGCAGGTTTCTTCGTTTTAGCAACGCGGGGCTTTGCATTTTTTGTAGTTGTTTTTTTCACTATAAAGCCTTCTCTAAAATTTAAATTTATAAAAGCAATTTAGGCCACAAAACCCCAAAGACACTAAGAAAAACAAAAAGATCTTTCAGACGGAAAGCGCAGGTTAAAGGCGTATTAAAATCAAACAAACACCAAGCGCCGCCAATAGTTACGCAACCGGCAAGTGTGCGCAGCAGCCGTCAGTCATTCTTGCAATTGATGGAAGGCTAAAGCCTACCATACCCTCACAGTAGTGATTACCAGCCGCAATCAGTCCTACCTCACGGGGTATGATTGCCAACATCCGGAATTTAACATCTAAAATTTCGAATCTACTTCACCACCGGCGTTTCGCCCAGAGATCTTATCGCGTCGCTTATCAGGCGCGCGGCGTAGTCCATATTGTGGTGGCCGTGGCTCCCATCGTTTTCAACAAAATAGTAGTTGTACGCGGCCTTGACTTGCAAAGGCGATAGCGGCGGCACGTCGTCGGATGTGTCATCCGGGGTGCCGAGATCGTCTCCTTTAGGGTTCCAGACAACACGGCCTCTTGAGTCTTGAGGCAAAAGATTCTTTAACTGGTTAAGAAGAGATTCAAGGAAGATTTCGCCGTTGTATGCAAACGCGAAGCTATAGCCGCCTGGGGCATTCTCATCCATGGCGTCCTCATGGCAATCTAAACATGGTTTGCCGTTTTGAAGCACGGTTTCAACTCCAGTCTCTTCATCCACAGATTTGTATTCCATTGACCATGTGTGGCTGCCCAGTTTGCCGGATTGCTCTTCGTTTGACCGATAACGCATCATGTGGCAGTGGACGCAATATTTCGGTTTGTCAAATGTCTTGCGAAACGCGGTAACATGGGTAGGAGCGGGATACGCGCCTTGGCCAAATTCATCGGGATCATACTCGGAGCCTCCTATGCCGAAGTACATTTGCGCCTGATGATGGCTTGGGGCTCCTTCGCCAACTTTAAACGGAGCCGGCTCGGGCTTGGCCTCGCCGGAATAGTCTTTTAAATACATGTTATGCAAATGGCATTTTGTGCAGATAGCAGCCGGGCCGGCGTCAACCTCGACATTTACAACCTCTGTTTCATCATCGTTCCATTTGGGAATTGTGGTCTTGCCGTAAAAACGCAACTGTTTGCGGCCGTCTTCAATTGTGTTGCCGGCGTCATCGCGGTTGTCAAAATTGCTCATAGGGGAATGGCATAATATGCAACTTACAGGGGCGGCGTCATTCCTCCTGCCGGCATACATATCAGGATTCGGCTCTCTATCGGAAGTCCTGAATCGCAGGAAACCTTCAACCGTATGGCAATGCACACCGCAGCCGTTTGCCGGATTTTCAGGGTTAACTCCGGCGGGCACGCCTGAAAAAAATCTTGAGCCCATTCTTACGCTTCTGGCGTGAGCCGAGCTCTGCCATTCAATGTAGCGGTTATGAGACGGCGAATAGGCGTGGCATTGCCCGCAGACTGTTGGATGCAGGGTTTTGTCTATTGTGTCGTTTGTAAAAACATGAGGTTTATCGCCGGGGCCATGGCACATTTCGCACTGCACTTGCGACAATGACGCGGTTTCAGGAAACTCTTTTAAAAGGTTGTCAAAATTTTGCGGGTTTACATTGCCGTCTTTGTCGGGCAAGGGAAACGTCCATCCCTCTTTTGCCGCTTTGTCGTCAAAGCCGTTGTTTACGGTTGTGGCGGCCCTGTCAAAACCTGTTGTGTGACACTTTACGCAAAACTCGCGAAAGAATGGAAACGGGGTTTTGCCGTCAGTTAACACGCCGTTGTATTTATTCTCCAAGGCAAAACTGTGATGAGTGCCCAACCATGATTTATGTATAATTTTATGGCAAGCAGAGCATTCAGGCATTTTAGACCGTTTTTTCGCGATCCCGCCCACGCCCACAAATTCGCCGGAGTTAAACTTTATGGAGCTGTCCGACTCAACCTCATTAATAACGTACTCGCCCTTTAAGTCAGGCGTAAAATCAGCCACGCGCGACTTGTCATTATTTATCTTTGCGTTTGAGCCTGCGGGTTTAGAGCCGAAAACCCAGTTGTATGTTTCAGCTTCGGGCGCGACAACAAACACGGGTTTGCCGAAAGGCACGTTTTTAAGCCCGGATGTCCTGCTTGTGGCTGTTATCTCCACATAATCAGAGCTTGATTTGCCGTTGTCGTCGGTGACTGTTAATTTGACTTCATAAGAGCCGATCATATCGTATGTCATTGCGAGTGGTTTGGCTTTGTCATACACAGGTTGATAAGGCTCGGCAGTGGCTACATCGCCAAATTTAGGCAATTTGAAACTTGCCGTGCCGTCGCCGTTGTCCTTTAGCTTAACAACTGATCTGTCGTTAGCCTGGCTTATGCTCCATTTGTATGTTAATTTCGTTCCGCTGCTTTGTCCGCCGTCAAGGGTAACAGTGTTTCCAAAACCTTTGTTAAGCATGTCAGGCCCTGCGTCGGCCACGGGCACATCTTCGCCCATCTCGATAGAGACTGTTTCTTTAACGCTTTTTCTTCTGTTTGGGCCTTCTAATGTAAGTGCAACATTTAATTTATCGCCATTCTTAAAATCGCTCAGTTTAACCGAGCCTGTAAAAGCGGACAAATCCGCTTCCCATTTTAATTCGCTTATCACAGGTTGACCGCTTTCTTTTGCAACCTGAACCTCGGCTTTCTTAACGTTGGAGTTATTAACATCGTCTTTGAACAATTTGACATACAACTGCCCGCTTGAAGTGTAACCACTGGTGTCAAACGACGAAAAGGTGGAATGTTTGCTTAAAATAAAGTCTTTTGCAAACGCCTGGTTAACAGAAATCATGCCTGTAAAAATAACAAACGCAAACAGTAACCATTTTCCTTTTTGCAACATAATCATCTCCTTTTTTATAATTTAAAGAATTAATTACAATTCCAATAAAATTTATTAGTATTGATTTTAGCAAAACCGGCGCCAATTTCAATCTTTAAAACAAATCGATGGTAAATCATGTTTATGGTTAGGTAACGGGCAAGGAAGGTTGGATTTATTTATACCGGCATATAAGATACAGGTCATTGTTTGTAATAATTACCACGGAATTTGTATTTTATACAAATCTATTGTTTGTGGGAACGGAGAAAATGTGAATATCTCCGTCAAATTACACGGCGCGGGGACGCGCCTCGGTGTTCATTTATATTCGCGTATGTTTATATTCAAATGCTATGAAATAAAACCCTAAAGGGTAAATTCCAACAAATCCCGCTGTTGGAGTTAAGGCTTTAGCCTTTTATTCATTGACTAATTTCGGACAAATGTGTTACAGCTGACAACTTACACGCAGATTCAATATTATATCCCTCAATCGTCATTGTCTTTAAATGAATATTAAAAGGGCGACTAAAGTCAGCCCATACCATCGCGTGTGGTTGGCGTCTGCAACTGCCTAACTGACGCGGGTAATAGTTCTATGGGACGCGCCTACGCTACAGAAAATATTTAGGATATTGATTTGGATTGAGGGTATGGTTTTAAATAAAGGTGTTTACATTCGTTGTATAAAAAACTTTTTCTTTAACTCTTCTATGTACTCTTTCTTTAGTTTGCCGAACTTTTCACGGAAGATCTTTTGGCGTATATCATCCTGCACATCTTTGAGTTCAGCGTACGAGCCGCCTTTGTTCTCTTCGCATTTCAGTATGTGAAACCCTATTGAGGACTCTATTATGCCGGTAATCTGTTTCTCTCTTAGTTTATAAGCGATTTCGCGAATGTCCTTCATAAAATCCTTTACTTCTTCGCCTTCCCATAATCCGCCGTTTGAGGCGTGGGCTCCGTGAGAATACTTTTTTGCCATATCGGCGAAATCAGCATCTCTATTTGAAACAAGCTTGCGCAATAAGTCGTCTGCAAAAACGCGAGCCTCGGATTTACTGTTGAATTCCGAAAAATTTAACAAAATTTGCCTGAAGCTTACTTGTCCCTCCTTGTAATATTCGTCCAAATGCGCTTTGTAATAATCCTTTTTATCTTTAGGCCTTACTTTGACTTTTGAGTACACATTTTTACGCAAAATCTTTTCGACCATTATATCGTCGCGCAACTCTCTCTTCTTCTCCAGCGGATCAATGCCCTGCTCGGAAACAATTTCGTAAAATTTCGACAACGAGCCAACCTCATTAGCGGCGCCTTTAATGAATGCGTCCAGGTCCTTCTCAATCTCTTCCATATCAAGCTCGTCGGCCAATATAGCTGTCTGGGCCGTCTGAACAAGCACTTCCCTGTTGATAAGCTCGTTAAGGGCTTCGTCGTAGAACAGTACCTTTTTTTGCTCAAGCTCCGCGCTGTCATATTTGCCTTCAGCCTCTTGTATGGCAATGGCGGTGCGCCGCAACACGTCAAAATTTGTTATAATCTGGTCGTTAACGATAGCTACGATAGAGTTGACTTTTTCAGCTCTTAGGTTGCCGCCGCATAAGTTTGCAAGAATTACGGCAACAGAGATAATGATTATTTTGCCAAAAAACCTGTTTTTAAAGCAAAGTCCCATTTTCGTCTCCTAATCCGGACAAGCCGGGCAATTAAAAAGATAAAAGCGTTTTAAGCGCTAATTTTTACAAATCTTCACTAAAATAGAAAGCAAAAAATCTATTGTCACTCACTTTCTCCAAGGATTGAGAGAAAGGCCTCTTGCGGTATCTGCACCTGGCCGACGGTTTTCATTCTTTTTTTGCCTTCCTTCTGTTTTTCCAAAAGTTTTCGTTTTCTTGTGACATCTCCGCCATAGCATTTAGCCGTTACGTTTTTAGAGATAGGCCTAATTGTTTCGCGCGATATAACCTTGCTGCCGATAGCCGCCTGAATCGGTATCTCAAACAGATGCCTGTCAATCTTCTGTTTAAGCTTTTTAACAATTTTCCGGCCTCTATATTCAGCCTCTTTTCTATGCACAATGCTTGACAACGCGTCAACGCGTTTGCCGCCTACAAGGGTGTCGAGCTTTACAAGATCAGACTGTTCAAAACCCACAAGTTCATAATCAAGGGTGCCGTAACCTTTAGTTGACGATTTTAATTTATCATGAAAATCAAATATGATCTCGGCCAACGGCAGATTGTAAGTAAGAATAGCGCGTTTATCGCTCAGATATTCAGTGCCGATATAGGTGCCGCGCTCCTCTTCCGACAACTGCATTATGGCGCCTATAAATTCGCTGGGCACAATAATCTTTGCTTTAACGATTGGTTCGCGAAACTCCTTAATTGAGGTTACGGGCGGTAGTTTTTCCGGATTGCTTATCTTTATTACGTTATTCTTTGTGGTTAAAATCTCGTATGTTACACTCGGCACTGTTTGCACCAGGCTTATTTTGCTTTCGCGCTCAAGCCTCTCCTGAGTTATCTCCATATGAAGCAATCCAAGAAAACCGCACCTGAATCCAAAACCAAGTGCCTGGGAAGTTTCAGGCTCAAATGTAAACGATGCGTCGTTTAACTGTAATTTATCAAGGGCGACTCGCAACGGATGAAACTCGGTGTTGTCGGAAGGGAAGAGACCGCAAAAAACCATTGGGGCCGGTTGCTCGTACCCTTCAAGAGGACTATCGGCCTGATTTTCGGCCAGCGTCACGGTGTCTCCTATGTCAACATCATGAATTGATTTTATGTTTGCGATGCAATAGCCAACCTCGCCGGTTCCAAGTTTGTCCTTAGCTTTCATTTTCGGCGCAAACACGCCTACTTCCTGGGCTTCGTAAGAACATCGCTTTTTCATCATAAAGATAGTGTCGCCCTTTTTTATTTCGCCGTCAAACACTCGCAAATAGATTATTACGCCGCGAAAAGAGTCATAAACCGAATCAAAAACCAGGGCTTTTAATTTATCATTGCTATCAATTTTTGGGGGCGGCACTTTATCTATAATAGCTCTAAACAGTTCATCGGTCCCCTCGCCCGTCTTTGAGCTTATAGCGATAACCTCATCAGGATCAATACAGAGACTTGTCTCAAGCTCGCGTTTAACATCCTCGGGCCTTGAATGAATCAGATCAATTTTGCTCAACACGGGCACTATTGTCAAATTGTGCTCAACAGCGAGAAGCATATTGGCCACTGTTTGCGCTTCAATACCCTGAGATGCGTCCACAAGCAGTATTGCCCCTTCGCAGGCGCCCAGGCTTCGCGCCACTTCATAACTGAAATCAACGTGTCCCGGCGTGTCGATAAGGTTTAGGTTATACTCTTTGCCGTCCAGCTTATAATATAATGAAACAGCGCTTGCTTTTATAGTGATCCCGCGTTCGCGCTCAATGTCCATGTCATCCAAAAGCTGTTCCCGAAATTCACGAGGGGTAATTGCTTTGGCTTTTTCCATTAAACGGTCGGCAAGCGTTGATTTGCCGTGATCAATATGCGCTATTATGCAGAAGTTTCTAATATGTTCCGTGCCCATCCGGCTGCTCCTATAATTCCCGAGTCATTTCCAAGTTCGGCAAACACAACTTTTGTGCGTTCTCCGGCAACTTTGTAAGCTCTTTTATTGATTTCCGTCAGAATTGACGGTTCTAAAAATGTTCTTGCGGCAGACATGCCGCCGCCTATCGTTATAACATCAGGATTCAGGATGTGCATTATGTTCACTATTGCAACGCCTAAATACGCCCCTGTATCTCTCATAATTTTTGCGGCGAGTTCATCTCCTTTTGCCGCTTTATTATAAACATCCTCGGCGGTTATGTCCATGCCGTCATTTGCGGCCTCTTTAAACCTTCGCGCCACAGCCGTGGCCGAAGCGTATGCTTCTACGCAACCAAAGCCGCCGCAACCGCACTTAACCCCATTTACCTCAATTATCATATGACCGATTTCACCGGCAACGTTATCGCGGCCATGCCAGATATCGTCATTTATAATCACACCGCCGCCAATTCCCGTGCCCAATGTAATCATCACCATTGATTTAGCCGCAATTGATTTGCCGGCTCCCGCCCATTTTTCGCCCCACGCAGCCACATTTGCGTCATTCTCAAGCGCGCATATCATGTTTAGCCTTTTGTTAAACATTTCTGCGACAGGGGCGTTTTTCCACTCCTGCAAGTTAGGTGAAAATATAACAACCCCGTTTTTTACATCAATGACTCCCGGCGCGCCTATGCCGGCGGCTTTAATATCATTAAGAGACGACTTCATACAGTTTGCCAATGTTTGGCATTCGATATATACGCGGTCGGCCAATTGCCCCGGGCCGTCTTTTGATTCTGTTTTTATGCTTCTTTTTTCTAATATAGAGCCGGCGCCGTTTACAATGCCGATCTTTGTGTCGGTTCCGCCAATATCAATACCTAAGAAAAGTTCTTCAGCCATAAAGATGTCTTGTTAAGGGCTCGGAAATAAATAATTTGAGCCCTTAGCCCCCATTAATCCCCAAAAATCTCCTTAAATTTCCGCGCAAAAAGAGACAACGCCATTGAGCGGTGGCTAATCATGTTCTTTTGTTCAGGCTCCATTTCAGCAAAAGTTTTGCCGAACTCAGTATCGTAAAACAGTGGGTCGTATCCAAACCCGTTACTGCCGGAAGGTTTGTCGGCAATTACGCCGTTGCGTTTTCCCTCAACCACAAAAATCAATTTCCCGGGATAAGCAAACGCAATTGCGCATTTAAATCTGGCCGACCTGTCATTAGCCCCAATTTCCTTCATTTCGGCAAGCAGTTTATTCATCCTCATCTCATCAGTGGCGCCTTTGCCGGCGTAACGCGCGGAATACACGCCGGGCCTGTTGTCAAGAGCTTTGACTTCAATGCCGGAGTCGTCGGTCATCACAGGCAAACCGCTCCATTTGGCCAGCTCCATTGCTTTTTTTATAGAATTATCTTTAAATGTTTCGCCGTCTTCCTCAACATCAGGGGCTTGCTCAAAATCATTTAAGGTAAGAATACGCGCAGGCAAGCCGGGAATCATCTTTAAGATCTCATCCCGCTTTCGTGGATTAGTAGTTCCTATAACAATTTTACGAGGTTTTTCCAACAATTTTACTTGAGCCAATATCTAATTACGTTACGCGGAACGGAGCCTGCCGCGCTTAAAAGAGAGATGATCAATATAGCGTGGCGGTTAATAAATGCATTGATTAATGGGCAAAAAAAGGATTGAATTTCGGTCTGCCCATTAAAATACGCTACGGTTTGCGTATTTTAATTTAACTTTAATAAAAATTAAAACCGGTTTGCGTGTAAACGCGTAAAACATGTCTCTTTATACTGAAAGCGGCGGCAATTTATTCATTTGCCGCCGCCATATTGCGCTGTTAATCCATGTTGGAGATATCGGCATCGTCCCCGGTGCCGCCTTCTGCCCCGTCAAAACCGTAACAGATGATTTCTATCTCTTTAGACTCTTCGTTAACCTTGAAAACATAATCGTTTCCCCATGGGTCTTTCGGGACAAATTTTTTCCTTAAATATGGGCCTTTCCAGTTCTTTTGATCGCCGGCTTCAATCAGGCCTTTCAGGCCAAGATCTTCACCAGGGTACCTGCCGGTGTCAAGCCTCAATGTGTCGAGGGCCGTGCTAAGCATCTCAAGTTGCACTTTTGCTGTTTTCTGTTTTGATTCGCCAACCCTGTTAATTAATTTAGGCCCCACAAGAGCGGCTAATAAACCAATAATGATTAAAACAATTAAAAGTTCAAGCAATGTAAAGCCTTGATTACGCCGCCTTAAAAACTTCTTAAATCTCCTCATGACAATCCCTTCCTCAAAAAATGGATTTCATACAAATAATGTAATAATTGGCCTGTATCGGCAAATCTTGCCCTACCGGACAGCCTTAATCAACATCCCAAAATACTAATCTTCAAAATTCATAGTGTAATTAGCAAGCCCGGATAGCGGGTCTAAAAATATAATAGCATAGCTTGCATCGCCCCTTGACACTATTATCTTGCCGGCAGAGGCCATGCCGTTTGGAAAAAAAGTAAAAGCCGACTCTTCCGCCTCTGCAAACAAATAATCTTTTTCGGATCTCAACGAAATCCCTAATTCCTCAGGTATTTCAAATTCATCGCCGCTGGATGATGAAAACGTTCTGCTTTCAAAATTAACGGTAACTTTTACTGTCGCGCTGTTCGCCAAAGCGTCCATTCTTGCTTTTCGTAAAAACACGACAGTTTCCGACAGAACGCTTCTTGATTTTGCGCTGTCTATCCCTGTGAAAAGTTTTGGAACACCAACAGCGGTGACAATTCCCATTATCACAAGAACTATTATTACCTCAAGCAGCGTAAAACCACTGCGGTTTTTGCTATATTTCCTCTTCAAAGCCTTTTAATACCGTTAAATTTGTGCAATTTTAACTGGTTTATAACTAAATTTCAAGATGTTTTCCTAATAATTGCAGACGATAAAAAAAACAACGCGCGGCTAGACAATCATCATGCTGTCGCCATAACTGAAAAACCTGTATTTACGCTGTTTAGCCTCGTTGTAAACCCTTCTAATGTTCTCCGTTCCGGCAAAAGCGGACACTAAAAGAAGCAGGGTGCTTTTCGGCTGGTGAAAATTTGTTATTAGCGCGTCCGCCACTTTAAACTTGTATGGAGGGTAGACAAACAAGCCCGTCCACCCTGACGAGGGTTTAGCGCTTCCATCATTCCCTATTGTTTCCAATACTCTGCACGAAGTTGAGCCCACGGGCACGACCCGCCTCCCCTCTGATTTGGCGCGATTAATCGCCTGCGCCGTGTTTTCAGGGATTTCGTAATATTCAGTCTCCATAACATGCTCTCTATAATCAATGGCCTTTATAGGTTTAAACGTCCCTATTCCCACATGAAGAGTCACAAAAACAACTTCCACCCCTTTGCGCCTTATTTTATCTATAATGTCGCCGGTAAAATGCAATCCCGCGGTTGGAGCCGCAATAGCTCCAGTCTTCTTTGCAAATACGGTCTGGTACCGTTCAATATCCTCGGCAACATGTTCATCATTTAATTTGTCGCGTTTAATATAAGGCGGCAACGGTGGTTTGCCGAATTTTGCGAGCATATCCATAAATTCCTGTTTTGAGCTGAATTCGCCGGCCCCGGTTTTAAACATGATATCGCATTGCCCCTGTTTTGGCTCGCCGGCAATTTCACCGCGCATTTGGCCGTCGGCGAACGTTACAACATCGCCTGGCTTTGTTTTGCCCCCTGATTTTAATAATGCCGTCCACAAAAAAGGCGATTTCTCCCTTAAAAGCAGAATCTCAACAACGCCGCCGGTCTTCTTAAGCCCAAATATTCGAGCGGGAAACACCTTTGTATCGTTAAACACAAGCAAATCACCTGTATTTAGACAGTCAACAATATCGCAAAACTGTTTATGCTCAATTGCGCCCGAAGCGCGGTTAAAAACCAGCAAACGCGATGCGTCCCTGCGCGCTAAAGGCTCCTGCGCGACAAGCTCCGGCGGAACATCAAAATCAAAATCGTTTATGTTGTCCATTTAAAAGAATTTTGGGGTTAAGGATATGCCAAGTTTAATTATTTAGAATATGACTTTATATAATCAAGCGGCACATTTCAAGTTATTAGTGAAGTAGTGGCCGAAATCAGGCAAATTAAGCACTCATATATATTGAGAGACGCAAAATTATTAATGTTAACTTCCAGATTGTAGAAGAAAATATTCTGATCTGACGGCGCGGTGGATGATGCGGATGTTGATAGAGCTGATAAAACGCAGAAAAAAATGAAAAACCTAATTGTTTTTAAATAATAAGTTCAAACTGTTTTCAGAAAGCGCTAGCTTGTTACAAGGCTCCTGCCTTGTAACAAGCTGTTCCTAGAGGCTCCGCGCGGAATCCAGATTATTAATAACCATATTCATATTCTTCATTAAATTATTAAAATGCAAACAGAATATACCGAAATTTTTGGCTATTTTACCTAACACCGGCAAACAGAACAAAAGTAAAAAAGGGGCTATTGCCTCAAATTGTTTAATATTAAATGCGCATTATTTCTGACTTGTTACGTTTTTAATGAATTGTTATAATTTGTTTATAAAAACTTTGTTTTTTCTACGGATAAAAGAATGATCAATTGGCATCGTTTGTTTGGGCTGGCTCTGACAGATTTTTTTACAGATTCCGAATGGGTTGTTGAACTGGAAAAAGACCTTTCCATAAAAAGGCAACTATTAGACGTTATAATAGTGAGGATAGGTGAAAAAAAGACGAATGTATTGCTACCCGATGGGTTAGATAATTTAAAGAAGTATAATCTCTTGAGTTATAAATCATTGGCAGAGCCGTTTGATGACTGGGCATTGAAAGAGCTTACAGGGCATTACGTAAATTATCGCAAGCAGATAAGCCCTTCTTTTAATGACTTGTTAGGGGAAAAAAATTCTCAACTTTACGCCATAACTACACGTTTTCCACAAAAGCTTTCATCGCAAGTGGAATTAAAGCCTATAAAGGATGGTGTTTACGATATTGAGCGTGGAAGTGATAATATTCGCCTGATTGTTTTAAGTAATATTCCGCATTCAGAACATAATGCCATTTGGCATCTGTTTAGCGGTCTTCCAGATGAAATAGAATTTGCAACCCGTCAATATCATGGGCATACTAATGAAATAAGTACTTTACTCAACCAACTTTTTGCCAACTATCAGTCGGAGGGTTTAGATATGACATATACAATGAAAGATTTTCAAAAAGATTTCGTTAAAGAACATTTAGACGTTCTTTCTTCGGATGACAGGCTTAAAGGAATTCCCACAGATGAAAGGCTTAAAGGAATTCCTAAAAATGAGCTACTCAAAGGGTTCACTGCTGAAGAAATTCGGCAATATCTTGCAGAGTTGGAAAAATAATAACCACGCAAACCTTCCGCAGGCTGGAGCAATCTTGTAGATTGTTCAATATGTTTCTTAGAACCATTGGCGTTATTAATAATGGTGAGTTTTGCGCGCGATCTAATGCTTTGACTTAAACATGTGAAGGCAGCCTACAAGACTGCTCCAGCAAAGTCAAAATCAAAATCGTTTATGTTGTCCATTTAAAATAATCAGAGGGTTAAAAATGTGGAAGGTTTAATTAGGTATGATATAATTTTTAGCGTTACGGCGCTATTAAAAATGACTTTAATCGAAGAAAAATTGAAAGGTAAAACTTTGTGGCGCAACATTGTATATTGCGCCACAAAGTTAAAATCCATTTGTGTCTACTTAATTAATATGCATTTCTTGCGTCAAAAAACCCGGCGGAGCAATCTACAAAACTAACCCAGCGGGGATAACAGCACATAAAAGCAAATGTTGCAGGTTACATATAGTGATATTGATTGCAGTTTGGCACGTTGCTGGTATGCCATAATACTATTTTGTTCCCCACGATCCGTTTTCATAAAAATAGAAAGCGTTCAATGTGGAATCATAAACAATCATTCCATTGACTGCCGTTAACGCGGTTCTATCAGTAGTTGTCATTCGAGGCACAATAAAAGCTCCAGTCGTAGAATTCACGTCTAAAGCTCCCTGTGGAGACGCTATCCCGATGCCGACGTTGCCGGTATTCTTGATAATCATCCGAGTAAGGCTAGCTGTAAAAAATCTCATATCCGTATTTTCACGATTAAGTAATTCTGCTCCTCCATCATAAGTAATCTGAAATCCGTCGGTATTACCTGAACCTGAAGAATCACTAGTGAGTTGCAAGGTAGGTGATAAAGCATCATATATATGCAACTCATTATTACTACTTGGCGTCGTCGTCCCAATACCGACGTTGCCTGAGTTATCTACAAACACAACATCAACTGGGGAGCCGTCAGCCGCATCAAGCGAATGACCGTCACCCGCACCCTCGCCACTGACCCCCGTTAATCCGGAACCGTCGCCGACAAAACTGTTTGCGGTGATCGTTCCTTGTAAAACGTCTATACCGGTTGCCGTAACCGTTCCGAAAACATGCAGCTCTGTTGCCGGTGTTTCAGTGCCTATGCCAACCGAGCCTGAAAATATTGAGGTTGCTCCAACTACGTGCAATATGCCGGCCGGCGTTTCTGTTCCAACTCCAAGGCCGGTTGCAAACAGCCCTGTTCCCTGAATATTAATGTTTCCATGCTGTTGATTGCCCGGGGTAGACGGTTGAAGAATCGGAAGACCATAATTGTGGTCAAGCGTTTGCAATGGGTCGCTGCCGGTTGCAATTGTGTAATTCTTCTCATCCTCCGCTGAAACTATGCCGCTAATAGTTGAAAACAGGGCCGCAAACCCGATTGCACCAGCAAAAAACGCGTTTTTTATACTTAATCTCATATTGTTTCCTCTCCTATTTACTAAAATATTGGCAAAAATATTTTTAGAACGCGTTCGACTTGCCGTTCAGACCCTAATACTTTAAAAACCTCCTTTCCGATTTAAATAAAAAAAATTAACAGCAATGAACGGAATACATAACCTGGATATTTTTACCGAATTAGCAAAAATTTATCAATCAAGGGAAACCCTACGCCTTGTAGGGGTGTGCCCCTACAAATCAGGGTAGCCGTGTAAGGGGTTCAGGATTTGTTAAAGTTGTAACTCTAGTTATAACTTTATGATACAGAGCTCGCCAAGTAGGGCTTCTAAGTAGTGACTTTTAGCAATTTCGGACGGAAATTATTTTTGATATTTCGCAAAAATACGTATTTTTAATGATTTATGGGTTTGTTTTAAACGTTTGCGGTATCGGGGAGGTATTTTTTAGGCGGCTGTTTAGAGGAAAAATAATGTTTTAATATGGTTCATCAGAAAACAAAATAGCTATTCGGGGGAGGAGGAGCTCGCAGATTGGTTTAAAATTGTGGGCAATTGAAACTGTTAGTATCTAAATTTTTTCTAAGACAAGCTTAGCAAAAAAGCCGCTTTCAGCGGGTTGTAACATGTGGTAATTCAACAACTTACGAAATTAGCGACAACATGTTGGCCGTTTTGGCGTTGTAAGCGCCTAAGGGCCTGCGCAAACATTTAGAAGCTGTCTGCAAGACTGCCCCAGCTTTTAACTTTTTTCATTGATCTTGTTTTCGCTTTTGATTCTCTCATTTTCCGGTTTATCCGGGTTAGGTTAATATAATTTTTAACGTTATAGCTCTATGAAAAACGGCCTTAATCTAAGAATATGTAAATCTATGATCTGATTTTAGTTTTAAAATAATGACTAACAAAAAAAGATATAGAAAACAGATTGAAAGCCATATGAAAAGCATTGCAAAACATCTTGAAAATATTGCTCTGGAAAAAAATAAATCCAATCCGGATAACGGCAAAATTAGACATTGGGAAGCAGAGATAAGAACTTTTAGAAATGAAATTATTAAGGGCTCTAAAATAAATAACTTGGTCTTTTTTGCCTGTAGATTTAGGTTGAATTTGTTCAATCTGATTGAGTCGAACCGGATGCGGATCCTTAGCTGCGTTGAGGATTCGAGGATTGAAGATTGGGCGAAGTCGGTCTGAAGATGCTGGTAAAAAATCCCAAGTTATTTATTTCCGAGCCTTTAATCTGAAAAAAGATTGGAAAGGGGTAATTAAAAAATGATAGTTGCTAAAAACAAAATCGACCTTGTATTGTTTAATGAGTTAAAGGACGAATGTTTGCAATACATAAACCTGTTAAGCCGGTTTGAAAATGACAACCTCACAGACGATCAGGCTGAAGAGATATTAGGGGAGATGATGGGGTTTTTAACACACTTAAATGCGCATTCAGGGTTATTAAAAGAAGAGATTGAAGAATAGGCTTGAGATTTGCGCAAAAACAACTTTACACTTGCCGGTTATAGCTGGAGCAATCTTGTAGACTGCTCCAGCTACATATGTCTTCCATTACACATAAACTTTGAATGCGCCCCATTGATTCCTGATTATAATATGGAATCAAATACATAGTCTAAGCGCAACAATTCTTCACGTTGAAAAACCGTTCCGTTTACATCTAACTTGTCATGAGGATTAGTCCAGCGACACATGAATTGCACGCGCTTTGTACGAAACACCATTACGGACAGGTCACGGGATCGCAGCCCACACACACATCACCATCGGTAGGCCCGCACGAACTACACGAGCCGTCAGGACTCATCATGATCAATTTGCCGCTGGTTCGGTTCACTTACAGATCGCCCCATTTACATCTAGTTTCTTTTTGGGGCCGTAACACAATGCAGGCGTTGCCGGAAGAATTAATTCGCATACTTCTGAACCAACGGTAAAAATCCTGAAGTGTCCATATCATGCCTGTGCGTAATTTTTCCCTGTGGTACTTGCTTTAATTAGAGCCTATCACTGTTTATTTCACTATTTGTTTTCAGTTATACGTAACTATAAAACCAAAAACGGTTACATAACTACTAACCGTATCATCCGCATGAGTTGCATCTCTCCTGATTCTAAAAGTTATAAGATCGCCGGAATCAAATGTTAGCCCATCCGCCATTTCAGTTACGGTTAACATTTCGAGAACAGTAGTCCCTAATGTATATGTTGTATATGCTATACTATCCAGTTCAGCGCTGGGAGCTTCTCCATCGGCGCCGGCTGTACCATGGAATTCCGCGTACATATTACCTGGCAAATTGCCCATAACAACAACTTTAACAGAAACTAAAGAAGTGAAATCATCCGGTGTTATCCAGACGCTACCAACTTTATGCGTAGTTGCATCTGCAAGCTTAATACCAGGCGTATAATGCATTTCAATAGGCCCATTATCACTACCCGATGATTGTATAGGCAACCATATTTTTTTATTTCCCCCGCCTGAGTCAATACCGGTCAATCCGGAACCATCGCCTACAAACGCGGTTGCTGTAACTGTGCCTAATACTTCCAGCTCTGTTACCGGCGTTTCAGTGCCTATCCCTACCGAGCCTGAAAATATTGTGGTAGTTCCAACTACATGCAATATACCGGCTGGATTTTCAGTTCCGATGCCTACTCCGTCTCCAAACAATCCTGTCCCTTCAATATTGATATTTCCATGTTGTTTCGTGCCCGGCGTAGACGGTTGAAGAATCGGCAGGCCATAATTTGCGTGGTCAAGCGTTTGCAATGGGTCGTTGCCGGTTGCAATTGTGTAATTCTTCTCCTCTTCCGCTGAAACTACGCCGGAAATAGTTGAAAATAGCGCCGCAAACCCGATTGCCCCCGCAAAAAATAGATTTTTTATACTTAATCTCATATTGTTTTTCCCCTCTCATTTACTAAAAGATTTTGACAAAAATATTCCTAAGACCTGTGTCTTTCCGCTTCATGCTCTAACTACATTTTAGACGCGCTTAAACTTCTCCTTTATCTGTTTAAATTTAAAAAATTAAATAGCAATGCGCGGAAAGCGTAACCGGGATATTGTTAGCGAATTCACAAAAATTTGTCAATCAGGGAAAACCCTATGCCTTGTAGGGGCGTGCCCCTACAAATTAGGGTAGCCGTGTAAGGGGGGCAGAACTTGCCAAAGTTGTAACTCTAGTTATAGCTATATGATATAGAGTTCGCCAAGTAGGGTTTCTAAGTAGTCGTTATTAGCGATTTCGGACGGAAATTATTTTTGATATTTCGCAAAAATACGTATTTTTAATGATTTATGGGTTTGTTTTAAACGTTTGCGGTATACGGGCATGTATTTTTCTGGAAAAGAAGACAGCATATACCTAACCCGGATGAACCGGAAAAGTCAGGAAACGCCTCGCTCCAAAACCACAGTTTGAAAGCGAACAAATTTGAGAAACCCCAGCTTCGCGTTCAAGATGTAACATAGCGACCTTTATACACGAAACTGGGGCTTCTCGAATTGCCGGCTACCAAGCAGGGCAGACTGGGTCAGATGGGAAAATCAGCTCATTTGCCATACTATATGTTGCGGTTTAACAGCATGGCCATACTGTATGTTGGTCTGAAATTGGAAAAATAGCCCATTTGACCCAGTCTGAGGGGCTTGGTAACCAGATAAAGTAACCAGATAAATAAGAAGAATGTCTTCAATACATAAATCTGCTAAGCCGGTTTGAAAATGGCAACCTCACAGACGATCATTTTAGGGAAGATGATGGGTTCTTTAACACACTTAAATGCGCATTCAGGTTATTGAAAAAAGAAATTGAAGGTTAGACTTGAGATTTGCGCAAAAACAACTTTACACTTGCCGGTTATAGCTGAAGCAGCCTTATAGACTACTCCAGCCATATATGTTTCCACTTCCACAGAGACATTGCCGGCGTTTTACGCGAAGCCCGGTTATGGACAAGGAATACCTGTGCAACCCCATTCATCATTGTTATCCGGCGCGCAAAGGCTACACGAGCCGTCTGGGCTCTTCATTATTAATTTGCCGTTGGTATCGTTCAAGTATAGATCGCCCCCATTTACCTCCAATTTCTTTTTTGGATCCGTCGTGCCGATGCCGACGTTGCCGGAAGATTTGATACGCATACGTTCATGGCCTGCAAGAAGACCATTCGCAAAAAATTTCATGTCGCCGCCGGCTGCTCCGGCAGCTAGGTTTAAACCACCAGAACCGTCGCTGATAAAACTGTTAGAGGTAACCGTGCCTGAAACGTTCACATTCCCGATCACATGCAGGTCTGTTGAAGGCGTATTCGTGCCAATCCCAACGTTGCCGTCGTCACGAACAAACACAACGTCTTCCGGCGATCCATCCGCCGCATCAAGCGAATGACCGTCCCCTGAACCTTCGATGCTCACCCCCGTCAATCCGGAACCGTCGCCTACAAATGAATCCGCGGTAATTGTGCCTTGTAAAACATCCATATTGCCGCTTGCCGTAACCGTACCAATAACATGCAGTTCTGTTGCCGGTGTTTCAGTGCCTATGCCAACCGAGCCTGAGAATATTGTTGTTGTTCCAACTACATGCAAAATGCCGGCGGGATTTTCGGTTCCGATGCCAACTCCATTTCCAAATAGCCCAATTCCTTCAATGTTAATGTTTCCATGCTGTTGTTTTTCTAAATCTGGTTGTAAAATAGTAATCCCGTAATTTAAGTGGTCATATGCTTGCAATGGGTCGCTGCCGGTTGCAATTGTGTAATTCTTCTCCTCTTCCGCTGAAACTACGCCGCAAATGGTTGAAAATAGCGCCGCAAATCCGATTGCCCCCGCAAAAAATAGATTTTTTATACTTAATCTCATATTGTTTCCCCTCTCATTTACTAAAAAATTTTGCCAAAAATATTCCTAACACCATTGTGTCTTTCCGCTTCATGCCCTAACTACATTTTAGACGCGCTTAAACATCTCCTTTCTCTGTTTAAATTTAAAAAATTAAATAGCAATGCGCGGAAAGCGCAACTGGAATATTTTTACCGAATTAGCAAAAATTTGTCAATCAGGGAAAACCCTATGCCTTGTAGGGGTGTGCCCCTACAAATCAGGGTAGCAGTGTAAGGGGTTCAGAATTTGTTAAAGTTGTAACTCTAGTTATAACTTTATGATACAGAGCTCGCCAAGTAGGGTTTCTAAGTAGTGATTTTTGGCGGTTTCGGACGGAAATTATTTTTGATATTTCGCAAAAATACGTATTTTGTAGATTTATTGGGTTGTTTTTAACTTTTACGTCATGCGTGGCGGCGTTATTTGTGGGAGCCAATAAAATACACATTGCAATATATATCGCATTGCGTTACATTAAAAATATGTTGAAGATTAAAACTAAATGGTTTAATAAATGGGCCGGGAAGAATAAAATTACTGATAGGGTTCTACAAAAAGAAATGGATCTGTCATTGATTAAAGGCGAGTTGGAGAAACAATTTTATTGTAAGTTCAAACTATTTTCAGAATAAATATAAAAAAACTCAAGCTTGTTACAAGGCTCCAGCCTTGTAACACACTGTTCCCAGAGGCTCCGCCTCGTATCTAAAGCAATAAAGTTTGAAATGGTTACCAAGAATATTCAGCTAAACTTATGACTATGCATATTGAGTAAAGCCTTTGATATTCAAAAGTTACAAAATGATCCATAAAAAAGTATATGGCACATGTATATCATTTTTCATGTTTCGGACTAACCGGGAAATTAACATCAATTCCTAATTCCCTAACTATGTATATCATAATATGTTATAAAAGCTGGCCAAGTTGTAACCATGGCTGAGTTTGCTTGGTAACCATTAAGTTTGATGAATTATTGGCTTCAATTAAAATGTCGATATTAAATTGTTGTCATTCTTGTAAATTAGAGGCAGAGCCTCTAAGGACACCGCGTTACAAGGCGGGAGCCTTGTAACGAGTAGCATTGGATCAGCCATTGATTAAAGGCGGGTTGGAGAAACAAATTTTTTTTAAGGTAGGTGAAAAATGAGAAAAAAAATGAAAGTGGCTCTGAGTGAAACACTTCAAGATATGGTTGATCTGGGAGCGGATGTTAAATTCACTACTAAAGAATTAAATGAATTGGGAGTGGAGGTTCCGGAATTGGACATGCCGCCGAGTCGCATTCAAAAAGTAAGAACACAAATGAAAGTAAGCCAATCAGTTTTTGCGCGATTATTGAATGTAAGTTTGTCTTCTGTGCGGCAGTGGGAGATTGGAGTAAGAAATCCTTCAGGCACAACAAAAGCGCTGCTGGAATTATTAGAGAAAAATCCGCATTTATTAGATTTCCGGCTAAATCGCTATGTTGCTTAGGGTCTTGCTGAACTTGCACACGCGAAGCTGGGGCTTCGAGAATTGCCGGTACCAGAAACGATAGGAGCTCTCGTCGCTTTGCCCATTCTACACCCTGTTTCGATATTGCTTTTCCCAATGACCAATGACTAACAACACGCGAAGCGTAATGACTAAAACTTATACCCTAATTCAATAAAAAACGTCCTGCCGGGGCGCGGGAGATCAGTGGGAATTGTGTTTATTGGGGCCGGGTCTTCATAATTCTTGTCCAGAAGATTAAACAGAGACGCTTTAATCTCTATAGTTTTAAAAAATTCTTTTGCGATAAGCGTCAAATTAACCAACGCGTAGCCGGGGGAATCGTCGCGGCCGTCTTTCTCCTCCCTAACCCTGTCGTCGCTAATGAATGTGTGAAGGTTTGCGTTTAGATACTTCCCGAAACTATAATTAAAACCTATGTTCCCCTTATGTTTTGGGACGTCGGGTAGAGGGTCGCCCTTTGATTCGGCGTCCAGGTACGTATAGTTTGCAAAAGCGTAAGCGTTATTGCCTATATCCGCCTTTAATTCCAACTCAACGCCCTGCACATTCGAATTCCCTAAATTATCCAGCAGTTGAGGATCAGACGGGGATGTTTTTGGCCGGAATCCAATCTGATCTCTTATAACATTAAAGAAATAGTTTACGTTCACGTCAAAAGCTTTTGTAAATTTATATCCAAGCCCTAATTCATATGTTCTGATTAATTCCGGTTTAAGGTTTGGATTTCCTGCAAAAACAGGATTGTTTGTCGTATAAAGCTCCTCAAAATTTGGAGCCCTAAATGCTTGGCCATACAATGCTTTTAAGGTCGCATTCTCCATAAAGTTCCATACAAAACCTATCCTCGGATTTGTTGTCCCCTCAAAATCGCTGTAATGGTCGTGCCTTATCCCTATTGTAACGCTAAATTCATCGGTTATATCCCATTTGTCCTGTAAATAAACAGCCCATATTTGCCTGTAAACTTCCCTAATCCAGTTTGTGTCCGACACATCCCTCACAGCGCCGAGAGACGCGTTTGTAACAGGGTCAAAATTAGTATGATAGGTTACATTATCCTGCCTTTGCCATTCATAATCAGACCCGAAAGTAAGCATATTGTTATCAAACAATTGATAGTCAAACTGAACCGCGCCGCCAAGAACCCTATTAGTAGCCACGGCCCGTCCAAGCATGCCTTCTGGAAAATTTTCAACATCGCCATCCCTATCCGTATCAATAGGTATTGTGAAACCATCAGGAACCGCTTCTAAATCCAAATCCATATCATATTGATCATAATATATTCTTGGGTGGACGGACAGCCTCTCTCCCAAATCAAAACTATAGCTTAACTCTCCCATGACAAAATTATAATGTTGATCCGAATCATCTGTTATTATAAAGGAAGGCCCCACAAACGGCTCTGCGTCCTTATTCATATATCTGGCTTTAAAATCAATGTTTTTGTATGACAATTTAAGGTTCAGGTCTAATTTGTTTCTGCCGTCATCCGTATCGTTTGGCGCCAATGAAAATTGATTAACGAACGGAACGCCTGAGATGGAATCCTCTTTTATTGTTTCGCTAATGCCGTTTGTGTTATAAAAACCGGCAAAGCCGGAGATATCAACACCGTACAGCTCATTGCCAAACAAGACATTAGAATTCATGGTATCAAAACTGCCGAATCCGCTTGATATTTTTACTCCGTCAATATCTTTTGCGTCTTTTGTTATAACATTAATCACTGCCAGGAAAGCGTTAGCCCCGTAAATAGCGGAGCCCGGCCCCCTTATAATCTCAATCTTTTTTACATTCTTTAACGATAAATCATCAAAAAATGTTATCGCATTTCCAGTAAAAGGCATGTTTATTGAATGCCCGTCAACCAGTATTTTAATTTTTTCCGACGATAACCTTAACCCTCTGCCTCCAATATCAAATTCGCCAAATGAAGCGTCTCTTATTACGTCGATTCCGGGGACAGTTATTAGAATGTCTGTTAATGTTCTTGCGCCCAATTTATCAATCTCATCCGCTGTAATAACAGTAATAATAGACGGCGCGTCAGACACTTTTTGCCTGCTTTTAGTCGCAATGCTCACATAGTCGGCCTCCGCATATAACCAGGCAAGCTCCTGATCCAGCTGGTCAAGCTTGCTTTCTGATGAAACCGGCTCGTCATTAGTATGGCCGGCGGCAACAGTTAATGATATTGAGCTAAATAGATAATGCGCCAATATTATCAAAGTCAAAATGACCGGCGTATAAATAGAGTGTTGTTTTTGCATAGTAAATTTATATAGGGTCAGCCCGCAAGCGTTTAGAAATCATACCCAACCTCAACAAAAAACGTCCTGCCCGGCCTGGGAATGTCTGAGGGTATGGTGTTTATACTAGTTGGATCATTGTAATCCTTGTCAAGCAGGTTAAACATTGAAGCTTTAATAGTCATATTCTTAAAAAATTCCTTAGCGGTTAATGTCAGGTTTAAAAGCGCGTACCCAGGTGAATCATCCCTCGTGTCCGACGCCCGGCGAACTCTGTCGTCGCTTATAAAGGCGTGAATATTTGCGTTTAGATATTTGCCTACGCCGGCATTGACGCCAACATTTCCTTTGTGTTTTGGGACGTCGGGCATTGGGTCGCCTTTTATCTCCGCGTCCTGATATGTGTAATTGGCAAACGCATGCGCGCCTTTCCACAAAAAGCCAAGGTCCGCCTTTAACTCGCATTCAACTCCCTGTATGTTGGGGCCGCCAAGGTTGGTTTGAACAAGAATGTCACTATCTTCCGTTACTTGATTTGAGGCTATGAGATCTCTGATAACATTAAAAAAATAGTTTACATTTATCTCTGTTGCTTTTGAGAATTTATACCCCAGCCCAACCTCATACGTCCTGACGGTTTCCGGTTGCAAGTCAGGCGAGCCTATTTCCACACTGTTATTCGTAAGGTATAGCTCATTGAAAGTGGGAGCGCGAAAAGCCTGGCCATATAATATTTTTAGCGTAGCATTATCAATAAAATTCCATACCATGCCTATTCGCGGATTAGTTGTCCCCTCGAAATCGCTATAGTGATCGTGCCTTACGCCCGTAGTTAATCCCAGGTTATCAGTTATATTCCACTTGTGCTGAAAATATAACGCCCATATCTGCCTGGTTGCTTCGCGCATCCAGTTAGCGGTGTCCGACACATTTTGAACAGGCCCTAGTGAAGCTCCCGTAGCTGCGTCCTGGTTGGAATACGTTTGCACATTATCCTGCTTTTCCCAAATGTAATTAAACCCGAATGTTAAATCATGATTTTCAGACAGAGCATAGTCAAATTGAATATCAGAACCCAACCTCCTGTTTGTCGCAATAGCGTCAATTTTTGAGCCGTCCGGAAAGAATTCAACATCTCCGTCATTATCCAAATCAGCCGGTATAACAAAACCATCAGGCAAAAGCTGCAAGTCGTACTCAAAATCGTATTGATCATAATACATTTTTGACAAAACAGAAGCCTTTTCGCCTATTTCAAAAGTATAAGAGAGTTCGCCCATTGCATAATTAAGAAATTGATCCACATCATCCACCAACATTGAACTCGGCCCTACAAACTGTTCCCTGTCTTTATTTGAATACCTCCCCTTAAATTTAAAACCGCCATAAGAGGCTTTAACATAAGTGTCAAACCTGCTTCTACTATCGTCGGTGTCGCCCGGGGCTAATGAAAAACGATTGAAAAACGGCAGGTTTGTCAACGCGTCCGATTCTATCTCTTCACTAAGCCCGTTAGTGTTGTAATAATTTGCAAAACCGTCTATATCAATGCCATGGAAGCTTTCGCCGTAAAGGATGTTATACTCTTGCGTATCATAACTTCCAAAGCCGGCGAACGCTTCAAAACCGTCTATATCATCCGCGGTCCTGGTTATTATATTAACAACCCCAAAAAATGCATTTTCGCCATAAAGCGCAGACCCCGGCCCCCTGATTATCTCAATCCTTTTAATATTTTTTAAAGGAAGATCATCAAAGAACTCCCTGGCGCTTCCACTAAAAGGCTCGTTTAAACTATGACCGTCAACAAGGAACTTTATCCTGTTATCAGAACCCGCAAATCCCCTTACGCCATATGAAACAGCGCCAAGAGCCGGATTCTTTATTACATCAATACCCGCGACCCTTGCTAAAACGTCCGTTAAAAGCCGCAACCCGCTGTTCCTTATCTCCTCTTCTGTTATAACAGTGACAATTGACGGAGCCTCTGAAACTTTCTGCTTGCTTTTAGTGGCAATGCTTACATAGTCGGCCTCGGCATATAACCATGCAAGCTCCTGATCTAACGGATCAAGCTTGCTTTCTAACGAAACAGGATCGTCATTAGTATTGCCGGCGGCGAATGTGAATGATATTGAGCTAAATAGATATTGCGCCAATATTATCAATGTCAAAATAACAGGCGTATAAATAATGTATTGTTTACGCATAGCAAATTTATATAAAGTCCGCCGGAAAGTATTTAGAAATCATACCCAACCTCAACAAAGAACGTCCTGCCGGGTCTGGGAAGATCCGTGGGTATAAAAGCTGCGGGATCATTGTAGTCCTTATCAAGCAGGTTGAACATTGAAGCCTTAATTGTCATAGTTTTAAAAAACTCTTTTGCGGTTAATGTCAGGTTTAAAAGCGCATACCCCGGCGAATCATCCCTAGTGTCTACTTCATGCCGAATCCTTTCATCACTAATAAAGGCGTGAATATTTGCGTTTAGATATTTGCCTATGCCTGCGTTAACTCCAACATTTCCTTTGTGTCTTGGCTGCCCGGTTATTGGGTCGCCCTTTGACTCAGCGTCCTGATAGGTGTAGTTTGCAAACGCCTGCGCCCCGTTCCACAAAAAGCCAAGATCTGCATTTGCCTCAAGCTCAACGCCCTGTATGTTTGACCCGCCAAAGTTCCCAACAATACTGATATTGCTGCCTTCCTCCAGAGGTTCATAGCTTATCTGATCTCTTATAACATTAAAAAAATAGTTCACATTTATATTTGTTATTTTTGAAAATTTATACCCCAACCCCACCTCATATGTCCTGATTGTTTCCGGTTGCAAGTCGGGAGAGCCCAGTTCAACACTGTTATTTGTAAGGTATAGCTCTGCGAATGTGGGAGCGCGAAAAGCCTGACCGTACAGTGCCTTTAGAGTCGCTTTATCAATAAAGTTCCAGACAACGCCTAACCTCGGATTAGTTGTGCCCTCAAAATCGCTGTAATGGTCATGCCTGACGCCGATAGTTAATCCAAGGTCATCCGTTATATTCCATATATCCTGAAAATAGATCGCCCATATCTGCCTGGTCGCTTCACTTAACCAGTTTGCAGTGTCCGACACATTCCGCACAGTTCCTAAATAAGCTCCTGTTGCGGCGTCAGTGTTGGAATAGGTCTGCACATTATCCTGCTTTTCCCAAATGTAATTGAATCCAACAGTTAAATCGTTATTTTCAGATAGCGCATAATCAAATTGTATATCAGAGCCCAACCTTCTGTTTGTCACAAATACGTCAAAAAGATGGCCGTCGGGAAATATTTCAATATCGCCGTCATTATCTAAATCCGCCGGAATAACAAAACCGTCAGGCAATGTCTGCAGATCAAATTCCATATCATATTGGTCATAATATATTTTTGACGCAACAGCGGTCTTTTCGCCTATTTCAAAGGCATAAGAGAGTTCGCCCATAGCGTAATTAAGGAATTGATCTACATCATCCACCAAAATATCGTCCGGCCCGATAAACTGTTCTCTGTCTTTGTTTGTATACCGTCCTTTAAAACCAAAGCCGCCGTAAGAGGCTTTTATATAAGTGTCAAGCCTGTTTCTGCTGTCGTCGGTGTCGCCCGGAGCTAATGAAAAACGGTTGAAAAATGGCTGGTTTGTCAATGCGTCTGTTTTTATCTCTTCACTAAGGCCGTTGGTGTTGTAATAATTTGCAAAGCCGTCTATATCTATGCCAAAGAATTTATCGCCGTAAAGGATGTTATACTCTTGCGTATCATAGCTGCCAAAACCTGTGGACACTTCAAGGCCGTCAATATCATCTGCTGTTTTAGTTATTATATTGACCACTCCCAAAAAAGCATTTTCACCATAAAGAGCCGACCCGGGCCCGCGGATTATTTCAATCCTTTTTACATTTTTCAACGGAAGATCATCAAAGAACTCTCTGGCGCTTCCGGTAAAAGGCTCGTTTAGACTATGCCCGTCAACAAGGACTTTTACCTTATTAACAGAGCCAACAACACCCCTGACGCCATATGAAACTTGGCCGAGCCCCGGACTCTTTATTACATCAAACCCCGGAACCATTGCAAAAACTTCGGTTAATAGTCTTAAACCGCTATTTCTGATCTCCTCCTCGGTTATAACCGTGACAATTGACGGAGCCTCGGAGACTTTCAGTTTGCTTTTAGTGGCAATGCTCACATAATCGGCTTCCGCATATAACCAGGCAAGCTCTTGATCTAACGGATCAAGCTTGCTTTCTAACGAAACAGGATCGTCATTAGTATTGCCGGCGGCGAATGTGAATGATATTGAGCTAAATAGATAATGCGCCAATATTATCAATGTCAAAATGACCGGCGTATAAATAGTGTGTTGTTTTTGCATAGTAAATTTGCTTCCGGTTCCTAAATCTCGGTTTGGGAACCGGAAGACAACTTGGGCTCACGACCTCGCGCACATTTAATATGTCCCACAGGGCTTGCCAATAAAATTGTAAAATATTGACTTAGATCAATGACTCATTTTATTTTACATGATAATGTAATAACAAAAAAATTGTAAGATTGATCTTATGGCTGGGAAAGAAATAACCCGGCCTTTTTTCGCAAACCTATATAATAAGCGGCAAACGGCGCTTATTTTACTTTAATAGCACAAGAATTTCCATTTTAAATCTTTTGACATCAATAGTTTATGCAGAAATAGCAGTTTTCCAATTCTTTAGACGAGTGTAATGTAGAAACAAATTAAGCGCCATATTATTGATATAATTTTCACTATAGAAAGGATTTAAATTTATTATGAACAATAAAGGCAAAATGTTAATAAGAGTATTCGTTCAGAGCTCTTTATTTATAGCCCTGTTTCTGTTTACAGCACAAGCGCAAGATCAGGCGGGGTTTGAAACTCAATTAGACGCTTTTGTTAAAACCGAGATGGAGAAATCCGGCGCAAAGGGCCTTACATTAGCAATTGCGCAAAGTGATGGGACTATATATACTCAAGGTTACGGGCTTGCGGATGAAACAGCAAATAAACCTGTAACAACCAAAACCGTTTTTAGAATAGGTTCTCTCTCAAAAGTTTTTACTGCCCTCGGCATCATGAAGCTGCATGAAACAGGCAAGCTGAATATTGACGCTCCTATGGTTGACGTCTTGCCTTCTTTTACAATTAAACCTGGACCGTTAACGCAAAACTCAACTAGTGGAGATATTACCCCACGTCACATGATGACACAGCATTCAGGTCTGCCGTCGGATTACTTCCACAATAATTATACGGAATTTCCACCGTCGCTGGAAGAGTTCACGGATCAGTTTAAAAATGAATTCCTGGCTTACCCGGCCGGACATGTTTATTCATACTCTAACTCTGCGTTCACTATTTTGGGCCGGATAATTGAAGTTGCGGCGGAGACGCCGTTTGGCGACTATATGGACGAAGAATTGCTTTTAGCCTCAGGCATGAGCCTTTCGTCCTTCTATCTTAATGACAACATAAGTGACGAATTGTCCAAAGGTTATTTTAAAGGAGATGTAACTCCCTATATGATAATACCTGAAGTCCCTGCGGGAACTCTATACAGCAATGCCGACGATATGGCAAATTTCATGAATATGATCCTGAATAAAGGCTTGTTTTCAGAAAAAAGAGTTATAGAAGAAGATACATTGGAAGAGATGTTTCGCCTGCAAAATAGTGACAATGAACGAGACCGGGAAACCGGCAGGAAAAGAGGACTGGGTTGGGCTATCAACGAAGATTACGCAGGAAAATCATTTGGGTGGGAAGGCAGCACGGCAATTTTCCATAGTAATGTGGAGATCATACCTGAACAGGATTTAGGAGTTTTTGTTTCAATTAACACTGCGGAAGGCGCCGGAAGCATGCGTAGAATTGCGGCATTTGCGCTTGAAAAGGCTTTGGAATTGTTGCGAAACGTGGAAAAATCTGTTGAACAGGCTGAAGTTAAAGTTCGTATTCCCGTTCCATGGTCAACTGAAGAGTTGAGAAAACATCCAGGCGCTTATAGCTTCGCAGGCGGCGGAGGCCTTTTTCAGGTTAATCGTGTTGAAAGAAAACTAGAGGCTTTTTTTCGTGGACAACAATTTAATTTAATTCTTATGAGCGATGGCGCTATTTTATTAGGGGTTCCTGAACAATTACGCCCAATACCAGGCCTTACCCTGACTTTTAAAACAATCACGGATGGCGATGTGGCAATTATTCACGATGTTAATAATCCAGATTCACTCATGCTTCGTGTCCCTCCAACTAATATATCAAAGATCTGGTCATCCAGGACAGGAATTTACTTTAACGACAACCAGGGAAACCTGGCAACCACCGGTATTATATTGAGTATGCAAAAAGGACAGCTAATCGCTCACATAATGTCTCCAGGGGTACTTTTTGGCACAGGCGGGTATATGGAGTTTATATTGATTCCTTACGACGATAACCATGCCTATATCCATGGGCTTGGACGCAATGGCGGTGAAACTGTGCGAGTGGATGAAGCCGGCAATATAATTGTCATGGGCAACCGTATGATTAAAGCTTCACTGTTAAACCCAAAATCTTTTGATTTGCAAAATGGTTATTTCCCCAGGCTTAATTAAGAGCCTATGTTAAAAATTAAGGATTAATAAATAGTTTCTAAGTTCAAGCTGATTTTCAGAATAAATAAAAATATTCATTATATCCCCTTTATTAAGAGGGGAATCAGGGGAGTGTTATTAACTCGGCTTTTAAAATCATTAAATAAAATTCAACGCATCCCCCTAAAACACACTTCTTTACACACCCCTTGTCCCCATAGGTGTTAGGTTAGGACAAAACGTAGATGTGTTATTTTGAGAACGAAAAGTAATGATTAGCAAGAAGAACAGGCATCCAGCCTGTTCTTCTTGCAGCTTTTAGCGCAATAGGCATCCCTGCCTGTTGTCAATATGCCAGGCTGAAAGCCGACCTATAGATGGCGTAAATTTTTGCAAACATTGGCGTGATAAAAGAAACAGGCTGGAAGCCTGTTCCACTGCTAATCACGCTTTGCGGTTTTAGAAACAATAAATTTTACCGTAACTCGTTATATATAGATACGTTATGACGAATTAAACAATTTTCACCCCCCACCTATGCCCTTGTCCCCCTCTTGATAGAAGAGAGGCCGTCTGTGATTTTTCACTTTAACGTTCAAATTTAACAATGATGGGCGTATGTTTTTTTGAAAACAGTTTGAACTTTCGATAATTGTTTGGACTCAACTACGTATACAATCCTTAATGTTAGACATTCTACACCACCCATTAAAAAAATTTTCAATTTTGTAATAGGATATGGTATGATACCGACACCTTTATTTAAAGCTTTTCTCCCTTTATAGCTAAACTGTTTTGGGGAAGAGCCGAATTTTATCATTTATTACTTTCACTTGTAATGACATGAACAACGATAACCCAAGGGTCTATATCTCTTATTCGCACGGTTCGCCATCTCACAACAAATGGGTTCAAAAACTTGCAGAGAGCCTTCGTTTGGACGGAGTAGATATAATTCTTGACCAGTGGAATCTTCAACCGGGTGACGACATCAGGCAGACCCAGAAAAAGTGGATGACCGAAAGCGATTCAGTCATCCTAATTCTGACAGATGGGTATCTCCGAAAAGTTGAGAAACTGGGTTCCGGTGTCGGATTCGAATTCACTTTCGTTATAGATTATCTGGCTTCGAAAAAAAAATGTCCGCGAATTATCCCTTTGGATTGTGGTTTGCTATTAGAGCCCCTACCTGCTATTCTCCAAGGCCGATATATACTTAAATTTATACCCCCGAAGATCGACACGGAATCATACAAACGACTTGTAGATGCTTTACTAGCGCGTGAAAAAGAGCCTGTATTAGGCAAACCAGACGCTAAACCACTAAAGAAGATAAAACCGTTTGACAAAAGATCGCAAACCATATTGCGCCGGCTCAAAGTGAACAATTTCCGAGGTTTTAAATCATTTGAATTGACATTCCCATTGCCAAAACAGACAAGCAATGGGCAATGGACTGTCTTGCTGGGTGACAACGGCGTTGGCAAAACTAGTCTGCTGTGGGCCATCGCCCTTGCGCTGACCAATGAAGAACTTGGCCATGCCGTGCTCGCCGGCCTTCCATCACTTCTTAAGCGCACAGGAAGTAAAGGGGCGCAAGTAATAGTTGATGCTAATGAATACGAATTTGATTGTCAGATTAAGCAAGTGCAACAACGTGAAAAACTAATTACACATTCCGAGGTTTCGGATTTTCCTGTGTTTGGATATGGGACGGGACGCGGTTCGGCTTTAGGTGGAGCGAATCGAGCGGTGGAATTGAACCGGCCTCTTGACTCAATCGGCACACTCTTTGGCCTACCCTCGAATCTCATTCACGCCGAGACCTGGCTGAGAGAGCTGGAACACCGGTCGTTGAAACGCAAGTCCAGTAAGGACGAGGACCTGTTCACGTGTATAATAGACACACTACTGCAACTGCTTCCCGGCGTGAATGCTATGGAAGTAATGTCAAACGACGTGATTGTTCGCGGCCCAATTATCGGAGAGTGCAGTATTGCTTCCCTCAGCGACGGCTACCTCACGACAATCGGATGGGTTCTGGACCTGATAGCGCGATGGACTCATGAAGCAGAACGAGCCGATATCAAAATCAAGCCTGGATTCAACAAACAGATGACAGGGATTGTCCTGATCGATGAACTTGATTTACACTTACATCCTCGCTGGCAGATGCATATCATCAGCGACTTGCGCAAGGCTTTCCCGAAGATGAGTTTTATCGTGACGACTCATAATCCACTAACCCTCCTTGGCGCTGAACCCGGTGAAATACATGTAATTCGGCGCGATGAAGATCAACTTAAAGTTACCCAAGAGGATATTTCTCCCGGAATCCGCGCAGACCAAGTCCTTACAGGAATTTGGTTTGGGCTATCATCCACGCTAGACGAGGAAACACGCAGCATGCTTGATGGAC
This sequence comes from Candidatus Anammoxibacter sp., assembly GCA_021777105.1. Classification (GTDB taxonomy): domain Bacteria; phylum Planctomycetota; class Brocadiia; order Brocadiales; family Anammoxibacteraceae; genus Anammoxibacter_B. The sequence goes on from JAIQZQ010000029.1 coordinate 130,884, forward strand.
ATCGGCGTATGTTAAGTAAGGGCACAAAGCGGTCTGACGCCAAACGAAAGAAACTTGAGCGGGATCTACGACAACGGCTCGGCAGTTTCGCAGACACATCCGAGGACCGCCTAGCTCTGGAAATAGCCGCCGAGCACATGAATGACGGGTTTCGCAGCCTGACTCCCAATGAACGAGAAGAGGTGCAAAAAAAGATCAAACATGCCATGGAGGTTGGCAAATGATGCTTTTTGGCGACCGTCCGACAAATGGGCAAGCTGCGTTTGAACAAAAAACGATGTCTCATAAAAAGGCCCTCAGTGATAAGGTAAAAGATGATGATTCCCCGGATTATTCGGAAATCAATAAGTATATTAAAGCAAAGCCTAACCAAATCTGGGGAGATATAAAAGTATACTTTATGAAGGCGCAAAACCGTAAATGTGGTTTTTGTGAGGTTAAACTCACGGAGTCAACCGGCGACGTCGAGCACTATCGGCCAAAGAACGCAATTTGGAATCTCCGGGCAAAAGGGAGGGAGCTAAATGACCTGGTTAATATCAGGGGCCGCAAATACTACAAGATTTACGAGTCCGGTTACTGGTGGCTAGCTTATTCCTGGAATAATTATTTGGTCGCGTGCCCCACTTGTAACCAGAAGTGGAAAAGCGCGCTTTTTCCTATTTCTGGAAAGCGTCGCCGCCCGCCGAAACAAGGCGATGAATTAACAGAGACACCTCTCTTGTTAGATCCATTCGGCAAACGTAATCCATCCAAACATTTGAGTTTTGATGACTTGGGACAAATTGAAGCTTACGAAAACAGCCGGATAGGAAAAAAAACAATTGAAACCTGTGGCTTGGATCGAGAGAGCCTGCGGAGTTCGCGATTTGAAAAATCAAAGCGCGCTCATCGCTTGGTTCAGCAATTTAGCGCAGCGATCGATACCAACGAGATAAAAGAGATTCTGGAAGACTTCATGGAATTGGGCAACACTGATTATATTCACTCTGGAATGGTCCGCGCCATCTTTGAACAGGAGATCGGAATTAGCTGGAGTACACTAAAGTAAAAAAAACAAAAGCCGTTACGAAGTTTCTTTCAAGGATAATTTTATCTGGTTTTTTGTTAACGGCAGAGTCCATAAGCTAATTGGCTCAACTTTGAAGTAATCTTCAATTGTCACTCCTCAACGTGGCTTAGGCCGCTAATCCGGCACGCATCATTCATATTGTCCAAATCTGACCATATGTGTATAATGAACAACTTCAATTCATTTATGGACACAGCCAGATTCAATTTAAGACACGACATTTTATAGTAAAATACAATGACAGAAGATGGCTGTGTTTTAAAAACCATACCCAACTTCAACAAAGAAAGTCCTGCCGGGCCAGGGAATGTCATTTGGTATAGAGTTTGCCAGAGTTGGATCGTTGCAACCTTTGTCAAACAGATTAAACATTGAAGCTTGACTGCCATATTCTTGAAAAACTCTTTAAATGTTGGTTATAGCGTCGTTCGTAGGGAACGCAAAAGATTATATAGGAAGATAAAAGAAGATCGAAACGAATTTGTCATGGCCCCATATGCATACCATTTTATTCGTGAAAATCAGAGTTCTATGTTTTTACCAGAAAATTGAACTATCTTATTCTTTGAAAATTAATGGCAAAGTCGGATATAATCCAGAAAAATGAAAGGTTACTACAATTGAGAGAGGAACAAAAAATGCCATTTATTACAACAGCAGAAAGAATAGGAATGGATAAGGAAGCAAAGTCCTTAGTTATACGTCAATTAAGCAAAAAGTTTAAAGATTTAGATGATGGAATAAAAACACAAATAGACGAACTGGGAATAACTGAAGTAGAAAACTTAAGTGAGGATTTATTGGATATGTCAGGTATAGAAGATTTGAATAACTGGCTTAACCGTTAAAGGGCAAGCCCAGTGACACATCTCTTAAATGTTAAGTATTCAAACGCTCAGGGTCAGCCCCAGAAAACAAAATACAACGATGGGTCTGCATTATTGTGGAACGCGCCCACACTACATTTCAGGTTGAAATATTTGTATCTATTCAGAGTGTTTTCACATGTCTTATACGCACCCCTAAATCCCCTCTTATTAGAGGGGCCCTGTGGAAATGAATCCGATTTATTATCCCCTCTAAAAAGAGGGGTGGCCGCTTGGCGGACGGGGTGTGTAATTTACGCTGAATAGATACAAATATTTTCAAATAACTAAACCGTTATCAATTAACACTAAGTGTAACGTTTCAGTTGATTTTGCTTTAAAAACAGTCAAAATATTCTTGCGCATCCCCTAACTTCAAACTCTTTTGAAGCACAAATTTCTTAATACGCCTTGTATTCTTCAAAAAAAACATTTAATACGGCTTGTATTTTTCAAATATGGAAAGAATAATAGAAAAAGAACTGATAAGTTGGAAAGAGCATCTATCACGTAAAGCACACTCAACCCACAACATTATTCATAGCCAATCAATACCTGAAATCTAAAACCTGGGTCACATATTGCCACTTCATTTTTATTAGAAACAGTCCGGATTTTATCATAGCTTTTAAGAAAATTGAAATTTGCTTATTACCCCTCTACAACCTCGTCATCTCTAAAAAGCGAGTTCTTATCATCTTATCAACAACTTCACTCATGCTACGTGTCCCTCCAACTAATATATCAAAAACCTGGAGCTCATGAACAGGCATCTGCTTTAACGATAACCAGGGCGGCCCGGCAACCGCCGGCATTATATTGAGTATGCAAAAAGGACTGCTAATTGCTCATCTAATGTCTCCAGGGGTACTTTTTGGCACAGGCGGGTATATGGAGTTTATTTTGATTCCTTACGACGATAACCATGCCTATATTCACGGACTGGGACGCAATGGCGGTGAAACTGTGCGAGTGGATGAAGCCGGGAATATAATTGTCATGGGCAATCGTATGATTAAAGCTTCACTGTTAAGCCTGAAATCTTTTGATCTGAAAAATAGAAACTTCCCTGGATTTAATTAAGAGCATATGATTGTCTGAACAAATTCCGAAACTTTAACTCACTTTACACTTTAGTTACTTAAAAATTGGCGGCACATGTGAAAGATACAGGTATAATTTCAGAGACCAGTTTGAACTTATTTTCTATTTAATTACCCTGTTTACACTATCAAGCGCGTCCAAATTGTATTTTAGGCCATACTTTTCAACCTGTTTAAGGTTTAATACTATGCTTGAGCCGGCCAGTCCTACAACCTTTTCGGAAATCTCGCTGTTTGCCATTAAATCTTTTGCTATGCCGGCCGCCTGCCTGCCGACAGTGGGTATATCAGGCGAGATAGCCACAACCGCTCCCTGTTCGGCAAAAAGCTCGCTATACGCGAAGACAGGTTTGTTTAACTCGTTGCTGTAATCAAATATTTGTTTCACCGCGTCTCTGCCGGAAAGCACAACCGGATCAGGTATCAACCACAACGCGTCTACTTCAGGCATCAACTTCTTAAGGCCGGTCTCAAGGCCTTCAGGATTGTTAATAGACCTGGCAATAATATTAATATCCATATTTTTTGCGCTCTCTTTAGCTGAAGCCACCCACTCCTTGCTATACTTTTTGCTATAAATTACCCCTATACTTTTAACATCGGGAAAGATGTATTTGTACATCATCAGTTTCATTGCGGGGTTAAGCTCATTGGACACGCCGTATGTATTTTTCCCTACCTTGAAACGTTCCCAGTTTATTGCCAGGGAGAAGATAATATTTTTGTTTTTGCCGTATTTCTGCGCCATGCGAAACGCTTTTGAACCAATGCAGTAAATGATCCCGTGGTTTTTATCCTCGACTATATTCTTTATATTGCTCTTCTCCCATTTGTTTCCAAGGTCAACATCCTTGCATTTTCCGCCCATGGCTTTGTTAAACGTTTCCTGAGCAGTAGAATATTTTATAAGAGACGCGTCCGAATTCAGTATCAATATTTCGGTATTTTGCGCAGAGACGCCGGCAATGTCCATGGAGCCGCCGTTATTAGCGGCATAAAGCCTTTCAGCCTTTGCCGCCTGAGGAATGTTTGCCGTCAGGGCCAACAAGGCAACCAGGCATAAAAACGCCGGATTTAATATTCTTAAATTTTTAATGATTTTTTTCATCAGCTAAAATTACAAATGTGAATTTTTATAAATCTCATCTTCTCAATATCTCTTCTTCAGCCAGCGTCAGCCTTTTCCAGCCGTCAAGCCCCAACATCTTTAAATCCCGGCCACCTTTTTCAGACTTCCCCATAGCCTCGACTATTTCAACAAGCTTTCGCTCCTCGTCTGAAAATCCGTTAAACACGGCCAATACCGGCAGTAGAAACTCCTCGCTTACTGAAATTGTCTTTAACGACTTATAGAGGTTTGGATTTAGCATGGAAAGCTTTTTAAGGCTTTTCTCTGATGTAAGGGCGGCCTGTGACATGCCGAAACCAACCGCCATTAATGCGTCAATATCTTTAGGAACCACAAGTATTTTTAACGACTTTACAATATCGGGATGTTTAGCGCCCACCATTTTTTCCAGCGCGCTTTGAGTGTATTCCTCATTGCCTGACGAAGCCAGCTTTATATTCTTTAACTGAGAGAGATCTTTTACACTCTTTTTTACAACGAGGACCTTGCGGTAAGTTGACACTCCTTTTGAAACGCCGACCAACAACGGAACCAAAGGGAGCCTTGATTTAAGCATGCTGTAATGCCAGCTTGAAACCAGCATGACGCCTTTCTTGCTTGAGGTTACAAAAGTTTCAAACGTCTCCATATCTGAAAAAGGCTGAAACCTGTAGTTGCCGAAACCTGACAAATAGGTGTCGATGTCTATCTTGAGCGAAGCGAAATTATTAATGTTTACTTCAGGGTTATAGAAGAAAACCGTTTGATGCGAAGGCGCAGTTGATGATGCGCGAGTTGTGAGCGCAAATAAAACGCAGAAAAAGATGATAAACCTGATTGTTTTTAAATATTTGGGCATATTAAAGAATCTTTGCCACGGTAAAAGCTATTTAGCCACCAAGACACGAAGACACGAAGACACAAAAAAGAGCGGATCGGAAACCTGCTCCAACTAATTTATGAATGTTACCAATCAAACTTGTTTAACCACATTATTTGATTTTTTATCTAACCCGGATAAACCGGACAATCAAAGAATCCGAAACCACCTCGCTCCCAAACTGGGGACTTGGTAACCAGAGAGCGCCATGTTTATATTCTTAATTAAATTATTTAAAATCCAAACATAATATATATTGGAATTTGTGGCTATTTTACCTGACACCGGCAAGCAGAACAAGAGTAAAAACGGGGCTGTTGTCCTAAATTGTTTAATATTAAATACGCATTATTTCTGGCTTGTCCCGTTTTTAATGAATTGTTATAATTTGTTTATAAAAACTTTGTTTTTCTACGGATAAAAAAAATGATCAATTGGCATCGTTTGTTTGGGCTGGCTCTGACAGATTTTTTTACAGATTCCGAATGGGTTGTTGAACTGGAAAAAGACCTTTCCATAAAAAGGCAACTATTAGACGTTATAATAGTGAGGATAGGCACAAAAAAGACGAATGTATTGCTACCCGATGGGTTGGATAATTTAAAGAAGTATAATCTCTTGAGTTATAAATCATTGGCAGAGCCGTTTGATGACTGGGCATTGAAAGAGCTTACAGGGCATTACGTAAATTATCGCAAGCAGACGAGCCCTTCTTTTAATGACTTGTTAGGGGAAGAAAATTTTCAACTTTACGCCAGAACTACACGTTTTCCACAAAAGCTTTCATCGCAAGTGGATTTAGAGCCTATAAAGGATGGTGTTTACGATATTGAGCGTGGAAGTGATAATATCCGCCTGATTGTTTTAAGCAATATTCCGCATTCAGAACATAATGTCATTTGGCATCTGTTTAGCGGTCTTCCAGATGAAATAGAATTTGCAACCCGTCAATATCATGGGCATACTAATGAAATAAGTACTTTACTCAACCAACTTTTTGCCAACTATCAATCGGAGGGTTTAGATATGACATATACAATGAAAGATTTTCAAAAAGATTTCATCAAAGAGCATTTAGACGTTCTTTCTACGGATGAAATTCTCAAAGTCATTCCTAAAAATGAGATACTCAAAGGAATTCCAACAGATGACAGGCTTAAAGGAATTCCAATGGATGATAGGCTTAAAGGGTTCTCCGCTGAAAAAATCCGGAAATATCTTGAAGAGTTGGAAAAACAATAAAACCGCCAACATTCTGCAGGCTGGAGCAATCTTGCAGATTGCTTCAAAACGTTTCAAAAGCCACAGACTTTCTTTCAACCCTATGCTTTGCTGGTTCTCTTTGTTCAGGGGTCACAACCTTATTCCTTCATTTCTAACAGCAACTGCAAAAGACGACGACTTGATGACCGGGTTTTCCCAATCGTCGCCGCTATATCGCAACGTGGAGATAAGTGTTCCATTTTTTATGTTTTCATCAGCCGCTATCTCCGAAATCCTCTCTTTTATCTCCCATGAAATCTTATTGAGAACAATCAAAAAAGTTTTAACGCACCCCTCGTTCACCTCTTTTTAGAGGGGAGATTGGTTTATTAAAAACGTCCAAAATGAGGCGGAGCCTCATTGGACATTGCGTAACAAGGCTGGAGCCTTTGTTACGAGTCGCGGAAAACTCTGCGTAGCAAGGCGGGAAGCCTTGGAACGAGCGGCAAACACGATTGAGTTATTTTAGCTTTCGTTAGAATTTAATGCGTTTATTTTATCTCTCAACTCGGCGGCTTTTTCATAATTTTCCGTATCAATCGCTACTTTCAGCTCATATTTTAACCTGTCAGGTTCGGGCATTGAAGTTAAAAGTTGCAATTTTTGTATAGCCAGATTGTCGCATGTTTTTTTTACCATCTTATACGCGTTTTCAGACGTGAAGAACATGTCAGAATCAGAACCCGGCCCTGTTTCTTCATTTTCCTTTCCACCTTCCTTGTTTTCACTTAATAATTTTTGCAGCTCTTCCATATCCTTCAGTGTGCTCTGGACGATGTCTATATTTTTGTCAAGCTCTGTAATATCATTTATTTGAGGGGTATTATCTATTAAACAATCGTCACAAACATGTTGCGCGTCTTTCGTTGCCATGTTTACCATGGCAATTATTGTAGCGGCATCTTTGCCGCATATATCGCATTTCATATTTCGCCTTTTTGTATAAGTTAAAAATATATTGATACCTAAATTGATCTAATCTTTTGCATTAAAACACTTAAACTATGAATAACATAGTTTTATAAAATAGTTAAATTCACCCACAGGGCGATTGGTGGTGGCACAGGCTCCTTCCTGTGATCAATTGAAACACAGGCAAGGATGCCTGTGCCGCTATTTTTATGGCTTTTAAAATCGCGCAATTGTATGTGTAAATAAAGTTAACAATTTATTGCGAACACCTTCTAAACATTCACAGGCAACTCAACGATAAAAGCGGCCCCTTTGCCAACCTCGCTTTCGCACTTAATTTTGCCTTTTAGTGTTTGGGTAACAATGTTGTACACGATGTTCAGGCCTAATCCCGTGCCGCCTTCGCCTCTGCGGGTGGTGAAAAACGGGTCGAATATTTTCTTCAGGCTCTCTTCGGGTATGCCTTTGCCGTCGTCGGAATATTTAAGGGTTATGTAATCGTTGCCGCTCTCTTTAACGTCTATTATGATATTTCCCGTTGCCGGGCTTTCATACGCGTGATTTATAGAGTTCATAATAAAGTTTGTTATTATTTGCGCAACCGCGCCGGGATAGCTGTTAATATTAATATTGTCACGGCAATTAATTGCTATGTCGAGTTTTGTTTTTTTGATCTTTGGCCGCAGGCTTGCAAGGATATCATGCAGATATGTTTTTATGTTAAACTTCCTTTTCTCATGGCTTGTCTGGTCGGCTGATACCATTTTAAAGCTTTTAATCAGCTCTGAAGTGCGAACAAGGTTGCGAAAGATCAAATCTCCTGCTTGTTTTGCAGATGAAAAGTATTTCTGAAGAGAGGACTTTGTCATGCTTTTATCTTCAAACGACGCGGCTATCGCATCCGTAATCTCTATAAAGTGAGTTGAGGTAGTAACCCCAATGCCGATAGGCGTGTTAATCTCATGCGCCACGCCGGCCACTAATTGCCCCAAAGAGGCCATCTTCTCCGACTCAACCAACTGCTCCTGGCTGAGTTTAAGGTTGTCGTATGCTTTGCTGAGTTCTTGCGTACGATCTTTTACTTTGTTTTCCAGTGTTCTGCTGTAATCTTCCAACATAGCCTGCGACCTGCCAAGGTCTTTTGACATCTCTAGAAACGCGTCATAAAGGACGCCAACTTCATCTTTTGAATGACCTTCAATCTTTAAGGAGATATCAAAATTGCCTTTGGCAAGTTCATCCGCCGATTTCGTCAAAGCGCGCAACGGTCTGGATAGACGGCTGGAAATGAGAAGGATTATACCTGAACCGACAATAATGAAAGCCACGGCAGTGTAAATTGACCGGAATATCATTGTCCTTGCCTGTTCAGATATCTCTTTTTTTGATTTTATTATCTCATTGTTCAACATTTCCTGCGAAAAACCAAGCCTCAGCCAACCCCATGGTTGTATGCTCACATGTATGGGAACTATAAATTCGATATAAGATTTGCCGTCTTTTTCATATTCGTTAACGTTTGCGGCCTCCTGTTTTGAGGCAAAAACATCTTCTTCAGATGAGATCTCGGTCTGTTGTTTTTCCGGAGATATGGTATGAATAAAAGCCGTTCGCGATGAATCCATCAGGATGGCATAACTAAGCTCCTCATTCTTCTTAATGGCTTTTTCTATTATTACAGCTATATTGGAGAGGTTGTAGGTTGCTATGTTGTTTTCCGTCAGGCGCGCCAGGTTGCCGGACAGCGTTTTGCCCCTATCCATAAGATTCCTTTTCAAAATCTTAATGCGCCTGTTTAACTCGCTCTCCATTACCTCTTTTTGGCCGGCTATCTGGATAAAAGTGAGGGCCAATAAAATGGCGATTATTAATCCGGTCATGGCGGAAAGCAGTTTCCACCTTATGCTCCACCTTATTTCTCGTCTGTTTTCCATTTTCAATTACTTCCTGATTGGTATTTACGGTTGCGCATTCTTTAACATCTTTTCATAAATAAAAATATTGTCAAACGCAATTGAAACGTTTTTACAAAACAGCTCTATAAGTTTTTTGTCCCAATCGTTGAGTTCGCTTTTGTTTTCGAGGTACACAATATTATCCGAGCTGTTTTTTGTGCGAAAAAACACTACCGAGCAACCATTGGTGTACTGACTCTCCTTTTCCTTATACGCCTTTTCAATAATGTTTATCGTTTCAGGCGGAACTATTTCAAGCGCTGAGCAATTACCCCTATCTTCATATTTTCCCGTGCCGGCCATTATTACATAACGGTCTTTTACATCGCTTAAAAAGAAGCCTGAAGCCTGGCAAAACAGCGAGTCTGCTTTAAAACCAAGAAGAGAAATTATCTGTGTAAGCGCGCCGGCGACAAATTTCTCCATTGATTGAAGCTCAAAAAGAGAAGACGCGGAATCAACTATCTTTTCAAGGCCTTTGCGGTTTTGATCAAGCCTGACTATGTCCTGATATGATCTAAGAGATGATACAACCGTGGTAAAAAGTTTTTGCGCGGTAAGTTCGTTTTTGGCTTTATAGCCATTTATGTCGTAATTCAGGATTACGTCTTTTTCCGGAGCTTGCCCGGGTTGGCCGGTTCTAAGTATGATTCTTATAAAAAGGTTGTTTAGCTCTTTGCGGATTCTTTTAACCACCAAAAGCCCTGAGTCGTCGCTTTCCATCACAACATCAAGGAGCATCATAGCCGTGTCCGGATTTTCACTTAAAAGGCGGATAGCTTCTTCGCCTGAATAGGCGCTTATAAATTGAATGCCTTTATTAGCGTACGCAAAACCATCCAGAACCATTTTTGTAACGGAATGAACCTCTTTGTCGTCGTCAACAATTAATATCTTCCAGAAACCGTGTTCAGCCTCAATTTGCTCCGGCTCATCTTCATCCGCAAATAAGCCTGCTTCAAAGTCATTTTCCATCATTGCCCCTTATAATTAATTATTGAGATGATAAAAAATTGAAATTTACATTTTGTCTAAAAAAACAGCCCCATCCCATTCTGCGCCGGGTTGGTTTGTTTGAAAATTTTTGCAGCGTTCCAGGTATATTTGCGCCACATTATCGTCAGGCATAATCTTTAGAGATTCGCTCATTGCGTCAATTGCCTGTTGCCAGTTCTGGGATTTATATGAAGCCAGGCCCTCATTATAAACAGACAACAATTCCGTTTTGCGTTGCTTCAGTTGGGTGTCATCGCCGTCAAAGATTTCATAAATCTTAACGGGTTTATCTTTCCCGTAAACCCGAACATAATCAATTTCACGAACAAGATATTTGTTGTCGTTTTTTAACATAAGGTATGTTACTTCTGAAACAAGGATGCGCGTATTGTAATATTTAGTTAAGCTTTCAATTCGCGACGCCAGGTTAACGGCGTCTCCAATAACAGTGCTGTCGATCCTTTTATCCGAACCCACCGTGCCGAGTATCAAATCTCCCGTATTTATACCTATTCCGACTTTTACAGGGCAGATGTTTAACTTTTTTAACTCAACATTATTTTTATCCAGATCTACCTGCATCTGTATTGCCGCGTCAACCGAGTCAAATACCGAGCAGTGAAACAGGGCCATAATACCGTCGCCCAGGAATTTGTCAATAAAACCGTTATGCGCTTCAACCGGGCCGCTCATCAATGTGAAATACCTATTAAGGAACTTAAAACACTCCTGAGGACTCATTTTCTCGGCAAGGTTGGAAAAGTTGCGAATGTCTGAAAAGATAATTGATAGCTGCATCGGCCTTGCCTGCTCAGGCCTGATATCCTCAAAGTTTTCAATATTAAGGCATTCAAGAAACGGCCTGGGCACAAACTTGCCGAAAGTGTCAACCTTCCTCTCAAGGTTTGCGTTATACTCTTTTAAATCGTCATAAAGCCCTGCAATCTCTCTTTTGTTATCCTCTATAGTCGCAAGATGCTCATACGACCTTAAAGATGAAATTACCGCGGTAAACAACTTTTGAGATGTAAGTTCCCCTTTCTCCTTGTAATCGTTTATATCATAGTTGCGAATTACTTCTCGTTCAGGCGCATGGCCGGCTTGCCCAGTGCGCAAGACTATCCTGACCAGCGAATTGTTTAACTCGCCGCGTATATACTTTATTAACCGCAGGCCTGAATCGTCAGTTTCCATAACAACGTCCAGGAAAATAAGCGCAGTGTCCATGTTGTCATTTATCAGCCGGCGCGCCTCTTCTCCTGAATAGGCGCTCATAATCTCCAGCTCGCGGCTGTTAAACGAGAAATCGTTCAAGGCCATCTTTGTTACCTCATGCACATCTTCATCATCATCCACGATCAATATCTTCCACTTTGCGGCTTCCACGCCGTGGCCATCATCCCGAGCGATTTCCTCTTCCTTAAAAACTACTTCATCATAATTTTCCATAATTTTTACCGTAGAAAGATCGTTAATATGCAAAGGCGCAATGTGTAGATAAATAGACGTGTTAATGCAGGAAATAATAGATCAACAGGCCCTAAAATGCAACCATTTTTATCAAAATGCAGGCGAAATAGCCGTTTTAGAACATGTCGCGACAACCTCAAGCCGCGCTTTTCTGCGTTGTTTTGCGCGAAAATGCTTTTGATTTTCCGTTTTTTGCCAACCGCGAATTGCGAACAGCCAACTGTTCTCTACCTTTTTGCCTTGTTTATTTAAATTTTCCAATCAACATAAGTTTCCAATTTAAGGCAGGTTATGTTAAAATATAAAAAAAATTTATTTTTTTTCTAATAAATTCTAATGTTAAACGTTTAAAGGGTATAAAACAATTTGGGAATATTTAGAATGAAAACCGATCAGGATAAAAACAAGCAGGATTGGCTTTTAGATACGCTTGATTGTTATGAGGGTAAATTGATCCAATATACGGCAAAAATAACTAATGATGTTGAAAAAGCGCGCGACGTAGTGCAGGAGGCATTTTTGCAACTGTGGAAAGAGGAACGCTCAAAAGTAGAAAGCTATGTGGGTCAGTGGCTATACACGGTTTGCCGAAACAAGGCGTTTGATCTCTTAAAGAAGGATAAGCAGGCTGTGTCGCTTGACCCTGAACTGGATATTGCCGCTGAAACGGATTCACCGTCGTCGAATATTGAGGCCAGGGAGTCGCATGGTAGCCTGCTCGACGCTATTCAGACTCTTCCGGCAAATCAACGGGAAGTTATATCTCTAAAGTTTCAGGATGAACTAAGTTATAAGGAAATAAGCAAGATAACCGGATTATCAGTCTCAAATGTGGGATTCTTGATTCACAAAGGCATAAAAACTATGCGGTCTATATTAGAAAAGAGCGAAAAACTGGAGGCAAGTCAATGGGCCGGAAAATGACGGACGATATAAACGAGGAGAGGCTCACGGCTTTTGTTCTCAATGAAGTTGGTGAAAATGAGCGCGTTGCTATTGAAAAGGCGTTGCAAAACGACCCGGAGCTTAAACAGGAGGCCGATGAGTTAAAGATGTTTTGCTCGGATTTAACGACTGAACTGCGGGAAGCGCCGTTGCCGATGTTGAGCGACGCGCAACGAAGGGCTATTTACAGCAATCTCACTGTCGAGCCGGTTAAGCAAGGGTTTAGTTTAAAGCGGTTTTTTGAATGGAAAGTATTGGTTCCCGCTACTTGCGTTGGAGTATTGGCGTTGGCGCTGTTTCTAAAAGTTCCGGTTAATTCGTTTAAATCCAACGAAAGCACAGTGGCGGAAAATAACGCAAACAGAGGCTCAGCGCTTGTGGGCAAGATTTCACCGGAAGTTAATTATAACGTGGGCATGCTTGGCGGCGCCAAAACAGCGGCGGGCAGATCTAACGGCATGCAATTAATAAACAATAACGCAGGGTATGTTGACCCGCAATACAACCTTGCAAATTACGATATTATTTATAGAAACAACTCTAAGATGGAGTCTGACAGGGCATCATACACAGTGCCGGTTAATGTGAAAACCGCCGCTTATGATGTTGTGAAACAATACCTTGCCAACAGCCAAATGCCCCCTCAAGAGACCGTAAAGAGCGAAGAGTTGATTAACTATTTTGACTATAACTATGCGCAGGCCGAGGGAGGCATACCTTTTACAGTTATAACCGAGCTGTCATCCAGCCCATGGAACAGCAAACACAAACTTCTGCACATAGGCGTTAAAGGCAGAGCGGCAAACGCTTCAGACATGCAAGGGGCTGAGAGTTACGCTAAACATGCCGCTGCCGCAGAGGATGTTAAAATCAGACTGGAGTTTGCCCCGGCAAAGATAAAGGCGTACAGACTTATTGGATATGAAAACAAGAATCGCGGCGGCAAAGCGCAAAGCCGCGACAGCGAGATATATGTCAAAGAGTTGCGAGCCGGCCACATTGCGACCGTGCTTTATGAGTTAATGCCGGTTGTTTCAAATACGCCGGCAAAACCGGGCAAGATAATGACTCTGAAACTGGGCTATAAATTGCCGGGCAAGGATCAATGGCATATTTCCATCTATCCGATTATGGATAGACGGGTTCAGTTTGGGCAAACTTCGGATAATTTCCGGTTTGCGGCGGCTGTAGCCGGGTTTGGAATGCTGTTAAAGAACTCGGATCATAACAGGAATATGTCTTATAACGATGTGTTAAAGATTGCAAAGGGATCAATGGGCAATGATAAATACGGACGCAGAAATGAATTTATCAGCTTTGTTGAAACCGCAAAAATGCTAAACATACAGAATTAAATTTACAAGCTACTTTTATTATAAGGAGGAATTAAACAAATGAAAACACTTGCTAAAAACGTTAAGAAAAAAAACGTTAAACCTAAAAGCGCAAAAGAGATGGAATTTATAGCTCCGATAACCAGAAAATTAGCAAAAAAGACCAGGTCGTGCCTTATGTGCGATAAACCGTTTAACAGCAACGGGCCTTTCAACAGGCGTTGCCCTGCGTGCGATCGTCTGGTTTCTCTTGGGCGGGGCGGCAGCAATTATGACGCTGCCGTGCACAGAACTTCGCTTAATGATAATTAGCAAGTTTACACCCGGTTTTAGATGCAATTTAAAACCTCTTTATTACAAATGGCTAACGCCATTTCTCCGGATTAGGGTTTTCTCTTTCCCCTTTAATCCCTAATCCGGTTCTTTAGGGGCGGCTCCGGCCGCCCCTAAATTCACTATAATATAAAGCATACGCGCTAAAAGGTCGGTCTTTTAACGCGCATGTTTAATAATGTCCACAAAATTTATGTAAAATATGTCCAAGGGTTTCATTTCCCATTTAACCCTAAATCTATTCGCGGTGGCGACAAAACCGGCCGCCACCGCCATAAATTTCCATACCTGGATGTTTAGAAAACCTACCTTCGGCTTGTGCCTTTTTACTTTCCATATTTAAGAACAACGAAAAGCGATTGTTGATTTAAAAGCTGCGTTCTTAAATCGCTTTTTTCTCCCTATTAGCGTAGCCTTTTATCGTATTCAAGTCTGTTGACAACTTCATAGGCGTTGAAATCAATCCCCCCAGATTTTTAGCCGGCCCATCTTGCCTGAATCCAAATTTTTCATAAATCGGCAATGAAGAGTTTAATGAGTTTAACGTAAACCCCTCGCTATTGCCGCGATCAACGCACGCATTTCTGGCGTGATACCACAGCATCTTTCCAACGCCTTTGCCCCGAAATTCTCTGGAAACAAAAAAATGGGTAATATGACTGTTAAGCCTCACACCTATAACACCGACAGTTTTCCCGTTAGCCACGGCTGTATAAAACCTGTCGCCGTTGTTCATATACCTGGCGATTGAACATGCGTTATTGTCCGCCAGAAAGTCCTTTTTCGCGTTTTCATGAAAACCATTAATATAACAATCCAACAATGAATCGCTAACCAAATCACTAATGGCTTTCGAGTCAAATTCATCCGCTTCCCTGATAAACATATCCTGTTTAGTTTAAAGTAGACTTTTTATGGCCTAAAAATCAATATTTGTTAATGTTAATACAATTACCATATCCCAGTCACAAACCAGCCACAAACCAAATGAATCTTTATTAATAGTGAACCAAATATGCTTTTCGAAATTTGTAGATGAATAAAAGGCGAAAGCCTTAACTCCACAAGATGGATTTATGGTTTTATCCCCTTCAAGAATAATTCTCGCTAGAGCTGCCAAGCTGTTCAGTGTTTATTTATATCTCTCCATTTGAATATAAACATATGCGAATATAATTTTTCGAGAGTCTGATGTATTGGTCTATAAAAGCCGCGGTTTGATTGATGACGCGCGCGGTAATGGGCGCCGTCAGGATCAATCCCGACCGTCTACCCGGCCGGCGCATTTATTTTATCCTGCATAAAGTGATTACAGAATTCACAAGAGTTGAAACCCGGCATTGTTTCATTATTGGCGATCATTTTCGCTCTTATCATTTTAAGTTTTGACGACATGTCCAAGGCTTTAGAATAAAGGCCGGTAAATGATTCATTTTCAAGATTGCCTAGGACTGCTCCGTTTCTAATCGTGTCGCAACAAAATATCACATCCCCGGTAGGGTTGATTGCAAGATCATTTAAATTAAGAGAATTGCAAAACTCTATCCCTTCGCATGCCCCTAATGAGCTTGCAATAACAAGTTCAACATTACAATTTGTTCTGAAAAGATTTGCCTGATTTTTAATTTGTAATTTCTCATTGTCATTAAGAGCGATATCCACATTCGTCTTTGTCTTTATCATTGCGATCAAAACCACGGTTTTAACCCCTAAATCACCTGAAAGCCTTACCATATCCTCAACCTGATGCATGTTCAGTTTGTTAATACAAATTGACGTTTTTGTATAAATCCCCTGAGATGTAAAATATTTTATCGCTTCAACTGTTTTGTAAAAATCTCCATTTTGCCTGATCAATTCATAAACCTCGGCAGTTGATCCATCAAGGCTGACGCACATGAACTCCATTAAGCTCCTGTGGTTGTTTACGATAAAACTATATCTTTCAATTAGTGAACCGTTTGAGACAAAGCCCATTTTAAAATTGTTCGCGGCAAAATATTCAACAAACTGTTCAAACTCAGGGTGCAGGCAAGGCTCTCCTCCGGTAAACGAAACACCTGTGTATCCTAGTTGTTTAATTTCATGGAATCTTCTTTTTATAAGCTCAAGAGGTATATTTTCGCTCTTGCCGTAATCGCGCAAACATGTTTTACATCGAAAATTGCAAGTATTTGTGTTAAATAGAACAAGCCGTTTCATTGTTAAAAACATCCTTTCTTGGATTAACCGCTATATTGCATAATTCAGTTTTCTATTTAATTGCCCGGTTTATCCGGGGTTGGATTCTTACACCCTAATTCTGAGTATCCATCTCTCAAATATTTTGTAAACTGCTTTATATCAATATGTTATGACATTTCTATTTTTTTTCAAAATTTCAAATATCTTTGGCTGGTATTTTAAAGGGCTCCATTTGAATAAAAACATATCGCATTTGGTTATATTTTGATTAAATCTATTCGCAAATTTCCAGTTCTTAAAAATCAGGCCGGTTGCCGTCTTCCTTTAACTCCAACATTTTCTCTCTGTAAGCGCTGTATTTTTCCAGCCCATTTGCCGCCACGGGTATACTTTCAGTCGCCAGCTGCAATTCTGTTTTGCATTGAGGGCAGGTAAACGCCGCGCCGGCCACAAACAAATTTGTTTCAATAGGCACTTCGCCCTTTTTGCAATCAGGGCAGGTTATATTTATTTGCATAATAGACTCCTTTTAAAAATAGGCGCCCCCCCCAATGGGAGGCGCCTGTAATAAAACAACAGTGGAATCGGCTCTGTTTAACGCTGGAATACAGACCCGATTGTCACGGTTTTGCAACATATATCAAAGTGGATTGAGCCGTTTAGCGGCAAAATAACGGTTTTTGCGTTAAAGTTACGCCGCGCTAATTATTCTAATGTTCACGGTTTAGACTCTCTTTCTTTTTAGATTTAACCTTAACCGCCTGTGCCTGCGCCTCCTGTGCCTGCTCCGCCTGTGCCTGCGCCTCCGCCGCTTAATATTATAGGCTGTATGTTATTAGTGTAAGCTTTTATAATAACGCCAACGCCTTCAGGCAATGGAAGCTGCCCCGCATGAACGGAGACATTATATGTGGCTGAATTGCTTTTATCATAAGTCTCCTTATTACTGTTGCTGCTTGACGAACTGCTTGCGACAGAACCACTAACCTCTGCTGAAAAAATGCCTATATCATATTTGGCAGAAAAAGAGCCCTTGGCTTCCACGGAACTTTTCTGTTCCTGTGACTGCGTTTGGCTGTAACTTGATTTAACTTCCATCTCAAACGTAATCTTGACATCATCCACCGCTAAAGCATTAAGAGGCAGTATGGTCAATAGAGGAAGATTAATTGTGATAGGCACTGGTGTAATGGTTGGGTCCGGAGTTGTTCCATTAGCGTCTTGCCCACTTTGTGAAATAGCGCTACGCGTCATCTTCATGTTTATCATAATGGGTTCGTAATTGTCTTTCTTGTCATCGCCGGTCCCTGTAGACTTAACATTGAAACATGTGTCTAACATAAACTTGATTTGGGTCACAGCCATCTGGTTGTTGGCCTTGGCCGCCGCCATAAGAGGCGCCCCTATTAAGTCGCCCATCGGCAACCCTGTAAATTGTTGCGCCATTGACTCAAGCGCAGGTCCTGAATTTACCGCCATAATACAACCCTCCTTTGTCTTAATTGAAAATTAAACATAAATAAACCAATTAAAAAATTAAATGTTTCATAGCCGTTGCCGGTTTGAAACATTTACTGCAAACTAATAATAATTTCTTCTCCTTTCATTTTTAAGCGACTGCCGGCTTTCTAATCCGGATCCGGTTTAAAGCCAATATAAATCAGCTTTGCGCAGGCCGGCCATTTCCTCCATACAGTCTGTGTTTACAATGCATTATTAAGAAAAGTTGGATTCTTTATTGCTACAACATTAATATATTAACCTGGTATTTGAGCCCTTAACGCCCGCTCAAAACCGTCGACAAGATGTTTCAAACCCGCCGGCGTGGTAGTGCTGTTGATTGCCACTTCCAGCGAGGCCCTTGACGTTTTAAGCTCCGATTTATCGCTGTTTTTGCCGGCTCCCGCGCCTTTTTCAGACTCCGCTTTTGGAAAGCTGACCAGCAAAGTGTCTCCGCTAAGGCCTATATCAAGCTCGGTTGTAAACTTCAGGTCGGCCAACTGCACTTGAGATATAGGCACCAAGGATATTAAAGGAACATGCACAACATGCACCCTTGGCCCATCCTTTGTGGTCAAAGGATACTGTAACGCAACCATTTTTGGTTTTAGAAGACGGCTCTTTAACTTCGCGTTATTGTTAGCATCATCATTGTTAGCATCATCATTGCCCCCTTTATCATCGCCGCCGGTATTGCCGTCATTATCACCCGGCCCGTTGCCGGGACCGCCTTCTTTAATAACCGCCTTGTTGGCTTCGGCTAAAAGGTCTGCGGATTTTTTTATAGCCTCAGCAGTTGCTTTAGGATTTACCGCCCCATTGGTGTCCGAAGTGCCGGCGGCGGCCATGCGCGTCACCTCATCAACGTCCACGGCCTCGGTAACATCTTCAAAAAAACTTTCAAGCAACTCAAGGTTTTTACTCATCAACGCCTCCGCAGCGGAAGCGGTTGCCACGTGAATAGTATGAATAAACTCGCCAAGATCTATCATCTTTAATGCTCCATTAATAATGTTAAATTAATTAGTTTTTTTCTTTTTCCCGCGTGTTTGGCTTTTTGCGCGCTTTTCGCCGGTCTTTTCAAAAAACCTCTCCATCATTTCAATATTTTTATCCATCAACTTTTCAGCTGCCGTAGTTAAAGCATTAATCGACCGATAAAATTCTTCAAAATTTGACATATACAATACTCCGTTTTTAAGTTTGCAATCCATATACATTAATAATTGGCGCTAATACATAACAAAAATATGCCTTTCCGAGCCCTTAGCGTATATGAAGCCGTGTTTTACATTTCTAAACGCTTTTTTCCCATAAGATCCCCTTTCTTACCAAAACATTTGCGCAGGCCCTTAGTTTATATTTATACGAACCGGGTCAGGTTTTGTTTTCGTATTCAATTGTTAATGTTGATGAATTTTTTTACCATACCCCAGTCACAAATCTGTCACATTTTTGGCTTTTTGTAACCATCTATAAAATTTGCGGTTTTCATAAAGAACGCCCTCAATAAAATTTACGACTTTTTAATTTACATTTTGGCTACCGCCCCCTTTTTGATATAATTTCACCTTACATATTAAAAAATCTGCGTATTCTGCGGTAGCTTTTGATTTTTAATCTGTGAAATCTGCGCAATCCGTGGTTGCTTTTGGTTTTTATTCTGTGTAATCTGTGGTTGCTTTTGATTCTGTTTTTTATTGGGCATTGATAAACTTTGGCGAGAAAATGAAAACACCACCAATTTCAGTATGCGTTATTACATTTAATGAAGAGGACAGGATTCGCGATTGCCTTGAAAGCGTTAAATGGGCGGACGAGATAATTGTTGTCGACTCGTTCAGCGCCGACAATACCGTTAAGATATGCAAAGAATACACAGACAATGTCTTTTTGCATGAATGGCCGGGTTATGTTGAGCAAAAAAACTACGCGCTGAACAAGGCGTTAAACAACTGGGTTTTGTGCCTGGATGCTGATGAAAGGATCTCTAAAGAGCTGAAAGAGGAGTTTGAACGGGAACTGGCGGCTGACGTGATACAACACAACGGTTTTATTTTCCCAAGACGCTCCTGTTATATGGGAAGGATGATTAACCATGGCGGCTGGTACCCTGATCGTCAGTTAAGGCTTTTTAGAAAGGACAAAGGCAGTTGGGCGGGAATGAATCCGCATGACAAGATAACCCTTGAAGGCCCTAAAAAACGCCTGAAGAATGATATGATCCACTACCCTTATAGAGATATGAGAGATCAACTTAAAACTATTGACAACTATTCCACAATTTTTGCGGATCAGATGATAATGAAGGGCAAACGGCTAAATATTTTGCTGCTTTTTATACGCCCCCCAACCCGTTTCATAGAGACTTATTTCTGGAAACGAGGTTTTCTTGACGGACTGCCCGGTTTAATAAACATCCTGGCGGCTTCGTTTTATGTTTTTTTAAAGTACGCGAAATGGTACGAACGGGAGAGACGCGGCAATGCATGATGTAGCTTTTATTATAGTAACATGGAACGCTAAAGACCTTGTGCTTGATTGCCTTGAATCCCTTTATAAGGAAGTTTTAGCTTTTGATTATGAAGTGATCGTGATTGACAACGGCTCGGCAGACGGCTCTGTTGAGACATTGCGGCAACGTTTTGGCCGGGCGCGCATTATCGCCAATGAGAAAAATGTGGGCTTTGCCGGCGCCAATAATCAGGGCCTTGAGGTTATGAACTCAAGGTACGCCGTGCTCCTGAACAACGATACAATTGTGCTGAAAGGCGCGTTTGACCGGCTTTTGGAATTTATGGACGCGCGGCCGGACGTAGGCGTCACAGGCCCGCTGCTGGTATCGCCGGATTACTCTAAACAAAACTGTTTTCACAACTTTCCGACCTTGATAACCGAGATATTCGGGGTTAGCATGTTAAGGCTTGTTTTCCCAAAAAAATATCCAGGCAAAAGGCGCAATTACACCGAACCTATTGAGACGGATTCAATACTGGGCGCGTGCCTGATGACGCGCAAAGAGGTTATTGAGCAGGTCGGGGTATTGGACGACAACTACTTCTTCTTTCTCGAAGAGACGGACTGGTGCTTCAGGATGAAAAACAAGGGATGGAAGGTATTCCACATTCCCGACGTAAAGATTATACACATCCACGGCGCAAGCACTAAAAAGAAGATTCCGGTTGAGACGTGGATTGAATATTACCGCTCAAATTACCGGTATTTCAAAAAGAACAAGGGTGAAACGGCGCGCGATGTTGTGTTTATCGTTAAATTCGTTAAATTAATCATTAACCTAATATTAATGACAATGCTCTGCGGATTAACCCTGTTTCTAAAAAAGCATTACAAGCAGAAACTGCGCACTTACGCGACGCTTCTGTTGTGGCATCTAAAAGGTTGCCCCAAAAACTCGGGATTAAAAAGCGTAAAGTAAGCGCCACAGGCATCCCTGCCTGTGATCAATTGAGGAAAAATTCAGGAGAATAAAATATATGAAAGTTTTGGTAACCGGCGGAGCCGGATTTGTTGGGTCGCATACAGTGGACGCCCTTGTTGAAAAAGGACATGAAGTAAGGATATTGGATAATCTTGAGCCGCAGGTTCATGGAAATAGCGGTAACAATCCGGATTATTTAAATAAACACGCCGAGTTTATCAAAGGCGACGTCAGAAACGACGCAGACGTTAAAAAGGCTCTTGCCGGCGTTCAGGCGGTTTTTCATCTTGCAGCGCTTGTGGGTGTCGGCCAGTCCATGTATGACATCAAAAGGTATATGGAGATCAACACCATGGGCGGCGCCACTCTGCTTGACTGCCTTGTAAACAACAAGAACAGCGTTGAAAAGCTTGTCGTGGCTTCATCAATGTCGATTTACGGAGAAGGCGCGTATAATTGCAGCGAGTGCGGCGAAGTCACCCCGGAATTGAGGCCAAACGAACAGCTTAAAGCCAGAGACTGGGAGATGCGCTGCCCGATTTGCGATAGAGTTGCCTCCCCAATTCCAACGCCGGAGACTAAGAGGCTGGATCCTACATCAATTTATGCCATATCCAAACGCGACCATGAAGAGATGTTCCTAAGCGTGGGCAAGACGTACAACATACCCACAACCGCGCTGAGGTATTTCAACATATTCGGCACGCGTCAATCCATCTCCAATCCTTACACAGGAGTAGCCGCTATATTTATATCAAGGATATTAAACAACAACCGCCCCCTTGTGTTTGAAGACGGGCTTCAAAGCCGGGACTTTATTCACGTATCCGATATTGTTAAAGCCAACATCCTGGCAATGGAAAAAAGCGAGGCCAACTATGAAGTGTTTAATGTGGGAACCGGCAAGAATCTGAACGTTGCCGATATAGGCGAAATGTTAATTAAAAACCTGGGCTCCGACCTTAAACCCGAAATTGTCAACAAATACCGTGAAGGCGATATACGCCACTGCTTTGCCGATGTCTACCTGATTAAAAACAAGCTTGGCTTTAAGGCGGAAAAAAAACTTGAGGACAGCATTACAGAACTGGTTCAATGGGCCAAAGCGACCGGAGCAGAAGACCGCGTCGAACAGGCCGCCAATGAACTTGCCGAAAAAGGCCTCGCCTGGTAAACAGGTGAAGCAAGGCAAAAGTAAAAAATAAAAAGGCAAACGGGCGGTAAAAATCAAAGATTTTTAGCGAGCATATTAAAAACAAACCACTTGCGTTTAGTTGTTTGCCATACGTTTGTCGAAATCAAGAAACATATGGAGCTGCCTACAAGACTGTTCTGGCAAAAATAATAATATTCCAACCTTTTTACTTTTTACTTTTGCCTTGTATATTACTTTAGCTCACTTTATTCACTCTTCCGCCTTGTCTTGATTAGTATCTTATGAGTTAAATTGTGACAATTTTTGACAGAATATTTTTAAAAAGATAATTCCGGCCTTTTTACTTTTGCCTTTTTACTTTTTACTTATCCGATTAATCCGGGTTAGGTTTTATCTTTTCACTTGCGTCAACACATTACAAACCCCGTCATGAAAATAGCTCTTTTAATATATCAATTCTGCGGTTATGAAAGCCTCCACGGCAATACCGGCCAGGCCAAGCCCAACCGCAAGCCGCCCGCGCAAGTTTCAGGCGGCGGCGTTGAACGCTATCTCTTTTATCTGGCAACCGAGCTGGCCGCTTGCGGCCATGACGTGCATATTTTCTGCCGCAAACGCAAAGGTGCGGAGGTTAAAGGCATAACGTTTCACCACGTGCCCGCCCTGGGTTTCTGGTCGCCTCTAAAGATATGGTCGTTTGCCCTGGCGTCTAAGTTTATCCTGAAAAAGCGTCGCAATGAGTTCGACATAATCAACAGCTTTTCAAAAACCATGTTCCAGGACGTCCTAAGACTTGGCGGCGGCTGCCATTATGAATTCATGAAACGCACATACCCAATGATGAACCATCCGCTGTTAAAATATATGGTTATCGCAAACCCGCGTCACCTGTTTAACATCATGCTTGAACGCGCAATATTCCGATCCAAAAACAGCGGCAAATTCGTCTGCATATCTGAAATGTGCAAAAAGGAGTATGTCAAAAGATATCGCATTCCCCCCGCCGAAGCCGACGTAATTTACAACGGCGTAGACTTTGATCTATTCGCGCCTGTAAACAAAACCGAATCCAGAGAGAAGCTTCTTAATTCGGACGGCGAAAGAGATGTTGCGTCAAACAGCGACGAGGTTATAATACTGTTTGTAGGGTCGGGATTCAGGCGCAAGGGGTTGCGTCATATAATCGAAGCGCTGCCAATGTTGAACAGCGGAATAAACGCTAGATTAATAGTGGCCGGCAGAGGCAGACCTGAATCGTACAAGAGCCTGGCCGCATCCCTTGGCGTGGAAACAAAGGTTAATTTTATTGGAATGGAATCCGGCATTAGCCGGCTTTACGACGCGGCGGACATATTTGTGTTTCCAACCGAATACGACGCATTCGGCAACGTCAGCCTTGAAGCAATGGCAATGGAGTTGCCGGTGATTGTGGCTAAATCAGCCGGGTCCGCTGAAATAATTGAAGACGGCGTTGACGGCTTTGCCGTTGACTATCCTGTTGAAGCAAAAGAGATAGCAAAACGCCTTAACATGCTTGCAGACAAAGAATGCCGCGAAAAGATGGGTAAAGCTGCCGGACAAAAGGCCCGTAATTACACCATTAAATCAAACGCCGAAAAAACTGTTAAACTTTACAACGAAATCCGCGATAAAATATCAAAATCATAATGAACGACACCATAACATATTATCAGGATAGCATCAAATGGGTAGTTAAACAAACCTACTGCGAAAGTATTATCGCGCTGCTAAACACCGGTCTTCCTATTGACGACGTTTCAAATATTGTGACAAAAGCCGCGCTTTCAACCAGGGTTGTTAAATCAAACATGGTCAGGAGCGTTAAAACCATAAAGACCCGCACCGGCATAACCATATATTTTAAGCATTCAAAATCAAAGGGATGGCGAGATTCGCTAAAATACACCCTATTTGGATCAAAAGCAAAACACGAGTGGGAGAACGCACGCGCTATCTTCAAACGCGGCGCGCCCATTGGCGAGCCCGTGGCTTATGGCGAAAAGCGAACCATTGGGTTTGTAACGGACAGCTTTCTCATGGTCAGAGAAGCCGCTCAATGCGAACCGTTGCTTAATCTGCTGCAGCAAAACACGCTTAAGCAAACACTTTCATTTAAAGAGACAAGAGAAATATTTAAAAATCTCGCCCTGTTTACGGCAAGTCTCCACTCAAACAGAATATTGCACAACGACCTCCATATCGGCAACATATTGCTTGAAAGCCGGGCAGCCGCTAATTCGCGCCCTGGAAGGCAAAACACGCGAAAATTTTGCCTTGTAGACCTTCATGACGTCACACTTACACGCAACATCTCAAACGCTGAAATGCTTGAAAACATTGCGTTTCTTTTATACGGCCTCAGCTATTTCTGCGCAAAAACCGAACTCCTTAAGATAGCCGTGACATATGTAGACGCAACCCCGTCCTTAGCCGATGATGACAACGCTATTAGAAAAATAAACGCCATGGTCATAGCAAAAAAACGCGAACATACACTCAGCAGATCAAAACGGTGCTTAAAAAGAAGCTCAAATTTCACAATTCTTAAGTGGAAACATAAAATCAAGGGCCGGGCAGTCCGCAAATGCAAAGCATACACTAAACGCGATTACGACAAGAATGCCCTTAAACAAATTTTAGAGCTACACAATGCCGCTAACAAAAACAAACACGAACATCTTTTAAAAAACATCTCAAAGATAAAAGTAACCGCGTTTCCGTTTAACAACGGCGCTAACAATCTTAAGCTCTGCGTTAAAGAGTTTAGAAATCGAAATTTTTTCAGACAGAGCAGAGAGACGTTCTTCTCCGCCAGAGGCAAAAGAGCCTGGCGCGCGGCAAACGGTTTCCAGGCCAGGGATATCCTAACCCCAAATCCAATCGCCCTGATTGAAGCCCGCTCATACCGCATGTTAAAACAGAGCTTTTTTATAACTGAATATATTGAAAATACGACACAAGCATGCCGCTATGTAAAAAGAGAAGGCCACCTGTCCCCGCTAAACAATGGCGAAACATCCTCCAACGAAATTGATTTAAAAAAGACCACTCAACCTAAAATAAGCGCGCCGTTTCATAGAAAAAAACAATTTATAGATTCGTTCGCAAAATCATTCAGAGGCCTACGCAAAGCCGGCATATTCCATGCCGATCTCAAAGGCGGCAACATACTTGTAAAAGAGACGGCCAATAACACCTGGGATTTCCTATATATAGACCTTGACGATGTGACGTTTAAGAAAACACTGTCCAAAAACGACATAATCAGAAACCTCACCCAACTAAACGCATCCCTTCCAAACACATTCAGCTTCGCCGATAGAATCCGATTCTACAAATACTATTTCATAACCCGGGAACTGTCGAAAAACGACAAGTCCATGATCAAAAAGATCATAAAAAAAAGCATTAAACGAAACCATTTTTGGAAACCTGTTCCGGTTGCTTGATGCTTAATGCTTAATGCTTAATGCTTGATGCTGTATGCTGGACGCCGGCTGCAGGATAGAAGCGTTGGAGCGCAGAGCAAATCATATGATTAACAAAATCAATTTAAATAGTGGCACAGGCATCCTTGCCTGTGTTTCAATTAACCACAGACAAGGATGCCTGTGCCATTAACAATATGCACATCTAAATGTTGTGTCGACGCGTCCTCGCGCCGTGACGCCAAAGAACATTTTAACCATAGCAAACAATCATAATCATGCAAGGCAATATCAAACTGATTAATTATTAAGTTTTAACGTTGGCCCACGCCTACAAACTTAAGATAGCCCGACATTAACGCAACTCCGGTTGGGAGTAAATATTTAATACAGAATTTCCATGTTTTTATATTGACTGCTTAATTTGAAATTTTATAATGAACACCATATTGTGAAGATACTTAAGAAATGTTTCGCAAATAACATTAGGGCTTAAAATGAAGATACTTAAGCGTCTTAAAAGTAATTATTTTTTCTAATAAATTAAGACTTTAACTTTTGATTAAAGAATAACAACATGACCAGTAACGTGCATGATAGCGGCTATAAAAAATTATTTTCAAACAGGACTATATTTCGCCAGTTAATTGAGACGTTTGTAACTGAAAAATGGGTAAAAGAGCTTGATTTTAACAATTGCGAGACTTTAGATAAAAGCTTTGTATCAGACCATTATAAAGAGACTGAAAGCGATTTAATCTACAAACTAAAGTTAAAAGACCGTGATGTATATTTTTATATACTTATGGAATTTCAATCCGGCGTTGATCATTTCATGGCGTTAAGATTATTAAATTACATAACAAATTTATATATGGACTATATTGCATCAAATAAAAATGTAAAAATATTGCCGCCAATTTTTCCAATAATGCTTTATAATGGTGACCGTAAATGGGACGCTCCGGTTAATATTGCAGATTTAATAGAAGGTAATGAATTGCTTGGCAAGCATTCAATACATTTTGAATACTTCAAGATTTCTGAAAATGAATACGGCAAAGAGGCTTTATTAAAGATAAGAAACATAGTATCAACCCTGTTTTTAGCGGAATCGTGTTACGATATAGAGAGCTTAAAAAATGAATTATTGGCTTTGTTTGAAAATGAAAAGGACAAACAAGCGGTATCGCTGTTTCTTAATTGGTTTAAACAGCTATCAGTACATGGTAAAATAGACAAAGATGATTACAAATATCTAGAGGACTCATATAAAACCAAAGAGGAGGTAACAAATATGTTAATAACAGCGCTGGAAAGAGATAGAAAAACGACATTTGAGAAAGGCTTGCACAAAGGCAAGCTTGAAGGAATGCTTGAAGGCAAGCTTGAAGGAAAGCTTGAAGGAAAGCTTGAGGAAAAGCTTGGAACGGCAAAGCTAATGCTTTCTAAAGGAATGGAGAAAAATTTAATTTCGGAGATAACAGGACTTTCGGTTGAGGAGATTGATAAGTTGCCCCACAACTGAGAAATTTTACAATCAACACCAATTCGTGGCACCGGCATCCTTGCCTGTGCCACGAACAATACACATATCCAAAATGTAGTGTAGGCGTGTCCTCGCGCCGTGACAGGCAGGAATAATCATGCGTCACAATCGCAGGTAATCATATGTAGCAATAAAAAACACAAGCATATTAACACCAAATCTTCACTAATCACCACTAATCTAAAAGCAAAAAGCGATTGCCCTTTTTCTTAGGCGCTTTATTTATTGTGTCGATAACTTTTTCCGCCTTTAGGCGGCTGCGCATATATATTGTTTTCCCGCAAGTTTAACAAACCGGCAAAATACAACATTTATTTTTTATTAACACCATTTTATTATCTTGCAATTGCCGTACATACATGGTATAATATAGTTAACAATATTTCCCATTTTGTCAAGATTATAATCAAATTAAAAGCTGTAGAATTAGGATGGATTTGATGACCTGACAAACAATTATCATTTTGTTGCAGAAAGGAAAGGAGGTAAAAGGCAAAGCAAAATTTAATCGGGTGATGTAAAAGCGGCAACTTTTACACCACCCTGGCCCGCATACGTTCCGATGAGCTCTTTACGTACACGGCTTGGATTTATTATATCAAAAAAAGAGCTCTCCTACAAATGGAGAGAAAAAATGAACAGTTCAGATTCAATTAAGTTTGAAAAATATCAGGAACTAAACCCCGTAACCTGCTTGCTGGATTTAGAAGATGCATTAACCCCGTCATACTTAGGCTTAAAATCATTAGCAGCTTTAATATCTTCCAGTGATTGTATTGAAAATATGAAGGCGCTAAGCGGCATAGAGTCATTAATTGAAATGTGTCTGAAACAACAAGTCCGGGAATTTGAGAAATTTAAGGACAATTTCAGCAAAACAGAATACTACAGATTTCACCATGCCAATAATCTATTCAAATACATAAAAGAGTTCCCTGAAGAGCCTACCAATGAACATCTGGAAACTTCCCGAAACACAGATAAAATAATTTCCATTTTAGATGAAATTATAGCCCAAAACGGCTATTTCAGTTCCCCAGCCTCTGAGCTAAAAAGCAAATGTGAATTACTCGCCGGCGCTAAACAGTAAAACCCCTTCTAAGATTAAGGAGCTTTAACCATCACCATTAATAAGAGATACTACTTGTGTAATAAAAAAACACAAGTGGTATCTCTCTTTTTGATTAAACGCTAACGAGTACAAATTGTACAATTTTATAATCCAAATTAATAGTAACACAGGCATCCTTGCCTGTATTTCAGCCGATCACAGGCAAGAATACCTGTGCCACTTACAATACTAAAAATCCAAAATGTAGTGTAGGCGCGTCCTCGCGCCGTGACAGGCAGGAATAATCATGCGTCACAATCGCGTGTAATCATATGTGGCAATACCGCGATAAGCCACCATCACTATTGCCAAACAAACAGAATAAATCACTGCCGGTAATACTACAACTTTCATGTCAAAACAATCTAAATTGTTTTGTAGATTTCAAGCATAATGTTTGATATGATATTGCTCTATTTTTGATATCGCATTTGTCAAAACAAGTTAACCATAAATTTAAATTTTATAAACGTTGGAACGATCTCACAAACCCACAACCATGGATAATTTCGTAAATCGCGATAACGAACTAAAAGCTTTTGATGAAGCTTTAATTCAATTATCAAACAACAGCCCAACTTCACAAATACTGTTGTTCCATGGCGTAACCGGCATGGGCAAGACGTATTTGCTGAAGGAATGCCAACGCAAAACCGAATCTTCAAACCAATCAGCTAAACCGTTTACAATATATGTTGACTGCAACCGCGTAGACATGACCCTGGAAGTATTGTTTAATGAAATCCATCTAAATCTGGCAGATCAGTTTAAAAAAGATTTTGATGAATACAGCGGGTTTCTTGAAAAGATTGACAAACTTGAAATGGAAGTTGACGCAGAAGCCGCGTCAAATACTGAAAATGCTCAGAAAATAACCAATATTATCTCTTCGGTCGCTTCCAAAGCTATCACATCCTCCGTCCCTGGCGCCGCCGCTTTAGGAGAAGGAAATGTTGTTGAATCCAGCATTAAAACAGCTTTGGCTGTCGCCGGCGAGGGCATAACTTCTTTGCGCAGAAAATTTGCGCAACGAAAACTGGACGCCGATAAATACAGGCTGTTTTTAAAAGACCTTCAATCAGAACAGGCAAAGCGGCTTGCCCAAATATTAAATAATATAGCAAAATCAAAGAAAATAGTCCTGTTTGTGGATCGATTTGAAAAGCTAGCCAAAACTCCAAATACACGCTCGGACAAGACATTTTATGAATATTGGCGCAATGATTTCCTAAATAACCTCTCCCAAAACATCTTATTAGTACAAGCCGGGCGTGTGGATTATGAGGACGATTACCAACTTTATTTAGGCGATAAAACAGTAGACACATTTGAGCTAAAACCTTTTACGGAAGATCATATCTCCAAAATATTCTCGTCCATTGAACTATTGCAACAACATATGAGCGATTTTATAAAGTTTCTGTTTACAAAGACTCAAGGTTATCCTGTAGCCGTTGGTTTAATAAAAGGGCATATCAAAAATGTAGCCACAATAGAAGAGATCGAACGAATTAAAGACAAAATCCTTATAAAAGAACAGAATATTATTAAACAATCAATCAGTTGGTTTTTGGATAAAAATATGGACCCGGAATATAGCGATAAAGTCTATAAACTGGCGGTTTGCAGCTCAAGATCCGGACAAATTGATAAAGAAGCAATAAAATATATTTATAGAAACGACAAGATGACTTTCCCGCAAATTGAGGCCGCATTTCAGAATCTTTCTCAACAATATGGCTTTATTGACTCTATTAATTGGACCATTCACGAACTGGTGCGGGAATTCATATTGCGCCATCTTAATAATAACGCAAAAGATTATATTAAAAACATTAACGAAGAGCTACGAGCTTTTTATAAGGATTAAGGAAGAAAACATTAGCCGTATGAATAACGATAAATACTATTCAGCGAATTGGCAGGAGAGAAGGCTAAAGGAGCTATATTACGCCTTTGGAACATCCGACGAAGAAGGGCTTAAACTATTTTTAAATCTTGTTTTTGAATGCGACTATGTACAACCTGCTTTTATTAATAAATTAATTGAGCAGGTATATGAAATAAAAGACGAAGGCATTTATGATGTCTCAGACCAGACTTTATCATGGGTGGAGTTTTTGGAGGTTTTTAACAACAAAGATAACGAAAGAAATCCTGAACAACTTGAAATGTTATATTCATTAATAAATAAAGATTATTTATCTTCTCATAATCTGGGACGATTATATTTCCAGCTTGGTTTTATAGAAGGCAATTTGGAGAATAAAGAAGTTTCTGCCAGCTGCTATAAAAAATCAATACAGCTACAGCCAAAATGGAGTTGGCCGCGCAACAATTTAGGCGGTGTTTATGATGATTTAAAAAAATATGACGAAGCAATTAATGAATATAACATCGCTATAGAACTTGATCCTAAATCCGCTCTTACACACAACAATTTAGGCAACATTTATGAAAAATTAGAAAAAAATGAGGACGCTATTAAAGAATATAACATCGCTATAGAACTTGATCCTAAATTCGCACTTCCACACAACGGTTTAGGCCACATTTATGAAAAGTTAGAAAAAAATGAGGACGCTATTAAGGAATATAACATCGCTATAGAACTTGATCCTAAATTCGCACTTCCACACAATGGTCTAGGCATTATTTATCAAAAGTTAGACAAAGATGAGGATGCTATAAAAGAATATAACATCGCTATAGAACTTGATCCTAAATCCGCACTTCCACACCACAATTTAGGCCTTATTTATGAAAAGTCAGACAAAGATGAGGACGCTATTAAGAAATTTAACATCGCTATAGAACTTGATCCTAAATTCGCACTTCCACACAATGGTCTAGGTATTATTTATCAAAAGTCAGACAAAGATGAGGACGCAATTAATGAATTTAACATCGCCATAGAACTTGATCCTAAATTCGCACTCCCACACTATAATTTAGGCAATATTTATGAAAAGTTAGACAAAGATGAGGATGCTATTAAAGAATTTAACATTGCCATTGACCTTGATTCAAAAAATGCACTTCCACACAATGGTTTAGGCATTATTTATAAAAAATTAGGCAAAGATGAGGACGCTATTAAAGAATATAACATCGCTATAGAACTTGATCCTAAATGCGCACCTCCACACTATAATTTAGGCAATATTTATGAAAAGTTAGACAAAGATGAGGATGCTATTAAAGAATTTAACATTGCCATTGACCTTGATCCAAAAAATGCATTCCCGCATATTGGATTAGGTAATATTTATGAAAAGTTAGACAAAGATGAGGATGCTATTAAAGAATTTAACATTGCCATCGACCTTGATCCTAAAAATGCATTCCCGCATATTGGATTAGGCATTATTTATGAAAAGTCAGAGAAAAATGAGGACGCTACGAATGAGTATAATGCCGCAATTGAACTTGCCCCTAATGACGGTGCTCCACGCAATGGGTTAGGGTACATACTATTAAAAGAAGAAAAGTTAAATGAGGCTTTAACACATTTTAAAGAAGCTATCCGCCTTGACCCTGAAGATTATAGCCCGCAAATAAATATAGGTATTGCCTATTTAAAACTTGGTCAAAATGATAAAGCGAAGCCGTATTTTCAGTATGCAGTAGAAAAATGCCCCGAATCTTCTAGATACGGAAGGCTGGACAAAGTAACAGCCTTGGCGGCTTTGGAGCAACATAACGATTCCATAACATTGTTAGAGCGGACTTTTGAAGAGTATAATGTCACGCAAACTATACGAGATGTATATTTGACTGATTGGAAACTGCTTGCCTCCGCGCCAAATCCGCCTGCGTTTATTGATGAGTTTCTTAAAAAAGCTAAGGAATTATTTAGAACAACTCTTTGAAGATTAAAAATGGTTTTATATTTTTGGCATTTTTATTAAAATAGATGCATTAACAGTCCATAATTAATTATCAATGCAATAAAAGCAAACGCTATAATTTAAATATATACATCTATTTAATAATTTTAAGGAATAGATTTATGACAAAAACATTAACGACTAATAATATTGCAGAACAAATTGACAAACTACCTGAAAACATGAAGTTTAAAGTTTCAGATTTTGTTAATTCTCTGATTATAGGAAAGCCAAAAGGGGTTGAAGGGAAAAACCTCTTAAAGTTTGAAGGCGCAATATCTGAAAAAGATATAGAGCTAATGTCAAAAGCAATAAAAGATGGATGTGAAAAAGTAGACGATAATGAATGGTAAATTCCTTTTAGACACAAACATAATTATTGGCGTCTTTGCCAAAGATCTAACTATCCACAAACGCATGATTATAGCCTCTGAAGTCTTTGCGCCGAGTGTCGCAATAGGCGAGTTATATTATGGCGCGTATAAATCTGCCCAAAAACAAAAAAATATTGAATGTATTGCAGCATTTGTCCACGACAACACCATCCTGCAAATTGGCGCTGAAACTGCCAGAATTTATGGTGATATAAAGAACCGCCTTAAGTCAATAGGCAAACCTATCCCTGAAAATGATATATGGATTGCCGCCACTGCTCAACAATTCGATATAGTGTTAGCAACACGAGACACTCATTTTAGCGTAATAGATGATATTGATATTGAAATATGGTAATAAAAACTTTAACAATGCAAAAACAAATTTTGTTAGATACTATTTGACAAAAATAGGAGAAAAACCGTGATTTCATACCAAGGCTATAAAGGCTATTTTGAGTTTGACGAAAAAGCGGACATTTTTCATGGTCAGGTTGTGGGCATTAAGGACGTTATTACTTTTCAGGGCCGAAGCATTGACGAGCTTAGGGTTGCGTTAAAAGACTCTGTTGAGGATTATCTGGATATGTGCAAGGAGGAGGGGAAATTGCCGGACAACCTTTTTCAGGAAAATTCAGTTTAAGATTAAGCTCAAAACTTCATAGCAAGGTTGCGCAAGCTGCGGCCACT
Source organism: Candidatus Anammoxibacter sp. (assembly GCA_021777105.1). Classification (GTDB taxonomy): domain Bacteria; phylum Planctomycetota; class Brocadiia; order Brocadiales; family Anammoxibacteraceae; genus Anammoxibacter_B. The sequence continues at coordinate 164,463 of JAIQZQ010000029.1, forward strand.
GCTCACAAAAGCATAAATTCATGGGTTACCGAGGCTGTTGAAAGCAGGCTGGAACATAATATATAGAAAAAGGGAATACGATTATAAAACAAAAAGCATTGCCCATGGAAAGTCTCTAAAAACACAAAAAAAAGCAAAAACAAATAAATGATGTTACAAAAACGGGCCGGATGATTTGGCGTATTGGCTTAGGAGTGTGGTTAGAATTATGTCTTCTTTGATTTTGCTAATTTGGTTATTTGCTCTTTTGATAATCCGGTTGATTTGACAACTAAATCAATCGTCGCCCCATTTTTTAGCATATTTTTTGCTATTTCTATTTCTCGTTCTCTTTTACCCTCTACCTTGCCTTCTTTTTTACCGAGATCAAAATTACCTTTTTCATATAAACTTACCATTTCCCATGTGCTTTTCTCATTCTCGATATATTTGATATCGTCCTCGGTTAAATCCTCTTTTTTTAATCTTCTTATCATCTCGTTAAATAGTTCGTCTTGGGAATATTCGTTAAAATCATCCTCCGTATTATTTTCATTTCTGGTTTTTTCGGCAAACTCAAACCATCTTTCATATTGTGCCAGTTTTTTATTCTTCACTATGTTCTTTTGAAACATAAATATTAAGCGGTTTTTAGGCAGAAAATCTAAATCTTTGGTATTGTTTTCAACTATTTTAAGAGCTTTCTCCCTTTCCATTACTAACTCTTCTATCGCTTTCTTTCTCCATAATTCATGATTTTTTATAAACTCAAGAGCTATTTCCGGGGTCATTGTAAATCCAACAAAATCTTCATCAAACCTTAAGGTGTCATCTACCATCCAGATCAATGTAATGACTGGTTGTATATTTCTATAATCTTTTATTTTTCTAACTTTTTTAGGTTTGGAGCTTTCTACTATCCCTTTTTTTGGTAGTTTTTCAAGTTGCAGCCCTGTGCTAACGGCATGATAAACATAGAAACGTTGCGTTATGTCAGGCTTATACCACTGCTGCATGTCAATAATCACATAATTGCCTTGAATCATACATCTGAAATCAAACTCTACTATTTGCGCGTCGTCGGTAATTTTATGTTTCTCTTTTAAAAATTCAAATGATTCAATCTCTACTTCGAGAAAGTCCTCAAGGAATTTTTTTGCGATTTTTTCATCTGAAAATACTTTTTGAAAAAATCTATTATAATTTAAAGGGGCTAAAAACATATATACTCCTGATTTTGAACGCAGTCCAGTGGCGGCGCATATTTACTCTCACGCAATAATATTGTCGTCATAATACCATAATGGTTTAGTTAAAGCTACGCCTTCTTTGATTTTGATAATTTGCCGGCGCAATCTTTTAGATTGCTTCGAAACGGTTAAAACCATTGGGCTGAGTTCACCACTTTATGTTTTAAACCATCTATAAAGAACGTGGAAGAAATAAAATATCCCAAATCGCGTTTGAATTTAGCCAAGATTTGTTAAACCTGATTGAGTCGAACCGAATTGAGCTGAATCAGAGCCGCAGCCATATCTGCGTTGAGGATTCGGCGATTGCAGGTTGAGCAAAGTTGGCCTGAAGATGTCGGCTAAAAAGCCCAAGTTATTTCTTTCCGATCCCTATAGAGTTAGCGGCGCTTAAATTGAAAGAATAAAGCAAAAAGTATCTGCCTACGAAAAAAACAAAAAAAAAGAATAATAACAAACCGGAATGTAAATATTTTACTTTTCCATAGTCATCGATTTTTGTATCTTATCGGATATTTTTTGATAATTACGGGCAAAATATTTTTAAAAATACGGGTTTTGATTCTATCTTTTGACCACTCTGTCAACGGCTTTTCGTTTTTTAAAGGAATAAATTTATGACAAAAACATTAACCAGCGACAATATTGTTGAACAAATTGAGAAACTCCCTGAAAACATGAAGCTAAAAGTTTCCGATTTTGTTAAAACCCTGATTACGGGCAAACCAAAGGGCGTTAAAGGCATAAGCCTTTTGCAATTTGAAGGCGCAATATCTGGAAATGATTTAGAGCTTATGTCAAATGCAATAAAAGATGGTTGTGAAAAGGTAGACGCTAATGAATGGTAACTTTTAATTTTTAACGAAAATAAAATCATAATATGCCTAACCCGGATAAACCGGAAAAATAAAAGCGGTGAAAACGGGTTATCTATTATCAGTTATCAGTAAAAGCAAAGTAACTGTTCTGCGTACGGTCTCCTCGTTCCCAAACCCCAGTTTGGGAATGAAAAATCCGAGAAGCCCCAGCTTCGCGTTTACTATCAATTCCGGTAAACAGTTACACGCGAAGCTGGGGCTTCTCGAATCTCCGGTTACCAAGCAGGGGCTTGGTAACCAGGGTTGCTTCTAATTAATACATTTCTGTCAAAAAATGTCACAATATTATTTATAAACTCCTAAACGATATACAAGCAGAGAATTGATCAGCCTTGCATATAAATTCGATTGGGAGCTTGTAAGTATCAAAGGCGATCACCATAATTACAAACACGCTGATAGCCGTTTTTTAGTAACTATTGTTCATCCTCAAAAAGATGCGCCGGTAGGCAGAGCAGTTAATACCGTCAAAAAATTAAAACTGGAGATTAAATAATGAAATTCCTTATTACGTTGGAACAAACCGAAATAGGCTTTTCCGTTCAGGCGCCTGATTTAGCAATAGTTACGCATGGCAAAAATATTGATGACGCAAAACAGGCCGCAATTAAAGCAATAAAGATTAATATGGAAGCGTATATAGATGCGGGTAAAGATATCCCTGAGAATGAACCGGCGGCAAAACACCTTTCAAATCCTGATTTTGCCGGTTTGTTATTTGCTTATGTAAACGTGCATCATGAAAACCCAACAGTAGCGGTTTAAATATTTTTGCGAAAAGCCCTAAAAAAAAAGAGGAAGAAACTCCATGATTTCATACCAAGGCTACAAAGGTTATTTTGAATTTGACGAAAAAGCGGACATTTTTCATGGTCAGGTTGTGGGCATTAAGGACGTTATTACATTTCAGGGCCGAAGCATTGATGAGCTTAATGTTGCTTTAAAGGACTCTGTTGAGGATTATCTGGATATGTGCAAGGATGAGGGAAAATTGCCGGACGATCCATTTTTAGGTTAAAATATACGTGTAATTGTAGTTATCGTATCCGTATCAAAGAGAAACATCCCTTGGCATCTCCTTTTTTCTTAAAGAGTAGGCCTCATCTATTTGGTCTGATATTTCATCAAACCCTTCCCATTTTCCCGCCACATTGGCTAAACCACCGGCGCTGTTTGATTTGTTTAATTGTTGCAAATCGTTTATATCAATTAAAGCGGCGACGGGTTTGTTTCCCTTGGTTATAATAATTTTTTCGTGAGAAGACGACACTTTTGATATATATTCTGAAAAATAAGATTCTATTTCCACGACAGAAACCTCTTCCATAATCGCGTCTCCCTTGTAAATAAATGCTTGGTAAAAAATAACTCAATTTGCCGGCTATGTCTAAACAATATTAATATGCGTATTAGGCAAATGATTATTATAAAACAGATAATCCAGAGCGGCAAGTTGTAATCAATAGTTGCCGGCACACAATTTAGACGAACTTGACAGATAACAGTTGATAATTAGCAGTTGGTAGAAAAATCAAATTTCACAGGCAGAGATGCCTGTGCCACTAAAAGATGCAAATTCAAACCGTTTAAATGCCACCCCATTTCTATAGGTCATTGACCTATTCATTACACGCCCATCGTTCCCCTCTTTTTGGAGGGGAGGTTCTGCGGTTTTGTTTTTTTGCTTAGCGCTATGCTCGGAGTTTATGCTGAGTAATTACGAAGCGCGCTTTATTTTTTACACACCCCGCGTTCCCCTCTTTTTAGAGCTTAGGTTTATACACATCTTTTGATTTAAAAGCTCATACAATCAACGATCCTTCCCCTTTAGAAAAGGGGCTGGGGGGATTTGAATGTTTAAATTTTCATTTATTAGTTTTTTATCGGTCTACTTTATTCGAATCTCCCTTACTCCCTCTTTGCCAAAGAGGGAAATCTAAAGAACTTTTAAACTTTTTAGCAAATCTTACACTGAATAGATACAAAAGATGTGTATAAACCTAAGCTTTTTAGAGGGGAGGTTCTGCGATTTTGTTTTTTCGCTTTACGCTTATCTCTACTCGCTTAGCTCATTACACACCCCTAAATCCCATCTTATTAGAGGGGACTTTGTGGAAATAATTCCGATTTAATATCCCCTCTAAAAAAATGTGTGGCTGCTTGGCGGTCGGGGTGTGTAAATCACGTCGAATAGTTACAAAAGTTTGCTGATTGTGACTATTTTGTGACTGGAATAGTATAAATTAATACGATTATAAAACAGTAACAACATGATGCCCCAAAAAATAACATGATCAGTCTTACTTATTCATTTTATCAATGGGTTGCAAATAATTTATGAGACGAGTTATTAAACAATTGAAGAGAAGGTTTCTATTTATACTGGTTGCGGTAAATTTGGCAATATTGATTCTTCAGTTTTATCAATATGCGCAGAGCAAATCAATGATTATTCACAATGGAAACTTTCAGGCGCAAAGGGATACAAGTATTGCCGCTAAACAACTTTATAGCCAGGTTGAAGAGGTTGAGTCGGTTGTTGAATCTATTGCGATGATGTTAAACGCGGGTAAATTAGCAGATGACCAAATCGAAAGCTACCTTAAAAAGGTATTTGACGAAATGCCTACTCCTATTCTTGAAATAGGCATTGCTTATAACCCTGAAATATCAAATAAATACGCGCCGCATTATGGCCTTAAAAATGGAATTTTACAGCATTTTAATCTGGCTGATTCATATGACTATACCGGGTACGGTTGGTTTAAAAACTCGTTGAAAAGTCCTAATTGGTTTGAGCCGTATTTCGGCAAGGCGACAAACTCTTTAGTTGCCGGGTTTGGGGCGCCGTTTTATGATAAAGCGAAAAATGAACAACAAAATATACCGGCGGGTGTTATAAGGATCAATTTTTCACTGGATGGATTGAAAAGCCTGGTAAGAAATCTAAACATTGGAAAAACCGGCTACGCATTTCTTATGTCCCAAAATGGTTGTTTCATTGACCATCCAAAGGAGAAGTATACGGTTATAAATAAATCAGCTTCTACTTTAGCCGTGGAGTTGGAACAAGAAGGGAAACCGGGCGAGGCAAATGCCTTGCTTTTTCTAAGCAAAACCGCGAAAGAGAGCCAAAACAGTAAATTTAGGATATTTGAGTTCAAAAGCTCAGACACTGAACGAAGCAATATTATGTTTTGTAAAACAGTTGGGGATACGGGTTGGTTGCTAGGCGAGGTTTACATTAAAGATGAACTTTACCAAAGCAGGGAAATATTAAAAAGGAGAGAAATTAATATAGCTTTATCCCTTATTACATTACTAATTTCATTGTCTATAGCTATTTTATTTTGTTTCTATAAATATGACACTAAAGGCCTTTGGATAGTTTCGGGTTGTTTTTCATTATTTATTTTAATAGGCATTGGGTTTATATGTTATAAATCCTTAGGCGAGTGGAGCTATAGCTCCACTCGCATATCGTCAGCCATGGATAATACAATCATAGTGGACAGTGTGGGTTTAAGGAAAACGCTAAACTCATACGAAAAACGCCTTCCGGAATATATCGAAGACCCTATTTATATACCTACCGGGATATTTATACAGTCAATTGAATTCTTAAATTCAACGAATGTCTCCTTGTCCGGGTATGTATGGCAGAAATATTATGACAATATAGACAGAGGCATTGACCGGGGATTTGTCTTTCCGGAATCAGTCTCCGCGGAAATAAATAAGGCTTACAGTAGAGATATAACTAACAAAAAAGGAGAGAAGTATAAAATTATTGGGTGGTATTTTGAAACCGTGTTGCGGCAAAGTTTTGATTATTCAAGATACCCTTTAGACCGCAAACAGGTCTGGATACGATTGTGGCATAAAGATTTTGACAGGCATATAATCCTAACGCCTGATTTAGACTCGTACAAACTAATCAACCCCTCATCAAAACCAGGGATTGAAGATGATTTTGTTTTCTCCGGCTGGGAAATTGAAGGCAGCTTTTTTGAATACAAATTTCACAGCTACAACAGCAATTTTGGCATTGAGGATTATGTCGGCGGGAACGATTATCCGGAACTTTATTTTACAACTCTATTAAAAAGAGAGTTTAAGGACGCGTGCATTACCAACCTTGTGCCTCTTTTTGTTGTAGCGAGCATGCTGTTTGCTATCTTGATAACTATTACAAAAAAGGAATATGCGCTTAAATTCTTTGATTTTAGCATTATGAATGTATTGGGGGCATGTTCCGCCCTGTTCTTTATTGTTATTTTTGCGCATATTCAACTGCGTAGAGAACTTGTTGCGCCGACAATGATTTATCTTGAATATTATTATTTCTTAATGTATCTGGCCATCCTCGTCATCTCGATAAACGCGTTTATGGTAAGCATGGACTCTAAGTCCCGATTTATTCAGTATAAAAACAACCTGATTTCTCATCTTTTATACTGGCCGATTACGTTGATAGTTTTACTTGTTGTAACTTTAATCTATTTCTACTAAACGCCGGCTCAACATATTATTTGTTAATTTTAACCGCTCTTATGTGGTTTTTATATTTTTGCATTACTGGAGATTTGAATGTTTCCTGATAAAAAATCAGATAGAGAGCTGAATTTGCAACTGGGGGAGTTGTCTCAAAAACTGTTCTTTTTCTTTTTAATCATAGTAGCAGTGGCAAGCGTGTGCGTAACGATCTATAAGGCGTATAATCTAAAATATTATAAAGAAAAATTATCCTCTGTAGAAAAAATTAAAGTACTGCAATTAACAAATAAAGCATGCCATGATATAAATGAAATTCTTGCGCGCGCCCAGCGCGAAACGGATTTAATAGCGGCAAAATGCGCTAATGGCCCTATAAAAGACGCGGAGGAGATATTAAAAATGCAACTTGAAGAGGACGCGCATTATTACAGCGGAGCTATTACATATCAACAGCTTAACGGCAATCCGGATAACAAGCCGATTTCAGTTTTATACACTTAAAAAAAAGCATTGCCGAGAGGCAGACGCTGATTTTAGACCCTGAAAGTTCCGGGGCTCAATGGTATACCAAAGCCATGGAAAAAGGGACAACCTGGATTGAGCCTTATTTTTCGCAAAATAATAACACCATGGTTGCCACATACTCAGCCGTGTTTAACGTTAATGATCCCGAAACTGGAAGGGCTGTAAAAACAGGCGCTGTTTCTATAAGCATTTCCATTGATCAAATAAATGAAATAATTAAATCAGTCGATCTTGGCCCGAGCGGTTTTGGCGGACTTATATCAAAAGAAGGATTTTATTTATATCATCCAAAAGCCGAATATGTTACCGGCCGCAAAACAATACTGGATATCGCTAAACTAAAAAATGACAATGACAGACTTGTTATAAGCGAAAGGGCCGCAAAGGGGCTGGGCGGCATTATGGATCATGTAAGCACAACAACCGGGCGGAAGTCATGGCTCGTGTATCAACCGATCCCCTCTACGGGGTGGTCGTTACAAAATACGTTTATAAAAGGCGATATCCCTGTTAATCTAAACATTTTAAGACATCAGATAGTTACCCTTATACTTTCATCGGTTGTGTTGCTAATTGCATTATCATGTCTTGTCTTTAGAGTATACAAAGGGGAAACCTTTAACCTTTGGATTGTGTCTATTTTTGTGTCGGTTGCGCTTATTTGCGGCATAGGATTTTTATGGAATACTTCACTAAAATATAGCTCATTAGAAAACAAGGGCGAAAAAATCACCGACCAGTCGTCATTAAATGATATTAAAGACAAATATATTAATATTAGCATTGATAGGCGCACGGAAGAACCGGTATTTATTCCCACCGGTATTTTTATAGACTCGATTAAATTTGTGGAAGCCAATGACGTCCTTATCACAGGATACATTTGGCAAAAGTACTCAACGCCCGATCATGACGATATACCCAGGGGCGCGGTATTCACCAGGGCTCATGTCAACAAATTTGGGAAGCCTTATATACTGCGGGAAAACGGGTTTGAAATATCGCGTTGGCATTTTGAGGCAATGTTCCGCCAGCGATTAAACCACAAAAAATATCCTCTTGAGCGCGCAAAGATTGAGATAAACATGTTGCATAACGACATGAACCACAATGTTGTTCTAACGCCTGACATAAGCTCATACAAATTTATCAGTCCTTCTCTTTTGCCTGGGCTTGACAGTGATTTAACCATTCCGGGATGGTCTATAAACAGCTCATATTTTGATTTACAACTGAAAGATTACAGCTCTACCTTTGGTATTAAGCGCACATTAAGCAAAGAGAATTTTCCCAGCCTCTATTTTAATATCATAATTACCAGAAATTTCATTAACGCTTTTATTTCAAATTTAACGCCTATTATAGTTGTGGCGTTTCTTCTGTTTGGTCTTTTAGCGATTATCATAAGGGATGAACAGGTAATAAAGTTTATGCAGGCCGGAACAGGGCGTGTTTTAAGCATATGCGTTGCCATGTTTTTCGTTATTGTTTTCAGCCATATAGATATCAGGCGCGACATTGGAGCTCAGGAGATTTTCTATCTCGAATACTTTTATTTCATAATTTACTTTGCAATACTTGGCGTATCCGTCAACTCCATACTCTTTTCACTATCCGAAAATGTTACATTGGTTCAATATAAAGAAAATCTAATAGCCAAACTCTTGTATTGGCCAATGCTGCTGGGCGCTCTATTTATAGTGACTGTAATTATATTTTATTAACTTTTTCATACTTCGAAAAAAACGGCTTTTCGGAGTTTAGGCTTTAGCCTTTTTTACATTTACAAATATAGAAAACTTGATTCTATTGGTTATATAAAGTTATTGCTGGTATGGGACGGCTTTAGCCTCCCTGACAAATGGGTTGCGGTTGACAACTTATACGCCGGTTCAATATTATATCCCTCAAGCGTCATAGTCTTTAAATGAATATTAAAAGGGCGGCTAAAGTCCGCCCCTACCCTCGCATGTGGTTTGCGTCTGCAACTGCGCAACTAACGCGGTTACGGGTACGGCATCAAGTAATCAGTATCAAATACGCAAAGCGGATAATCCTGTATCCAGCATCCAGAACCCTACTTGCTCACCTTGATCATATTTGTGAAAAAGATTGAGCGCACCACGGGCGGGGTTTTGTCTATTAACAAGTCCGTGTCGTATTTGGCTGTATTGCCGGCGTGACTTGACAGGTCTACACTCATTTTATGCGCGCCTTCTCCTATTTTAGAACGGACTGGAAATATGAGCCCTTTTTCGCCTTTTACAGGGTCTTTAATAGATTTGCCGTCTATTACAACAACACATTTTTTTAGATCAAAGCCTGAAACGGGCTCTTTGGCATTAACCGTTATCCTTGAAATGTTGCAGTCCTCTACTTTTACAATATTTGACGGAAATACGGATTGGATTATCAGCGGGGTTCTTTCGATTGTAAAATCCGACTCATGCTCAACGCTGTTGCCGAACATGTCAAACATCTTAAATTTAACATTGTAATATCCATCGGCCGGGCTTGAGCCCAGCAGAAAAGCAAGCCCGTCCTGCCTTACTTCAGGGTCTTTTAAAACCGAGCCGTTTACATCCGCTTCGCATCGCTCAATGTCAAGGTCGCAGTCGGCAATATCGGCCTTAAAAAAGAGCTCGGATATATCGGCATGCTTTCCGCCAACAATGCCGGAAGGATGCGCGGACTCAATTTTGGGCAGCTCTTTCGGCACAAAGCAGGTTAACTCTTGCTCCAGGATGTTGCCTGCCATGTCGTAGAGCGCAAGCTTTGCTTTATGCTCGCCCGCAAGGAGCTTGAACTTTAATGGAAAAGTGAGTTCATTTTCACGTTTAACAGGATTCTTAAACGCCGCGTCATTAATTGTCACACTGCATTCGTCTAAATTAATGCCGGAATGCACATCCTTGGCCTCAACGATAAAAACATGTGTGCCGTATTTATCGACGCCTATAAACTGCTCCGGCGGTTTTGGTATGATGAACGGCGCCGACCGGTCAAGGATAAAGTTTATGGTCCCGGAATCATGAATTTTTTTATCTATAACCGTCTTCTCTTTTGTAAATGCCGCTTTGATTGTATGCGGCCCTTCAGGCATGTACTTTGTGTTCAAATTTGCCGAGAACACGGCTTCGCCCTCGCCGGCGCAAGCTTCGCATGCTGATTTCCCATCTACTATAATACTTATTTTATCATTAGCTCCCATGTGCGGAGCAAGCTGGTCGGCTCCGCATTGGACTTTGCCGCGCATTGGGTAGACTTTTACATCCAAGCTTTTGCCCGGCGACGCAAAGCCCTCTTCCGGGAAAATAATAGTTAATGTAATTTGCTCATTCTCAGGCTTTGAGGTCTCGGCGTCGTCTTTTGATTTGGAAGACTCCAATGCCTCTATATTTGGAGGAATATATGTATATGGTTGTTCTCCAATTGGAGCTCTGGATTTAACCGGCGGTTTTGCGGCTTTGCCGGTTAATACCGGGGGTTCCGTTTTTGTTCTGCCAATATCCGGCGCTTTATTTGCCGATGGTTTCGGTTTATCTGAACCTTGCGGCGCCGCCGTTTTGTTTGTTGCCATGCTGTTTCCTGTAAATATAGTTTACACAATGCCTAACCCGGATAAACCGGAAAAGTGACTAAGATACTGATGCGTCTATATTGTATTAGATTCTTTTAGTTTTTCAATGAAAGATTTGTAAACTGGAAGCAGAATGGCGTTTCGAACGGCGATTGTCCCGTGGAAAGTAAATAATGAGCGGATGAAAAACATCAAACAACCGTGAATTGCGCGAATTTAACCGAGCCTAAACGTTTGTGTAAACTTTCTGTTAAATTAGAATTAAAAATAACAAATTAAATCAATTCGCGCAATTCGCGGCGTTGGTCCATTAAGTGGCTTACCTAGTCTCCATACCGGCAGGCTGTTTGGTGGCTTGAGACGCTATAAGGGCGTTATCGTCGGCCACAAGTTTGTGCCACACATTCTTTTCAGCTAAAATTGAATTATCAGGCCCAACCTTAAAGGACTCCTCTTTGCCGTCTTTTTCAAGATAAAACGTCCCTGTGCCGGATTGTATGAAAAAAACCTGATCACCGGTTGGATGCCTGTGCCAATCAAGTATTTGCTCGGGTTTAAAGTAATATGTGTCCACAGTTAATTCATCTGTTGTTAAATGATTAACCTTGTTTGGAGCCTGACCGTCAATAAACGCTTTTTTTTTAATAATATCAACAAATGACAATGTAATCACCTCCTGATCCGGGCGAGCCGGTAGTTAATAGTTTGAGCCTGAGGGTAACGCAATATTCAGGCAAACGTGGAAAACAAAAAACGATTTTACATATATGACTTATATAGTAATATATACTATAATTATATTCTCAATTTCCTAAAAATCAAATTATAACACAATAAATTGTAGTTTATTTTTTAACATCTAATCACAATTTGCGCTTTGACATAGATAAGGGAAAATATTAATATTAAACAACTGTTAAAGCTATCTCACACTTAATCTTTTAAAAAAGATATTTTTTAACCGAATCTCCATATTTTGCTATTTGCTAATGAGGGAGGTTTAAGGTCGAGATATTTAAGTTCTGCTTTTAAAATTAGTGAAGATTAATACGCTTTTACTTTTTCCTTATTCGGGTTATGACATGATAAAACAAAATCTAAAACTCTTAAACGCGGTATTTGCGTGCATGGTTGCGCTTTTTCTATCAGGAATCATATCTGCTCAAGATATAGAGGGTGTTATTGAGGGTAAAAAGGGAGGCATGGGCTGGGCAATTGGCGTTAACACAGCGACTAACCGCGTGTATGCGCCGGGTTGTGGAGGCTTCTGCGTAATTGACGGAGAGATAAACGAAGTAATCGACACAATACCGGAAGACGTTTTTGAGTCGGGTTATGGATTTATAACCGACATTGAGGTAAACTCAAACTTAAACCTTATTTACATTGCGTCGCAAATGTTTGAGCTGGACGCAGTCCTCCTATTCACACTCGACCCTGAGTCAAAGACGGTTGTAAACTCTGTAAAAATCAGAGACGGGCGTGGCGGCATTGGCTCTAAAATCGTTCTTAATCAAACAAACGATCAGGTCTACATCATAAATGTAGACGATAATAAGGTTATGTTTTTAGACCAAAAAACATGGAGGTTTGCCAAAACTATTGCGCTTGATGGTTGCGCCACCTTTGGCGAGGCTGCTGTTAACGCAAAAAACAATCGCGTTTATGTCACTGATTTTTGCGCTCAGGCGGTAAACGTAATTGACGGCTCAAAGCGCGCTGTTGTAAATACCATAACCGGCTTTGACGGAATTAAGGATAAAGGGGCCGTGTTTAATTCGAAAACAAACAGCGTTTACATTGGGGCGGAAAAGCAGATTGATTTTGCCACACACACTTTTGATTACTGGCTTTATGTAATTGACGCAAACTCAAACCAGATCGTTGACATCATTACAATGGAAAACGACACCATATGGACAATGGCGGCCAACCCGGCAACCAATCACATTTTTGTCTGGTATAAAGAGCTGCCGGTTATCACAGTGATAGATGCCGGCACAAACAGGATAATTAAAACGTTGCAGATTGACGAGCCCCCGGATGATATTGCGGTTAATCCGGAATCAGGTTTTGTCTACCTTGTGGATGTTCCACATTTATCTACAACAGTTATTAATGACGGTTCATCAGGCCCGCAATGCGTAGCCTCTTTTGTTATGGATAATAAACCTGACGGCAAGTTGGACGTTTTGCGAGATTTCAGAGATAATACCCTTGCAAACACGCTGACAGGCCTTGGCCTGATTAAATTATATTATAAACATTCAGGCGAAGTCATAAAAATACTGCGGGCAAATCCGGAGCTGAAATCAAACGCGGAGGATACAATTAAGGCGTTGACGGATATTATTGGTGGCATTAATAAGGATAGCGCGTTGGGAGATATAATAGATTATTCAATCCCCGGATGGCTGTGGAACGATATAGGCAATGTTCTTGCCGACATTAGCAAATTTGAAAGCAATGAATTAAGAGACGCAATTGAGGTTGCGCTAAAGGATCAGAAATAAATCAGCTGTTTAGAGCGGAAATTGGAAAATTAACATGAAAAGAGGTCCATGTTTTCGGTTTTAAGCGACTGCGTTTAAATTTGCGGCGAATGAAAGTTTCTTAACCCTTGCGTAACATAAAAGAAGACTCCTCTCTTCTCCCATACGAGAATAAAAATCTTTTACAATGCCCGCAAACTCTTCCCAGAACTCTTCCCCCATATTACCGACAGGATGTTTATCAATAAAATCAGATATAGATGAGGCTATATTATCGGCTTCATTCATAAACGCTTTTAACAGCATACACAGCTCTCTGTTATTAACCGCCACTTTTTTTAAAGCCGGATATAACAGATCGCTTTCCTTTGTTAAATGCAATAGAACCTTTTCAAACGCTATATAAAGCTTATTGTGTCCATTCTTTGAGCATACGCCGAACGTATTAATCTCGTCAAGGTCGCATATAATATTGCGATGCTCATCTATTAAATCTCTTGCTAATGTAGACATTTACTCGATGGATCAATTAAAAAGAGTTTGGCTTATCCGCATTCGGCAAATTGCCGCCTCTTTTTGTTTGCCCCTATCACCCTTTCTCTTAAAATCACCAAACGTTTACCCTTGGTCTTAAAGTTTCTTCACAACTATCTTCAATATAGCTCTTTATTCTATTTACGCTTTTCTTATCGTTGTCGTCAAACCTGATGCCCGCCCAAAACTTGTCTTCCGTGCGGCCTTCTCTAACGCATACGCCCCTTGTTTTTACCGGTTTGGATGCTGAGGGAAGTTTAAAACTCAGATCATATAATTCCTTGTTTATGATTTCAGCCGGAGCGACAAACTCTTTCTTGTCTCTGCAAATAGCCACCATATTGTCCGCAAATAGTCCGCCTTCGCTCATATTTGTCACTTTAGCAAAACCTGTCGCCTCTTTGCCGTTTTGAAAACAGTATTTGAATTTAAGATTAAAAAAGGATTCAAGCCGTAAATGTTTTCTTTTTTTAACTCCGTTTGCCTGATCCTCTCTGTTTATTTCATCTTCAAAAAGCTCAATAACCTTGTCAATATCGGTTTCCTTATACATCTTTATCTCGTTTTCCCTGCGAGCCATCTTTATACACATTCTGACATCCGGCACTACATTAAAAAGCCTCAGTTTAATGCCGCGTGAAATAAAATCACGCAAAATATCAATGCCCAAACTGTCAATACCCAAAGAATCTTTTAAATCCAGCAATTGATACAACCTCGACCTGTCCAGGCAATCGTAAAGATATTCCTGCAACTCCAACGCCGAACTCCCTATCAAATCGCCATGCAACATAGCGCAGTCAATTTTGCCGCTTTTCACATCAAAAATATTTATATTCATAATCGCCCCTCCTCCAAACTGAAATCAAAATCTCCCGTTATTTTATTTTAATCCCATTGGCCCAAATAATATCGCAATTTCCGTGCCAACACCACCCAAAGAGCTAAAATATACATAACAGCTTTATATAGTTGAAGTTACAACATTTTCGGTTTAAGCATAAATATGGCTGTAAACAAGGAATCGCGCAAATACTTGCGCGGTTGCATGGGATTTTTGCGTGCTTTTAATGGGATAGATAGCTAAATTTTGCGGATTTGGGGTTCTATGATAAAGTTGGTTCAAGTAAGCCGGAGACATCGAACCAACAAAACGCCGGCGGGAAAGAGGTTTTGAAGGATTTAAATGAATTTTTATATTGAGAGTTATGAGGTTCTTCTATTTTTCTATTGCAAGACCGTATTTATCAAAACAGATGTCGCCGTTTATCATAGTAAACACAGGCTCCGAGCCTTCGCTAAACAGGTTTGCGTAAACATCGCCGTCTTCTTCGCTCAGCCTTACAACGGCAATGTCGGCGTATCGGCCGGCGGCAAGCTCGCCGGTTAAGTTGTCTAGGCCTAAAGCTTTGGCTCCGTTTATGGTTGCCATTGAGATTATTAACTCAGGGGTTATGCCGGCAATGTTTGCGCGCAAAAATTTCATCTCATCAAGGATGCTTAAGGAATCGTTGCTGGCCAGGCTATCCGTTCCCAAAGCGACATTAACGCCGCTGTTCAAAAGTTTTTGAAACGGGTGGTTTTTATGCTCGAAAAAATTGTGGCTTCGCGGGCAGAACACAACGTTTGATCCTGATTCGCTGATTATTGAGATATCAGATTCGGTTAAATAGTTGCAGTGGACAAGCAACGGCTTGTTTTTAAGAATGCCGATCTCTTTTAAATATTCAATTGGAGTTGCGCGCGGCGGTTGCCAATCCTTGCTCAATAACTTCATTTTGTTCAGAAAATCCACAAAAGCCCCTTTGCCCTTTTTCAAATATTCAACCTCTTCCTTTGTTTCAGCAATGTGCGTAGTTAGAGGGACGGTACCAACCTTTGCAAACTCTTTGTACAGTTCAGATGACACAGTGTATGGTGCATGTGGGGATAAACCTGCTTTCAGCAGATTATCGCATTCAACATTCACAACCTTTTCCATTGCTTCATCCAATGCCGCTTTGGCATTTCCGGGATCAAGATTAATAACCTCCCCAAACACAACCTTTCTTAACGGACTATCCTTTAAAACCTTAAACGCATGCCAACTGTTTGTGATATCAGCCACTGTGGAGACGCCGGATTCAATGCTTTGGCGAATGCCGTTTTTGGTTGAAACTGCAAACTCTTCCTCTTTCCATTTCATCTTCGCCCTGATTAATTGGCTTATCCACGAAGTTATCACCTTGTCCGGCACGGTTAGGCCATGCAAATCAGAAAGTTCAAGGTGGGTGTGGCCGTTAATAAAACCCGGCAAAATAGCGCTGTTTCCAAAGTCAACGACCTTTGCGCCCGTATCAAGTTTTAAAGATTCGCCGGATACAACAGAATCTATTTTGCCGCCTTTTACAACCACAACCCCATTTTCAACAACATCGCCGTTTGAATGGATAATGTATCTCGACTTGAGCGCTGTTTCTGAACTGTTTTTTTGTGTGGGCATAATATGTAGAGTTGATTTATTAAAATGTTTTAGTAGGGGCTAATCCTTAACCATGCGATACCCAGTCATGCCAATCGGCGCCGATATCTCCGCGATTTTTATGCCTTGCCATAAGCGATTGGCAGACGCACGGCTCGTTGTTGCCGGCCGCTTCATTCGCGATCTTTTTCAGAATTTGCGGGAAATTAAAAACCGCTTTTCTCACATTTTCCCTGTCCTCATCATCCGCCAGCCCTTCAAACAGTTCCCCCGGTTTAAAAGGCCTGTCAACTATGCCCTCGGCGTAATTCGTCACATAACAAATTGAGGCGTAACACATCTCAAGCTCTTTTGCCAGAAACACCTCAGGCACAAGAGTCATGCCCACAAGGTCGGCCCCGTAAATAGCAAACTTTTTAATCTCCGCCGGAGTTTCCAGCCTCGGCCCTTCAGTGCAAACGTATGTCCCCTTGTCTAAAAAGTCCAGAGAAAGAGAGTTTAAAGATGATTTTGCAAGCTCCCTCAATGTTGGGCAAAATACAGGACTCTGCCTGACAAATCCAACCCCTCGGTTTTTATAAAATGTGGTTTCCCGCCTCCTGGTCTCGTCAATTATATCGTCGGTCACAACAAACTGCCCAATCCTGTATTCAGGGTTAATCGCCCCCGGCCCGGACCATGATATAATCCGCGAAACCCCTTGCTCCTTTAGCGCGTAAATATTCGCCCTGTAGTTCACAAACGGAGCGGTCGTCGAATAGCCCTTTTCCCCATGCCTTGACATAAAAACCGCGTTGCCGTACTCCGCCCCAAGTTGAAAAACAGGTTGCGAATCGCCGTAAGGCGTTTTAATTTCTCCAAGCCTCTCGCCATTTATATCGCCCGACTTTAATAGATCATAAGCCTGGCTTCCGCCTAAAACCGCAAATTTTAATCCCATCTATAACCGTTCCTTTCAAACCACAACTTCATCCAGCTCAATGCGCGCCGGATCGTCCGTGCCCAATCCCATCTTTGCCGATGTGCTAATATGTTTAACAGCCCTTTGCCTGACGCTTGGCTTGCCGTTTGTAATCCTCATTTTATCAATTATCTCCATGCCGATCTGGTCTATCGCCACAGGATCCGTGCCGAACATTATACGATCCTCATTCCATATAGCATAAGGCTTCATATTAACCGGACCGCCCTCGTAACACGCCTCAAGGCAATCCAGAATGTGCAGCCTTATCTTTGAAGTCACCGCCGGATGCGAACAGACTTCAGCCGTCATAGGATCGCAAAAATACGGAGCCGCGTGAAACCGGCGCGTATTGTTAACCACGCCGTAAGCTATATTTTTAAGGCACAAAGTGACGCCCGCAATGCTGTGGTCTTTTAAAACAGGCACATTTATTAAACCCGTTATCTCCTTTGTAAGAATATTGCTGAAATAAGAGACGTTGCCGTCCTTGTCCCGTTTGGACTCCTTATCTGCGTCCGATTTATAAAACTGCTCCGTATCATATCCCCCGCTCGGTTCCGAGCTAAAATAGCGCACACCTTCCGCGCCCATGTTTAAAGTATAGCCGGCCTGTTGCATATGCTCGTCGTATCTGTCCCACACAATAATGTTATTAGGCTTCACCCCGATCAAAAGCAGCCCCTTTATAATAGCGTTAACAGTTTCCGGCCTGGTAACAACCTTAGTCATACCGATAGGATTAATCTTAAGCCCCACAACATCCTTGCTTGAAAAGTAAGTCTTCCATGCCGCCGCGATATTGCTTTTGCCTGAAACGCGTTTAATCCCCTCATTAACCATACGCTCAACAACCTCAGCGTTTGCTTTATTATCCTTCATCACCCCCGGGCTTTTAACGCTAACAACCTTGCTCTTTTGCTTAACCGCAACCTGTGGTTCACTGTCGGAAGCCACAGCTTTTTCAATAAACGCCCCGCCGCCGCCAACCGTAGCCGCAAACCCCATAGCCCCTAAAGTCGCGTTCCGCAAAAACTTCCTGCGAGACAAACCATCATTATCCTTGTTGTTTCCCCCCTTTTTCATAGCATACCCTTTCTATTAAAAGTGTTGCGAAATAGAGCCCATAAAACACGATTAAAAAGTCTAATAGATTTGGAAAATGGAGTCAAGATAATAGCGATGCGCGATGCGCAAAGAGCTAAGCGTGGAGAACACAAAGCAAAAACGGATAGAACGCGGATGACGCTGATTACACGGATTTGCGCGGATAAAAGCAAATGGTATGGCATGGAGAGCTTAGAGTACGAAAAAAGTTTGATCTAATAACTTTAGCCGTCATTAAGCTTTTTAGGTTTTTTACCTTCAGTGATTACCCAACCTTCCAGCGGATTTATAACCTTAGCAATTGAAATAAAACTTTGATGCATAAAATGATCATCCGCTGAATAAATAGTTGTTACAATATCTTTCCAACTATAAACGACCAAATAATCATAAATGTGTATTGACGAAGATAAACTCTCTTTAATTGCTGATTCGACATCATTAACGGACAGTTCTTTCCTTAAAAAAGCTCCTTGTTTATAAGCATCAAAAAACTTTTCTCGCATCTGGAGGGAGATGCCTACTTTTCTAAATACTTCTATTATTTCGCAAATCTGATATGAATTAATGAGTATGTTAATTTCAGGTTCATTGCGGATAGAGTTTAGAAAATCTTTTGCGGTTTTACAGATTTCTTTAAACTTTGGCTCCTCGGTTTCAGCGTAAGCGAATTCCCAAATATTAGTGTCAATAATTATATTTTGCATTAATGATCATCAACATCAAGAGCATTAACAAGCGTATTTATATCACATTTAACGGGAGGTTCATCTAAAGTTTTAAAAAGAGTGTCCAATGCTTGTTTATTGATCTTTTTTTCAAAAGGTATAGTAAGGTGTATGCCGGATTTATCAACCTCGACTTCACATTCTATTTCATCCGGCAAATATTTATATTCAGATATATTTTGATCAAATGTAACGGCTTTTTTTCTAAGAGTTGCTTTCATATTGTTTTGAAATGTCTTATTATTTTTAACGGTAATTTATATAATGTTTTGCTTTAATTAATATAGCAAAGATTGTAATGGCATACAATTGTAATTTTGATAAGCAAAAAGGCAAAAGCAGAGCACAGAGAGCAAAAGCTGATGGAACGCGGATGACGCGGATTACACGGATTTGCGCGGATAAAAGCTACAAGCGGGGGGCGGTTCGTGGAAAATACGTGGGTAGAGGCGACTTTAGTCGCCTTTATTAAAGATTCATTTTAAAAACAGCCTCGTCAGGTAAATTTGTGGGTTAATTCCAGTGTTCAACTTGCGTAAGCTCCAAAAATACAAGCACTTACACGAACAAAACAATGCAGCGGATTTTACTGGAAATTTTTATGACCTAATTTCAAACGTTTACAAAAAGATACCTTCCAAAATATTTACCATTTTGCGTGTTCGTAATGCAAATCAAGATTAATCTCCTTTTCCCAATTTATGTTAACTATATCGTCTGGATCACCATTAATAAAATTAGGGGGTCTTTCCAGATTGCTCAATTTATCTACCTTTTCCACCTGCTCTATTTTGTGCCGTTTGCCGCCTTTATTAATTTCCACTGAAATTCCACTACTGTTTATTTCATCAAGGATTTTATATATGTTGCTTCGCAACTCCGTAGGTGTAACTGTCTTCATTTTTGTGCCTCCAGCATTCTGGGTTTGGAGATTTTAATCTATTTCGTTTATTATAAATGAACAATTAGCAGCTTGCCTGCTCTAATGAAAATTATTAAGCAAAATTTACCTCTTTATGTTTATAAATAGTTGCCGGCTTCGGTATCTCTTCTCCATCTTTGATCATCTCCTCAATAAACAGCTCGCAAGCAATTATAGCTTCTTTCATAGCTGATTCCAGAGTTTTGCCAAAAGCTGATAAACCGGGAAATTCAGGAATAGTTGCAACATAACTCTCATCATTTTCGCTCCAAACCAGATTAATTGAATATTTGAACATTATTATTCCCCTATTAACTGAAAATAATCTATAAAGACTAAAGGCTCGGAAATTATTACGATGGAGATATCTCTAGACTCTATCTCATTTTGTTATTATCATTTATAACTTTATTTTCGTCAACATTTAAAACGTGATATTCGATTCGTTTTTCCTATACACGCGATAGTGGAGCAATGAAAAATTATGGGAGAGGCTGTTTTTTATATAGTTGTATCGAAAATATTGATCATTGACATACGAGTCAAAATGTATATACTACGGATATACAGAAAGGCGGAGTAAGTTATGCTTGTAAAATTAAAGAAATGGGGAAACAGCCAGGGCATACGCGTGCCTAAGGCGCTGCTGGAAGAATCTCAAATCTCAATTGATGAGTCTGTTGATATATCGGCTAAAAAAGGCATGATAATTATAAAGCCGGCGTCTAAAGTCAAGGGTAAATACAATCTAAAAGATTTAATTGACCAATTGCCAAAGGATTATAAACCGGATGAGATTGATTGGGGAACTCCCGCCGGCAAAGAGGCGTGGTAATGAATAAATACTTCCCTGAAAAAGGCGATTTTGTAACCGTGACGTTTAATCCCCAATCCGGTCATGAGCAAAATGGTAGAAGACCGGCTCTGGTTGTTAGCAATAATTTATTTAATAAACACACAGGATTTGCGCTTGCTTGCCCTATCACAAACACTTCCAGAAAATATCCATTTCATGCCGAGCTTCCTGAAACTGCAAACCTTACCGGATTTGTAATGGTGGATCAAATTAAATCAATTGATTACAATGCCCGCAAGATGAAATTTATTGCAAAAGCGCCGTCAAATTTTGTAAAAGAAATCCTCAGTCTTTTAGATGCAATCATTTATTAATCCATACCGGCGAAGAGGAATATATAGTTAAACCGGAACAAATGAAGGGATACCAATGGCGCAATATAGAAACAAGCTTCCGCAAATGTCGGGCGATCTGTTTATGACTGATGGAGGCCTTGAAACAACTCTGATTTTTCTTGAAAATATTCATCTTCCTGATTTTGCCGCGTTTGTCCTGCTTGAGAATGAAGCCGGTCGTGAAATGCTGAGAAAGTACTATCGAAGATACGCAAATATCGCCCGGGATAACAATGTGGGATTTATACTTGAAAGTATGACATGGCGTCTGAACAGTGATTGGGGGGAGAAGCTTGGCTATTCTCCTGAGCGGATCGCGGACTTTAGTTGCAAGAGCATTGATCTGCTGCTGGGCATTCGCTCTGAATATGAGGGGTCTATTCCAAATATTGTAATTAGCGGTTGCCTTGGGCCTCGCGGCGACGCTTACAGCGCGGGCATTTCTATGACGGCGAGCGAGGCGGAGGCATATCACCGCGCCCAGATTGCCGACTTCAGAAAAACTGAAGCGGATATGGTGGCGGCCTACACGATCCCATACATTGCGGAAGGCACTGGTATTGCGCTGGCAGCCAAATCCGAGGAGATGCCGTTGGCTCTCTCATTCACCGTTGAAACGGATGGAAGGCTGCCGTCAGGCGAGTTGTTAAAGGACGCAATTAAACAGGTTGATGACGCTACCGGCAAATCTCCGGCTTATTATATGATCAATTGCGCGCATCCCGCGCATTTTGTTGATGTGTTGGATAAAGGCGCAGCTTGGACAAAAAGGATTATGGCTATCATGGCTAATGCGTCAACCAAAAGCCATGCGGAACTGGATGAATCAACAGAACTCGATGAGGGCAACCCGCAAGAGCTGGGTTTGCATTATCTTGATTTGGCGCAAAGACTTGAGAACTTAAATGTCATCGGCGGCTGCTGTGGAACCGACCATCGTCATATTGCCGAAATGTGCAATGTTTTTATCAATAAGAAGAGGTCGTGATTTAAAAATATTCGGCATATGCCACGGCTTTATCTTACTGGAAACCGGCGGCAGGTAACTTACACCGGATTTAGTGACGCAATCTTCCTCAATCATATATACTCAAAAGCATTAGGTTTTCGAAATTTGCTAATGAATAAAAGGCTAAAGCCTTAACTCCAACAAGCTGAGTTTTTTTGGAATTTACCCTTTAGGGTTTTATTTCATCGCATCTGAAGAAAACATACACGAACATAATTTTTCGAAAACCTGATTTGTTTGACTATATACCTCCTTATTCGTCCAATAACGCGGCATCGATGAGCGATTAGAAAACAAATTTAAATTATTTTTTAATTTCTTGACCTATATCAAGGAAATGCGTATTTTAAATGATAAAATAAAAGCCAAATAATATTACGAAGATATTGTTTCGCATTTTAATGTAATTTTTTTAATGAAGGAGGTTTGGTTATGGAAAGCGCGATGTTTTGTTATCAGTGTGAACAGACTGCGGGCGGCTCTGGTTGCTCCAATATGGGTGTGTGCAGTAAAAACCCTGAAATCGCAAAAATGCAGGACGTATTGGTTTATGTGTTAAAAGGCATTGGTTATTACGGCGCAAAAGCGTTGGAAAACGGGAACAAAATCCCGCAGGAAACCGGCCGTTTTGTTATAGATTCAATATTTTCAACACTTACCAACGTTAACTTTGATCCGCAAAGGTTTGTTGAATACATCAAAAAAGCAAATGAAGTTAAAACCGCTCTTAAAGCATCCGCGGGCGATGTATCCAGCGCGCCTGAAGGCGCCGACTTTACAGCCCCTGAAACAAAAGATGAGATTGTAAACCTTTCAGACAGGCCTAATTTAGGCGTTAACGACGCAGGCCTTGACGCTGATATACACTCATTAAGAGAGTTGCTGATTTACGGAGTTAAAGGGTTGGTTGCCTATCATCACCACGCGGCGGTTATCGGCAAATTTGATGAAGAGGTATCGGATTTCACATTTAAAGCCCTTGGAGCCACTCTTGACAGGAACATGGCGCTGGGTGATTATCTAAACATGAACATGGAGCTTGGCAAGGTCAATTTGAAATGCATGGAGATTCTTGACGCCGCAAACACCGACACTTACGGCCACCAAGAGCCTACCGAGGTATTGATTACAAAGAAGAAAGGGCCTTTTATTGTTGTTTCAGGCCACGACCTGAAAGATTTGGCCGATCTGCTTGAACAGTCGGACGGCAAAGGCGTAAACATTTACACCCATGGCGAAATGCTTACATGCTGCGCCTACCCTGAATTAAAGAAGTATAAACACCTGACCGGAAACTTTGGCGGCGCATGGCAGGATCAACAAAAAGAGTTTGATGGCGTTCCCGGCGCAATCCTGCTTACCAGCAACTGCCTCATGAAACCAAAGGATAGTTATAAGGACAGGATATTTACAACCAGCATTGTGGGATACCCTGAAATTCAACATATCGGCAATGGAAACGGTACCGGTAAAAAGGATTTCACCCCTGTAATTGAAAAAGCGTTGGCGCTTGGCGGATATACTGAAGACGAGCCGGAGAAGAAAATCACCGTCGGATTCGGCAGAACCGCCACACTAAGCCACGCAGGCGCAATTGTCGACGCGGTTAAAGCCGGGCAGATAAAACGGTTCTTTTTAATAGGCGGTTGCGACGGCGCAAAAGCGGGCCGCAACTACTTTACTGAATTTGCGGAGAAGACACCTAAAGATTCAGTGATATTAACGCTCGCCTGCGGAAAATACCGCTTTAACAAGATAGATTTCGGCACGGTCGCCGGGTTGCCGAGGCTTATTGATTTTGGCCAGTGCAACGACACTTACTCCGCTATTCAGGTGGCATTGGCGCTTGCCGGCGCGTTTGAATGCGGCGTAAACGATCTGCCGTTGTCATACATAATCTCATGGTATGAACAGAAAGCGGTAGTCGTGCTTTTAACCTTGTTATCGCTGGGCATTCAGAATATCCATCTCGGGCCGTCCCTGCCAGCGTTTATCACGCCGAATGTGTTGGGTGTTCTTGTTGAAAAATTTAATGTAAAGCCTATCTCTACTCCTGACGAAGACCTTAAAGCCATACTTGGATAATATTGGAAGTTGAGTGGAAGACAGTTTGATTGATTAGTTGCAAATAAAAAAGCCGCGTCCCAAAAGGACGCGGCTTTTTTTATGCATTAAACGTATATATTTTATTGTTGAAATTTAAGCCGGGTTTTACGCCCGTCAAATATTCGCCTCCCGGGCATAATTCTCACTAGAGCAGCAATCGGCTCAGTGTTCATTTAGCACTCAAGTATTTCTACTGCTTTATTAAGATTCGACACCCAGAAGATGCCGATTGACTTGCCGTTTTCCGGTGAAACACTAGCGTACATGTACTCAATATTGATATGCTCCTTGTGCAAGTGTCTTGCTATCTCGGCCAGGCCTCCAGGCTTGTCTGTTAACTCAACAGACAACACATCCGTTTCCATAGTTCTAAAATCCTCCTCCTCAAACATCCTTTTAGCCTTGCCCGTGTCGCTAACAACCATCCTGGTTAAACATAGGTCAATAGAATCCTGAACACAAATGGCCAAGATATTAATATCTTTAAGCGCCAATTCAGAACACACCCTTGACAACTCCCCGGCCTTATTCTCCAAAAGAACAGTTAACTGCCTTACAATCCCCATTCGCCCGCCCCCTCTCTTTTTTTAACCACAAAAATAATAAATATATTTGCAATCCTCACCCAGGATTACGTCCACTTAAACTATTATTTTCAAATTCACAACAATAATCAGAAAGCGATTTAATATAGCGTTCCATTGTAAGCCAATAGCGCTTAAATACAAGCTTTTTTAATTAAGGCCTCGAAAAAAAATAACTTAGTCTTTTTAATCTTCATCTTCAGACCGGCTTCGCCCAATCTTCAATCGTCGAATCCGCAACGCAGCTTTAACAGCGTATCCGATTCGGTTCAATCAGATTGAACAAATTTTACCTAGATCTCAAGATAAAAAAGACTAAGTTATTTCTTTCCGGGCTCTAAATATGGCTTTGCGAAAGGTTTACATCAACCTCTATATTTGGTAAAATCAATTGTTCGCATATTTTATATGCTATAATAACTTTAAACTATTTATTTACCATTTGCCAATTACAATCGACAACAACCAACATCCGGATTCCCACAGTTAGGAAACAGAAATGAATGCCAAACTTATTAGAATGATGTTAATTGCAGGAGGGGTTGTTTTAGGTTTTACAGGAATTGTCTGCGCGGATACGTCATCCAACAACGCAGCTTTAAACAACGAGACTAAAACAGAATCAACCATTACAACCAAAGAGTTTGCCGGTCGTGGTCTATTTAGAAGCAGCGGTCTCTCTCGCGGGACTTTCAGAAACGGCCCGCGTTCACGTAGCTCATTCGCGTTCGGTTCGCTATCTCGCGGCGCCTTCAAACACAAACCTTTTGCCCGCCCATCATTCCGCGCCGGAAATTCAAACGAACAGCATAATTGATTTGGTTTAACAACACAACCACGTTTACTCTGGTTACAAAGCCCCAGCTTTGTAACCCCAAATTCAAGAAGCCCCTGCTTCGCGTGTAAAAACTCGCTGTAATTGTTTACAAACGTGAAACCGGAGCTTATTGAATTCAGACGTAAGACAAATGAAATTTACATCATTGTAACAATTTAGTTGTTTGAAAAAAATGATGTGTATTTATCAATGTAAATGGGCATATAGCTGAAAGTTGTCCTTTGATACAGGATTCCAGATACTGGATTTTAGTCGGTTATACAAAATCCAGCCTGATCGGCTTTCGTGTCTGCGCAAGCTTTTTGCGCCGGATGCGGCATGAGGCTATGCCTCATATATTCGCTTTGCTCTTTTATCCAGTATCCAGCATCTAGCCAGTGGCTATATCAATGTGATCGAGACATTACGTTTTTTTTTGACATGAAAATTTGCAAAAAACTAAACTGATACACATCATTTATCTTTTTTTACAAGGCGACCATTTACATGAAAACTATGTTATCTTTTAATAAACAAACCCCAAAATCAACAAATATGTCAAATAGGAAACCATTCATAGCTTCGGCCCTTTACAAAATACCGCTTGTTTATGTGGCCGCTTTAGCGTTCATATGCGCGTCAATTATCCCCATATATAAATTCGATATTAATACTGCAATAGCTCAGACTGTCATAGACACAATTGATGTTGGGCTTAGCCCGCAAGGAGTCGCCGCCAATTTTGTAACCAATCGCATTTATGTGACGAACAGCGTAGACGATAATGTCAGCGTCATAGACGGCGCATTGAATCAGGTTGTAGACACCGTGGTAGTTGGAAATAAACCGCGTGAGATTGGAGTTAACACTGCAACAAACCGTATTTTTGTATCTAATTTTGAGGACAACACCGTTAGCGTTATAGATGGGACCACTAATCAGGTAATCGACACAATTGCAGTTGGCAAAGGTCCGCAGGGGATAGGCGTTAACGTTACGGCCAACCGTATATATGTGGCCAATAGTTCAAGCGACGACATCAGCGTCATTGATGGTTTAACCAACCGTGTTATAGAGACGATTGCCGTGGATGTCGCGCCGACAACAATAGAGGTTAATACCGCGACAAACCGAATTTATTCAGTATTTATTGCTTCTGGAAGAACAGGCGTCATCGTAATAGACGGCATAACCAATCAAATCATTGACACCATTTCATCTGATATTAATAATCCCAGAGATGTTGGCGCCAATCCTGACACAAATACAATTTATTTATCTAATGATGACGGTACTATCAGTGTTTTGGACGGCGTAACGCATGATATCACTAACGTCATAACGGTAAGAAACGCTCCACTTCAGAGAATAGCAATCAATGCGCCGGGCAACAGGATTTACGTGATAGATCCATTCAATAGCATTGCAAGTGTGATAGACAGCGTAGAAAACAGGGTTGTCGGTCAAATTCAGGTGGTAGGCCCCAGCGGCATTGAAACAAATATAGCGACAAATCTTGTTTACATCGCGTCAACTTCTTCTTCAACCGGAGCAATTGTGACTGTTGTAAAAGATGATGGAGCTCCCACTCCTGTTACACCGCCAACGCCTGAGCCAACGCCAATACCAACGGCCGAAACTCCTGAACCGGAAACGTCGCCAACTCCGCCGCCCACAGGCAAGTCATTCACTTTCAAGTGTAATAACAGATTTGTAAGAGGACGCGCAGGTCTGGAAAAATTAACTCTGGTATTGGGCGAGAATGAAGAGTGCGTATTAAAACTTGACGATCTTGAACCCGGCTCGCAAATAGAGATAGCAACTTACTTGAAAACAAGGTTCAGAACTGCCATCAAAGTAGACCCGATTAACGGAGTTACCAACGCCAACGGCGAACTGGAATTTACAATAACAGCCCTTAAAAAAGGCTCTGACTGGATTGCATGGGCCGTGCCGAATGATAAAGGCGAATTTAAATTCACCAAGAAGGCTTATGATACAGGACTGGCGTGGGGAATGTTTGTGGAAGTGAGGTAATTCGAAGGCAACATCTTTACCTTCAATTATCGGGAAAAATCTCTTTAATATCCAATGAAAAGCCTGGCAGGAGCGCGGATTCAACTATCCCGTTCTTTTCAAGCGTTATAACGGGTTGTTCCGGATTGGTTTTAAGGTGGTAAATTTCAAGCGTATTATGATCAGGATCGACAATCCACAACTCTTCCACTCCGCTTCGGGCGTATAGTTTTAGCTTAGGACCGCGATCAAGTTCCCTATTGGACGCCGACAGTATTTCAACAACCAGATCAGGCGCGCCCTCAACTCCGGCATCCTTGATTCGATGCCGGTTTGCATTGCTTATAAACATTATATCAGGTTGCACAACATCAATATCGCTTAAAACTACGTCAAAAGGAGCCATAAAAACCTTACCCAGGCCGCTCTTTTTCACATGTATAACTAAAAGTGAACCTATATCCGCGGAAATTAGCTGGTGAATCATTTTCGGACCTGGTGACATCATAATCAATTCGCCCTCCACGAGTTGATATCTGGGGCCTCCTTCCGGCATAGCCCGGTAATCATCAACCGTATATAATAATGCTTTTTCCATAAAGCTCACTCCTGAACAAATCTAAATATATTACACACTCTTTATTAAAGCAATTTTCATTAATAATTGCATTTGAATTCTCCAAAATTATAATGAGTCAAAAAGTTTTTTTCGATCATCACTGCTTTTAACTTCAACAAATTCGCCTGTTTTGTATGCCCCCTCACTCTCTTTTACTTCCTCAATAAACTCCCGTGAAAAACTCTCTTCAAATTCCATATCAATAAGTCTTTCACATTTAATTAAATACTCATACCTCTTTCTGGGAATGCATACAGTATCACTGTCATCCATTTTAAAATTACCTCGTAAAGAAATTAGTTACATTGTAAAACCTTTAATTTTCAGGAAAAATCTCTTTAATATCCAATGAAAAACCTGGCAGGAGAGCGGATTCAACTATCCCGTTCTTTTCAAGCGTTATAACGGGTTGTTCAGTGTTTGTTTTAAGGTGATAAATTTCAAGCGTGTAATGATCTGGATCGACAATCCACAACTCTTCCACGCCGCTTCGGGCATATAACTTTAGTTTAGGCCCGCGATCAAGTTCTTTATAAGCCGGAGATAGTATTTCGATAACCAAGTCAGGAGCGCCATCAATTCCTTCGTCCTTGATTATATTCTGATTTTCATTGCGTATAAATAATATATCCGGCTGAACAACGTCTATATCGCTTAAGAATACGGATAAAGGGGCTTTGAAAAATTCACCCTGACCAGTCTTCCGCAAATGTAAAAATAAAAAATAACCTATGGTTCCTGAAATTCGCTGATGAATAGTATTCGGAGAGGGCGCCATTTTAATCAAATCTCCACCCACAAGCTGGTAATGAGGGCCGGTTTCCGGCAAAACCCGGTAGTCATCAACCGTATATAATAATGCTTTTTCCATAAAACCCGCTCCTGATTAAATCATATATTTTACAGACACTTCATTAAATCATTTTTAAACAATAATTTCATTTTAATTTTAAACTTTAAAATTATTTAACAGCTTTTACTATCTCGTAACCCCTCCTTGTAATTATTTCCGCATTGCCAAACAGGCTCAACATTGAGTCGTAGTGATATGAAGCTGTTTTAGCCACGATGTAAGCTCGTCCGTTCTTTTTTAAACAGTTGTGCGCGGTTTGGATAAACAGGTCTGATATTTTATAGTTGGAAAAATATGGAGGATTGCCTGTAAATAAGGTAAACGCTTCCGGTTGGTCAATTCCGTTATCGCTTAACACTGTTTCGTAATTGTCCATTTCATTTAATCGGCAGTTATGTTCAACGGAGTATATTGCGCGCGAATTTGAATCAAGCAGGCAAAGCCTGTTTAAATTATGATTTTTTGCGATTGAAATGCCGATTGACCCGCAACCGCACCCCATGTCGAGCAAGGTATCGCCGGCCTCAACTTCAACAACTTCCGCCAAAGCCTGAGCCCCCTGGTCAACCCGCCTGTGCGAGAAGACGCCGGGAACGGTTGTTAATTTCACAGGGGTTTTATCATGCATTGTCATCTCAAATTCAGATTGATAGTTTCTGACCCGCTTTAATTTATCCTTTTTTTGGACGACAATACAATCAAGCGACTTATCGTTACTCCCAAAGACTTTTTTTATTTGATTGTTAACCCATGGATCCCTCATTTCAATTGCCGTAAAACATTTGCCGTCTTTTTTTAAAGCCTGATGGCTTTGTTGCAGGATATCAAGGATTAGTTCATTAACGGTTCCTCCTTTTGATAATTGAACAAAAACCAAGTCAAATTCATCCTTCTCATCAATGTATGGTTTGCAGATAACATTAATTGATGAAACATCGTTGCTCAAAAGATTTCTGCGTATTTTGTTAGCGTAATAGAGATCAAAACAGTGTATAAATATCTCGCTATCTGGAAACAGGTTCTGCGCGATCATCGCTGAGGCGCCGGTGCGGTTTTCAAGAAAAAGCATTTTCTTAGGAACGGGAATATCATTAAGCGCTTTAATTAGCCGCTTTTCAGAGATATTTAATCCTGACCTGGATACAACTTCGTATTGTTTGTTACAAAACAACTCTTTTTTGGTTTGACGCCGGCTGCTTTTGCCGGCTGCTATGTTGATAATCAATTAATTCCACCTTTTATTAAAAGCAATTTTAGCCACAAAGGCTCAAAGACACTAAGGGCTCGCGCAAACCCTTAGAAAATCAAAAAACAATATAATTATTTACATCTTATTTTCAAATAATAATATAATATAAAACCTCATGCAAGTTTGATTAATAATTTGGGCTATATTAATTGACAACCCTATTCTTTTACGGGCGAGTAGCTTATGATTGATGATAAATGTAAAAACCGAAATTATTCGAGACTGATCCTTGCCTCTGCTTCGCCTCGCCGGTTTGAGTTGCTGCGGCAAATATTGCCGGCATGCCCAATCGAAGTTTTAGTCAGCGAACAGGATGAAGCGCATGCGCAAAATGAAACCCCTGTAGAACGGGTATCGCGGTTAGCCCTGGCTAAGGCCATGGATGTGACAACAAAACAGGGCGAGTCGGAATTTGACGTGTTGATAATCGGCGCGGACACAGAGATAGTTTTAGACGGCAACTCTTACGGCAAACCGAAAAGCAACTCAGAGGCGGAAGATATGCTCCGCGCGCTTTCCGGCAAATGCCATGAGGCTATTACAGGATTTGCGATTGTTGATCGGAACACAAAAAAGCATGTTGTTGACGTGGCAACAACAGAGGTAAAGTTTAAAAAGCTTTCGCAAAGAACTATTGCAAATTACATTGCCACAGGCGAGTCAATAGACAAAGCCGGGGCTTATGGCATTCAGGGAAAAGGGGCTATGTTAATTGAAAGCATTAACGGCAGCTACAGCAATGTCATGGGCCTTCCTCTGGAGCGATTGTCTGAAATTTTAGAAACAACATTTCAGTTTCCCGTTTGGGGAAAAAGCATGGAACGCGGATGACACGGATTTTCACGGATAAATGCAAAAAGCAAAAGCGAGAAGCGGGCTCACGAAAAAAACAAAAATGTAGTGTAGGCGCGTCCCAGAAATTCGACCACGCAACCGTTCGTGGTTCTTTGGATCTTCGTCAAGTTGTAATTTGGACAACGATGACCAAGGGCGTAGATTGGACTTCAACAGCTGTGCCGTTGGCAATATGATCAAGCGCGC
Organism: Candidatus Anammoxibacter sp.; assembly: GCA_021777105.1. Taxonomy (GTDB): domain Bacteria; phylum Planctomycetota; class Brocadiia; order Brocadiales; family Anammoxibacteraceae; genus Anammoxibacter_B. The sequence goes on from JAIQZQ010000029.1 coordinate 195,862, forward strand.
TTGTATAATTATAGTTACGAGCTGGATTGCCGGCAAACGTCACTGTGCCGTTTTGGTATATTTGTGGAGCGCCATGAGGTGTATAAAAATGGATTGTTCTCGCTAAACCTACGGGAAACGTCCGGTTTAGGGTGTTGCCCATGAACAGCTGTTCTCCATGAGTTTCAATGACACACCCGTTGGCAACCTTAAATCCGGCGTTTGTTGTAAACACATAAAGCCGTTTACCTACAGCTCGCTTTCCTGCCGGTATATATACTCCCTGGGTATAATGAATCGTTATAAAAGCGAACCCTAAGCTAATTAGGAGTTCGAAAATAAACAAGCAGCTTAACTGTTACGCTTGCTTCAACGTTTTGCTCCAGATATTAATAATATTGGTTGCAACGCGAATAATGGCCTTTCCTGCTTGCGCGCCGGCAATGAATCCATCCATTTCCTTAACCAACTCTTCCGTTTTATTCACGTCATCATCACTGGGGGGATTTATGCCAACTTTTCCCGCTAAATACGCAAGCCGTTTTGCGTGTATTTTTGCGCGTTCAGCCTCAAGTTCGGCGATTTTGACATTAATATCGCGAGTCTCTTCAGCATTGGCATAATTTGTTTTGATTGTTTTTAAAAGCGCAATTGCGTCATTAATCGCATTTTCAGAGTGTAATGATATTACTAAATAATCGCCTTTTTCAGACATTGGCAAGCCCCCCTGTTTGCAAAATAGTTTAATTTGAATATTTAAAAATCATTTTTTTATTTAAGCGCCCATTCTTTAAAACAGCTAATCAAGCGGCCATTTATTTACCGTCTCTTTTCTTTAATCTTTTCCCTTCTTTTGTTTTTTCTGTCTTCCTGTCTGTTTTGAGCTTTTCCCCTCAACTCCCCCAGCTTGCTTTCGGCTTTGCCGGCTTTAGAAGTTGCGTCGTCTTTAAATTGGCTATATGAATCCTTCACTTCGCTAAAATAGCCGGCAAAAAACTTAATCTGGTCTTCAAAATCCTGCTCTTTTGAAAGGTTGGCCAATGCTTTTGCAATTTCATTTAAAACTTTTAAATTTTCTTTTGTAGTAGATTCCATATCAGAGACAACTTTATTTTGTTTATTTGTTAAAGTCTTAAAGTCTTCATTTTTATTATAGACATATTGAGCGACTTTATTAGTCTCTCTATAAAGGAGAACACGCAAATCCTGCTGCTTTGAGCCCAGTTTATTCATGTTCCAAATATTAAGTTCAGACTCGTTGTCAATTTCCAGTTCTGTTGCGCTTTTTACCAGACGGCTCAAATTGTCCTGCCGGGCTTTGGCAAGTTTTAATTGAACATCATTGAAATCTTCTACTTCTTTCTTAACATGCGTTACATGGGTGGAAACCTGCATAGCGGTATTTTTAACCTGTTTAGTGACGTTGTTGCATGCGCTTAAGAGCACGCATAAGGCAAAACAGGCGAGAGCTACTTTTATATCTGTTTTTTTTGATTTAAACATGTCTATTCTCCTTTAATTTACGCCGAGACTGATTGATGTTAACCCGATTGCATTTATTACAGCGTGCAAAAATTTAGCAAATTCATCAGGAGTAATTCCTCCCGCATAATATTCTTCAAGTTGTGAGATGGGCACACTGATTAGATTGTTCCATAATGTCAGCGCTGTTGTTGAATTATCCAGCGATTCGTTATAGTATGAGGCAAATAGTTGGTAATCAACATCTTCCTGAACAACACGCCCTAAATTCCAGGAATTAGCATAATTTAACAATACTCTGCCGATCTTTTCGCTACAAACGCTATTTTCCGTTACAGAGCCGCTAAAATTTGATATTAGCGTTTCTTTATTACAGCTATCGTCTATGCTATCTAAAGCTTTTTCAACAAGCTTGAGATATATTAATTCCTGTTCCATTGCGTCGCGTTTCTGCTTTAAAAGAGATATACGCGCTTCTGTGTTAACAACCTGTTTTTTCAGGCCTTCGATAGTGATCCGCAACCTTTCATTTTCAAGTATAAGTTCATGCATTGGAGGGGTTTTTAATGATTTGCAAAGCTCGCTAAGTGAACTTATGGATGAAACAACCGCTATACTTGATTTAATGTCTGCATTTGCGCCGTCCAACGCAATTAATTTCCCGTCATTTTTCACGCTCTTTGAAGTTAACGCTCCAATGTGTTTTCGCTGTTCTTTTAGTTTTGCGATCTTCGCTTTTGTTGTAAAATGTTTATTCAACATTTTTTTTAATTCAGGTTTGGCAGCGCCCGAATTATTTACCTTATCCTTTAATTTGTCGGAAACTTCACCCAGGGCGCGAAGCTTACTTATCAGGCTTTTTGCTGTTTTAGCCAAATCTTCATCTTTTGCGCCTGATTTCACATCGGATTTATGTTTATTTAAAGCATTTTTATATTCTTTAGTTTTAGCTTGCAATTCACTATTTAATTCAAATTCCAATGCCGCAATAGTTGATAATTGCTCTGTAACGTCTCCGACTTCTCCGCCTATGTTATTAAAGTTCTCATTTAAACATTTTGAACATTGCGCTAAATACATATTAAAGACACCTTTAACATCCTCTGAAATGTTTAAATAAGTAGTGTCTGAAAACAGATACGAGCATAAAAGCTCAGGGTCTGAAGGTTCTTTAGCCAGGTCATAAGTTTCCTTTATGTTGTCCTTATTTTGAGTGCAACTATCAAGTTTGTTGTTGATTGTAATAAAATCTTCCAGCGGCACGCTAATTAACTTAGTTTTACGTTTTTCAATATATTCCTTAACTTGCGATATCCAATCGCTTTCAGCCCCAATTATACTTATTAATTTACCGTCTTTAATTGATAAGGCTTGCTGTTGGGCGGCCTCTCGCTCTTCTGCAAGGATTTCAGATAAGCCCCCTTTTGCATTGTCAATGCTTGCCGTTATGCCGTGTTGATCCAAGTCCGTTTTTATTTTTATCATAGTCTCATGGGCATTTTTGTTATACATGTGTGTGCCGGCGCACCCACTGAAAAGCATGATACCAGTCAAAACCATTAAAATTCCAAAAAGTTTCCAACTGTTATTTGCGCTTAAAGTCTTATGCATGCAAACACTTCTCCTTTCGTTTAGGGTTCAGGCAGTAGAAATTTTATACATTTGGCGATGCAAAAAAAGTTCAGGCATATGAACTTTCCCTAATAGACGAATAGATGTTGGATTTGTGACATTTATTTTGCTATTTTTTTTAAAATATTAAAATAAATGCCACATTAGGGCACGGAAAGAGAGTGTAGACGTAAATTATAATAATTTGACAGTATGATGAGCGGCCCAAACCGCCATTAATCGAAGTTGTTTTTGGAACTTTAGGGGCTTTGCTTTTTGATGTGTGAATGGCTTTTAAAACGTTTTGGCGCAATCTAAGAGATTACGTCGGATTTCTGTATGGTGGCTGCTAGCTTTTGGCCCGCAATTATTTGCGAATGTTGCCGGCAGGCGCGGAAGCCTGCCGGTATAGAATTGTTTGGCGCGCTTTCAGCGCATCAAAATGACTTACGGAACGCGCATTAAATTTAGAAGGAGTGTTGTGTTTGGTTAAAACAACTACTCAAATTACTTATAAAAATCCTTTGTGTAATCGCCTGAATCGTTCAGGGCTTTGAGGTTGTCAAGGGCCTGTTTAAACACATTGTCCCAGTCGCAACCAACACGGAAAGCGAACATTGAGTTGCGTTTGCCGTTATTTGCGGAGCCCATTGTCTTTAATGAGTTGCGTAGCCTTTTGCGAAGATTATCGCCGGCGTACAGGTTGTCGTAAACATACTGCATACCTTCAATGAATTCAAGAAGGGTCATATCGACCAATCTGTGCACCAGATGGCCTGAATCAAAAAAGTGCCAGTCATCCGGATAATTCTTCCTGAATATCCTCTTCTCATCATCTAAGCGTTTGTAAAGTTGAGTTTTTGGAAACGGGCAATCAATGCCGAATGACATAACGTCAATATTGTTATCAAGCACAAAATCAGTCATGCGCTTAAATGAATCTTTACCGTCGCCGTCCGCGCCAAACACAACCGAACCCCAAACGGCAAGCCCGTGCTGGTGGATCTTGTCCACACAATCGTGGTAACTATCCGTGCCCAGTTTAAGGTTTACGCTCTTACCCATCTTTTTAAGCACTTCTTCATTAGTTGACTCAATGCCGATGAGCATGCCGAAACCGCCGCTTTTTGCCATATATTCAAGCACAACCGGATCCTGTGAAATATTGAGCGCGGTAAACCCGAACCAATCCTTCTCAATGCCCCTGTCAACCATGCCTTTGAAGAGGTTTCTTGCGCGCTCATTTGAGCGGTTGCCATGGCCGTAAAAGTTGTCCTCGGCCAGCATTAACCCTTTGTAATCAGTGGCCTCCATCTCGTCAAGCACGTGCTCAAAAGGCCTCTCCCTGAATTTGCGGCCCTGATAAATCGGCACGCTGCAAAAATCGCAAAAGTTCGGACAACCCTTGGTTGTGATGATTGAAGAAAATTTATAATCATACTTGCGGCGCATCAACTCCCTGTCAGGATAAACATTTTCAAGGATTGACAAATTAGGCAAACCGCCGTCGTATTTTTTTTGCAGTCTGTTATTCTCAAAATCGCTTATAACCTTGGGCCAGACCTTCTCAGCCTCGCCGGTGACAATAGTGTCTACATATTGCGAAACTTCTTCATAGTGAGTAGTCGCATGCACGCCGCCCAATATAACAGGCATCGAACGATCCTTGCATGCCTTGGCTATCTTATACGTTCTTGGGCTTTGGTAGGTAACGGAAGTCATGCAAACCAGATCGACATCGTCGAATGTAAGGTTGCCGTTCTCGTCAAGGGCGAGTTCAATATTCTCGTCAATAACGTCAAATTCCCAATCTCCAGGCGTTAACGCTGCTATATAAGCAAGGTTTAACGGCATCTGCACAATAACGGTTAAACTCTCCTCGCCATGTCGTCCAGGCGGGTGAGGATTAATAAGCATCATCTTTTTCATAATTGATTCGTCTCCAATTTAACTCTATTTTTTATAACGATGCGCAACATTTTGGCTTTCAAAAAAAATCAAGTTTGGTATTATATCAGGAGCGCATATTGATGACAAATAAAATGTACCGGGCGTTTAACGCTATAAGCATGAAACAAAATATAGGCGCGGCCGCCAAATTTACACGGCAGGCAAATTAAACGCGGGCAATTTGGCTTTAATAATTTCGCCTCTTTTGCTACAATTAGAGGTTAATCGTGAGTTTAAAATTATGTTCTGCATCATTAACTTCAGGAGAAAACAGATGAAAATATGCAATTTAGCATCCGAATTTGAAGCATTAATGTTAAAACTTAAGACAGATGAGACTGTTGATGACGTCAACAAGCTTCTTGAAGCATTTCGTAAAAGCGTACATTATTGCGAGCTGGAAAATGAAGTTATAGGAAAAATAAACAAGGCTGTGACGGAATGCCTTGAACTAGAGGAATTTTACCAGATCGTTTGCGATGAGTTGCACAAAATTATTGATTGGGACAGGGTAAGCATCGCTGTTTTTGAAGAGGAGCTGGGCATAGTCACCGCTTTTGTTCTCACAAAGGGATTTAAAACCAAAATATTCCCTGAGAGGCGCAACTATCCATACAAAGGCAGTATTCTGGAAAAAATCTTTGAGACAAAAGAGCCGGTTATTATTGACAATACAGCAAAAAACATGCTTGAGACGGACGAGACACACCATAAGGAAGGCACTCATTCGCGGATGGCATACCCGCTTAAACTTGACGGCAAGATCGTGGGCAGCATAAATTTCAGCAGCCACAAGTTAAACGCGTTTAGAAAGGATCAATGCCGATTACTGGGAAAGATTGCGCCGATCCTCTCTATGACGGTTGAAAATTCGCTGGAAAAGGAGATATTAGCCAACATTTCAAACGTGCTTGCTTCAAAATTTAAACCAGAGAACCTCTATCAACAGGTTTGCGAAGAGCTTAATAAACTGATTAATTGGGACAGGGTAAGCATAGCAGTCTTTGAAGAGGCCAGCGGCATAGTCACGGCGTTTATGCTGACAAAAGGGTACAAGACAAAAAACTTTCGGGAAAAACGCAGCTATGCGTATAAAGGCAGCATACTGGAAAAGATTATAAAAGATGAGGAGCCTGTTATTATAGAAGATACAAGCAAGAACATACTGGAAACAGATAAGATACATTTCAGCGAGGGCATACGCTCGCGTTTGTCATACCCCCTGCGCTTTAAGGGCGAAATTATCGGATGCATAAACTTTAGCAGCAAAACGGAAAACAATTTCAGCAAGAAAAACTTTAAAATATTAAGCCTTATCGCCCCCATACTTTCATTTATGCTTGAAAACACAAAACTATTTTCAAAGGCGTCAAAATTTCAAAAGGATTATAAGGAGCTTACCAAAACAGTGGATAACCCGTGGTTTTAAATTGGAGCTGAGCGAGCGCGGTCAAATGTTTATTTTGAACCGCCGCTCGCTTCCCACTTCTCTATAATCTTTTTTACCTCGGCAATAACGCTTTTTGGACTCCATATAGTAGTAGGGAACACCCTTTTGATTACGCCTTTCTCATCCATAACCATTGTTTCAAGGGTATGCGCTATTTGGCCGGGCCCCTCCTCTTTAAAATACACACGAAAATGATCCAATGCGGTCTCTACATCCTTTTTCTTTCCGGTTATGTATATTAAATTGTCAAAATCCACCATATAATTTTCGCCGTATTTTTTTAGAACTTCAGGCGTATCGTATTCGGGATCAAAAGTCATTATCGCGAAAAACACCTTATCTTTATACTCCTTGTTAAGCCCCTCCTGTACTTTTACAACCTTTTGCATTATAAGCGGGCACATTTCAGGCAACGGACAACGTGTGAAAAGAAAAGACATAACCAGCGGCTTGCCTATCAGACTGTCAAGCACGATTGGTTCGTTATTTTGATTAAACAACTCCAATGGTTTTGAATCGCCTTTAATGTCGGACAATTCAAGCTCTTTTGCCTGTTTTTCCACAACCTTATCTTTGTCCTTTGGCTCTTCCGCAAAAACGAGACCGCATTTTGGGAAAAAGCTTAACCCCGCAGTCCCATCATAACCGCAAACAAGAGCCGTTAACATTACGAACACAAAAAATACTTTCATGATTTTCCCCTCCTTTTAAACTCTAAACCGTAAAAATATTAATAAACAAATTTTATTAAACAATACATCATAAACATGCGCCCCGCGCCGGTGAGCCGCCGCTATTTTATCTGACAATCAGAGCATTAAGCAATATTTTAAATTTTTTCCGGCAATATTACAAAGGCTATTTACAAACCCGCGTCTAACTGAAACAGATAAAAAAAACAGATGCAAAAGCCCTAGTCAAATGATATATTACGATCCCAATTTTTGCGCTCTCTATGCAATAAACATGGCAGTAATAATATGATTTATATTGCGATATTGTGTTTAAGCAAGCGCTGATACTCTTCCATTTTTAATTTTCACACGAAAGGGCGCAAGATTTGCCTACAGTAAAAGAAGACGCCACGATTTTATTGGTGGAAGACGACCATGGCCATGCGCGCCTGATTGAAAAAAATTTGCGCCGACATAGTGTTTCAAACAATATAGTCATATTAAATAATGGAAAAGATGCGGAAGACTTTATATTTAAAAAAGGCGAATACGAAGGCGTAAACCGACCGGAAAACCTTATCGTTTTCCTTGACCTAAACCTGCCGGTAGTAAACGGTTACGACGTCCTGAAAAAAATCAAAAACAACGAGGCAACCAAAAACATGCCGGTAATAATATTGACCTCCCTATTAGACCCGCATGAAGTGGCAAGATGTTATGAGTTGGGGTGCAACGCCCTTATAGCAAAACCTGTGGAGCCTGAAGAATTTGCCGACGCTATTAAAAAACTGGGTCAGTTTTTGTCAATTGTCAAAGTTTCAGGCGACGAATAAACAGAGCTGTATACCTTCCGGTAATTGTAAACGAAAAGATAAATCATTAAGCGACGGCCTGCAAGACTGCGCAGGCGTTTAACTTTTCAGCTTTCGCCTTTTTACTTCTCTTTCCGGCGCCGGGCATTAACTAATTTGATTCCGGCACCAGTTCCAGCGTGGCTTTTTCCAGCGAATCAAAAATCCTGAACTTTTGCCCATTGTCGTTAATCTCTTTTGTAGGTCCGTTTTTAAAAACACCACGGTCGACAATGCCGAAACGTTGAGCTATTTTCTGCACGGAACTTTTCATTCCGCACAAGGCCACCTGTTTTACATACGGAATCTGAATAGTGGCGCCTAATGTGCCGAAAAAAGCGGAGTTTACGGCAGAGTAAAGCGATAGATCAAGAAGCAGATAGAAATCGGCATTCTCATTTTCAGCGCTTTTGCTTGTTGAAAAATCAACTATCTTCTCAGACATAGCCTCTATCCCTGCGCCTTCCGGCGGGCGGATAATAACCAGATGTCCGTTAAAAATCGAGAATAAATCATCAGTGTTTCCCATATTTTCCTCCATTTTAAAAAAGGTTACGGTAACTTTATTTCCTTTTTCATTAAAATCCATTGACGAAGCTATGTCTCTAACCGACCACAGCCCACGCCCGTTCAAGGCTTGCAACGACGGGCATTTATCAGGTATTTCAGGCGAGAAGCCCTCACCCTCATCCTCTATCGACGCTATGAGTTTATCGCCTTTTATATCGGACTCAACCCAGATGCTTTTTGCCGCATCCTTTTTATTGCCATGCTCAAATGCGTTATCCAGCAGCTCAATCATTACATATTCGGCCATATCTCGTTTTACCGAAGACGAGTAAAACTGCTTAAGAACATCATTCTTAAATTTTTTAACAAAATCATCAATTGCGGCTCTGCTGCTTGCAACCTTGCTTATTTTCATTTTTTTTATAATCTAATTTATCAGATTTCTCCACAATAAACAACATTCACTCTTTTTCAAAAACGCAAATGGTTATATCATCATCAAAAGCGGCGTTTCCCGCAAACTCTTCAAGGCCGGAAACAATATTCTTTACCAGCTCGTCAACAGGAGAGTTTAGATTATCCTTAATCGCGGCCATGAAACGCTCTTCGCCGTAAGGATCTCCGTTTGAGTTGGTTGCTTCCGTAATGCCGTCGGTGTAAAGTATAAGTTTATCGCCTTTTGCAAGGTCGCCGGTCACGTCCTGATATTGAGATGCCGCGTCCTGGCCCAGAGGCCGGTTGTCAATCTCAATTTCACGAATTTCATTGCCGTTAACAACTATGGCGTATGGTTGCGCGGCATTTGATATTATAAAACCATTCCTGTTTAAGATTAAATATGACGCTGCCACAAAATGCCCTTTAGGCATTATTTCGTAAATATCGGAATTCAACATTTCAATAAATTCGCTTGCATGATGCAAGGGCGAACGCAAATGGTCGACAATGCTTAAAATCCGCATGGAAATAAGAGCGGCTGAAATCCCATGCCCGCATACGTCCGCAAAAAATATGCCCGCCGCATTCTTGTCAATATGTTTAGGGTAGTAAAAGTCGCCGGATATAGTCTTTGGAGCTTTATTAAAAATAGCCGTTTTATAGCCGATATCCTCAAAAACCCTTTTTGTCTCATCCTCATTGGTTAAGAAACGCCTCTGCATAGCTGAGCCGAGCCGCAAATCGGCTTGTAGAGTGCCCAAAAGCTCTTCAATCTGCTTGCGGTTGTCCCGCTCCTGATCTTGCAACGACTTTTTTTCAAGGCACGCTCCAATTCGCGCATTAAGCAGGGTGCGGTTAATCGGCCTCGGCAGGTAATCGGCCGCGCCCATCTCTATGCACTTTATCGTGCTGTCCATCTCATCCAACGACGAAATGATAATAACCGGAATGTCACGCAACAAACTATCGTTCTTTAAATATTCAAGAACCTCATAACCGTCCATTTCAGGCATCATAATGTCAAGCAGTATAAGGTCGGCGCGCTGCACTTTCAACATATCAATCGCCACGCGTCCGTTTTCAGCGCTTAGGGTTTTATGACCAAGGTGGTTTATAACATCCTTAAGTATGGTCTGGTTAATTTCGTTGTCATCAACTATAAGTATGGTTGAATCGTCTTGCATAGTTGTAATGTATCAAAAAAACAAAATTATAGAGCCGCGGCAACAGGTTGCGTCCTATTAATAAGAAAATGGGGAATTAAAGCGGAAATATGGCTAAACGGGAAGATGGGGAAATTCGTCAATATCCCGGGCGTAAATTATTTAACCCAGGTTTGAGCTGGAACTGTTTTGAATGATTTATTCCTTCATAAACCTTTCAATGGCTTTTTCAACTTCATCAATATAAACATCCGTATCTTTGCAGTAACCGTTTGGCCTTAAATTCGGAACAGCAAAGACGGCTTTTGGAATTGCCGCCATAATGCCTACCCTAAGCTCCTTTTCACAAGCTATGGCAACAACGCCCTGAACGCTGTCAGCCTTTACTTTTTCAAGGGCGACCCTTCCGCCGCTGGCAACAGCGATGCTTACTCCATACTTTTCAGACAACTCCATAAGATTTTTGACCTTGCACTTGCCGCAACGTTTGCACTCATTTAAATCATTCTTAATATTCTGCTTACATGTGGTGTTTTGTAAACAATGCGGAAAAAGGATTAGAATCCCTTCCGGAGGGCACTTTTTCTTTTTAAGTTTAACCATTAAGTTGTTTAGAGAAACAACCTGTTTGTCAATTATTTTCATTTTCTTATTTGCCTGATTCTAATTTATTCACATTTATTAAAGACTAAAACAATCGCCCGCTTTAACGCCATGGCCGTTGGCATAATCCCTGGCTTCCATAACCCGTTTGCCTTCCGGTTGCAACATTGAAAGCCGGATAGCCCCGTTTTTCGTTGAAACCAGCATGCCGTCGCCCCCTATTTTGATTATCTCTCCATGCGGTTTGCCGCAATTAGATTCGCATTCAGCATCAATAAGGCTCTTTTTTACAATAATACGTTTTTTTTCGTCAGAGCCGCTTTTCTTAAAAAAAGAGTGCGCGCACGGCCAAGGCATCAATCCCCTGACCATATTATGTATCTCTTCCTTGCCGGCATTCCAGTCTATAAGCCCCTCTTTTTTCTCAAGCTTATCGGCAAAGGTAACCAAGCTTTCATCCTGAGGTGTATATTTTACAGAATTGCTTTCAAAAGAATCAACAACTTTTAATAAAGGCTCCACAGCCAGGCCGGCAAGCCTGGCTTCAAGCTCTTCCGCGTCTTCATCATTATCTATAGCTATCGGACACTGTTCAATTATATCTCCGGCGTCCATAACCGCAACCATTTTCATTACAGTAACGCCGGTTTCCTTCTCCCCATTTATTATCGCCCTATTTATCGGAGCCGCGCCCCTATATTTAGGCAAAAGAGAAGTATGAATGTTTATGCAATCCAGAGAGGGTATAGACAAAACGCGTTTTGACAAAATCTGGCCAAACGCAGCAGTCACAATCAATGACGGCGCCAACTTTTCCAACGCAGTCAACACGCCCTCATCTTTGTTTATTCTTTCCGGTTGAAAGATATTCAACCCATTTTCAAGCGCCGTTTTTTTTACCGGCGATTCAGTTAGCTTTTTGCCCCTGCCTTTTGGCCTGTCAGGTTGCGTAACCACGGCAACCACCTTGTGGCCGGATTTGATAAGCGCTTGTAAACACGGAACGGCGAAACTCGGCGTCCCCATAAAAATAAGTTCCATATTTTTTTACGAAGCTCTAACTTTCCTATATCTTTGCTCAAGCTCCTTAAGCTTCTGAGCGTTGGACAGCCCAGAGGCCGACGTCATCTTGTCTATAAACAGTTTGCCGTTAAGGTGATCGATCTCATGCTGAAAAACCCTGGACAAAAGCCCGCCGGCCGTTATCTTAAGCTGTTCGCCCTTAAGGTTGTATGCGACAACCTCAACCTCATCGGCTCTTGATATCTTGCCGGTAATCCCCGGAAAACTCAAACACCCCTCATCGCTCAACAAAATCCCCTCATCCTCAACTATAACAGGATTAATAAACACCCGTTCGCCCTCTTTGTCGCCTGACGCGTCAATTACTATCAGGCTTTTAGACCACCCTACCTGAGGGCCCGCAAGGCCCACGCCTTCCATTTTATACATCAACTTCAGCATATCCTCGGCGTTTTTGCGCACAGTATCGTCAATCTCCTCAATCGGAGAGGTTTTTTGCCTTAAGATTTCGTCAGGGTATATTATAATATTCATTTTAATGCTTACAATTCTTAATACAGCTTACAATGTAACTTAAAACCTTTTACACACAGTTGTTTAAAGTATAGCATAATGACCGGCAGCATTCAAGTTACTTTGAAATACTTGCAATTCGGATTGAATTATGATAACATTCTCAGTTTATAATTAAATTTGGAACATTTTTATTTATGTATTGAGGAGAAACTTTATGCCAAATTCACCTTCAGAGAAGAAAAGCATGAGGCAAAACGCCGTGCGCAAATTGCAAAACAAAACCAGAATGTCAGCCCTGAAAACGCAAAACAAAAAGCTTTTGGCCGCAATTGAGGAAAAAAATGTTGAGTTAATCGACAAACACCTCCCTTTAACCGTAAAACTTATAGACAAAACCGCTGCTAAAGGCATTTTCAAGAAAAACAACGCCTCTCGCAGAAAATCAAGTCTTATGAAAAAGGCGAACGCAGCTAAAGCCGGCAAATAAACAGTTTTCCGCCGGCCTCGCATTCTCAAAAACATACTAACACTTTTCCCATATTTCTCTCGCCGGGGCATTAGGCGGTGTGCTATAAGTTATTGCGGCATACCGCTTTCAGTTATAACATGGTCACTGTTTTTTATGACGACATCTTTTTGAAACACAACACAGGCGTAAACCATCCTGAAAACTCGTTTCGGCTAACAAACACACTTGAGCATCTCAAAACAGCTGAAATACGCGACAAAATCAACTTTGAAAAACCCGTAGCCGCCACCTTTAAGGATATAACCACCGTTCATTATCAAAAGTATGTTGAAGGAGTCAAGCAGATTTCTGAAAACGGCGGCGGCATGATAGACGCCGACACAAGGGCATCGGGTATGTCATACGAAGCCGCGCTTTTTGCCGCCGGAGCAGGCATCTCGGCAACAGACGCCGTTATGGAAGGGCGTTGCAAAAGCGCGTTTTGCCTTGTCCGCCCGCCGGGACATCACGCAGTTGTTGCCCAGGGTATGGGATTTTGCTTATTTAACAACGTAGCAATCGCCGCAAGATATCTGCAATCAAAATATAATATTAATAAAGTATTAATCATCGACTGGGACGTGCATCACGGAAACGGAACCGAAGAAATATTTTATGATGACGACTCCGTTCTCTACTTCTCAATGCATAGAACCCCGTTTTACCCCGGCACGGGCCTTGCGGATGACACAGGAGATGGAAAGGGAGATGGATATACCGTAAATATCCCGCTAAGATACGGCATAATGTCGGAAGAATATTTGAACTTGTTTGCAGAGTTTATGACCGGCAAAGCAAAAGAGTTTGAGCCTGAATTTATCATTATCTCTGCCGGCTTTGACGCTTATGTAAACGACCCAATCGGAGGATTGAGCCTGAATTTTGAAGATTTTGAGACATTAACGGCAATTACAGCCAAATTTGCCGAAGAAACATGCCAAAGCCGCATTGTCTCATGCCTTGAAGGCGGCTACAACCTGACTGATTTGCCTAAATGCATTGAAAGCCACTTGAAAGCAATGCCATAACTCATTTATTGAATTAACTTTAAAATCAAAAGCCCACTCTAATAAGAGTAGATTTAAGGGTGTAGTGTATATATAAGCGTGTCAAAACGCTGAATAATTACCAGAATTTAACATTTTTATATAAAGATTTTCAATGCAGACTGAAAACGCTCAACAACAGGAACTATTAAAAAAAGATTCCAAAAATATACAAAACATGTTCTCCTCAATCGCAAGGTTTTACGACTTCTTAAACCATCTTTTGAGCCTGAACCTTGATCAAAGCTGGCGCCGGTTTGCCGTAAGCGTGAGCGTAAATGACGCGCCAAACAACGCCAAAGCGCTTGACGTGTGCACAGGCACAAGCGACCTTGCAATTGCCTACTCAAAAGAGCTAAACAAAGACGGCCTGGTTTTCGGCAGCGATTTCTGCCACGAAATGCTTAGATACGGCAATATCAAACTACGTAAGTTAGGCCTTAACAACAAGATACGCCTCATGGAGTCCGACACTTTAAACCTCCCATTTCAGGACAACAAGTTTAACATATCGTCAGTAGGCTTCGGCATTAGAAACGTCTCAAACCTTGAAAAAGGCATAACCGAAATGCAGCGGGTTATCGTCCCGGGCGGAAAAGTTGTAATACTAGAGTTTTCACAACCCACAAACCCACTATTTAGAAGCCTGTACTTTTTCTATTTTAAGAAGATATTGCCCATAATAGGCAACATACTCTCAAAAAGCAAAGACAACGCCTATACATACCTCCGCAATTCAGTGCTCTCGTTCCCGGATAGGCAGAAACTAAAAGAGATAATGGAAAGTTGCGGCCTGACCGACGTCAAAATCTACCCCCGCACCTTCGGCATAGTCACAATACACGTAGGCACAAAAAAATGAGCCGTATAAGGAAAAATACAAAAACGTATTAACCACTTAGCAGCCGCTGACATATTTCAGCAATAACAGCCCTTGACAAAACAGGGAAAAAAGTTTATTTTATACATTTCATGCAATTTGCGCGTCCCCAAAAGACGCCACCCACGCAACAATATCACGGTTAATGGGGTATAGTGTAATGGTAGCACAAATGATTCTGGTTCATTTTGTCCGGGTTCAAATCCTGGTACCCCAGCCATTTACCACATAACGACTTACGACTTTTTAGAACCTCATAAAATTGCCGCTTTTTGGGTCATTGTAGTCAAATTGTAGTCAACATCTAAAATCTCAACCCCGGATCGCAAACTTTCAGGGCTATGATGCGCGTAACGCTTTTGCGTCATTCTCACGTCGCTATGGCCCAACAGTCCGGCCACTTTGTAAATATCAATGCCTTTCTGAACTAAACGTGTTGCAAACGTTCTGCGCAGACCATGCCATGTAAGTTTTCCTTGCTCGTTAACCTTCTTGATTCCAGCCCTTTTTAACGCCCGGTTAAAAGAGCGAGCAAGATTGCAATTATTTACCTTGGTTCCAGAAGAGCTAAGAAAAACAAGATCATGTTTCAAGCTCCTGATCTTAGATTTTCGCGCCAATATTTCTAACGCAGCCTGGTTCAAAGGTATAGACCGGGGCTTTCCCGATTTCGTCTCTTGAATAAGGATCGTTTTTCGCTCCAAACTAACCCTTGACCATTCAAGCGACAATTGCTCATCCTGGCGCAGCCCTGTATTTAAAGCGAACACAATTAAATCTTTAAGCCACTCATCGCAACTACTAAGCAAAATAGACTCTTCATCGTCGCTTAAATATCGGTCTATCTCGTTATTCTCCTTCTCTTTTGGAAACTTTGGGCAATTTTCAATCCATTCCCATTCCGTAACAGCAAGATTAAGGGCTTTAGACAGCATTGACATTTCCCTATTAACGCTTGCCGGTTTCGCCCCTTCAGATTTCCTATGAGTTCTATATTTCGAAATCATTTTACGGTCTACTGCTGTAATTAAAGAATTGCCGAAAAAAGGCAAAAGATGCAACAAAGAGGTATTGTAACTTTTCCGCGTATTGACTGTTACAGTTGAAGCATGTTCATTTAAAAACTTATCCATCAAGTCTGCAACAATCTTATTCCCTGCCCCACGTTTATCAAAAAACTTTTCTTCTTTTAGCTCTACGCGGACTTTTGATTCAATATCCTTGGCAAGTCTTTTGTCTGCTGTTTCAAGGCTCTTTTGAATCTTTACCCCTTTATGACGAATACATGTCCACCAAATCCCACCACGCCTAAACATAACGCCTCCTCTCTTTTGGCATGATAGTATCTGTATGACCGCTACTTTGCGCATTATAAAGAGTTATCATTAATTTCTCCAATGATTTTACTTGCCGTTTTATCAGGTTGGCTAACTGTGCGTTTTAAACTTGCCATCAGAGAATCAACGTCATTTAGATCGAAAAGTACCCGGCGCCCAAGTTTTATTGAAGGCATGCGGCCCAAGGACGACCACTCGTACAAGATTTTTTCAGATAATGACGTGTATTCTGCAAGGTCTTTGATGCTCACATATCGTTTCTTTATCTTTGTTTCCAAGTTCATATTCATTAAAAGGTAACGTTAGAATTAAAATCTAAATTATTTCAAAATGACCATTATGATTTATAACTATATCGTGTTTAAATACTGGCAGCTTAAATAATCCTTTTCAACGTCAGCCGCGAATCATTAAGTTATGTTTGCTGGAAAATTAAATTGCCGATACTAAACGGCTTAATTTCTCCCATGCTTTGCCGTGTGTTATGTGCTGCCGGGCTTGCTGGCGACAAGTCCTCAAGTCTGAGAGGAGGTCGGATTTTTTGAATGACCATTAGGCGGGTAGTCTGACCAAAATCTATTTCGCCCCCGTCGGCCTTTATAAGTTAAACCTTCTCTCTCTTTTTCCGACGATTATTTAAAACAAACAGGGGAGGGTATTGACCACCCCCCCCTTGTTTTTAAAATGGACTCATAAAATATATAAAAATTCCAAAATTTTCAGCTTTTTGGGGGTAAAAATTCTCTGCCATTCTTACCCCGGTAAATTTTCAATTGCAGTTTTTATGAAATCATCGTTGTACCCGAAGGCTTTAAGCAGGCCCATAAGCCCGTCGGGCGTTTTCAAAGTTGAAATATCTACTCGGGAGCCGGGAGTCACCTTGTCCTGAATGGCGGCTTTAAGTGTTTGTATTAGGCCGTTTTGAGTGGCATTGTCGAAGCCGGGTAAAACCCCACGACTGGCGATGTCGAGCGCGTTGGTTAGCTGTTGGATGCCGGGGCCTGCGTTTAAAGCCTTGTCTTTGCGATCTTGTTCGTCTGTAAACTTGTCTTTCTCAAGTTGATGCCCGGCCAGGGCAAGGTTGTGACTGCGCTGCTTGTCGAGACTTTCAGCCTCAGCCTTGCTTTGATTAACAATCCTCTGGTTTTCAAGGGCTAATTTGCGGTTGGTAAAACGTTTGTTTGCAAAACGTTGGTTAACATCTGCCACAGATCCAAAGAGTGTTTTGGGCTGGAATTGATTATTCTTCCTGTTTAGAAACTTTTGCCTTTGGCCGCTTGTGAGGAATATGCCTGTGGAAAGACCTGTCTCAGGGTCGATCTGTATCTTTCTATTTTTAAACCGTTTAGGGCGTATGGCGGAGGAGGCTATTGACCTTTCTGTGGCTGATTTGCCAAGGAGATTACGGGTGATGGCTGTTATTTCGCCTGTTACGGGATCTTTTACTTCTACGATGTTGCCATAGCTTTTAACTATATCCCGTTCGTTAAACGAGCCGTCCGGACGTGGTTCAATTTTGCCTAAAGACCTGTTCTTAAACCTTTGGGTTGGAACGAGCGGGCCGGTGGGATTGCCGGCGGGAACCGGCTCTAAACCGGTTAACGTAGGCTTAGTTAGGCCCTTTTTGCTCCTGTTCATAAAGGCCACCGGCGACGACTTTACGACGGGAAACCGGTTGATTGAATTGTCCTTCTCTTTGTTTAATAAAGAGCCGCCAAGCCTGCGATTTTTAAATTTAGGTATTTTCGTGCTTCGATTTGAAATTTGGTTTAAAATTGTATCTGTCATGTTGCCTCCTTAAAAAAAAGTGTTGGATAAACTCGCTTTTTTTCAATTTGAGAATCGCGGCCATTTGAAATGTTAAATTTTAGATGGGAGT
Organism: Candidatus Anammoxibacter sp.; assembly: GCA_021777105.1. GTDB lineage: Bacteria > Planctomycetota > Brocadiia > Brocadiales > Anammoxibacteraceae > Anammoxibacter_B. The sequence continues at coordinate 213,762 of JAIQZQ010000029.1, forward strand.
CGCGGTCAAACTTGTTTAAAGTTTGTTTGGAAAATTATTTAATATTCATGTTCAAGCTCGTTCATATATTGAGTTTCTACCATTGTAACATTCTGTGATTTGTAGCCGCGTAAACGGCTTCTGAAGCTTGCTTCTAAGACGCCAACCGAGTCAACATAATCATATATCAATGCACTGTCTTTGCCGTCACAAGCGCGTATAATGCGCCCAAATGTTTGGATTATACGGCCTTGAAATTTGATTGGAGTTGCCAAAAAAATAGAGGATAGCCGTTGCATGTCAAAACCCTCGCCGATGAGTTGCACGGTGGAAACTAACACTTTAATATTTTGATCATTATTCAATTGGTCAATGATTTTTTGCCTTTCTTTATTGCTCATTGCTCCGGTCAACAACCTGGCGTTCACACCACGGTCTTGCAACATTGTGAATAGCGTCTCACAGTGCGCCCGGCGGTCTGAAACAACCAGAGCCAAGGCCTGACGTTTAGACGATATTTCAAAATTTACATCAGCAATAATCATTTCATTGCGCGTGTAATTTTCAATCATTTCAGAAATCATGTTTGTGTAATCGTCGGCGTAATGATATGTGAACTCGGTTTCTCTGGCCCTCAGTTCTGCTTTGATAATTTTCCCTTTTTGTTGCAATTCAATTGGGCTGATTTTATGGATGGTGTCGCCCAGATGGAAATGAATCACTTGTGTTAATTTGTCCCTCCGGAAAGCCGTTGCGCTTAGACCCAATAAATACCGATAATCCAATTTTTTCACAGTCAGTGCAAATTGTTTTGCTGGTGCGCGGTGACATTCATCAATTATTGCAAAGCCGAAATTACACTTTACCTCATCAACGCATTTGGCCAGGCTTTGAACTGTGGCGATTGTCAGTTTGCCGATTGTCTTTTTACCAGCGCTTATTTTGCCGATTTCATCATCCTGCAAGCCAAGAAAGGTTTTGGCCCTTTCCCTCCATTGCATTAGCAACTCGCGGGTATGTACAACGATTAAAACAGGTTGCCTACGCTGCGCAATGATATTCAAAGCCATTATTGTCTTGCCTGAAGCTGTAGGAGCTTCAACGACGCCTAAATTATATTGCAAAGCAGCGGAAACCGCCTTTTTCTGGTGTTCGTGTAAATTACCATTAAAACAAAAATCAACCGCCGGTAACATTCTGGTATTGTCTGTGATTTCAAAGTCAACGCCATGGCGCCGGAAGATGTTCAAAACACCATTAATTGTGCCCCTTGGCATGGTCAAAATATCATCTTCATGCTTAAAAAATTTCAAAACCTGTTCAACATTTCGTGTGCCATACCCATATTTTTGACATTCGATCCATCTTGGGTTGAACAGTTGCGCACAGCTTTTTAATTCAAAAATGATATTTTGTGACAGGTTTTCAGTGTTCATCTCCAACATATTGCTTGAAACTATTTTTGTTTTTTCCATTTTTCCTTGATTTCTGATAGGATTGTTGTAAAATTATCAAGTAACACGATTATTCGGTTTCGTGCTACCGTGTTAAACTTATTCTCTCTTTTTTCCCCTTACTGGCCGTGGGGGCCGGGGGGAGAATTTTTTTCATTTTTCAAGACGTTGCCCGCCTGATTTGATTTTTTATTTCCTTAGCCCTTTCCGCGAATATCACCTCATCTTTTCGATCTTTAGCAGATATACGCTTTTGGTTTATGTCGTGATATTGACGATATAATGTATTGATATTTGATTGATAGTTTTCCATTAATATTCCTCTGGTGCAAGGTTGTAAAATTTAAGACAATTTGCTTCAAAGCCTAATCTGACTAAGCAGGTCGGGCCATTTCTCTGTTTTACTATATTTACCTCGCAAATATTAGGGGTGCTATCACCTCTATGCAAAAGCATGATCACATCTGCATCTTGCTCGATAGCGCCAGAATCGCGGAGGTCGGCCATACGTGGTCGCCTGTCCGGCCTTGCCTCTGAACCTCGGTTCAATTGCGATAAAGCAATAACGGGAACGTCTAACTCTTTTGCAAGAGATTTTAAACCCCGTGACATTCTTGATATTTCCTGGTTTCTATTTTCCCCTTTGCCTTCCAAAAGCTGTAAATAATCCAGAATAATCAACTCTATATTGTTCTTTGTTGCGAGCTTCCGCGCCTTGGCTCGTAGCTGGTCAATATTCAAATCGAACGTGTCATCAATAAAAATGGGCACATCTGCAAATTTGCTTGTGGTTCCCAAAAACGTTAAATACTCTTCCTTGTCTATCTTCCCCGAACGTACCATGTGAGAATCCAGCCCATTGTCCATGGATAGCATATTCAAACAAAGTTGCGTCGAAGCCATTTCGAGGCTAAAAACGAGGACTGATTTGTTTAATTTTAATGCTGCGTGAGAGGCAAAATTAAGCGCAAGTGTTGTTTTGCCCATACTGGGGCGGGCGGCAACTATGATTAGGTCTCCCGGTTGCAAACCTCCGGTACGTTTATCAATGTCTGTTTTCCCCGTTGGCAAGCCCACAGCGCCGGGATTGTCAAAAGATGCAGCAACGTTGTCCATTGTTTCGTTTAAGATCGTTTTGAAATTTTTGACTGTGTCTTTGCTGTTATTCGTAGAAAGCGCGTAAATCGCCTCTTCCGCCTTGCCAAGCGCATGCTGCGTGTCTCCATTGTCGCCGGCGCATTGCGCAAGCCAGTGCCCCGTTTCTGCAATCCTGCGCCGAGCATATTTGTCCTTAACAGTGGTCGCGTAATGTTCAACGTTCGCGGCTATGGGCGTTCCTTCTTCTATTTTCAATAAATATTCAAGGCCCCCTATCTTGTCCAGCGAAGTTTTGGCTTCTAATGCAGATTTGAGAATAAGAAAATCAACGCTTTTGTTTTGTTCGTAGCATTCAAGGATTGTATTGAACAATTCATAATGGCGTTTTAAATAGAACATATCCGCTTGTACAATCCCCGCTACAATGTGTATCACGTCATTTTCAATCACCATAGCCCCTAAGACTGCCCTTTCGGCATCAAGGTCGTTTTGCGGGGCTTTATTTACCAATACGCTTTGCACGTTCTTCGTCCTCCTTTTTCAATTTTAGTTCGTTAAGTTTATTTCGTTCCCAAGAGTCATCAATATTTGAGCTGTCAGCTTTGGGTTGCGGCCCTTGCCAGTTAACCCAATCGCGCCAATTATTAAAAAAGGTTGATCCGTTTTTAGGTCTCTTCCAAGTTTCAATTTCCAAGTGGCGCAAGTAATTTTTAATGGCTTTGTCAAAATCTCTTAAATCCTCATCGCTTTTAACACTCGCCAAAAAATGCTTTAGAGCAGCCTTACGACCATCTTTATTTGGGTATTTGAGCCACCGTTCTTCGAAAAATCGTGTATTTATTTTTATATAGTTTTTTTCTATCTTTAAATGTGCATCAATTTCGCCCCTATTTTTAGGGGTCGTTTCGCCCCTAAGCAGGGGTGGTTTCGCCCCTGATTGGTGGGCAGGGGCCGTTTTGCCCCTAACGCTCCATCTCGTATAATCTTTTTGTATCCCATAGCTTGTTATAAAACTCTGAGTATTTTTAACGATGATATTTTTTGACTCCATTTCTTTTAATGATTTTGTAACGTTCCTCCTGTCAATGCTGGTCTGTTTCTCAAAGAATGAGATTGATATGGTAGTGGACGGGCTACGCCATCCGTAAGATTGCCTCATGATCACCCATAAAATTTGCCACTGAGTTCCCGATAAACGCAGTTTTTGGAAAGCCTCTGCTAATTCGTTTGCTATCCGTAGGTGGCCATTCTCAAGCTGGGGATTTGCAGTCGCTTGTTCGGCCTCGCTTTCATCTTCAAGTTGCGGGGGCACTGTTTCGGCTTCGCTTTTAGAACTTTCGATTTGAAGCATCAGTTCTTCAATGCCGCCACTTTTTTCGCAGGTTTTACACTTATATCGAATGTCAAGGCCCTCATCACCATTGTCATAAACGTCCATAGCATCTAACGCGCCGCAAAATTCACAGTCATCCCTAACGCCCGCGCCATTTTGGAAATCTGGGTATTGTTCTTTAATTTTTGTTAAATCACTGGTTTGCATGTGTTTTTATTTATTTTTTAAGTTAAAAAGAGCTTCTTGGATTTTAGACATATCTGACTCCTTAAAAACAACTTGCCGCCCGTCTATGAGAGTGAAGTTTTCCTTTTTAAGTTTTCGTGATTTGAATAAGTACTCAAGCTGATGAAGTGGAATATTAAGCCTCCGGGCGGCTTCGCTTGTTCCTATAAGCTTTTCCGTGTCCGACATACGATTTCTCCTTGCAAATAAACTGTAAAATTTAATTAATGTTAAAAGTATATCAGTATTTTTTGTTAAAATCTTAACTGGATTTCTCTTTTTATTTATCTTAAAAATTCCATAAAAAAAGGCTATAAACACTCTAATTATGAGCACTTATAGCCTTCTACGTTTCTTAGAAATTTCTATGCAATTTCTAAATAACTAACCTATACCCTCCGGGGTGCATCTTACTTTTACTTCGATTTTCAATAGAAATACCATACGATTCGTTTTCAAAAATTGTTTTAAATTTATTTTTTATATTGTATATCTGCGAATCTTTATAACAAATTCCCTGTGAAATATTGCTATCAACCAAACTATTTGCATCCTTCCATACGTAATTTTCTATTTCATACATTGTTTTGAATTCATCTGGAGAGTCTTTCCAATTAGTGTATATCAGTTCAAAAAATTTAAAGTGGTAGGCGTCCAAGCTGTATTTTTGATATATATCATTCCCATTTATCAGTATTTGCAGCGACTTGTCGTTTAAAACAATTTCTAGCAAACTAATTACATTAAAAATAGAAACCACACCACTTGGTAGCTCATTTTCATTCATTCCGTTTTTTAAAACAACAATAACAAGTTGTGGTTGCTTTTTTAGAAACCATGGAAGCATTTTACTTAAGAACTCATTGCTACCACGAGAGACTTGGTGTAAAACTAAGACCTTTGATTCGAGATTCTCATTGTCGCGGTCATGAATTACTGTATTCATTAATTCGTCGCAACTTTTATTTGCGCAATCTTCCACATAGATGGTTTTGTCAATATGGTTTGAAAATGTCATCACAGACAACAATGTGTCAGCAATTGCCCTGGCTTCGTTGTTAGCATCGTTTTTAAGTAGTAAATATTTTCTATGTGTAGGCCAAGTGGAAATATATTCAATCAATTCTGGCCGGTTTTCAAGTGATACATTCGCATCTTCAAAGGAATCTAATGCCTGTTTTTTCGCGGCGGAGGGCATTTTAGCTGTTTTCACATGCCTTTCAGATTGGGCCCTGGGTTCAGGAGTTTCGGCTTTTGGGGTAGGTGCCGGTATGTCAGACACAGCAAGCTGTTTTTTTGCGGTCAAGTCAAAGATCGCGCACGCATCTTTGAAAGGCTTACACAAGCCGGCAACATCATCAATATTTGAGGACGTTGCAACTATACGGTTGCGAATAGGGTCTCTATTTATGAAATTGTTAACTAATTCTCGAAGTAATGGATTGATTTCGTGGTGAATATTGTGCAACTCAAGCATTTCATATTCTTGTTTGGTTCTGCTTTTTTCGCGGTCACGCTCAATTTGGCCTTCTACTTCTCTAGATGTTTTTCCTGTGCAATCAATAGTAAATCTATAGCAATTTCCAGGGGCATGCAAGCTATAAAGAAATTCCGCAACATCATATAACTCGTCGTCGCTGCCAATAAAGACGAGACTGCTAAAAACAAGGCAGGTGCTATCATATGAGCTGTAGCTGTTTGACTTGGATTTCAAATCCATATATAAAAAGTAATCTACTTCAAGATGACCTTCTATATAATCTTTCTGTTTTTTTGATATGAGGACGTCACAGCCGCTAAAGTCGTCAAGGCCGTCGTCGTCAAAGTCGTCGCGGGTATTCATGTTACCACTTCCAGGCGAAACTTTCTCCGCATCGTTCTTCTTTTCAGGCATGCGTGTTACCTCCTTCAGCAACTCCTTGAAATAATAAGGGCAGGCCGCAAGGAACGGCTTTTCGAGAGCTACTCTAGCCCTTATATTGAAATTTGAATTGTTTGGGGATCTGAGTTTATTTAAATTGAAGCCCATATTTGCCGCGCCCTGAAAGGACAAAATACGCAAAAAACAGGCTGACAGGGCTGTTATAGCCGCCTGTTGAGATTTCCTTTGATCAAACCTTTTAAGGTTGTTGGGGCTAATCTTTAAGCTGTAATTTGAGATGTTGTTTTGTTGTTGGCGCTGTGGCCGGGTTGGTCGCCGCTATTTATTGTAGTTGACTTGAAACGGATAGAACTTAGTGGATAAAATAGAGTTAATTCTATTTAGAACAAGAATCTTTTATTTTATCTAAACAAACCTTAGCCTTCTCTACAATTTTTAAGCTAACTTGATAGTCCTGATATCTTGCGTTATATGCTGCATCTTTAAGGAATCTATAGTCCGGTCTTATTGTAGGAAGGATTCCGATCACTAAGTTTAACATTATTTTATGGTCGTTGTCATTTTTGTTTGATTTTTTATAGAACTCGCTGTATTTAGCGAAAGTATCAAAATGTAGCTCTGTGTCTTGATATGTAATGCTAAATGGAAATATTTTATGTTGAACAAGATGAATCGCAGAATAAAATGCAGTAGTAATTACCCAATCAGAAAATTTGCGGGAGTTGTATAGATAATTGCAGGCGGCCTCATTGTGGAGACCGTGATTTAATCTATCAGTATTACTTTCCATATCTAAAAGTAAACCCATCCGCGCTTAATTTTTCCTCATTAATATTTTTTGAATCCGGCATAAAACTAAACGAAAAATCAAAAGTATCACTATTTATACTTTGTTCCTTCTCTATAAATAAATCATAAATACCATTGAAATCCTCTGAAACAAAATCATCTTCGGATACAACAAAGATAGATTCAAATTCAGTTTTAGTTTTTACTCTTAGCCAAACCCTATAAAACGTGACCTGTTTCTCTATTAATGAGATTGTTAGCTCTTCGCAAAATTTTTGTGCTAAATTTAGATTTTGTATAAACTTTTCTATTAATATTTTATTATCTGTATCCAGATGTCCCTCAAATCTTTTTTTTTCGTCTTCTCGGCCTTTAAGATAAGCATTAATCAATTTATCAGCAGAAAATACATTCTCACCCTCAACAGTTTTCCCCGGCATAGATTCCCAATCACTATTGCCATTAACTGCACTATAGTTTTCTGCTAATGTCTCCATATCTAAACCTTTTTTTATTGTTGTTAATTCTTTCTAACGGAAGCCACAAAAATTGTCCATCAATTCTACTCGCTTCTTGCATTCTGTCAAGTAATTTTCCATGCATGAATGCAACATATTTATTATACATGAAAATAGTATTATTTCCAATGCGCCCCTTTAAAACTCATCTTCAAAGAACAAAATTTCGGCCCCGGTCGAAATGTAGATAAAGGCTCACTGCTTCTCAATAACAAATGAAACGGTGTAATCTCATCCCCTTTTTATTTCCACTCTAGTTTATAAACGGTAGCATAGCCGAATTTTAACTTTTTTAATCTTCCAAAGCTTCTGTAGACTGGTTATGCTTTTTTGCTTTTTCATTCTTAATTATATTCTTTTTATCCGTTATTTTTTTTAATGGTCCAGGATGATTAACCTTTTTAGCTGAGGATTTATTATCTTTATAAATAATAACTTTAGATTTGTTATCTTTAAAAATAAAAAAACAATTAAAAATAACGGTTATTACAAGCGTGATTAATACAAGATAAAACATATTTTTTGTAAATTTAAGAGTTTCTGTCGCGTCTATTTGTGTCTCATTTGCGGATTGTAACAATTTTTCAGTATCTTGAACTGAAACCGTATTAAGGTAATCTGAACTTGTTTTTAAAAATGCGGTATAATTACTCATTAATTCACGGGATACAGAATTTAATAAATTCAATTTTGTAAGTTCGCTAAATCTTTTTACAGCCGCACGGCATGTATGCGACGTCAAATGTGATAGAAGAAGGCCGCTCATATCTTCACAGGGCGATATAGCTCTCGCTCTCGCCAAGAAAGACGTAGAATTAGCTACATTGTTTTTGTAATTTTCCCAATTTTCAATATCATCAGATTTATTTTGTCCCAAAGTGGTAACCATTTTGTCAACACTTGCGTTTAAATCTTTGAAAATAGTTGTCCCAGCTTCATGGATATCACGACAATATTTTCTTCTAGCACGCATAGCGGTCTCTATAACACAAATAGCAAAATGCGTTGTCTCAACAACACCAAGCCTAAAAGTTATCGGTTCATGCTCGCCTCCATTTAGAACACACCAACCTCGTCTCCCTAAAAAAATAATACTCCCGCCACGCCCATAAATGTTTCTTCCTGAATCAAGATACTCGTCTATCCTCTCAAATTTTTCGAAAAAAGAAGGTGTTGTACGTCCAGCGGCAACAACAAAACGCTTAACCATTGAATCTATTTCAGGAGTTTTATTAAAAGAATTTAAAGCGTCCTTATCAAAGCCAACCATTGTGCCAACATATGCTCTGCTACGGTTTTTACCATTGTTTAATCTGTTTATTTTTTCAGTTTGCAACGCCTTAAATTCATCAAGAGGCGCCCAATCTCCCGTCTTCAAAACTCTTTTTTCTAATTTCAAGCAATTAAGGGCATGTTCAATATACGGCTCAAATGCATCCATTAAATCGTTGACTTGGCATATCAGTTTTCCAGCTTCAAGCCCAGTAGAAGCACCGCTATTGTTAATTGCAAATTCAGGATGTTTAATATAGTTTAGCAACTCTGATGCTTTTATATCTTCTGTAGTGCCTAAACGAAAAATAACAGAAGCGGACCCGTGTTTCCAAATAAAAACTTCTAATGAGCCAATGCTAGATTGACATTTAACGCCATTATTCCTATCGTAAGGAAAATCTTTTGGTATCTCAAAATATCCTTTTGATTGTGCCTCTGAAAGATTAATCAAATCACAATTTTGTTTAATCTCTTCATGTATTTCTTTTACAATTTCATCTAAATTTAAATGAAAATGAGTAATCATTAATTCATCTAGAAAATTATCACTTATATAGTGTGATATTGCTGAAGTTTTCCAATCTTTCCTTACATCAATAAATTTTTTTAATGTCTTACCAATTTTATTTAACCTATTAAAGTCTTCTAAAGGATTTAGTTTTTTTCTTTCATCATTTTTCGTGTTTTGTTTATCTCCTAAAGGTGCCAATCGTAGTACGCCACTAATATAGTAATGAAATGTAAACGATATCTCTGCTTTTTCAATTTCCAATTCTGGATTAAGTGCTCCTGATTTGATTGTCATTTTTAATTTTCCCGAAACCTTTACTTAATATCATTATTTTCTAATAAAATACTATCCAGTTGCGAACCTGCGAGAGTTACAGATATACACTCCAGAGAAACATAACTTGCACTCTAAAACCACTAGGCAATAAAATCAAAAATTATACCAAATACCACCCCATTACAACCAGTCAGTGGATTGCTTATCCTCGTGTAGTGGTATGCCCCTACTTGGTTATGGGCCAAAACACTACAATGGTGAAAAAACGGGTACTAACGCCTTCTGGGGCATTTAAAAGCCTTTTAGGCCCTTTCCTTGAACGGCAATATCTTGCTGTCTGAATAGCCCTTCTACGTAGTAAAAGTGTTTATGAGCATAAATCCGGGCAAAACTTTTTTTATTTTCTCGTGAAAAAGCATAAAAGTTTAAGGATCAAGGTTTATCATTTAGAGCCTTTTCCATTTACCCAAGATAAAAAGCGTACATTGCCATTATCGTGCATCCAATTATCAACAAATGCAAGAACCACTTACGCGCCTGGTCTTCTGTTTTCGTTTGTTTTTGTGTAGCGGGTAGTTTCTTTGATTCGATGTCCCACTTTTTATTATTGTTTTTCATTGAAATTTCACCTTCTTTATAAAGGTTAGCGGCTGATTTTTTAGTTGGCTTCCGGTTTAAGGGATCAGTCAATTCAGTTTTAGAGGCCGGATTCATTGTTTCTAGCCTTAGTATTGTTGCCGGCAGTTTTATAATTTATAGCGCTGTTTTAAACTAATTCACCACCTTACCATGTTTTTTTGCCAAATGTGAGCAATTGAAGCTCCAAGAGCAAATCACGGTACATAATGGATACCCCGGCGTGTTCTTCTTCGCTAACTGACCCTTCGAGTTTTAAAAGTCCGCTAAGAAGAATGTGAAACGCGCTGAACTTCAAAAAAACTTGTTCTCCATCAAATTCCTTGACAAACCCGCCTTCCAGACAGCCTTCAACTTCAACCAAATCGCCTGCTTTTAACTTTTTCAAGCCGTTTTCTTTCATGTCTGATTTAACCTCGTTTTCCGCCTCTTCAGCCGAAACAGGGTTTGTGTTTTTTTTATCATCCATTTTTACCCCTCCTTTTATTTATTCCGTAATTTTCAATATTTTCACAGAGTACTCTTGAATCTTTGCTGACCTCCCCAAGTTCTCTTGTTATAACGCAAACGGCCCCCTCCAGCTTTGCGTTTTCTCTTTCTTCCAATTTATTTGCGCAACAAACCCGGTCACCCAGATAGGCAGAAATTATTAAGCAAACGTTTTGTAGATTTGTGATATTCAAATGGATTTGGCGTGCCATTTCTTCCCAATGGGATAGGGGGGCATCCACACAGCAATTTTTTTTCTGTTTAGTAGCGGTTTTCATTTTCAGATCCTTTCAAAATAGATCATATGAAATACGATCCAGTTTAATAGTAGAATTATAGGCGGTTTTGTTACCCTTCGAACGTAGGGTAACATTGATGAGAAATTAGGCTACACGTTTTAGGATTGCCGAAATGGTTTTAGGATTCCATTTAAGATTGCCGGTTTTTGTCTTAAGCTTTTCGGATTCCAGCCTTGAGCATATATCTCTTAGTGAGCATCCGTTTTCTTTAAATCTTTGTATCCTGTTTATGGTATTCTGTTCGTCTGTATTTGCCGATAGAAGGCCGTTAACGTTTGAGTCGTAGCCAAAAGGTACTGAACCGCCTGTCTTTTCGCCTTGCGCTCTTTTATGGCTTAATGCGGCCTTTGTCCGTTCACTAACTATGCCGCGTTCCATTTCGGCAAGGGCTGCGGTTAAAGTGAAAAAGAATTTGCCCATTGCGGATTGTGTGTCCAAACTTTCGTTGATGCTATGAAATGATACGCTCCATTTGTCAAAGCGTGTGGTTGTTTCCAATGCGTCTACTGTGCTGCGGAATAGCCGGTCAAGCTTGTAAACCACTATTGCGTCAACCTCTCCTCGTCTTGACATATCCAGCGCCCTTTTAACGCCGGGCCGGTTAAGGTTTTTTGCTGATATGCCGGCATCTTCTATTATTTCCTCAAGATGCATATCCTTTAACTGACAATAAGCCCTGATTTTCTCCTTCTGGTTATCAAGACTCACGCCTTCCCGCGCTTGATCTTCCGTACTAACACGAACATATCCAATTGCTTTCATGTTAGACCACCTCCTTTTGTCCATAAAAAAAGCCCATGTGAACCTGTCCTAGAAAGTATACGCTTTCTTGTGGGCGTTTCCGCTACCACCAGGTGCATGGGCTGCTTAGATAACAAAAAAGGCCGTGTTAATCCTAGAAGGGACTAAACGGCCTTTTGTTATCCATACTTCTTTTTACGGCGTATAAATTCTAGGAAATTAAATAATACTCCATTTTCATAAAAAAGCAAGACAGAAAAAATAAAAATTTAATTTACGATACATTACATTACTTTTTCGCCAATATATTTCTTAATGCATTGTCTCTGTTATAATTTGACAAAAAAATACCCTATTGTATAATTAACAAATCGAAAGAAAAACTTAAGTTGTTTATGTACTTACCCCCCCTACTGTTTCGGGAGTGGGGCACAAGGCCATGTGGTTTTATTACTGCATGGCCTTCGTTCTTTCAATAAGCCAATTCCGGAAACACTTCAAGATAAGACCGGATCGTTTCACAAACCTAAAGAATGGCAATAGACAATGAAATGTATAAATGAATTGGATTCTCGTTTACCAAATCTATAAAATTGCCAATTGTAGTCAAATTGTAGTCAACTTAAGAGTAATCAGCAGGAAACCACAGGAATAGAAAGCAAAATATGTAAAGTCGTAACTTGTTATGCCTGAAAGAGTAGCGATCATAACAGGTATCATATCAAGCACTTATGAAATACTGAAAAATATGGTTAATTGTGATTCTGGTTCATTTTGTCCGGGTTCAAATCCTGGTACCCCAGCCATTTACCACATAAGGACTTACGATTTTTTAAAAAATCACAATATTGCCGTTTATTGGCCGATTGTAGCTAATTTGTGTTGAGTTTTGTTGTTGATTTTTCTTACAATATCCACACAAGCGCGTCATCATTTGATAAGATTATTTTGAGGCTGATTTAAAGTTATAGCCCAATAGCATTTTATTAAATTGTAATTTGACAAAAGCATCGCATGGAGTATAATGAAGTAACATGTTACTTCATTATACTCCATGCGAATGTTCTTAACCCCCCTACTGCTTCGGGAGTAGGGCACAAGGCCATGCGGTTTCGTTACTGCATGGCCTTCGTTCTTTTATGCGCCCCAAAAAAACAACTGTTTATATCGATGGATTCAATTTATACTACGGCTCATTAAAAGGCACGAATTTTAAATGGATTGATCTAAACAAATTGTGCTGTTTAACTCTTCCTTCAAACCAAATCAACAAAATCAAGTATTTCAGCGCGCGTGTTAAGTCTCGTATTGACGACCATGATTTACCAAACAGGCAACAAATCTACTTAAGAGCTATAAAGACTTTGCCGAATGTTGAAATCATACTTGGACATTTCCTTTCTCATGTCATTTCATTGCCGTTGGCAAACCCTCAAGACGGCAAGAATAAATTTGTGGATGTAATAAAATTTGAAGAAAAAGGCTCAGACGTGAATATAGCAACTCATCTTGTTAACGATGGCCATAAAAACGAATACGAAGCTGCTGTTTTATTAACAAACGATTCTGATTTAAAAGAACCTATTAAAATAATTAGAAATGAACTAAAATTAACAGTAGGTATTTTGTGCCCGCAAAAAAGACCAAACAGGGAGTTGGCGCTAAATGCGTCTTTTGTTAAAATGATTCGAAAAGGTGTTTTGGAAAAAAGCCAATTCCCTGATACACTTCAAGACAAAACCGGCGAGTTTCACAAGCCTAAAGTGTGGCAATAAACAAATAAACGGATAAGTCATTTTTCCACCGGCATAGCCGGTGGCTTGATTATAGCCCTATAAGGGCCGATTACTTGCCCCCCTTAAGGGGATAAACGGTAGCGCACACCTGTTCATTTAAAGCGAACAGGAAAACACACTTAGTAAAAAACATCTTTTACATTTTTATGCGCATGATACGAGCGTCCCCTAAAAGGGGAGATATCAATCAGTTTGTATACTGAAACCTATTAGGCGTTCTCTTACTGAAGCCGTATATTGCGCAACGAGATAATACCGCAGCCTTATGATTCCCTGAAATGATAGGGATTAACAGTTATTGCATGTATCTTTTAAATCTCAAATGCCATAGGAACAAATGACTCATTTTGTTTCAATTGAATGCTAAAACTTTCCTAATATAGTTTTCCATTCTTTAACTTATACCTTCTTAATCAATGATTTGGAAATATTGTACAGCATAGCTCTTTTTATAATGTGTGCTTATTTTTTTCAGATAAAAATATTCCCTGAAAACATAAATCGGTAAATCAGACTAAATTGTTGCTTATTATAAATACTTCAGCATAGCTTTTGCTATTCACACCCGCATAGCGGGTGGTTTAGCTTTGTAATTAAATGATGACGACCAAGTCTCTGTGTACCCGGTATTTGAAAGCATTGATATCTCGCCTATTGTAAAATTGCGAGACGAACCTTTACGAAAAACATCTTTTATTCTTGATGTGCATTTAGGCAGATTGGCTAAAATGCTTAGAATGCTTGGATTTGATACTTTTTATAGAAATGACTATGATGATCCGGAAATTATTCAACAAGGCCTTAAAGAGAACCGTATTATCCTTACCAGAGACCGTCTTATGCTTAACATAAAAGAAGTTTTACTCATGAGTATTACATTCGGTCAACTGATCTGGAAACGCAACTTAAAGAGGTTATTAAAAGGTTTGATCTAAAATCAGGCATAAAACCTTTCTATAGATGCACAATCTGCAATAGTTTAATTAATGCAGTTAAAAAGGGGGAAATTTTAGAAAAGCTTGAGCTAAAAATCCGGTTATATTTTAACGAATTTTATAGGTGTGGCGGGCGCTACAAAATCTATTGGAAAGGTTCCCATTATGATCAATTGAAAAAGCTGTTAGAAAAGATTCAAAATGAGTTTTGTTCTTACTAGAAAAAAATCTAGTGACAGATCTTGAAAACAGAATATGCGTATTGTCTAATCAATTACAAAACAAGCGCCAATACTTAATAATCAAGATGTTACTCTGGGCTCGCTCCTTAATTGTTTCCCTTAAAACGTTCTTCCCATTTTCCATTATCATAGATTTTCATGGTTGTGAATTACCCCTAATATCAAGAGGTCGAATCGGCTGAAAAGCGTAATTTTAGTTTCTGCCCAATTTGTGAACACCCTTTCTGTTTAAACATGTCTAACTGTGTTAATAACAATGGCAAATT
>JAIQZQ010000030.1 GCA_021777105.1 Candidatus Anammoxibacter sp.
CAATTAAATACATGAAAAGTGATTAGAAATTAATCAAAAACGGAAAATATTTTCTATTCTAACCAGAGTTAGGGCACAGGAGGTTTTTCGGCCAAAATTTTCAAACAAAATTACCCTTTCCGCAACAGATACTACGTAAATATTGTTTTTCGAAAACCTGGTTTGTTTATGGCGCAATTGCAGGCCTCAAACTACGGCCTCTGGCCATTTAACATTTGCAGGATGCGTTCCTGAGCTCTATATATTATACGATTTCAGGAATTTGCGCGACTTCCTGATATCTATATTATATGACCTGTCTTTATCCACGTATGGGACTTCTTTACGGTAGGATTCATATAAAGTATTGGTGAATGATCCCAGTTGTACAAACCCATCATCATTTTGTTCAGTTGCGTAATTCTTTCTGAGGTCAATGGACTGGGCGGCATGGAAAAGTTCGATGCCAAGTATATAATATAGATTGTCTATTATTTTATTGACTTGATGCACAACGTACGGGGCGTTTGTCCCCACATCTTCAACGCTGCCGGCTACATCTATAAAATCAATAGATGAGGGATTGCTCAAGCTACGAATTTCCGTGTGAAGGGATAAACATGTATTCTGTAAAATACCGAGCCCATAACTATTTTCGTCCGGAGCAAGAAACTTGCGTAAACCGGTTTGTTCGGAGGATCCTAAAGTCATAATTCTGCTGCTTGAAATCTTTGACAAATGACAAAGCGATATCCCTAACGTCTCAAAGTATAAGACCCAACTAATGGGCTCGTAATTTGCCGTTGGCGTTATCATTCCTCTTAGACAGTCCTTATCATCGGCATCTTCAATAACAATATAATCTTCTACCTGTGTCGAAGCGCTGTTTCCATCAGGCAGCGTGTCAACCAGCACGGCAGGGTTATCGTCCGATGAATTGAGCTGGATCTCAATCTTTTCCTTAAGGGATTCTATTATGTCAAAAACCGCGCCATGCACTTGACTTGCGTCCCGAAAGCTTAGCGGATCTTGTAAAGAGCGCTTTTTGTATCCGCGCTTATCATTATCTTTGGAATCAATTTTGTCCCAAAGATAGCTGCCGGCTAAATAACCTCTGATTTGACCGGCAGATATATTCTGTCCTTTATATGGTCTTATATCTTGCGCTTCCTTTATCAACGGCGCAATATTGCCGTTCAACCCTTCTAAGCTCAACGCAAAAACAATGTCGGCCCTATTAAGTAATTTTTCAACTCGGCGCAATACTAAGGCCGCCATCCCGGCTGAATAAGAATTTGAACTTAGAATTGAAAGTCCATCCTTGGCAAAAGGTTCAAGAGGAGTAAGCCCCGCCTCTTCAAGGGCCATGCCGGCATTCATCCGATTTCCCTTATAGAAGACGTCAATATTGGGTTTGCCCATCATTGCCAGGCCAATAGCCGATAAAATATTAATATCGGCGACACCTGTTGAGCCTTTTGAGTAAATAACCG
Organism: Candidatus Anammoxibacter sp.; assembly: GCA_021777105.1. GTDB lineage: Bacteria > Planctomycetota > Brocadiia > Brocadiales > Anammoxibacteraceae > Anammoxibacter_B. The sequence continues at coordinate 1,473 of JAIQZQ010000030.1, forward strand.
GGTGAATTTCTCTATTCAGGAACTCTGCAAACATATCTACGACATTAGGATTGCATGCTGTTATGCCATTAAGCATTGTATTTACTCTGGCAAGCATCATTGCGCGGACGACATTTTCACTTAATTCAGGCCCAACATTAGTGTTATGCGCATAAAGAATGCGTTCGTTAAACGCTTTAGAATTTGCGATAGCATCGTCATTTAATTTGTTGCCGCCCTTTTTGCTAAGATTGCCGTTTAATACTTTTACGTCTTTTTTTGCTCCAACGCTATTAGTCACTCCGTATATCTCACATCCTTGACACGCCGCAACAATCAGGAGGTCGTATGCCTTAGAAACACGGATCTTTGCTTCGCCGTCAACCTCAACTTTAATTCGATCCTTTGCAATAAGCGCTACCTGATCTATAGTAAGAGCGCTACCGGTTAATATTATTTTCATTGAAAGAGGGGATTTCATATATCGTTAATTAATAAAAAAGTAGACAACAAGACAACTAACCTTGAGGATATTCAGTATTCAAATGATAATAGAAGATTTAAAACTGATAACAGTTTAGAACTCTACTCAACGGTTATTGGCAAGTCAAGCGATTTGTTTATGGCAGCCAAAACCAAATCAAAACATTATCATAATTTGTTTTATCGTATTGTGGAAAGATATGATATAATTCTCATCTGGTTATTGATAAATGAAAACTGAGCAGCTTGTCTGCTCTAGTGATAAATGAACATTTGGCTGCTTGGCAGCCTTAGTGAGAATTATCCCCCGAGGGGAGAATTATGCCCGGGGGGCGAAAGGCTAATCATATATTTCCGCTTTAATATAAATATAAAAGAGTTTCGATTATGGTAAAGGACATTGATCCAATAAGGGCTATATTTCCAATCAGCGTAGCTGCTGAGATCTTGGAAGTAAACCCAAGAACATTAAGGATTTATGAAGAAAAAGGGCTTATTAGCCCGTCCCGCAACGACGGCAACCGCAGGTTTTATTCGCTTAAGGATATTGGCCTGTTGGAATATGTTCATTACCTGATTCAGATTAAGAAAGTGAACGCCGCCGGTGTGAAAGAGATCCTGTCACTTCTTGATTCACTACCGGAAGAGATACGTGAAGATTTAACATCGCGTGTTGAAAAATCTATTGAAAAGATGCCTAAAGATAAGATAGCTATGTTTAAAGAGGGCGTTAATGAAATTACGGAATCTTTAATTCCAGTGCAATAAAGCGCCGCGCCAATTTAGGGAGTGTCTTTATTTATATGAATTATTAAAATCCCGCAATTTATGTGGCGCCCTCAGAATTGACAATATCTTCCTCAAACGCAGACAGCGCGAGGGCGCGCCTACACTACAACGGCAATAAATATGGAGCACATTAACTGTGTTAATGTTAAAAACTATACAATTGGTATATTATAAAATTAACACGGTTAATTAACTCCAAAGAAACTCCACTTTGACATAACCGCTTTCAGGTTTATCCGGGTTCAACGCTCCCACAACGGCACTTGCATCTATTTATGTAAAAATGTTCTCAAATTTCGGCATATTTGTTGCATATTTACCTCCACTAAACTACCACAAATGATTTAAATTAATTGCGCCGGCCAGTTATTTATGTTACCATTTACCCTTATTAATTAATTGCCGTAATTATTCTAATATTTATTCACATTTAACGGCATTTATCATTCATATCCAATGTAGCAAAGCTCAGGTTTTGATGTAAGAAATATTTATGCTTATAAATGAAGAAAGTTGACAATATTTCATTGATGAATATCTCCAAATTTGGGCGCGCAAAAATGGGAGGTGACGAACATGACTGTTAAAAATGACAAATATGCAACATGCAAGCAAGGGCATATAAAGGACACTGACTATTATAAAGAGCAGTATGCCAACGATTTTGTTAATAAATGGGATGAGCTGATTGACTGGAAGCGGCGAGTTAAAGGCGAAGGCGACTTTTTTATTGAGCAATTGAAGAGAATTGGGGCCAAAAGGGTGCTTGATGTTGCGACCGGCACGGGTTTTCATTCCGTCAGGTTATTAGAAGAGGGTTTTGAAGTTACCAGCGCGGACGGCAGCACGGAAATGCTGACAAAAGCTTTTGAGAACGGTCGAAAAAGAGGGCTGATTTTAAGCGCTGTTCAGGCGGATTGGCGGTATTTAAATCGCCATGTTCACGGGGAATTTGACGCGGTTATTTGCCTGGGCAACTCTTTTACACACTTGTTTCAAGAGAATGATCGCCGAAAAGCCCTTGCCGAGTTTTATGCAGCCCTTAAGCATGACGGCGTTTTAATTATAGATCAACGAAATTATGACTCTATTTTAGATAATGGGTTTTCAAGCAAACATTCATATTATTACTGCGGGAAAAGCGTTTTAGCGGAACCGGAATACGTTGATGACAATCTTGCCAGATTTAAATACGCATTTAACGACAATTCAACATACCATTTAAACATGTTCCCTCTTAGAAAAGAATATACGCGCAGGCTCTTAAAAGAGGTTGGTTTTCAAACCATTGAAACATATGGCGATTTTCAATCAGATTTTAGCGATGATGACCCGGATTTTTACGTTCATGTCGCGGAAAAAAAATACGTGAAAAAGAAAAAAACTGTTTCCCCTTCAGAGTGCCCATCAAAAAAGGCGGTTTCAGTTACCAAAGATTATTACAACAGCAAGGACGCGGATAATTTCTATTCCATGGTTTGGGGCGGCGAGGACATCCATGTGGGAATTTATGAAAGCAAAGACGAGTCAATAAAAAAGGCGAGCCAACGGTCAAAGACTCAGTTGGCGTCCCATCTTAAAAATATAAATGGAAATTCTAAAATATTAGACATAGGATCTGGTTACGGCGGGGGGGCAAGATTCCTCGCCCGTAATTTTGGGAGCAAGGTTTGCGCGTTAAATCTAAGCGATGTTGAAAATGAGAGACATAGAATAATTAATCAGGAACAGGGTTTAAGCGATTTAATTGATGTGGTTGACGGCAGTTTTGATGAATTGTGTTATGAAGATGAAACGTTTGATGTAGTATGGTCGCAGGACGCGTTGCTCCATAGTTCAAATAAGGAGAAGGCGCTTGCGGAGGTTGCCAGGGTTTTAAAAAACAGTGGAGATTTTATTTTTACCGACCCTATGCAAAGCGATGATTGCCCTGACGGCGTTTTACAGCCTATTCTTGACCGCATCCATTTAAAATCATTGGCTTCCCCATGTTTTTATCGAAAGCTTGCGACTGAATCAGGGCTTGGCGAAGTTGCCTTTGAAGATTTGACAAAACATCTTATCACACACTACTCCAGAGTTTTGGAAGAAACAAAAGCGCAAAGAAACAGGCTTGCAAAAGAGATAGACACGGATTATTTAGACCGAATGGAAAAAGGGCTCCAGCATTGGATTGACGGCGGTTTAAATGGTCATTTAGTCTGGGGTTGTTTTCACTTCCGCAAAAACCACGCATAATGCCCACTTACTTAGGGCAAAGCGAATGAACTATTCATAATTTGCGCGATTCTTATCACCCTACCCTACCCCCTCCAATCAATGGAGGGGGAATAAAAGGTATATATTTAAATTCAAAATAGTAGCTTTATTATTGTCCTCGGTAATATCTTAGCAATCTTTCGGAAGCTCCAATTTCTTGAAAAAACTACGATTAAAATTAGAGATTAATCCTGCGGTATTTTGGATATCTGCGGCGTTAATTGTTTTCTTTGTCGGTTTTACGCTTTATAATCTTGATTTTATAAAACTTGTCTCGGATGCAGTCCAGACCTTTATCGCCAATAGAACAGGCTGGTTTTTTGTCTCGACTGTAAACATCATCCTTATATTTGTCATTATTTTGCTATCGTCAAAATACGGGAATATAAGGATTGGCGGGGCGGACGCCAAGCCTGATTTTAATTTCTGGTCCTGGCTTGCAATGCTTTTCAGCGCGGGCATGGGAATTGGTTTGCTTTTCTATAGCGTGGCTGAGCCAATCTTTCATTTTACTTCCCCGCCTTTTGAAACACAGGATAACGCGACTTCCGCAAAGTTTGCCATGGCGTTCACGTTTTTTCACTGGGGTTTGCACGCATGGGGCATCTATGCCATGATAGCTTTAGCCCTGGCTTTTTTTGCGTACAATCGAGGTTTGCCGCTTTCAGTCAGGTCGGTGTTTTATCCAATCCTTGGAGACCGTATTTACGGCCCAATCGGCAATTTAATAGATATACTAGCGGTATTTTCAACTCTTTTTGGGCTGGCGACATCATTAGGGCTCGGCGCAAAACAAGTTAACGCAGGCCTAAACCATGTGTTTGGCTTGCCGTTTAATAACACAGCGCAACTGGCGCTGATAGCGGGCATAACCGGACTTGCCACCATCTCGGTTGTCATGGGTTTGGACAAAGGCATAAAAAGGCTAAGTCAGCTTAATATAATACTGGCTCTCATTTTATTGGCGTTTGTCTTTTTTATTGGCCCGACTTTTCACATCCTTGACGCTTTTGTTCAAAACGCAGGCGCGTATGTGTCTGAATTCTCAATGATGAGTTCGTGGACGGAGGCTTATGAAGGCACAAACTGGCAGAACGGCTGGACTCTTTTTTACTGGGCCTGGTGGATCGCCTGGTCGCCGTTTGTCGGCATTTTTATCGCCCGTATCTCAAAAGGCAGAACTGTTCGCGAATTCCTTTTATGCGTTATGCTGATTCCCGTATTTTTTACTTTTATATGGATGACCGTATTCGGCAATTCAGCTATTTCCGAAGAAATGGCCAATCCGGGAAGCATTTCAAACGCGGTAAATGAAAATGTCGCAGTGGCAATCTATGCGCTTTTTGAGCGGTTTCCACTCTCATTTATCACAAGTTTTATTGCAATAATAGTGGTAATCAGCTTTTTTGTCACATCATCAGATTCCGCTTCGTTTGTGGTTGACATTATCACATCAGGCGGAAGACTTAATCCACCTGTTGCTCAACGAATATTCTGGGCTTTAATGGAAGGCGCCGTGGCTGCGGTTTTGTTAATGGCCGGAGGTTTAAAAGCCCTTCAAACAGCGGTTATTACAACCGGACTGCCATTTGCAATAGTCCTGCTGTTTATGTGCTATTGCCTGTTTAAAGGCTTAAAAGAAGAGTCGTCCGCTAAATAATCACGCAAATATTATTCATTGAAATTGGAATGATTTTTAGTCTCTTTCCGAGCTCTAACAAGGATTCGTTCTTTGCCATTCGCGCTTTGATCACTTCTTCTTCGCTTTATCCCCAAAATGATTGACAATGATCTCGACAACCTCATCCGCGATTGATTCAATAGGTTTTCTTGTCACATTTACAACCTTGCATCCGATTTTTCTATATATCTTTCTCGCATATTTAAGCTCGTCATTAACGGATGTTGGGCTTATATAGTCTGTAAATCCAAGCTCCCCAATATGAGCATGCCTCTCTTTGCGGTGAGACATAAGATGTTGGTAGTCAATAATCAACCCAATTACCCGCTGTTTTTCAACTTTAAACAGATCCGGCGGCGGGGCAATATCCATAACCAACGGCACATTTGCGACTTTCCAGCCTTTTACCGCAAGATACATGCTTAAAGGCGTTTTTCCGCACCGTGAAACGCCGGCTAACACAATTTCCGCGGATTGAAGATCCTCATGTTTTACCCCATCATCGTGAGACACGGTAAACTCAATGGCCCCAATTCTCTTAAAATAATCCTCTTTGTGAGTGTGGTAAAGCCCAGGTTTTCCTTTAGGTTTTTTGTCAAAAACAGTAGCCAGGCATTCAATTAACGGCCCCATTATATCAATGGCAACAACATCCGCCTCTTCAGCGGCTTTTAAAAGCAACCTCCTAAGCTTCTCATCAACCATAGAGTGAACAATAATACCGTTGTTTTTCTTGGCCTTTTTTATAGAGCTTTCGATCTGGGCAACTTTTCTTGCATGGGGAATCTTTATAATCCTTGCGTCAGCGTCAATAAACTGCGCCAACACCGTCTCAACCAGCTGTTCGCCGCTTGCGCCAAACCCGCCTGAAACCACATAAATAGTTAGCGGTTTAACAACATTATCATTTTTGATCTTTTTTGCCATTATAGGTTCTCCCTCTTAATTAATCAAAATCCAGAGCCTGAAATTAATAGTATGCCTATAATAAGGAAAATGCAAATTGATTTTGAATGCGCATTTAATAATTCCCCATGTTTACAAAACCCCCATGCTTTGTAAACCACAATTCGAGAATCCCCAGCTTCACGTCTAGTATATAAACTATTATCCCCTGAGGGGATAATTCTCACTAAGGCAGCCAAGCAGCCAAATGTTCATTTATTACCTTTTGATATTATGTCTTTTTGACATATAATGTGTTCTTTCGTATTCATTACTTAATGACGTTTTATTAAAGGAGGGGTTTATATGCCTGAGTCAAGCGCCCTTAAACTGCCCAAAAACCTGAAAGATGAACTTTTTAAGATCACAAAGAAATCAAGCGCTGAAGACGCGGTAAAAGAGTTAATTCACAGGGAACTATTGAGAGAAAGGAATAAACATAACTTTTCAAAGAAAACATTCGAAAAGAAATACGATATGACTTTCGACAAATTTGAAGAGAGTTGCAAAGGCAAGAAACTTGAGTATGAAAAAGAAAAAGACTATTTTGACTGGGATATGGCGGTTACCGCCCTTGATGATATAAACGGCAAGATAGAAAAAATGAAATGAAAGAAAACATTGATGACATAATACAGAATCTAAAAAGAATTTCCTCATCTATTGCCGCAAAAGATTTACGCATCATTGATAAGACAGAATCGCTTTTAAAAGCAAGAATCTACTTTATGGAAGATTTGTTTGTCCAATTATACATCAATATAAGAAATCCTAAAAGAAGCTATACACTTATACTTAATGAAAAACGTATATTCGGCAAAGATTATATCTTTTCCTCCTGGCATTTACATCCTTATACCAACCCTGAGTTCCATGATGATTCCAAACATGGACAAAAAGAGATCACAATAGAAGATTTCGTAGAAGAATCGCTTTATATAGTCACGGAAAAACTAAAATTTCTATAAAATAAGCGTTTCATGAATAAATAAAACGTGCCCTAATTACGATTGGAGGCTTTTACAGGTTTTACCGCGCCGGTATTTAATCTTATACCGGTGTCTTCAATAGTGATAAGCTTTTTTTTGTAAAGGGCTCCTATAGACTTTTTATAGTTCTTTTTGCTCATGCCGAATAGTTTGTAAATAGTCTCGGGAGAACTTTTATCTGTAACAGGAAGAAATCCTCCCATCTTTTGAAGTATCTCAATAATTGGATCTGATAGCTCTTTGATCTTCCCATAACCGGGTTTATAGAGTGTGAGGTCTATTTTTTTGTCATCTCTTATCTTTTTTATGAAACCTGTTGTAGCTTTTCCCTTTTTCAACTTTTGAAACACTTCGTTTTTATAAATTATGCCTTGAAAAGCGTTATTTATGATTGCGCTATATCCAATATCAGTCTCTTCATATAAAATCAACTCAACCTTTTCACCTTCCTTAAATGAGGCCTGTTCGTTATCAATAAACTTTTCCAAATGAGAAGATGCTATGATGCGCTGAGTATCATCGTCAAGGTATACATAAACAAGGTATGAATTGCCCTTTTTCATCTTAACCTTCTGTTCATTAAAAGGAACCAGCAAATCTTTCTGCAACCCCCAGTCAAGGAAAGCCCCTGTCGCGTTAACCTCCACCACATTCAGATCGGCAAACTGACCGGTTACGGCATATGGAATTTGAGTTGTGGCAATGATGCGGTCTTCTGAATCGTAGTAAATGAAGACTTCAATAATATCGTCTGGGTTGTATTCTTGTAATAAATACCTTTTGGGGACTAATATTTCGCCAAAATCTCCGCCGTCCAGATAGAGCCCAAAATCAACATTCTTGACGACCTTTAGTTTGTTTAATTTCCCTATATTTACCATGTGTATATGAACACTGAGCAGCTTGTCTGCCCTAGTGAGAATCATCCCCCCCCGATGGGAAAAAGATTTAAATTCACCCAAAGGGTGATTGTTAGTAGCACAGGCATCCTGCCTGTGATCAATTGAAACACAGGCAAGGATGCCTGTGACACTATTAATTTGAATTTTAAAATCGCTTAGCGCCTATCGTCACCCATTAGAGGCCGCTTGTCAAGCAGAAAAGGCTATACTAAAACATTTGGGACGCGCGATCGTCAAATCCGCATTTCAAAGCAAAATCCTGATAAAAAAATAATAATTAAACTTTAAGGTTTAATTTTGTAAATACAGCCTATAAGTTTTACAATATTTACCTGATTTTTTTCTAAAAGCATTTGAACTCTCTGGTTACCAAGCAGGGGTTTGGGGGCAAGATAGTTGCATTTTATTGTTAATTTTCCAATAAAAAGGAGGATATAAAATTGTTTTCATTAAATAAAAACATTATTAAGGAAACTATTGCCGACTCCGGCATTATTTATAAACGCGGGGAAAGGATATTTAACCTCGGCAACTATTACCAAAAAGAGGCTGATTTTGAAAAGCAGGCATTTAAATATATGATTGACGGCAATTATGGGGACTATGATGTAACCGTTGAGTTTGTGCAAAGCAAGATAAAGTACCAGTGCTCATGCCCCTATTACGGCCTTGGCTGCAAACACACAGTCGCGGTTTGTCTTGATATAGTTGAGCATGTCGCCCGTTACAAATCGTTAAAGGAGCGTGAGGAGCCAACCACGCCGCCTTCAGAGACTGATCAACTCAGCTATGATGAGATAAGGCAACTCGCGTATGAAGATAGAATAAAGAGGGCTAAAAACGAGCTCTTTACCTTGACTATCGGCGACACATACAAAGGCGAGCACTTGATAACCAACGCTCAGGACAAGCAGTATATTGTGACGGTGCATGACCCGGCAAAAGATACGGGGCACTGTTCATGCCCTGATTTCAATACCAACAAACTTGGCGCATGCAAACATATTATGCATGTTTTTACACAGATAAAGGCTAAAAAAGATTTTACGGAGAGGGCGCAAAAGGAGAAGGCCCCGTTTGTTCACCTATACTGGAACTCAACCCTTGAAAAGCCGTGCTATTTTTATGACCGCAAACTTCCGGCCGGCATTGCGGATGAGTTTAACGAATATTTTAACGACAAGGGCGAGTTCAGTAAAAATGACACGTCAAAACTGTTCCCTTTAATGGAGCGGCTCAGCGGCAAGAAGAATGTAAAGGTAGACGCAAACGTCATACAACGGGTTGACAACGCCCTGCTTCAGAAGGAAATTGACGAAGCAATGAAAGGCGGCTGCCCTGACCTGCCGTTTATTAAGGCTTCGCTTTATCCATACCAGAAAGAGGGCGTAAACTTTGCCGTTTACAAGAAATCCGCCATAATTGCGGATGAAATGGGGCTGGGCAAAACGTTGCAGGCCATTACAATCGCGCTGCTAAAAAGGGAAATATTCGGGTTTAAAAAGACGCTTATTGTCTGCCCTGCTTCGTTAAAGGAGCAATGGTATCGGGAAATAGAGCGTTTTACCGGCGAAACCGCCACTATTATCAGCGGTTCCAGAAATAAAAGGCAGGAAACATACGCAATGAACGGCGACTATTTTAAGATAACGAATTATGAGGCCGTGTTGCGCGACAACCTTGTCATACAGAGATACAGGCCCGATTTTGTCATACTGGACGAGGCGCAGAGAATCAAAAACTTTGAGACAAAGACGGCGCAGGCTATTAAATCAATACCGCACAAACAGTCACTCGTCATTTCCGGCACGCCGCTTGAAAACAAGCTTGAAGACCTCTATTCAGTAGTGCAGTTTGCCGACCCTGAACTGTTTGCCCCGCTTTGGGAGTTTGCCGCCAACTATTTTATTTTAAAAAAGAGCAAAAAGAACAGGGTGTTTGGCTACAAAGGGCTCAACGATATTCATAGTAAACTTAAATCTCTTGTTATCAGGCGCCGAAAAGAAGAGGTGTTAAAAGACCTCCCTGAACAGGTGTCAAATAATTACTATATTGATTTAACCAAGGAACAGTTGGAGATACACCAGGGCTACCTATCGTCGCTTTTGCCTATACTTAGCAAAAAATTCCTCACGCCAATGGATATCAGGCGCATTCAGCAACTGCTGGTTTCAATGCGCATGGTTTGCGACTCCACATTCCTGATTGATAGAAAAACAAACCTCTCTCCTAAATTAAAGGAGCTTGAAACCATTATCAGCGACCTTGTGCTTGAAAATGACCGCAAAGTGGTGATTTTTACTGAATGGACAACCATGACTTTTCTAATAGGCAAGTCCCTTTCGGAACTCGGCATACCGTTTGTTGAATTCACCGGCAAGATTCCGGTAAACAAACGCCAGGCTCTTATTAATGAGTTTAATCAGAATCCGGAGTGCAAAGTCTTCCTCGCAACCGAGGCCGGCGGAGTAGGCTTAAACCTCCAGAGCGCGGACTGTGTTATCAATTTTGAGCTGCCGTGGAATCCGGCCAAACTAAACCAGAGAATCGGCAGGGTTATGAGGATCGGTCAAAAAAGCAAATGCGTTAACGTGATTAATCTGATAGCAAAACAATCAATTGAGGAGAAGATATACGCGGGCATACAACTGAAACAGGAGCTTTTTGACGGCGTGTTTGACGGAACAACCGATATGGTTGAATTCAGCCAGGAGAAAAAGGCTGAATTTATCAACCGTATACGTGAAATGCTTAACGACGATCAGGTTATACCCGCGCCGGAACAATCAGATCCTGAAGAGCTGCCTGAATCCACTCCGCATTTCCTCAACCCAAAAGCCCTTGGCAATGAAGAGCTTAACATTGCCGAAGAAGAGGATCTGGAATTTGAGGAGCAATCGTCTGAAACCGACGCGGCAACATCACCCGGCGCCACGGAACAAACCGGAGTTAAAGACACGCCGGCTGCTCCAACAGAGACACAAGAAAAAATGGAGCAGGCCCTTGAGCACGGCATGCAGTTTCTAAGCGGATTAATGGAGATGACCACCGGCAAACCAATCACGCCGGACAACGAGGGCAAATGCATAAAAGTCGATAAGGAAACCGGCGAAGTCACCATGAAGTTTAAACTGCCGGGATTTTAACTGGATTCTCGATGCTGGATTCTGGATGCCGACTATGCGGCAACTTGATATCTTTTTGTCAACTTCCAATTGGATTACCAATTACACATATGGTTTATCATAAATTATTGATGGGCACGCTACGCTTTGCCCATCCTACATTCTGATGACTGATGACTGACAGCCGGCTGCGCGGCTGTTGATGTTTTTTCAGGAGAGAACGCCGGCAAACTACCTCCCCTCTAAAAAGATGGGAACGAGGGGTGTGTAAATTTTGAACGTAAAATCGGTTGTTTTTTAGTTGGAGTAATTTTGCGTATTACTATAAAATGCTTAAGCTTAAAACGCGCAAAGTAATAATGCTAAATAAATGAACACTGAGCCGCTTGTCTACTCTAATGGGAATTATCCTCGAAAAAGATGATTATAGCCTAAGTTGAGCGATTTAAATATTTACCTTTAATTCCCCCTCCCTTGATGGGAGGGGTTAGGGGAGGGTGATAAGAATCGCTCAATTTAGGTATATGTTAATTGATATCATCCAAACATATATTATGCGCAAATTTTCTACTATTTCTATATATTCGTAAGTTTCAATGCATAAGTTAAACAATGTTAATATGGCGTCCCTTTTGAAAAAAGATGAAGAGGGATATGTAAAACGTCTAGAGGGAAAACTGCTTAAAAGCAGAAAACGATACAAGCTTATTGACCTGTTTTCAGGCGCAGGCGGAATGTCTTTAGGCTTTTCAGAACGTTTTGGCCAGCCGTTTAAGCATGTTTGGGCCAATGATTTTAATAAATATTGCGCTGATACTTATAATTATAATTTCGGCAATATTTGCGTTAATGGCGATATCTATGAAATACTTAATGACACTAACAAAAAGATTCCAAAAGCCGATATCGTAATAGGCGGCCCGCCATGCCAGGGCTTTAGCCTTTTGAACAAAAAACGGGAAAACGACCCTCGCAAGGAATTATGGAAACCGTTTTTAAACATTGTTAAAGATTCGGAAGCCTCCGTCTTTGTCATGGAAAATGTAGCGGCTATTTTGGGTTCATTAGAGCATAGTGAAATTATCAAGGAGGCGGAATCAATGGGATTTAGAGTCTGCCACGGAAAACTTATTGCCGCTGATTACGGTGTGCCACAGACGCGAACAAGGGCCTTTATTATTGGTTGCCGGTTTGCGGATCCATCAATGTTGTTTCCTCCGCGCAAAACACATTGCAAGCCGGAACCAAACAATGGCCGGCTAAAGCTTGCGGAAATAAACAAAAACGGATGCCTTCCCGGCTGCAAAGACTGGAGAGCCGTTCGCGCCGCTATAGGCGATCTGCCGGCCCCAAAAGGCAACGAGATGCAGAACATTGCGCCTCCGCTTGACCTCCATTTTGGACGCAACCCAACTGATTTGAGCGTTAAACGTTATAGGGCCATACCTGAGCAAGGGATGAACAGGTTCGACCTCCAAAGAATTGCGCCGGAACTAACTCCTAAATGCTGGATTCGCAAAAAATCAGGCGGAACGGATCTATTTGGACGACTTTGGTGGGATCGGCCGGCCTTTACAATACGCACGGAATTCTTTAAGCCTGAAAAAGGGCGGTATCTCCACCCTGAACAGAACAGGCCTATTACACACAGGGAAGCCGCGCGTTTTCAAAGCTTTCCCGATGATTTTCATTTTACCGGCACAAAATTGGAAATAGCAAAACAAATCGGGAATGCCGTCCCGCCATTGCTTGCGGCGCGAGTGGCTGATGTTGCCCGCGTTTTGCTTTCAACCCAAACGTAAATCATTAAATAAGTTCAAACTGAACTCAGAAATTATACCTGTATCTTTTGAACGCCGGCAATGTTTAAGTGACTAAAGTTTAAAGTGAACTAAAGTTCATGTAAAAATTTTCAATTTTTGAATGTTTAATTTATTAAAAGCCAAAAATCTTTGATTTTTACCAAAACTTTAGATCACTTTAGTTCACTTTAAACTTTAGTCACTTGTTTATCCTGATCGCTTTGGGATCTTTTCGCGGACAAGGATAATTTTTTCTCTGAATTCAGTTTGAACTTACATAATTAATATGGACGTATTCGACAAACAAAAACGAAGCAGTATTATGTCAACGGTTAAAAACCGCAACACAAAGCCGGAATTGATTGTGCGTTCCATGTTGCATAGAATGGGTTATAGATTCCGTATTCATCGCCGGGATTTGCCCGGCAATCCCGATATAACACTGCCGAAACATAAAAAAATTGTTTTTGTTCATGGATGTTTCTGGCACGGCCATAAAAAGTGCCGAAGGGCAAAACGGCCAACGACAAATCAGGAATTCTGGAATAAAAAATTAAATAGCAATATTAAAAGAGACAATAAAAACGTCTTAGAGTTGAACAAAGCCGGATGGCAAACGCTTGTGGTATGGTCTTGCGAAATTAAAGATAAAGACAACCTGATGCAGAGATTGCAAAATTTTATTGCCGGAGTTAGCAAATAACAGCACGGTGGCACAGGCATCCTGCCTGTGAAGAGGCCGTTACTTACTACACGGAATTTGCTCAACAATCTTTGCCTCGGAGGCTGCAACTTTGGCGAAATCATACAGCTCCGTGTCGGGTTCGCGCAGGTGCGCAAACGCCTCGCCTTCCAACAGGCACCCTGTGGCGGCGGTGTCGTAGGCAAGAACTTTGCCCTCTTTATTTAAAAGGTTATATTGTATAGTGAATACAAGGCCGGCCCTTTTGCCGTCTTCCGGTTTAACCTCGTTGTTATCCTTGCTGCTAATCGCTGCCGTTTTTTTGCGAATGCCGGTTATTTTCCAGCCCCATTTCACAACATCCTGCTGAGTAACCATATCTCTATAAATCTGCGTAAATTTATAACCGTCGCTTATAATATCAAACGCAGACTTGTTTGGTCTTTGCGCTGACATTCTCCACGCAATCTGCTCCTTTGCCAACTTTGACTTTTTCATGCCCACAAGCCCCTTGTTGGTTACATAGGCCATAATAAAACTAATGCCAAATACGATTATTACTATTCCACCTATAACTTTAACCGGTCTCGGAATCATCTTTACCCTTCCCTGCCCTAAAATAGAGCGCAATGCGTCTGTAAAATATATTTCGTTTCAATTTATACCAAATTATCCGCAAAATAGAAAGAAAATAGACCTGTAATTAAGAGAACAACGGATTAGCTGAATCCAGAGCCTTAACGAACCCGCTTTAACAATGCCGCTTTATCATTGGCAGGTTCGGCCGGCTTCTTTTTTACAATATTTGAAATGATTTTATCCATTAATGAAAACAATACTTCAACACTGTACCCGCATAAAAACGAAAGCGCAAATGTCGATAGTCCGGACAAGGCCTTGTCTGAATCAGGCGTGAGAAACCAACCAATCGAAAGCCCGGCCAACGCGCCGGTGGTTATTCTCAACCTATAATTGATGTCTGATTCTGCTGTGTATGTCAACTCCTTGATCTCCCTTGAGAGCGAGCGCAGCACAAACATGCAGGCCCCAAGCAAGCCGTATAACAACGGCAGAAAATACATTTGTATCGTCTCCGTCACATAACCGGCGGCAATTTTGTTTAAAAACAGCCTGTTTCTTGATTTGTTGTGTTGAAGCTGAAGTTCTAAATCCATTTTCTTTTTATAAAGAGCTTTCAGCGCGCTTCCAGTGTCCGCATTTTTGACTTTTTGAGCCTCAATCTTTTTTATGTTATTAACAATTTGCTCCTTTTCTCTTCTTAGTTTAAAGGCAAAGTAATTTCGCACTTTCCCGTCAAACTCATCCTTATTCATAACAGCTAACCATACCTTGTTCCAACTGCGCAACAGTTCGTAGTGAGCGTCCTGTTCCTGCTGAATAGTAGTTATTTTAGCCCCCAATCTTTCTAAATCAGGATCGTGAGTATGGACCTTTTCATCAACTGCTATGTTATCTATACGCGCCTTGACAAGGTTAAGGCCTTTAAGATTTTTTATTTTCTCGATTTCAAGTTTAAGCGCAACTTTTTCACTAAATAAAGTTTTCAATTTAGTTGTCGCCGAAGTTCCAATTAACCAATAAATCTGAATGGCAAGCAGAGCCGCCAGCGCGCATACGGCAAACATCCGATACTGAAAGACGGCTTTACGCGCCTTGCTCTTTACCTTCTTCTTGCCGCTTTTTGATAGAGGTTTAATAGATTTTAAGGAGTTTATAGTTACAGGCTTGACAATTGACGCCAAAGTGTTATACGCCATCCAAAAGTTAAACTCAGTTTCAGGCGTCCATTTTTTATTGCGCAACAGATATTTGGATTCAACAATCTTCTTTATTATCTCAGGCTCGACATCCAACCCCTCATTTGATATGTAAACAACCAAAAGCTGCGCTTCTTCCACAGCCTTTGAAATATCAATAGTTACAGTCTCGCTTTCCGTAGCCACATCTTTATCCGATGAAGAGTTTTCTTCCGCGCTATTTTCTGAATCAATGCTCATATTTTGTCCTTTAATTAAAGAAAAAGACAAAATTTAGCATATACCAGTCACAAAACAGTCACAATTTAAGGCCTACGGAACTCGAAGATTGAGTTTTTGGAAGGAATTTATAACAGATTGAAATTTCAAAAACATTGACAGTCAAGGATGTTATGAAAATGAAAATTTAGAAGATAATTTCGGATTTCAAAGTCCATCAGCGGAACTCCAACTATTCGATAATGCTAACGTTTACCAAACTCAGCATCTTAACGCGCATCCCCTATTTCCCAATCTAACTTAACCTTCCCTTTTTCAATAACCTTTTTAAATTCAGAAGAAGCGCAATTAAAATCAATCACGTCTACTTTCCATGGGAGGTCGGACTCCTCGAAATCGCATTCCAGAGTCATTCTTAACTTTGCGGAAAGCGCTTTGCCGGCCTTTTGTTCCAAGGCAAGGTCAAGGTCTGAGTACACTTTTGCAGGCCGGTTTGCTCTGCTTCCAAAGACCCAAACATCAACATCCCCAGGCAGGCGCCGGCGCAGAATTGATTTTACAATGTTTAAGTGATCCGGGCGGATATCCAGTTTCTCTTTCACTCTGTTTTCCTATTTAATGGGAATGGTTCTGTTTATTTAACTGCTCAAGCAGATACTTGACCTCTTCAAAAAAACGTGGAATTATTGAAAGAACATCCAGAGCTTTCACTTCGTCATATGCATGACTTGTTGTTCCCCGCGCTTTCCGATAGAGTTTCCATTCATCCCAACCGTGCAAAAGAAGACCTTTTTCACTTCCTGTACGGATAAGATCCTGAAATGACATTTGATCAATTTCCGCAGGATTTGCGGAACTCATTTCCAAATGACGTTTCAGCATTTTGTGAGATAGCTCATAAGTGTATTCAAAGCGCTGAATGCAGGCGTCGCGCACAAACATATTTTTTGTTTTTTCGTATTCCTCTATCACCTCTTTTAAAGAGGCTACGGCTTTTTCCAAAGATGTAAGTTGTAACATTATATCCTCATAAAAACCGGGCATTAAACGCGCGGTTAAAAAATATTATAACATTTCTAACTGTAATGGCTGGAATTGTACCATTTTATTTTTTGCAAGTCTAGCGGGGAGTTGAACTGTTTTTATAAAGGAAATACGTCAATGTGGATGCTGAAGGTGTGGATTTATTTAAAAAGCGCAAGTAAAAGTAGCCACAAACACACGAAGACACGCAAAAAATTGTTACTTTGTAAGGCGAGGTGGAATGAAACAGTGTTTTTTGCGCAATTGCGTTATAAAATCGAAATTTCAGCGCTATTTCCGGGAGGATTATAGGTTTTGTTATTATAATAAAACGCGAAGCTGGGGCTTCTCGAATTTTGGGTTACAAAGCATGGCCTTTGTAACCAGAATAAAAATTTTATATTTACCGAGGATAATTCTTATTAGGGCAGACAAGCTGCTCGGTGTTCATTATCATGGACTTTTTGGTTGTTCGGTTTCCTCTTTTTTTTATTTTACTGAAATGCGGTGTGGATAAGTTTGGCGTCATAAAATCCTCTATGGTCGTAAACATGCCGGGTTTGGACGTAATCGTGAATAAAGCCGTTAATAAATGAGCCTTTAAACGGCTCCTTATCGCTAATCTTTGATAACCGTTTAAACATGGCGGATTCATCTTCTCCCATGTCCGGCACACTTTTAACAAGTTGTTCGGCGTTATTAGACAGGAGAGTTTGCCTCTTTGAAGGGTTGCGCTTTGGGCCGGCAATTTCGTCGGCCTTGATGATGGTTTCAAAATTGAATTTGTTCAAAAAATGAAGGATTCGCTCTTCAAAACTAATTGGGTGGTACAGATTGCTGCAGAGCCATTTCATCCCATGGTAAAGCTCCTCTTCGCTCATTTTTTGAGGGATGAAGTTTACGGTCCAGGGCAGTCCCGATGTTTCCGAGCCGCCGCCGGCCTTTAAGCGGTTTTCCCTTTTCAGTCTTTTGTACAAGGGCGTGCCGGGAAGGGCGCTTAGGCTGTCAATATTGTAATAGGGTATGGGAAGGGACATTGCAAAATCATTTATGGTTTTAAAAATATCAGGGCCGTCGGAATCAAATCCGGCAATTAAACCGCTTGTCACCGTAATGCCATGTTGTAATAAGAGATCAATTTGCTCAGGATAATTAATATCCAGATTCTGCGTTTTCGTAGTTTCTTTCAGGCTCTCCTGGTTTATAGTTTCAATTCCCACAAAAACCAGGGAGATACCCGCTTCGGTTAACAGGCCGAGCAATTCGGCGTCTTTTACCACATCAATGGAAACCTGGGTAAAAAAAGTAACCTTTCCATCTGTTTGACGGTTGTTCCAATGTTTCAGGGCCTCCGCCTTCTCCTTGGCCTTGTTGCGATTCGCGCAGAAATTATCATCCGTTATAAAGACGCTTCGGTATCCAATGGAATATAACTTATCCATCTCCCGCAGAATAATTGAAATCGGCTTATGCCGTTGACGCCTGCCGTTGTATTGAATTACACTGCAAAACTCGCAACTGTAAGGACACCCCCGACCGGTTTGAATGGAGCCCATGAACGTATTATTGTTCGGGTAGAGTTCATATTTCGGTATTACCGAATGGGATAAATCCGGACTCTCCCCCACATATTCATCTTTCCATGAAGAGTTTCGCAAGTCGGAAAATATTGTTGGATAAATCTCTTCTATCTCCCCCTTGACCAGAATATCGCAATACGGCCTGACAATATCCGCGGCAAGGCTGGCGTGAGGGCCGCCGATGATTACGGTTTTACCGCGTTTTCTATACTCTTGCGCCAGCTCTTTCATTCTCCCCCACTGGTTGATCTTTCCCGTTATTCCGATATAATCAGCGGAAATTTCCAGGTCAACCGGCGTCACGGTTTCCTCGCATATTTCAACATGAAAATCTTCCGGCGCCATTGCGGCCAATGTGGTAACCGGCAGGTCAGCCGCAAACATGGCGGGACTCAAACCAAGAGAACCGTAAACCTCATATGAGGAGTAATGAGGATGGTCTGAAGCGGGATTGATTAAATAGATGCTTTTAGTCATATTGCGGATCCTTTCGGGCTTATGGAATCAGATGATAAAAAAGTCGCTTTTCAAACGATGCTGTGTATTATAAGTCAAATTGCGGTAAGATATTTAAAATTTTTCAAAAACCTGATTTGTTTGACTATAATTGCTAATTGCCGATTTATCCCGTACCGGGTTTAGGCTTTTTAGAGCTTACGGTTTTAGCTGTCTTCTTTTTCAATGCAGGCGCTTTTTTAGAGCCGGTTGTCTTTGCGCTCAATTTTGTGACTATTTTCAATTTCTCAACTTCTTTTGCGCTCAATTTCTTAACTTTTTTAAGTTTCTTAACTGCGCCTTTTTTAGGAACTGTTTTTAGTTTTTTAGGCGAACTCTTCTTTGCGGCTTTTTTTGCCGGTGGAGTTTCCTTTGCGCTCTTTTTTAGAGCCGCGGCCTTTTTTGTCGCTGTTTTTTTCTTTGTTGTATTTTTTGTCGTAGGTTTAGCGATCTTTTTAGAGCTTTTAGCTTTAGTTGCGCCCTTCTTCTTTTCAGCCGGCTCATCATCAAATTCGATTCCAAAAACAGATGATAGATCTGCATCCGCAATAACCGGAGAACTCTTTTTGTTGGCTTTTTCTATCAGCTTTTTGCTCTTGCCTTTAACCGTCTCGGATATCAAGGCCTTTACATCGGCTTTTCTAAGCTCAAAAAACATGTTAGGGTCGTCATCCAATCTTGCCCCTATGCCGTACAAAGTCGCGGCAACATGCTTGCACATACTCGCCCAGTCAGGGCAGCTGCAATCAAACTTAATCTCTTTCGGCGATGGAAACAGGCCCACTCCTTCCTTTGTAAACAGCTCAACCAAATCTTTTGAAAACTTGCCCATTAAAAGCCCGGACAACGATTCAAGCTTGCCCTCGCAAGCTGTTTTTATATCGCCCCACACATCCTTCTTTATTTTGCTTATTTTAACTGTTATTGAATATGGGGTAGAACTTGAACCCTGGACCAGGGCGTTTACTTCGCCGGGATTAATTTTAAGGTCAAGCACTGCGCCGTGGCGGACATAACTGCGGCCACGGCCTATGCGATTGCTATAGTCCGCGTACCGCTCAAGATTGCTGTTCCATGATTTACTCCACCATGACTTGGCAATGGAGCTGCCCTCAATTACAATAGGCTTTATATCCGGATTCTTTTTTTGCAGCTGTTTTAATTTCCTTTGGGCTTTTGCCCTTTTTTCACCAACCGACACATATGGCGCATACCCGCCCCAATAGTCCATCATTTACCTCCCCAGAGTTATCCCCTCTGCGGATAATTCTCACTAGAGCAGACAAGCTGCTCAGTGTTCATTATAATGTTAATTTAAAAAGGTTCATTAATTGATCATTATCCATTTCAGTCACCCATGACTCGCCTGAGCTTTCAATAATATCATGGGATAGTTTTGATTTATCTTCCAGCATCATGTCAATCTTCTCCTCAATAGCGCCTTTGGTTATAAACTTGTGTACCATTACATTTTTTTTCTGGCCAATCCTGAATACCCTGTCAGTCGCCTGATTTTCAACCGCCGGATTCCACCACCTGTCAAAATGCACAACATGATTTGCTTTAGTAAGGTTTAAACCCACCCCGCCGGCTTTTAGCGATAATACCATAAACGGAGTGTAATGTTCACTCTGAAATTGAGCGATAATTTTCTTTCTTTTGCCAACCGGAGTTCCACCATGCAACACAAGCCCTTCGCGGCCAAAAATCTCACTCAGGAAATCACTCAATTGCCCGGTTATCTCTTTAAACTGCGTAAACACCAGAACGCGTTCGCGCTTCTCCAATATAGTTTCACAAACCTCCCTTAATCCGGCAAACTTTCCGCTATCTTTTTCATTATAAGCGCCGGTTCCCAGAAACTGGTCGGGATGGTTGCATAGTTGTTTAAACTTCATTATGGAAGCCAAAACAACGCCTTTCCTCTGAATGCCTTCAGTTTCAGGGTTTTCAAGTATTGAGGATATATCGCGCAAATAATTCTTATATAAAAGCGCCTGTTTATTACTTAACAGCGCATACGTCTTCACTTCAACCTTGTCCGGCAGGTCGGATATTATTGATTTATCGGCTTTCAACCGTCTTAATATGTATGGAGATATAAGCTTGCGCAACCTTGCGTTTCCCCTTGGATCGTCCTTAAGCCCTTTTGAAAATTTAGCAAACTCTTTTGAGTTTCCCAATAAACCGGGATTTAAGAAATCAAAAATAGACCATAAATCAGACAAGCTGTTTTCAATCGGCGTGCCCGTCATCACAATCCTGTTATGCGCGATAAATTTCTTAATCGCCCTGGTTTGCTTTGTTCCCGCGTTCTTAATAGCCTGCGCCTCATCCAAAACCAGATAATGCCACGAATAATCGTTAAGCCATTCATATTTCTGCGCTAAAGAGTATGTGGTTATGACAAGATCGTATTTATCCAACTCCGCTTTATTTTTTGCTTCGACTTTTTTATCCCGCCCCGCTTGAGGGTGGGCCACATAGTATTTAAGGCTGGGAAGGAACCTCTCTATCTCTTCCGACCAGTTGGAAATTAGCGAAGCAGGTATAATGAGAAGGCTTGCCGGGGCGCCGGCTTTTTCTGATTTAAGAAAATTCAAAAACGCCAATAACTGTATTGTCTTGCCAAGCCCCATATCATCGGCCAGACAAGCTCCAAACTGCAATGAATGCAAAAACGAAAGCCAATTCAGCCCTTTTTGTTGATAGTCCCTTAGTTTAGCTTTGAACTGTTTGCCTGGATTTGCCTTGGCAATCAATTCAGGGTTGCGCAACTTTGACAAAACAGTTTTAAACCACTCCCCGTTTGACACCCCAATATCAGTTTCAGCATCCTGAATATTTAACACACTATTAGGATTAAGTTGCAACCGCATAGCGTCCCGCAATGTCAAATCGCCTTCATCTATCAGTTTTTTCGCGTTCTCATAAGCGTCAAGAGTTTGCCGCAACTTATCCGGGTCAACGGCAACCCATTTGTTTTTAATAAATACCAGGCCTTCCGATTCCAGTAAAAGGCGGCGAACTTCATCACCTGAAATTTGCGCGTCGCCAAGCGTCAACTGAGGGTTAAAATCAAGGATAGCGTCCATCCCCACATACGACGGCGGTTTATCCCCAATGTTTACCCGGAACGAAACAGTTGAGCGGCCCCCTTTCCACCAGTTGGGTATCCTGCACAAGATGCCGGCTTTTTCATATAGCGTAATTTCTCGCAAAAATGTATAAGCCGATTTAGCCGTCCATGCCAGCGGATGAAACAGCTCCCCGCTTTCCAAAAGGCCGGCAATCAACGAGCTCTCTTTTGCGGCCAAATGAACGGCGGTAAGGAGAATTAATAACTTATCGCTATCATCCTCATACTCTTTTAAAGCCGCTTTTAAAGGCAAGTGTTTTGATTTGCCGCCGGAGCCGACTCTGGTTGTGTATGTCGCTAAAAAGGCAAAAGGGCAATCATCGTCTTTGTTCTCAACCAAATGAAAAAATACACGCCCAACCAGATGAACATCTGGACTAAACGCTTTTATAAAATCTTCAACCGCGCCTTTATACGCCTTTATTGCTTCAGCAAAAGCCTTCTTTAACTTGAGCCATACCGACTCCATTAACTCTCTGTTCAGATATTCCGCCCCAACCATTATCGGCGTCATATCAAGCAGCCCATAAAGCTCTTCGTCGTCAAGCTCAGGATTGGCTTTATGGCGAATGATCTCAAGATCAGGCGTTAGACTCAGTTTTTTAGCAAACAGCCCTGCAAAACTTCTCCAATAATCAAGGGAACCTGAAAGATGAATAGTCTTATCGCTGAACCCAAGGAACAGAAGCGCAAAAAAATGATCAGACTCAAAACGTTTGGCAAACTCATCCTGCAAAAGTCCCCCGCTTTTCGTTATAACATCTGTAGTCTCCGACCATTCAAGCTGCAACGCCCCATCCGGCATTACTATTATGTTTAACTCATTTTTCATCACTATTTAAGATTTCTCCCAAAGGCCGAAATGACAAATTAATTTAACACCGATATCAGCGCTATCAATTATTAATACCTTAATTGAGCTATTCTTATCACCCTCCCCTAACCCCTCCCATCAAGGGAGGGGGAATAAACGGTATATATTGATTAAAATACAGAGCTCATTATGTGAAACTTATTAAGGGCTTGGAAAGCCAAATTCCCCTCCCCTTAGTGGGAGGGGTTAGGGGAGGGGGTATTTAAAATCGCTCAATTTTATGCATTAAAGCAATCTTGCTCTAAACTGTAATGGTTGGAATTGTACCATTTTATTTTTTGCAAGTCTAGCGAGCGCTGATCTGTTTGTGTAAAGAAAATACGTAAATGTTGAGCGGAATGTGGGATTTTATTTGAAAAGCGAAAGCTTAACCGCCGTAAAACACAAAGGAAAAGCGGGGTTTATGGTAGGGAGGAATGAAAGGGTGTCTCATGGACAATTGCGTTGAGTCTCGAATCGGTTAGAGGTTTTGTGATTGTAATTAAACGCGAAGCTGGGGCTTCTTGAATTTGGGGTTACAAAGTTGGGGCTTTGTAACCAGAGGGAAGAAAAGAAACGAAGTTTTGAAGCAATTCTGAATTGAAAACCGAAAAATTGTTGATGTTTAAGCCGTAACATCCATTAAAGAGCCGCCGAGTTGGGATATTTTATCGTCAATCTCTTTAAGCGCAATATCAAGGGTATCGTAACTAATTTGAAAAAGTTTTCCGCCCATAGCGGCTTCGGCTTCTTGAAACCCCTGAAGAGTGGCATCCCTGGCGTCTTTCAATTTTTCAACATCATCGCCGGCTATGCTTATGGCGGAGGCGGCAATCCTGTGTCCGGTCTTTTTTGCGCCAAATTCGCCGTCTTCGCTTATTATTTCTTTTGCCTGATCACTGGATAACCCGGATATTGGTTGACCGTTGATCTTAAAATCAGGAACTTCGAAATTTGATATCTCAACGCGGCCGGCAACACCTGATTGACGGCTAAACTGGTTTTTCGACTCGTTAATTACGCTTTTTTTAAATAGAACGTTGTCCTCAAATGGTTTTACAACCGTGTTCTCTTTCTTGTTTTGTATATTAACGCTTGTTTTTTTATGCGCTTTGCTGTTTCCCGGTTTAATATTAAACTCAAAATTTTTGTTAACGCCTGTGTTAATGCCTTCCATTTTAAGCCTCCTATGTTATTGTTGAGCGAACACTTAACCCCAATACTTTACTTATCGGCATTTATCATAAAATTTTAATGTTAAACAGGCATAAAAATCGTCCATGCCCTGAAAAACGCAAAGAAGGCTATTTCTCGCCTTTTGGCAGGTCTATAGCCTTGCCGTTAATATCTTCCAGCGCCTGAATAATACTTTCAGAAAATGTTGGATGCGGGTGTATAAAACCGCTTATTGCGTCCAGATCAAGCCCCCCGTTTATAAACGCGCTAATTTCGCCCGTCAATTCCGTTGCCGCGCCGCCAATCATATGCGCGCCTACAATCTTGCCGGCTATTGCGACTAGTTTTGTAAACCCCTCCTTA
Source organism: Candidatus Anammoxibacter sp. (assembly GCA_021777105.1). Lineage (GTDB taxonomy): Bacteria > Planctomycetota > Brocadiia > Brocadiales > Anammoxibacteraceae > Anammoxibacter_B. Next base: position 25,735 of record JAIQZQ010000030.1, read on the forward strand.
TCATCATCCGCTCGCGCCTTTCCGCTAGCCATAAATGGAAATTTTCCGATTTGCGCCCCATCCCCATCCCGGCTTCTCAAACCTATGCTCCCAATCTCGGGCCTGGTGTAAATGCATGAAGGAACCGCTCTGTAATCAATGCGTGAAGAGCCCCCCATTATATTAGCTGCGGCAACCACCCCCTGCCTTATTGCCACATGCGCCAACAAATACCTGCCCGTTACGTCGCCTATGGCGTAGACGTTTTCAATATTGGTCTGCATGAGACTGTCCGTATCTATACCGTTTTGGTTAAACTTTATCCCGATATTGTCAAACGCGTCAATGTCAATTACCGGCTTGCGTCCAATCGCGACCAAAACCTTTTCAGGCTCCATCTTTATTGTAGCCTCCCCGGTAGTAATCTCTATTTTTCGATCCAGTATATTTGCGCTCGATTTTGTATATATCTTAATACCATAACGTTTAAATATTTTCTCAAGCTCAATTGATATCTCAATATCCTCGGTTGGGACAATATTGTCCATTGCTTCCACAATTGTAGTTTCCGCGCCTAAAAAAGAGAATATGTTTGCAAACTCAACCCCAATAGCCCCCCCGCCGACAATCACTACGCTTTTAGGCATCTGCTTATAATCAAAAAAAGAGTCGCTATCCATCACAAAATCGCCCGGAACTATCCCTGGAATCATTTTTGGAGCCGACCCCGTAGCCACAACTAAATTTCGCGCCTTAAACTCATCCCCATTAACCTCTACCCTGTTTGCGTCTAAAATCTTTGCATCGCCTGCGATAACTTCAACTTTGTGAGACTTTAACAAAAATTCAATGCCTTTGCGCGTTGTGGATACAATCCTTTCAACCCTTTTAAACATTGTCTCAATGTCCGGTTGCGCATTGTCCACCTTGATGCCGAACCGCGCCGCGTTTTTAATATCAAAGAATAGTTTGGCTGATTTAAGCAACGCCTTTGTTGGAATGCACCCATTGTTGGCGCAACACCCCCCTATTTTATCTCTCTCTATTATAAGCGGCCTGCCTCCCAGTTGAGCAATCCTCACCGCGCAAGCATATCCGCCCGACCCACCCCCAATTATAATTGCGTCATACATATCAATGAATCCCTCATAAAAACAACTACCATTAAAACACATTTAAAACATTCAATAATGTATGTTTATGTATTCTCCCCTCAGGTGATAATTCTCACTAAGGCTGCCAAGCAGCCAAGTGTTCATTTATATACGGAGTATAGATGCGGTTCAAGTCAGAGACATTGAACCAACAAGCGTTAAGCGTCCAGTTTATTTAGGTTGGGTAGAGGTACGAAACCCAACAACAAACATGAAAAACAAAAGCGAATATCAAATCATGAAGTAAAAAAAAAGCGCAAAGCGCTTTATCCAGTATCCAGTATCCAGTATCCAGTATCCAGTATCCAGTATCCAGTATCCAGTATCCAGTATCCAGTATCCAGTATCCAGTATCCAGTATCGTTTCGCGCTCTGCCCTACGCGCATTCGTATCTCTCTTCAAACTCCCTTGCAAAATCAAGCTCTTTGCCGGCAAGTTCCTGTTCCTCCAGTTCTATATCCAGGGCTTTTACAAAATTATCTTTTAACGCTGATTTCAGAGCGTCAAGGTCTATCTCCTTTTTCAACTCATGTTTAATAGAAGTCGCCGTTGCCAAGGCCTTGTCCTTTTCTGTTTTATGATCATCCGTTTTAAATAACAGGCATAGCTTTTCAGCGTCAAAATCAAGCAAAATACTGCCGTGTTGAAGCGCCACGCCCCTTATTCTGGCTTGCGCGCTCCCCACTATCTTTTTGTGGTTTGCGTTAATCTCATAATGGGACGATTCATGAAAACAGATAGGAGACTCTCTTTTTTTTGAGCTTCCATTTTGCATTGACACATTCAGCCCTGCCTGTTGCAAGGCGCTACATACAGGGGTTAAAACAGTCCTGAATGAATCCCGTATTGATTGCGGTAAAAAATCCTGGGGGGCGATAAAGCTGTAAGTCAACTCATTCTCATGCAACACAGCTCCGCCGCCTGTTATCCTTCGCACAACATCAACACCGCTTTTTCCGCAATTGAACAAATTAACATCGCTGATCGACTGAAAATAACCCAGCGATAAACACGCCGGCCGCCATTGGTAAAACCTTATTACAGGCAACGATTCATCATTGCGGACAAGCGCCATCAAGGCCTCATCCACAGCCATATTTAAAGAGCCTTTGTTAAACCCCGTGTCAATAAACCGAAACTTCATCCTAAAACCTCGTCCGCAAGATAACTGCTTCTAACCAGCGGCCCCGCCTTTACAAAAGAGAAACCCATTTTATAGCCGGCCTCTTCCAATTCTAAAAATTCATCAGGGCTATAATACCGCGCTACCCTGCAATTTGATTTTGACGGTTGCAGGTATTGCCCAATTGTAAATATGTCTACCTCGCAATTTCGCAACGCCTCCATAGTCATTATAATCTGCCCCTTTGACTCCCCCAGCCCAATCATCATGCCCGACTTTGTTTTTTGCCGGCAGTTAATCCTTTTTGCCTCTTTCAGAATATCCAGCGACCTTTTAAAATCACCTTGAGGCCTGACTTTGTCAAACAAATCCATCGCCGCCTCCACATTGTGCGCAAACACAAACGGCTTTGCCTCAAGCGCCAATTGCAAAGCTTCAACATTTCCCATAAAGTCTGGAGTTAAGACCTCTACCTTGCAACCCGGCAGAGCCGTATTTATAGCCCTGATTGTGCCCGCGAACATTGAAGCTCCGCCGTCCGGCAAATCATCCCTGGTTACCGAAGTGATAACAACGTACTTTAAATCAAGAAGCTTAACGGCATTTGCGACCCTGCCCGGTTCCGACGAGTCAACCTTGTCCGGCGCGGCTGATTTAACATTGCAGTACAGGCAACGCCTTGAACATTTATCGCCTAAAATCAGGAAACTTGCGGTTCCATTGCCTGAACACTCGGCAACATTCGGGCACATAGCCTCATGGCAAATGGTGTGAACTCTATTCTCGTTAATAATACCTTTTAATTTTTGAAAACCGCCGCCCGAAGGCAACTTAACCTTTAACCATGGAGGTTTTCGCTCTATTTTCATAATCATGATTATTCAATAAACGGAAAGTTGACATTGAGAACCGAATGGAAGATGTTTCTTGGGACGCTATGCCGCTATGGAACCGCGCAAAGAGAAGATAAACAACAATGATATTCGCCGGCAATGCAAATCGATTGTTTTAATTCATGACAGGGTCAGACGCCTCATGATCAAAACCGTCAATAAAACGGGAAACATACCACCATATTTGGTCTGTATTTGGATAGAACACAAGGTCTGAATTTGCCGGCCCTACTATCCACACATGCATATCAATTTCATTTTCAAGTTGTCCCTCGGACCAGCATGAGCATCCCAGGTAGAGCCTGAAAATGTCTTTAGCGTCTTTACTTGCGGCAAGGTTGGTGATACAATCTTTGTGTGAACCCAGGTAAACATCGTCGCATATAGCCTCGCAATCATATTTTTTGCCGTATGCGCGGTTGTTATGCAAACAGAATATCTTGTTGGTGTCCACTGGGCCGCCAAAATAGATATTTTTATGTTTTGCGGATACGCCGGGAATATCCGTGAATATATGAGCTATATCCACATTTGAATTTCTGTTTAAAACAAGGCCAAACGCGCCGTGTTCATTATATTCGCAAATAAGCACAACGGTTTTCACGAAATTGGGGTCCATTATATTTGGGTTTGCGATTAGAAATGTGCCTTTGCCTACGGATACGCTCATGGGAAAAAGCTCCTCAAATTTAATAAAAATAAACGGCAGGCCGCAAGCCTGATTAAGAGCGGGAATCACTGCCGTAATTAAATTGAACGATTATAAATACCCACACCCCTACCACCTCTCACAAAGGGGAGAAGAATTTGGATTTTTAGATTCGTCTATGGACAAATCACAAAGTTAAACAGTTTCAGCCAATTGCTAAAATTAAATATATACCTTTAATTCCCCCTCCCTTGATGGGAGGGGTTAGGGGAGGGTGATAAGAATCACTCAATTAATATCTAATAAATCTTACCAAATCAACAAGTATAATGCTAGTTTGAATAATTTTAATGGTTTCCAACACAAGCTTATGAAAAGTATTGACGATTTACGCCGATGTCTGGCCCGGATTGACGGGCGGGGCTACAAAGCATACAAAGATATAAAGGGCGAATACAATTGCGGCGCGCTCACCCTGTGTATTGACCATGTTCAGGGCGATCCATTTGCCATTCCTTCCATGATACGTGTTCGCGCCGCGCAGGAGGCTGCAAATTTGCCGGAAAAGCTGTTTAACAACGCAATCCGCCGCATGGCGTTTGAAGATTTCCTGGCCAGAAAAGTCGCCGCCGCCATACATAAAACAAATCTTAGAATTCAGGGTTCCGGCAAAAGCGGATTGATATACATTGACGCGGGCGCGCAGGAGTCGCTTGAACGCTCGGCTGCGGTTATAACCCGGCAATGGGTCGAAGTCAGGATGCAGGCAGGCTTGCCGGCCAACGGGCGAACTATCCTTGGAAAACAGGCGGAGCTTATGCTGTGCGATGAATTGCCGAAAATTGTCCAAACCGGAATCCTTTGGCAAAACCTGCCGGAGTCTGAAGCGGAATATTTTGTTAATTGCGTTGAAAATCAGGAACATATGAGAAGCCAATTGGATAAAAATGGGCTGGCCGCCTTTGTGGCCGCCGGCTCAATCCTGCCGCGCAAAAGCGGAGTTGACGACAGGCCAATGACCGGCGCAAATGTCGAGTCTTTCAAATCGCCTGACAAGTTTCGCGTTGAACTGGATATTGTCAATCCTGTTTGCGGCGCAAACGGAGAGGCAAATTCCGCCATCTCAGGCATGGGCATTCCCAAAGGAGTCACTCTCATTGTCGGCGGTGGTTACCACGGCAAATCAACGTTGTTAAAAGCCCTGGAACATTGCGTTTATCCTCATATTCCCGGCGACGGCCGCGAGTTTATAGCGACATGCCGCGACGCGGTTAAAATCCGCGCTGAAGAGGGTCGCCGCATTGAGCGTGTAAACATAAGCCCGTTTATAAACAATCTGCCGCGCAATCAGAACACTACCGCATTTATTACTGAAAACGCAAGCGGCAGCACAAGCCAGGCTGCAAACATTATAGAAGCCATTGAAATCGGAGCCTCTGTTATACTGCTGGATGAAGACACTTCCGCCACAAACTTCATGGTGCGCGACGCCCGCATGCAGGAGCTGGTTAAAAAAGAACGAGAACCGATCACGCCGTTTATTGACAGGGCTCGCGAACTTTATGATAATTTCAACATTTCAACCATCATTGTTATGGGAGGTTGCGGCGACTACTTTGATGTGGCGGACAATGTTATTATGATGAGCGATTACAAACCTATTGACGCCACAAAAGAGGCAAAAGAGATAGCCGCCAATCATTTAACGTCGCGCCGCAAGGAGACAGGCTCAATAAAACTGGAAAAAAGCAGCCGAACTCCAATCGCAAAAAGCTTTGATCCTTCGCGAGGCCGCAAAGATGTTAAAATTGACGCAAAAACAAAAGATTTAATCATTTTCGGATCAAACGAAATCGACCTGCGCCATATTGACCAACTACTTGATCATAGTCAAACTAGGGCCGTGGCTCAATCAATATACATTGCGGCAACGCAACTGATGGACGGCAAAACAACGCTTTGCGAAATAGTCAATAGTCTGGAGCAAATTTTTAATGAAAAAGGAGTTGACGCGCTTAATCCATTTTCGCAAAATGAAGAACACCCGGGCAACTTTGCCCGGCCCCGCAAATATGAAATAGCGGCAGCCATAAACCGGCTGCGAACTATGAAAATGGAGTAACAAGGCAGGCAAGTAAAAAACAAAAGCATGGAACGCGGATGACGCGGATGACGCGGATTTAAGCGGATTAAAAGCAAAAACAAATACAACAGAGCGCAACAACGAAAAACCTTCACTCTAAAAAGAGGGGAACGAGGGGTGTGTAATTTCCCCCTATAGCTGTGTAGGTTGGGTAGAGGAACGAAACCCAACATTAAATAAATTCCATAATATCACGAAAGGTTTATACAATGTTTTTTAAACTACTTCTTGCATTTACCATAATACCGCTTATTGAGATCTATATTTTGATGAAGATAGGCGCGCGCCTCGGGGCTATTAACACGATAGCGCTGGTTGTGATAACTGGAACAGCCGGCGCGTACCTTGCCAGGCTGCAAGGTATGCGCGTAATGTTTCATGTGCGAACCAGCATTCAGCAAGGCATTATCCCGGAAGACGATATCCTCGACGCCTTCCTCATACTAATAGCCGGCATTGTGCTGATAACTCCGGGTCTGATCACTGATATTACAGGCCTGATCCTGTTAATACCCAAAACCCGGCGCATTATTCACACCCTCATCAGACTCAAACTTATACAATGGATCAGCAATAAAAGAGACGGTTTTAATATGCGGAGGTAGGCGCCGGCAAAGCGGCTTAGACTAACATAGTTTTTAACAACTACTATGACTTGCCATGCAAAATAAGCTCTGATTTTGTCACATTAATTTCAAAGATGAAATTATTTAGAAATGACATTCCAAGCAATCCCTCTTTCAGGTTTAAGTTGTCCTGATCTAAAACAATTGCTTTTATGTTCTTTACCTTTACACAGTCAACCTTAATTTCATCAAGATAAATTACAACGCCGGATTGAGCCTGCCCATTTGCTGTTTTAACAATTATGCGATCGCCTTTATTAAGATTGAGTTTCAGTTTATCAGCCATTAATCTTGAAATCTGCGCATACGAAGCCCCTGTATCAACCAGAAACAGAGCTTCTTCTTTATTATTTAGTTTTACATTAGCATAAAGACTATTGCCGTTTTTAATTAAATCAATTTTCTGCTTTCCTTTTGCAATATCAACAACAGTTATTGCGCCTTTTGCTGTAGCCTTGCCGGTTGCCGCCACAATTTTGCCGGTAGTGGCAACCGTCTTCATACCTGCTTCGCCCACCAGCATAACAACTTTTCCGGTGTTTACAGCCACACCGCAACTTGCGAGCACAAAAGGGATAATAAATATAATATAACCAAAACTTTTAACCATGAATTAACTTTTGTTAGAGGTCTTTGTTAATGGAATAAAAGGGAGATATTTTCAATTTTGCGTAACCATATCGCTCTGGGCGCCAAGCATGGGTTTTGGAGCGAGGTTAAAATATTATTACGAACTTTTGTATCTATTCAGCGTGTTTTTACTTGCCTATACACACCCCTAAATCCCCTCTTATTAGAGGGGACATTGTGGGAAAAATTTCGATTTAGGGTTCGGAAAGAAATACCTTGCGCTATACTGCAATAAAAGTTACATTTCAAAAATAATCCAGAGAATTCCGATGGTAATGGAATAGGCCGAAGGAAAACACCACAAGGCAAATCGATTGATTTTATTGGCGAGTTCGGTTTGACCGCGTTGCTCGAAACGCAACATAAACAGTATTAGAAGTATCGACAGCGCCGCCAACAGGAATGAGACCATAATGATACTATCTAAAAATGTCAGGAATGCCAATTTCGGCAAGCTGTTCGCAATAGCAAAATTAAAAGCTACTAACGTTAGAAAAGTGGTGGTGTTGGCTGTGAGCTGTGTTTTGTAATCGGAAAGCAAGAATGTGCCGCAGAAAACAGTAATGATGGATATTAACGGCACAAAAATCCTGAAAAAATAAAACCCGGTTTGACGATGCAAATCCAGCTCAAGTGTAAACTCCGAAAATGCCTCGTCGGAGCGTATTTCTTCCCGGTCCGCGATAACAGGCGTTACTTTGGACAAAACCCACTCCTCTTCGCCCAAATGATCGCTATAACCAATACGATGCTCATTAATTCCCAATTGCACTATAGTGTGCGGGTAAATAAAAGACTCAAGGCGGATATGGAATGTTTGAGGATCAAACGGAAATTTTTTCAGATTAAAATCCGCCTGAATAGATGCGTGAAAGCGTTCCATATATTCAACCTTGCCGTCTGCGTGCACGGTTAATACCCGATCTTCGATCGCTCTTTTACCGCGTTCATTGGTAATTTCAAGGTCGGGCCACCAAATTTGATTGCGGAATAGCAGGGACTTAACTTCTTCATTGACAAACTCGGTATGCGCCGCCCCGTATTCTTCAGCGTCAAATGCTAAACGGGGGTCATGCCATATCCAATCCATAAAGCCCTCAATGCTAAACTCTTCGTCGGTTTGGTCAATGCTTGTAATTTGCAAAATATAAACGCCAACCGAAATATGGATCGGCCCGTCATGGATTGGAGGCGGCGGTGGAGATTTGGTTTCGCCTTCAAATAACATCGATTCCTGGGCGTAAACAGAACTTGCAGTAGCGCAATTTAATAACAAAACCGCAAAAACAAGAATTATACCATAGCATGCTCGTTGAAAAAGGCCCATCTCAACCCCCTTTTAACTATCCGTTAAGAAAATATGCAAGCAAGTCCTGCGTTACTTATCACATGTGATAAATTTACGGCAATCATACTACATCCATTTGACAGGCATGAAATTGTAGAAGAATAACTATTAAAATTCAAGATTTATTTGCAATGCTATAGAGACTTTGAGGCGGCATATTAAGGACTTGGATAGAAAGACGGCATTGTTAACCAGCTAAAGCCCAAAGGGCTTAAATATTGAGTACATTAATCGTGTTAATGTTAAAAACTATACATCTTAAATTTTACATCAATACAAACAAGAGAGCTGCGATATTCATTATGCTCATTTGCTATCAATCAAATGCTAAAATGCAAAAACCAAATGTATATGTGAACACTGAGCAGCTTGCCTGCTCTAGTGATAAATGAACACTTGGCTGCCTTAGTGAGAATTATCCCCCGAGGGGAGAATTCTGCCCTGGGGATGATTATAAAATTAACACGGTTAATTAACTCCAAAGCAAAGCTGCGATATTGGCATAAGCGCAAACCGCAAAACGACTTAAAACGCAAGTTCCTTGGCTTAATGTTTAAAAATATTTAAATACTATTTTGCAATTACTTCTAATTCTTCCCTAATAACTTTGCGTAGTTTTTTTTCTAAAGCGCTATCCATTTGCTGGACATACTCTCTCAACGCCTCATTAATTAGAGTTTGGTAGTTGCCACCACCGGCTTCATGAACCCGTTTACGGAAAAAGTCTAAAATATCAGTGTCTATACGTATAGTAATACGAGTCTTTCCGCTTGCATGTTGCGCTATCGCGCCCTGTTCAGCATTCTCAAAATTATACTCTTTTTTTCTCATAAATTTTCCTTTCAGTTTTTGAAGCTTTACGCGCTGAAATCAAACGAATGTCGAACCTTCTGTATGTGTATACAACAATCAATATCCGGCCAAGAAAATCCATCCCAATTGTCACAAACCGCTGTTCATTGCCAACCTGATGTTCTTTTATAGTTAAGCCCCATTCGTCTTCAAAAACGCCAACAGCATCGGCGAAATCTATGCCGTGTTTTTTTAAATTAGAATCAGCTTTCTCAAGGTTCCATTGATACGCCATAACCATATTGTATGCACAATGATATGCACACATCAAGTGTAAAATAATACACCGGTAGACGGCAAAACAATAACGTAGCGACCGTGAAACACAAGCGCCGGGACAATCATGAAACTAACGATTGCCCGATACAGGTATTGCCGTGGATGTAAAAATTCCATTAAATTTCAAGATTTATTGGGCAACTTTAAGGGCTGCCTATTAATGGCTTGGATAGAAAGACGGCAAAGCTAATCAGCCTTTACAGGAAACTATTCAGCGGGTTTGTCCATATTGATTTTAAATGATTTATAAGCTTGAGTTAAGAAGAAGGATTAAATTAACGCATTCGGAGGACTGTTTTCAACTAAAGCCCAAATGGTTAAATATGGAGTACATTAACCGTGTTAATGTTAAAAACTATACAATCCAAGAAGCCCCAGCTTCGCGTGTAACAATTAGCTATGTTTGCAATCGAACACGAAGCTGGGGCTTCTTGAATTGTTTTGCTCCCAAACTGGGCTTTGGGAGCAAGAATGTTCCGGCCTTTATATTTTCCGGTACCCCTTCAAAGGGCCGGCTTCACTCTCTTATAAAAAAGGGCAAAGCCATTAATCCGAAGGCTATTGGTATGATCAGTAATATGTTGGAAATAAAATACGGAAAGACGCATAAAATAATACCGGACAATAGAGCTATGCCTTTACGCTGCTTTTTGCCGTAGACAATGTAGGCCATACCGATTGCGCTGAAGAAAAAACTTAAAATTAAGTGTGTTGAACTAAACATGTGTTTCATAACCCGGGTAAACCGGGGAAGTAAAAATGTAAAAGAGTGGCAAGGATTACGTTTCTCTATTTTATCAATTCTTCAAGGAATTTTTTGAAGTTTTGTAGATCGTTTTTAATTGAAGTTGCGGCAAACAGGTATTTTTTTTCGACCAGATCAAGCCTGTCCCAGTCGTAATTGAAATTAAAATAGTATCTTCTAAAGTGGCGGAACCTCAATATCTCATCAAGGGCGTCAAAGGTTTTGTCTGATATTACAGCTATGCGGACGTCTTCGATATCCAGATTCATCTTTTGTAGCATGTCTTTATGCCATGAATCTCTGTTTTCTCCGTTTCCAAAGAATTGGGTTATTCTTAAAAACAGGGTTTCAACGCATGTGTAAAAATCGGCAAATATCTGCGACATTACCATTGCGGCGGAGGTGTTGCGGCCAAGCTTTTTTAGGTCGTTCTCTAAAAACTCGTTGTAAAATGACAAGTTTTTATCAATCAGGGTTATTGTCTTTTCAATCACGGCTATTAATTCTTTTGTTTCAACATTTTCTTTCATAAACCAGTTTGCCTTTTCGTTTAATGCTTTCCTGATGAAGGTGATCAATGCGTTCCATCTCAACAATGTCCAGGGGCAAGTCGGTCATCTTTTCCGCTTTTTTATATAGTTTAAAAATTTGCTCCGCGTCTGCAAGGCCTTCAACCGCTATATCTATGTCTGAAATCTCGGAAAAGTTATCGCGGTTAAGCAGCGAGCCCCATTGGTATATCCTTGCTGGATTGAAATCGGAGCTAATAACTGAAACTATATTTTCAAAATCTTCAGAGGCTTTTTTAAACAATTTGTCCAGGTTTGCGTTGCGTTTGGCGGCTTTGTTTTTTAGAAACTGCTTTGCTTCGTTTATATCAACAGTTTGTTTCATAATTGCTGGTTTTGGCGCGTTTGCGCCGCGTGATCAATCAAACGCGAAGCTTAATTAACGCCATGTTTTGCGGCTATAAACTGGTTGAGTTTGGTTTGAATGCGGCTGATGCCTTTTAGGGACGGTTTCTTTTCAAGGGCGACACTTAAATACGCGAATGAGCTTTGGTAATCGCCCAGGTCAAAGAAACATTCGGATATTTTTTTGTAAATGTACGCGCTTTCGTTATTGTTGAGGCCAAGTTTTAACACATTTTGGTAATATTCTATGGCTTCCTGAGTGGAGGCGGACTTTACAAGCTTTTTACAATATATCTTTTTGATTTTGTTTCTTGATTCTTCAAAAAAGAAGCTCTGGTTTGATCCGTTGTTGGTCTTTTTCTCTTTTTCATATATATCTTTGTAAAATTGCAATGAGACTTTGTAGTTGCCTGATCTCTCATACTCTTCGGCCAGCAGAAATATGCAATCAAGCAAGTCTCTGCCTGAAAGGAATTTTTGGAGCTTGAAATTTTTAACGCCTTTCTTCATCTCTTCAAAATTCTTGATCGCCTCTTTGCCTTTATTGTTTGAGAGATCGCGCAATACCATATTTACCTGTGTGAAAATGTCGTCTGCTTTGTTGTCAGCCGCTTTCTTTTCAACAACAACATCTTTCACGCATTTTAGCCGCAGATCGTAATGTTTGCGCAATGTGGCGTCTATCAGGGTGTTGTACGCGGTGATAACCAGTTTTATCTTGTTTTCGGCCCAGGTCGGATTCTCCCTGTTTTTATCGGGGTGGTATTTCTTTGCAAGGTTTCTAAACGATCTTTTTATCTCGTCGCTGCTTGCGTTTTGCTTGACCTCTAAAATGCCGTAATAATTTTCCATTTTAAATAAGTTGATAGTTGCTGTATACATATATTTTTTCCTTGCCTCGGGTTGCAGGGTTGGACGTATATAATTCAGCTTTTTAAACACGCGGTGATGTAAACCGCTCAAATATAATGTTTTACACTATGGAACCACTCATGTTAATTCGTAAATGGTATCATTAGATAACCGTTTGTGTCAATCAATTTGTGAAGCCATTATGGCGGATGTTTTTGGGCCGTCTACCCGCCGCGGGATATTTATTTATAGCCTTTTTTGACTATTATGACCGACATATACCCTTTTTCGCTTCCTTTTAATGAGATAATATCGCGTGTAACTACGGCATTTTCAAGCCCAACATACGAGGCAAACAGGCTTGATTCGGCCAGGCCGAGCTCTTCAAGCAGCTCTATTACCTTGTCCAGCTTTTTCGCCACTTTCATAAGCACTATAGTGTCGAACGTTTGCAGTATTGGGCGCAACTCTTCAACATCTTTGGAAACGGGTATAACGGCAAGTTTCATGCCGCTTTCAACAATTGGGAAATTACCTGCGCCGGCTGCGGCATTGTACGAGGTTACGCCGGGAATTGTCTCAATATTATCTTCGGGAATAAGTTTTGTGAGATGTTGCAGCAGGTAAATGTATGTGCTGAATGTAAATGGGTCGCCTATTGTCAGGTACGCAGCGTTATGCCCGGCTTTAAGTTTTGCGGCTATCTCTTCGGCGGCAGTTGACCAGGCCGTGTTGAGTTCGCCTTTATCCATTGTCATTGGATAGACCTGCTCAATCACCTTTTTTTCATCAACAATATCCTTCACTATTTGAAGGGCCATGCTGTTGTCCTTAAAGCTTGCTTTTGGCGTAAATACGTAATCAACCTCTTTAATCAGGCGGGCGGCTTTAACCGTCATAAGCTCCGGATCGCCGGGGCCCACGCCCATTCCATAAAATTTGCCCAATTTTGGGTCGTTGTCTGATTGTGTCATGTTTAATCCCGGAATTTGTTAGAAATAAGTAATTATTTAGCGTGTTTATTAACTTTTACCGCTTTTTGTATTATAGAATTCATTCAAAAATTGAAAATTTTTACATAAACTTTAGATCACTTTAGCCACTTTTTACTTTAAATTTTTACTTTAGGATTATAACTATATTCATCCCTTTTATATCTGCTTTACTCATTGATTGCAGGTCATACTCGTGAACGGCTTCATTTTCCATAGAGAGGTTCTCAAACACGTATGCCTTGCGCACGGCAATGCAGTTAAGTTCAATGATACCCGCGATTTTTGCGGGATTATTAATATCGTCGGTCAAAATGGCGATTTTGTTGTTGTCCCGTATCACGTTTGCCAGATCGTCAAGCTCTTTGTCACGGCCATGCAGGCTGAAGAATTTTGCGTCGTTCCAGTTTTCCCCTATTCTGGCAAACGCAAGCTGGGAGGAACTTATGCCGGGTATTACATTGCAATTTTCAGGCCCCAGCTTTTTTACAAGTAATTTGGCAAGGCTAAAGAAACCCGGGTCGCCGCTAACCAGTATGACAATGCGCTTTTTTTGCGAACTCTTTATCTTTTCAGCCAGCAATGCGTAATCCCTTTCAACAGGGAGTTGCTCAGCCTCGCTTTCAGGAAAGATAGCGAGCAACCTTTTGCTGCCGATCAACAGATCGGCTTCGTTAACCTTTTCAAACGCAATTTGCGTAAGATATTTTCTATTGCCCGGGCCACAGCCCACAATTGTTATGGATTTATCTTGTGAATTATTCATAAGGCGTATCTATTCAGCGAGTTATCTAATTTTGTTAACTAATAGTTTGTTTAAAAAGCTCATAACCATCCTTCCCATTTAGAAAAGGGGGGCGGGGGAATTTGAATATTTAAATTTCCATTTATTAACTTTTGCTATCGGTATACTTTATTCGAATCTCCCTTACTCCCTCTTTGGCCTCCCGGGCATAATTCTCACTAGAGCATGCAAGCTGCTCAGTGTTCATTTACCAAAGAGGGAAATCTAATGAAATATTTATATATTTCTTTCACTGAAGAGGTATCATAATGCGGGATTTGTTTCAAATGGTTTATTGATTAAATGGATATCCTTTTGATTTGCAAATAAAGCAGACGGGCTTGCCGCGGAAGTCTTCATCATTGCGCGCGCCGCTTTTGCCGGGTTGAATCGGTGACGCCACCTCTTTTCTGGAAGCGATGTGCATTTTGTTGTTCCATATGTCCCTGAACGGCGTATTGCGAATATTGCCGAATGAAAACTTCTCGCTAAAGACTGAACAGCAGGGCAGCACCGAACCGTCCCAATTAATAACCGTCTCTTTCCACAAAAGGTTGCATCTGAAATCTTTCTTAACTTTTCCTTTTTCCATATCAAAGATGTTGAATTCCTTGCTTTCAGGCAGCCATTTGCCGTCTCGTTTTATTGCATCTTCCGGCGTTTCAAATATCTCTTTGCCCATATCGGTGCGCATGCTGTTTATGTTTAGCTTTATGCCTATTTCGCCGGCCATCTTTTTTGCTGTCTCAATTTCATGCTCATTATGGCTGAATACGTGAAACAGCCATATAATCTCTGTGTATCTGTTATTTAATTGCCGTTTTTTCTCCAAAAGCATTTTCATATTGCTCATAGCCCTGTTAAAATCACCGCCAATATGGTATTTTGAATAAGACTCTTCGCCGGCGCCGTTTATGGATATGTATATCTTTTTCAGATAGCAATCAATCACATTCTCCGCGTCCTGTTCTGAAAGCGGCATGCTCAGGTTTGTGCTGATCTTTACCTCAATTCCCCTGCTTACAGCGTAATCAACCATGGCCTTAAAATTCTTGTTTAGCAGAGGCTCGCCCCAGTTATAGAGCCTTATCATCATCAGCCGGTCCCCAATCTCGTCAACAACCTTTTTAAAATCGTTCAATTCAAGAAAACCGCGCTCGGCGCCTTTGTCTTTTTGCCCGGTGGGGCATAGGGGGCATCGCAGGTTGCAAATGTTGCCGGGCTCTATTGTTATGGCGGTTGGGTAGTTATACAGATATGCGCTTCTGAGGTGGTACTGTATTTCCGCTATTATAAGGTTAAGCAGCCTTAGAGGAGTAAATCGTCTTATAATTATTTTAGTTTTTTTTGAAAACATTTATTTTAAAAGCAAAAACCCCATTGCCTTGCCCGGACGAGCCGCAAAAGGCAACGGGGTTTTTAAATTGTAGCGGGGCGGCCTGATTTACCGCCCCGGATTGATTTTAATACAACGTTAATGAAGATTTGTCTAAAATGCCATTTGATACTGCAGTCTATAAGTATAGTCTATCTCGTCATCCACGTCCTCTTCTTCATCAAATCGTATAGCGTTAAATTGCAACTTTGACTTATGGCCCACAAAGTAATAGTTTAGGCCAAAGGATGTCTCCCTAACGGCTGATTCTTCAAGCTCGTCGTCAAAGTCAATCATTGAGTATCTGCCGGCAATTTCAAGCTTTTTAGGGATAAGGAAGTAGCCGGCTTGCGCAAAAAATCCATGATCAAAAAGATTTGAGCTTTCCAGCCCGCTCCTTTTCCTCCAATAATATTCGCTGAGGAAGAAGAAGCCTTTATATTTAAATCCAATCTCGCCTACAAACTGTGTTTTGTCAGTCTCGTCAGTCTCTACCTCGCCTATCTCTCTTAAATTAAGCGAAACATCTTCACTGTCAACCGCAACCGCCGCCGCTATAAGGGCCAACGGCGATTCAGAATACTCCAAATCGCTTTCAGATCCGCCGAAATTTCCTAAAGGACTATATGCGGTTCTAAATATCCATAAGTGTTCGTTGTTGTCGTTATGTTTTTCATTTCTAAAGTTTCCGTTCCACACGCCAAAGTAGTATTCAAGTTTTTCTTCAAAAAAATCGCCGTAAACCATAACGCCGAGTTGCCTGTTAAGGGAGAACTCGTCGTCTGCTTCCGACCTGTCAACCATCTGCAATTTCCCGGCGGAGGTCATTTTTTGTGTGTTAAACGGCACTTTCCATTGCCCAAATTTGAACTTTAGATGGGGCATATAAGAGAAATCGCCAATGAAATCGAGCATTTCAACCGCCTTGCTGCCGTCCTTTGTTCCGGTTGACCTGGTTTCAAGCTGCAACATATATTTTAAACGCGGATCAATCGCGTGGCCTGAGAATTTAAGCCTTCCGCGATGAACCTTGAACCCGCTGGAGTCTTCGTCGCTGTCATTATCATCATAAGAGTACCAAAATTGCAGCATGCCGTTTGTTCTTAAACTATATTTATTGTCGTCTGTCCTGATATAAAAACCCTTGTTATAGCCTGAGTGAAAGGTGTGTGGATTTTGAGCATGGCTTTTCATATAATCTTCAACTTTGTTGCCCACAATGCTGTCAAGGTCTTCGCGCACAAATCCCTGGTTGCCGCTTTGTTGTTCAAGTTTAGCGTTTAATTTGCTTATCTGCTCCTGTTGCGCGGTTATCTGATTAGACATATCGTTAATCTGATTGCTCAATTCATCTATTGATTGAGCCTGCGCATAGCCGGATATAACTCCGCTAAAAGCTAGTCCAACTATAAAAAACAAAGCCCCTTTAATAATTTTTCTCACTTTGAATAGTTCCTTTCTTTAAATATACGAAATCACACATTGGGTGATTGATAGTGGCGCAGGCATCCAGCCTGTGACCAACTAAAACACCGGCAATGATGCCCGCGCCACTATTTAATTGGATTTTAAATAGTTTAACCTAATTTTGGAATTTGTCGATTCCCCCCTTTCGTTAATTAGAATATTGCTTATTTTGAAAAAACAGCCCCCCTCCATAGACAGCTGTTTTTTCTCTATAGAGCCCTAATATAATAATTTCTGTTTTTAAGTCAAGAAAAAGAGCCTACCGCAAATTTTTTTATTTTGTTAAGTTCAAAGTAAGGGCTCCTCTGTTAAGGAGCGCTATTAGTAATTCCTGTTGCAGTAAATTTAGAAAACAATCGGCGGGAATGGAAGGGCGGCTTTAGCGCCGCCCTTTGCGTAATTTTGATAAAATCGAATTTTTGGAGTCTAAAGAACCAGGGTATTTAAAAACGGGTTAAATTTCTTTTCGTGTTTCATGGTAGTTGAACCGCCGTGACCGGGAAAAAGCTCGGTATTGTCGTCAAGAGTGAACAACTTCTCTTTTACAGAGTTGATTAGGGTATCATATGATCCGCCCGGCAGGTCGGTTCGCCCTATTGAGCCCTGAAATACCGTATCTCCCACAAAAACGGAATTTCCGGCTTGAAGCGATACGCTTCCAGGAGTATGGCCAGGCGTGTCAAGCACGTTTATGCGCAAGCCGCCTACCTCTATTGTGTCTTGATCTTTTATAGTTCTGCCGACTTTTGGTTTGTCTACCTCTGCAAATCCAAAAAAGGCGGCTTGTTCAGCAATATTTTCAACCAGAAAAAGGTCTTTTGCGCTTATTAAAAAGTCGCAATTGATTGATTTCTGCAGCGCCGCAGCCCCCCCGATATGGTCAAAATGACCATGTGTGGCAATGATGCACACAGGTTTAAACCCGTTTTTTTCCAGTGTTTGCTCAATCAAATCAGCGTCTCCGCCCGGGTCGATAATAGCAACCTCTTTGCCTGCTTTGTCGCCGATAATATAACACCCTACTTCCAGAGCGCCCACCACCAAAGTTTCTAATATCATTTAAATCCCCAAATATTTCGAAAAGCGCGACTTTGCGAAACAAAAACAGTTTAATCAATTAAATATTGGAAACAGGAGTTTCCAACGCAGTTTTACATTTCAAAACATGAATATTAAAACAAGAATGAAAGTGTATATTTTACACCGGCAAATACCCAAAAACAAGGCTGAAATATAAGCTCTTTTATACTAATTTCGCAATTTTTTTGTTAACAAAGCTCCAAGTTTGTTTAAAACTTCATCAATTATTTTATCAGTAATTTTGCAAATAAATTCAGCTTCCCTTGCTCGCCAATCAAAGCTTTTTACATGGTCCGACAATATAGCTCCGGAGATTTTATAGCATTTTGGGATTAAGACTTCGAAAGGATACCCTTTTATATTTTTTGTTATAGGGCAAAATATTGCCAATCCAACTTTAAGGTTATATTTTTGCGGAGATAAAACAAGGGCCGGTCGTCTACCTGCTTGCTCATGACCGGAACGGGGATCAAAATTGATCCAAACTACATCGCCGCAATCAGGAGCAAAGATATTTGTTTTTATCATAATTCCCGTCCAACAGATTTGCCTATAAAACTTTCTTTATGAATATTATCGTCAGTTACTTTTGATAACAGTTCGTCAAGGGTGTAAACATCTTCTTTTAAAGGAGTTATGATTAATTTTCCGTTTTTAAATGAAAGATCCACTGTCGCGCCCTCTTTAACATTTGCTTCAACGGCGTAAGATTTAGGCAAACGAAAAGCCAGGCTGTTGCCCCATTTCTGAACCTGAATTTGCATAACAACCTCCTGATAATTACGATTGGCATGTTTCTACAATGAATATACATTATTTTACACCGGCAAATACCCAAAAACAAGGCTGAAAATTACGTATTGCGGTATTTGCCGCCTTGGTCTCGCATGTGTGTTTACAAATATGTTGCTTTTGCTTCTTATATAACTAAAATAAGTGTTCATTTTACGTTTTAAGATAACTATTCACGCGCGGGGCAATGGAAAGTTTAGGCATAAATTTAATCGCAATACAGATACTGATTGCCTGGGTTTTGGATCTGATTCTTGGAGATCCTTATTGGTTCCCGCATCCGGTCAGAGGCATTGGCCGGCTTATCGCTTCGACTGAAAGACTCCTTAGATTTACGCGCGTTCACGAAAGGGTTGCGGGAGCCGCGCTTGCGTGCTTTGTGGTTGGTATAGTATATTTTGCGGTTGCTCAAATTGTGGACGCGATAGCCGTCTATGGGCAATTTGCGGATATTGCGGCCGGCTCTGTAATAATCTATTTTGCATTGTCCGCGCGTTGCCTAACAAATGAGGCGGATAAGATTACGGCGTTGCTGGAGGCTGATAATATTTTGCGGGCCAGGAAAGAGCTGTCGTATATTGTGGGCCGTGACACCGCTGAAATGGATAGGGAAGAAATAAGCCGCGCCTGTATTGAATGCCTGGCGGAAAACATGGTTGACGGGATTATTTCTCCTCTTTTTTACGCGTTTATAGGCGGGGCTCCTTTTGCCATGGCGTACAAGGCTGTTAACACTCTTGATTCCATGGTGGGCTACAAGAACGAGAAATATTTGCGTCTTGGTTGGGCTTCGGCCCGGCTTGACGACGCGGCTAATTTTGCGCCGGCCAGGATTGCGAGGGCAATAATCGCGGTTGCTTCATTTATTTGCGGTTTTGGGTTTTACAATTCGATCAGGATATCAATACGCGACGGGCAAAAACACCCAAGCCCAAACAGCGGCATATCCGAGGCCGCATTTGCCGGGGCTTTGCAAATACGACTGGGAGGCCCTTGTTCATACGATGGAAAAATATCAGACAAGCCGTTTATCGGAGATCAGATAGAAGCTTTGTCAGTGGATAAGATAAAGAATGCGGCGCGCCTTGTGCGAGCAAGCTCGTTTGTGGCAATTGCGTTCGGATTTGGAGCTTTGATTTTAATTGGGCGATTTTAAGATTCATTTTATAAACTAAATTGAGAGATTCTTTTCACCCTCCCCTAACCCCTCCCATCAAGGAAGGGGGAATTAGCGGAAGTGATTAACAAGATGAAAAATACTAATTCACATATTTGCGATGAGAAAGATAAGATAAGCAGGGTCATGATCGCCGGGGTTCACAGCGGCGTAGGCAAGACTACCGTTGCCCTGGGCGTAATGTCGTTGCTTAGGCAACGCGGATATAACACGCAGGGATTTAAAGCAGGGCCCGATTATATTGATATCAGCCACCATTACGCGACCACGGGCAACCGGTCGCGCAATCTCGACACATGGATGATGAACGACGACGCATGCAGGGAACTTTTTCACAGAACGGCCGTTAAGGCCCGGGTTTCAATCATTGAAGGAGTGATGGGGCTGTTTGACGGAAACCTTAATGAGCCTGAAAAAGGGAGTTCCGCTTATTTGGCTAAAGTTTTGAACACGCCTGTTATCCTTGTGATTGACGCCAAGGGAATGGCGCAAAGCGCCGGCGCGGTGGCCCTGGGGTTTGCGCGGTTTGATCCGGACGTTCAGATTAAGGGGTTTATTTTAAACAGGATCGGGAGCGAAAACCATTTTAACGCAATAAAGTCGTCTATTGAAAACGCGGTAAATATTCCCGTGCTGGGGTATTTGTCTAAAAACATGGAGATCGCTATCCCTGAGAGGCATCTGGGCCTTGTTCCTTCCTGTGAAATGGATGATGAAAACACGGCAAATGAGTTCTGTAAATCAATAGCGGATCAGATGGCTCAAACTCTGGATGTGGAAAAATTATTGAATATCGCAAACCAGGCCGGCGAATTTCCAAAGTTTAACAATTGTGTTTTTCCGGTTAATAAAGATCGTTCCGGAAAAAGGGTGAAGGTCGCCGTGGCTATGGATAAGGCGTTTCATTTCTATTACCAGGACAATCTGGAGCTGCTTGAGGCGTTAGGGGCGGAATTGTGTTATTTCAGCCCGCTTTATGACAAGACTCTGCCGCCGGAAATTGACGGCGTGTATATCGGCGGCGGCTTCCCTGAGCTGTTTGCCGCTGAGCTGGAGGCTAATAAAGCGATGCGCGGCTCGGTTAAAAAAGCGTGCGACAAGGGGGTTGTTGTTTACGCGGAGTGCGGGGGCATGATGTATTTGCTGGATAAGTTGGTTGACTGTGCCGGAAAGTCATATATAATGTGTGGTGTTTTTGGAGTTGGCTCTAAAATGCAAAACAGGAGGCAGGGGCTTGGGTATATAACGGCGCATTCCATTGCGGATAATATTTTGCGCAAAAAAGGCGAGGAGTTCAGGGCGCACGAGTTTCACTGGTCGTCCTTAATCGACGCGGATGACAAAACCCTGCCGTTTGCGTATAAGATTCAAAAAGGCAGGAAAGGCAAAACGAAAACCGACGGGCTTTTTAAAAATGGTGTGTTGGCATCGTACACTCACATTCATTTTGCCGAGAACCCCGATCTTGCAGCCGGGCTGTTAAAATCAATGGGCGGCGGTTCAGCTTGACAAAGCAGTGTCCGTAAATTTAATAATTTTTAGGGAGGGAGAATGCAATGATGAAAAGAAATATTAGAAGCAAATATTTGGCGGCTTTTTTTGTTTTGTTCATTTTCTCGGCAACCGGTTGCAGCCTGGAGAGGTTTACCATCAGATCAACCGGGGCGGTGCTAAAATATGGGGTGGCCTCGCTTTACGAGGAACAGGATCTTGCCTTGGCCGAGCAAGCAATTATGGCCGACATGAAACTGCTTGAAGGTTTGATACTGGGCGATCCTAAAAACAAAAATATGCTGTTTCTGGCGGCTCAGGGTTTTACAGGATATGCTTTGGGTTTTGTTGAGGATGAAGACCCTGAAAGGGCGAAGATATTTTACGCCAGGGCCAGAGATTACGGTTTGAGAGCTTTAAGTCGCAAAAAAGCGTTTAGAGACAGCCTCAACGGCAACATTGACGATCTAACCAAAGGGCTAAAAGCTCTGACAAAAGCTGATGTGCCGGTTTTGTTCTGGACGACAAACGCGTGGGGCAGCCTGATAAACATAAGCCGCAACTCTTTGTCGGCTATAGCCGACATGGGCAAGGTGGAGGCTATGATGCAAAGGGTTCTTGAGCTTGATGAAAATTACTATTACGGAGCCCCGCATATGTTTTTTGCAGTGTTCTACGGCAGCCGCTCAAAGATGTTTGGCGGCGACCCGGATAAGGCAGTGGCGCATTTTGACAAGTTTGTCGAGATCTCGGGCGACAAGTTTTTATTAGGCCATGTTTTGTTCGCTAAATTTCACGCTGTTCAAACGCAGGACGTTGAGCTTTACACTTCGCTCCTGAAAAAGGCAATTGAAGCGCCGGGCGACATCTTGCCGGAACAAAGGCTTGTAAACGAAATAGCCAGGGCCAAAGCGGTGAAACTGCTAAAAGACAAGGAATTGTATTTCTAATTAACATCCCGACAATGGATCATTGCGCGCGGTTGTTCACGGCAATATCATTTTGCCGCATAGTAGCCGAACCCGGGTAAGATGAAAAAGTAAAAAAGGTTAAAAACTGAAGCAGTATTTACAAAAATCTTTTGACGAATTTTGTCAAAACTTATTTGCTAGGATACTAAATTTTGTCATTGTTAATGTTAAGGGGACATTAAAATGAAAAAAATGAAAATTTCTATTCCGGTTTGCGTCTTATTTTTTGTTGTTTCGTGTTTTGCGACCGGCAATTTTGACGCGTTTAATTGTTACGCCAAGGCTCCAAGCATAATTAAATTTGCCACGGTTGCGCCTGAGGGATCGACATGGACAAATGTGCTTAGAGATATAGACAAGGAGCTTGATGAAAAGAGCGGCGGCTCGTTGAGGCTGAAGATATACGCGGGCGGAGTGCAGGGCGATGAAAAAGACGTGGTAAGGAAGATGCGTATCGGCCAGACTCATTGCGCCGGCTTTACAGGAGTGGGACTTGGCGAGGTGTTGCCTGAGGTGAGAATACTGGATTTGCCGTTTTTTATTGACAATTATGACGAAGTTGATTATATACGCGAAAAATTTACCGGCAGGTTTGTGGAAAATTTTGAGAAAAAGGGATATGTGTTCCTTGGCTGGACGGAAGTGGGTTTTGTGTATTTCTATTCAGCGGTAAACGTGAAAACAGTGGATGAGATGAAAGCCACAAAAATGTGGATGTGGGAAGGAGACCCCTTGGCAAAGGCGCTGTTTGATGCCCTTGACATGTCCCCCATAGCGCTTACATTAACCGATGTTATGACGTCCCTGCAAACAGGGCTTGTCAACAGCGTATATGTTTCGCCCTTAGGCATCATAGCTTTGCAGTGGTTTACAAAGGTTGGCTATATGTTGGATCTACCCATGGCTGACGCGACCGGGGCAATATTAATAACAAAAAAGAAATTCAACAAGTTATCGCCTGAGCATCAGGTTTTGTTAAAAGAGACGTTTAAAACACACTCGGATCGTCTTTTAAAATTGATTAGGAGGGACAATGATGATTCCCTCAAACTGTTAAAGGACGCGGGCGTCAAGATTGTGCCGGTGACGGACGAAAAGAGCGTCGCCGAGCTTAAAAATGCGAGCAAAAACGTTCGCAACGCATTGGCCGGAAAATTGTACCCGGCTGAACTTTTGAATGAAATGACTGCCGCGCTTGAAGAGCGCAGAAATGGAAAAGCAGGCAAGTAGGTTGTGGTTTCTTATTGCGGCAACGGAGGTAAAATGAAAACAAGCATAATAGTGTTGGCTCATGGAAGCAACGTTAACAGCGGAAACGACGGTCTTTTTAAGATTGTTGACATGCTAAAGATTACGAACAAGTGGGATAGCGTGGAATCGGCTTTTTTGAAGCTGGCAAAACCAGGCTTGTTTGAGACAATAGACAAGGTTGTTAATGAAGGCGCAAAACGTGTTGTAATTTTCCCTCTGATCCTGTTCAGCGGCAATCATGCCAAAAACGATATACCGGAGGAGATAGATAAACATAAAGAGAGATACCCCGGCGTTGAATTCGTTTACGCAAACAACCTTGGCCCGGACGAGCGCATTGCCCAGATTGCCACAGACAGAATTAATGAAGCCTTGCGCCTAAATTGCGACGACGACGGCTTGAATGAAAGCGGGAAACCAACTGATTCGTATATTGCCAATCCGGACTCAATATTTAAAGAGAGTTTTACCACAATAGATCAGCTTCTGGATATTATCGGGACGGAAAATATTCCTGAAATTAATCTTCCCGTTATTAAAAGGATTATACACACTACAGGCGACCCTGAATATGGAAGAAACTTTATATTCTTTCCCGGCTCGGTTGAGGCCGGCATTGCCGCTATTTGCGACGGTAAATCCATAGTAACAGACGTAAATATGGTTAAGGCGGGCATTAACAAAAAGCTGACCAGGCGGTTCGGCGGCAAAGTTGTCTGTAAAATAGCAAACAGGTTTGTGGCCGCGCAGGCTAAGAAGGAAGGCAAGACTCGCGCAATTACCGCGATAGACGCTTCGATACAGGAACTGGAAGGCGGCATTGCCGCTATAGGCAACGCGCCGTCGGCGCTGTTTCACCTTATGGACTTGATTGACAAAGGCAAGGTATTGCCGGCGCTGATTATTGGAACGCCGGTTGGTTTTATAGGCGCGGCGGAATCAAAAGAAGCGTTAAGCCTGACAAAGCTGCCTCACATTACAAACATCGGCAGAAAAGGCGGCAGCGCCGTGGCCGTGACTATTGTTAACGCTATTTTGGGTTTAGCAAAAGAGGGAGCCGTAGATGTCAAGGCCGGTCAAAAGTGATTTATAAACACGGCCTTAAAAATGTTTTACCACCTGGCTCATTAAATCGTTTGAGCATTTAGGGCAGTAAGTGTGAGTAACGTCAATGTTGGTCTTATTATGCATATAAACTTCCATCGGCATCCAGTCTCCGCTTCCCTGTTCACCGGCGGTATCGTCGCGTATATTTTTGCATACGCAACATACAGGCAGTATGTTTTCAAAAAGTTTTATCTTCCTTTGGTATTCCAGCCTCTCCAGGCAACGAACAACCCTGAAGTGCAACTCGTCCTCGCTGCACGGCTTAAGCAAGTAGTCGTCGGCTTTGAGCCTGAGAGCCTCTATGGCCGAATCAAGGTTGCCGTAACCGGTTAATATGATTACCTGCGTTTCCTGATGCTTCTCTTTTGCCTCTTTAAGCACCTCCATACCGTCAGTGCCTTCCATGACAAGATCGGTAATGACCAGATCGAATTGCGCCGGATGGTCTTCGGCCCCCGAAGTCGCGGCGGATGCCCCCGCGTCCCCTTTCTTTCCTAACTCAACCTCTTTTAACATCTCTATCGCAGTCTCTCCGTTTTCAGCAAGAGAGACGTTGTAACCTTTGTCTTTTAGATCAGCTCCGATTGTTTTGCGAATTAAGGTTTCGTCGTCAACAACCAGGATGGAATAATTTTTCATTGTGCGGCAGCCTCCTTTGGCAATGAAATTGTAAACGTGGTTCCGGTTTCAAGTATGCTATTAACCGTTATTTCGCCTCCGTGGCGTTTAATAATGCCGTAACTAATCGACATGCCGAGGCCTGTGCCTTTGACACCCGGTTTTGTTGTAAAAAACGGCTCAAAAACGCGCTCAAGATTCTCCTCTTTTATGCCTTGTCCCGTGTCCTTAATGCGAATTTCAATTTTCTCCTCAAGCGGAACGGTTTCAATAGTTATCGTTCCGCCTTTTTCAGGTATAGCCTCTTCCGCGTTGTTGAGCAAATTCAATATAACCTGCTTTATTTGGTCGTTAACGGCCATGATGTCCGGCAGGTTCGCGGCGTAATGTTTATTTAGCGCAATCTTTCTGGTTTCAAGTTTTTTGCGCATTAGCAGCAATATATCATCAATTGCTTTATGAATATTAGTGCGAACCAAAACTCCCGCGGAAGGCCGATTAAATCCCTGAAGATCTTTTATCAAACCGGCAACCCTGTTGCATTCGACTATGGCCATGTCAACAAACTCTTTATTGTATTCATCAATTGCGGTTTTTTTTAATATTCGCTCCAAAACATTGCGAATGCCGCAAATAGGGTTGTTGAATTCATGTGCGATAGACGCCGACAACCTTCCAACCGCGCCCAGCTTTTCAGCATGCACTAACTGATCCTGCGTTAATTTAAGCTTCTCTTCAGCGCGTTTGCGGTCGGTAATATCTTCCGCCGCCTTGACAAAATGGGTGATAACGCCTTTAGAGTCTCTAATAGGAGAGATAGAGACCGACTCCCAATAATACTCGCCGTTCTTTTTCCGGTTATGAAATTCCCCTCGCCACTCTTTGCCGGCTGAAATTGTTGCCCATAGTTCTTTATATATTTCAAGCGGCTTTTGGTCCGATTTTAGTATCCGTGGACTTTTACCCATAACCTCATCAAACGTATAACCGGTTATCTCAGTGAATTTAGGATTTACATACTCAATATGGCCGTTAATATTCGTGATTATAATAACGCTTGGGCTTTGCTCAATCGACCGGTGCAGTTTTCGTATATGCTCTTCGGTCTGTTTGCGTTTTGTTATATCCTGCGCTATGCAAACAATTCCCTGCGCCCTATTATTATTATCATCATACATGACTGAGCATGAAAAAGCCACTGGTATCATTTTACGCTCTTTTGTTAAAAAGATCTTTTCCGCGCTTGTGATATATTCCTTCTTAAACAACTCTTCCAACCCGGTTTTGCTAAATATTTGATCGTCAATCGGCAAAAGATTTTTTGCCGAGAGCCCTACCAGCTCATCCGCGCCGTACCCGAGCAACTCGCACGCCGCTTTGTTCGCGGTTCTAATCACCGCGTCCGGCGTCATCACAAGCAACGAATCAATCATGCTCTTAATAATATTTTCAATATAATTTTTTGACGAAATCAGCTCATCTCTTGAACTCTTTAACTCCCCTATCATCTGGTTAAACGATTCCGATAGTTGCCCAATTTCATCATCGCCGGCAATTTTTACCTCTTTGGGAAGCTCTCCTTTTTTTGCGTCCTTAATGCCTTTTGTTAACACAAGTATAGGTTTTGAGATCAGGCTTGACATCAGGAATCCGCACAAAACCGCCCCGCCGGAAATAATTATCATTATAAACAGGATCTTGTTTCGCAATTTATGAACTGAAGAGAAAGCCTCGTCCATGTCAATTTCAGAGATCATTACCCATTTAACGTCATAAATATTTAACGGTGTGTATGAGCTTAACACTGGAATGCCCCTGTAATCATCCATTATCTTAGTATCGGTGTTTCCGATTAAAGCGTCTTCAACCGCGTCGGTAAACACACCCTGATATAGAATGGAAGTAGAATGATGTTTGATTGAATTCAAAGTGTTGGCGTCCACCCCAATTTTTTCAAGCAAAGCAATATATCTGGCAGGCTCTTCAATAATAAATCTGGAGTCATTTCGCATTTTATAATCCGAGCCCACGATATAAGTTTCGCCGCTTTTTCCAAGACCCTCATTTCGCCAGTTATGATTGCCGGTCATTACCTGGTTGATCTCATCAATAGGCATCTGGAAAATTAAAACTCCTATTTTTTTGCCGTTGTCAAAGATTGGCGAGGCGATAAATGACGCAGGTTCAGCGTATGAAGGGGCGTAAGGCTCAAAATCGGCAAGTTTGACAAAACCCTTATCTTTGGCGTCGCGCGCGGCGTTAAAAGCCGCGGCAAAGTTAGTGTCGTTGTATGGCCCGGTTAAAAGGCTTGTGCCGAAATCGACTTCCTTAAATACGCTGTATACTATGCGCCCTGTTTTCTCGTCAATTAAAAATATATCGTAATAGCCGAACCTTTTTAAATAGTTGCGGATTATAGGGTGGTATTTTGCGTGCGCTTCGCTGTATTCCGAGCCGTCATTGCCTTTTTTCAGATCGTCTTTTGATCCTGTGGGGTTTGGATTGTCCGATATGTAATGATATTGCAGCTCCACGGCGCGTTCGTCTTTTGGGAGATATTGCCCAATATCTCCCTCAATCTTTACATTGGCGTCTAATTTTTTAAGAAAGTCGTTTATATAATAATCTTTAAGATTTGCCCTGTGTTCGGCAATGTTGCCGCCGTTTTCAATATTGTAAAACGCGGTCTTAAAATTGTTCATCGCGTCAACAACCATTTGGTCTTCTGAAAGCGTTATTATCTGGTTGTTGATCTGGTTAAAGTACGTTTCGATCTGCCGCTTTTTTGTTTCGCGGATTGCGGTGAGTTGGTCAAAGTAGACCTTTTCCAATGATTTTCTGGCGTTTGTATAGCCAAGCAAGCCTGTGATAATAATGGAAAGAATGCTTACCATTAAAAAAGCCAGAAGCAATTTTACTCTTATTTTCGCTTTTCTAAACATTTACGCCGCTTGTTTTGTGGGTGATATTTTTATCAAATAGAGCAGTATTCAGTAAATAGTAGGAGGGATTAAGCGTAACGAACCCATCAGCAACCGCCGGCCGGCATCTTTTGCTTTGCTATCTGCTTTTCGCTCTCTGCGCTTTGATCTCCGCGCCACGCTCTCTGCGCTTTTCGCTCTCAACTGATCACCTTGCTTATAATGTCCAACGCTTCCAACGACTGTGGAATTATAACATGGTCAACTCCAATATGATGCAATTCTGTTTTTTCGGTCTCTCCCCTTGCCCTCGCAATAACCATAATATCCGGATTGTAAACCTTAGCGTATCTTGTGGCGATCTTTTTTGCGTCAATATCCGGAAACGAGAGTATCAGTATGCTTGCCGTGGCCACGCGCGCCTTGATCAGGAGATGATGGTTAATAGCGTCGCCGTAAAAGCATTTAAAGCCGGCGGCGCTTATCTTCTCAAAAGTCTGAATATCGTGTTCTATAATGGCCAATTCATATTTGCCCTTCAATTCATTGGCCACTTTTGAGCCTGAGCTTCCACAGCCGCAGATAATCACATGATTGGAAACCTGTTTTTTATCATCAACGCTAATTGCATGTTTATAATGAGGGATATATTTCAAAACCTTGCCGAACGGCAAAGTTTTGGTGAAGAACGTGTATACCCTGTCTGAATTGTTTATAGCAACCGGCGTCAATATTATTGAGAACAACGCCGCCGCGATTGTGGCGGAGAAAGTTGAAGGCTCAAGCAGCCCGTGCTGATGGCACATTGTTAGCATCACAAATGAAAATTCGCCGATTTGCGTCAAACCCAGGCCCACTTTTACCGCAGTCTTGCCGTTATAGCCAAAAACCCACACCGGAATTGCGCATGCAACAAATTTTGCCAAAATTATTAACGGCAGAATTGTCAGAGCCAAGGGAATATTCGCCAGTAAAACCCTGGGATCGATAAACAACCCCACCGACACAAAGAATATAACCACAAATATATCCTTTAACGGCCTTATTAACGTAGAAATCTCAAGATTGTACTCAGCCTCGGAGAGCATGAAACCTGTTATAAACGCTCCAAGCGCAAAAGAGAGACCTAACAAATGAGTGGTTACGGATATGCCTATTGCAAACGAAAATATTGAAAGCAAAAACATCTCCTTGCTTTTCGTTTTTACAATCAAATACATGACTTTCGGCAAAAGCTTTCTGCCCACAAACACAATGCCGGTAACGGCCAGCATGCCGTACCCCAGGGCTTTTGCGACGCTCAAAACATTTCCGCTCTCAATTTCTTTAAAATTTATTATAAACGTCACCATTATGACAACCGCCAGGTCCTGGGCAATAAGCAACCCCACCATTAGTTTGGCATGCAGCTCCTCCAACTCATCGCGTTCAGTCAATATCTTTACCACAATCATTGTGCTGCTTACCGAGCCGATCATGCCCAGCATAATTGAATCAACGGTTGAACATCCCATATACGTTGATAGGCCAAACCCCGCGCCGATCATGAATGTGACCTGAAAAATACCGCCAAAGATAATGACCTTCCATATACTGCCTATGTTTGAGTATTTAAACTCAATCCCTATAATGAACATAAGCAGAGCGACCCCAATCTCGGCCAGGGAGTTTACCTCGCCTATTTTGCTGATTAAAGCCAGGCCGTGCGGCCCAATCAGGATGCCGACCATAATGTAGGCAAATATGACGGACTGCTTGAGTTTGTGCGCAAAGATGCCGAATAGAAATGAAGAGAATATGATGATTACAATATCTATAATGAGAGTTGCCGAATCAATCTCTTCCATAATCAACCCCTGATATGTAATTATTATGTATGTTAAATCAACTAAATGAAATAAATTGTCATTCAGCGCAACTATCTAATAGCAGGCACGGTCAAGAGGGCTGCGGCTGAATAAATTTAAAACATATTATAGTTAAAAATCAGGATTAAAGATACGATTTTCTCATGGCCGCAATGCTTGCCATACTGTCCTTAGTTTAACCTTGATTATCCCTGAGTATCCGGTTATTCTTAAAAAGCGCTTATTCCAGCCTAAATTGAGCGATTTTTTTAACCAAGCACTCTTAAGCTATTATAGATATGAGTATTGTGAATATTTTAAAATCGCCCATAGTAAGGCTCTTTAGCGGCGCAGGCGCCCTTGCCGGAGCCGCTATTTATATGATTTATTAATATCCATCAAAATCAGGCGAGAAAGAGCCCCAACAAAATTATGCCTCTAAATGAAAAAAACAGGCCCACATACGATGAACTCGCACAGAAAGTAAAAGAGTACGAAATTCAGGAGAAAGTCTTCAAGTCCGTCATTAAACAATTGGAGAGCGTCTATTCGGATCTTGCCGCAAACCAGACTGAATTTGAGCGAAAGAGCGCGCAGCTTGAAGAAAAACGAAGCCGCATGAACGCTATACTTGAGAATATGACGGACGGCATAGTTCTTATAAACCGCTTTGGAAAGGTAACGCACGTAAACACTCCGTTTTTTAGTTTCTTTAATAAAGAC
Organism: Candidatus Anammoxibacter sp.; assembly: GCA_021777105.1. Classification (GTDB taxonomy): domain Bacteria; phylum Planctomycetota; class Brocadiia; order Brocadiales; family Anammoxibacteraceae; genus Anammoxibacter_B. Next base: position 56,519 of record JAIQZQ010000030.1, read on the forward strand.
GACAAAAACATTATCAATAAAAACATCTCCGAAGTCATTGACAACCCCAACGTACATGACGCAATAGCTGAAATGATGAACAATCCCGGCGAGAAGTTAAGACGGCGGGCAGAGCTTGAAAACGGAGTTTATTTAAAAATTATAATGTCTCCCATATCAGTTGATAATTTCCTTGAAGGATTTGTTTTTAGCTTTAGAGACGTCTCCACTGAAGTCGCCGTGGACAAAATGAAGACGGATTTTATCTCATCTGTTTCCCATGAATTGCGAACGCCTTTAACCTCGGTAATTGGGTTTGCAAAAATGATGGAAAAACGGCTTTATAAACTTTTGCTTCCTCAGATTGAAGTTAAAAACAGAAAAATTGACGACGCAAAAGAGCTGGTAAGAGAGAGCCTTGATATTATAATATCCGAAAGCGAGCGAATGACAGACCTTATAAACGACGTGCTGGACATTGCAAAGATGGAAGCCGGCAGTGTTGAATGGAGGATGGAGCCGTTGTCCATCAACGAGATAGTTGAAAAGTCATGTTTGGCAACATCCTCTTTTTTTGAACAGGGAGACGTGAAATTTGTGAAAAAGTATGAAGACGGCCTTCCAAATGTTACTGGAGATAAGAACAGGCTGATGCAGGTTGTTATTAACCTGATATCAAACGCTGCTAAATTTACCCACACAGGAACTGTCACATGCAAAACATGCGGAGGCGACGGCAAAATTGTGGTTAGAGTTATCGACACAGGCATAGGAATACCTGAAAACAAACTTGGCGTGGTGTTTGAAAAATTCAAACAGGCGCATGACACGTTAGACGATATGCCGTCAGGCACGGGCCTGGGCCTGTCAATCTGCAAACAGATTGTCGAACATCATGGCGGCAAAATATGGGTTGAAAGCCAGGCAGGCAAAGGAAGCGTGTTTTCATTCAACATCCCGATCCTGAACAAGCCGGAAAAGTAATCTCCCCTTCTAATCCCCCTGCGTCTTTATCAAGCCGGCCTCATATAAAAACAGCGATGGCTTAAATTTTATCTTCTTCACCCTGTCCTCCTTTGCGTACGAGAGCCACAACCTGTTTCTTGCCCTTGTAACCGCGACATAAAACAGCCGCCTCTCCTCTTCAAGGCTACCGCCCTTGGCCGCCAACTTTGTGTTTGGAAAACGCCCCTCCATCAAGTCCATAATATAAACATCGTTAAACTCCAAACCCTTGCTTGCGTGAACGGTTAATAGATTGACACCCTCGCCTTTTGAAAGCTCGCTTGAGCCAAGCGCCATAGCGTTTAAAAAACGTCTATTATTAGAGTAGCTTTTTGACAGATTTCTTATAAGCATAACCTTCCTCTTAATGCTTAAAAGAGCCCTCTCCTTTACTTCCTTGTCTACAGTCCCGTCTTTTTTTAGCGACCGTTTGCCGGCCAGGTCATCCGCTATACATTTGTAGATGTTTGATTCCTCAATCGCATCAACCATGGAAGGCGGTTTTTCAACCCGATTTATCCTCTTATGCAACAAATAGAAATCATTAAAGAATTTCGCGCTCTCCTCGTTAAATTTCGGGTGTTTAAGTATGGGACTTTCCAATATCTTAGGATCAAGGCCAAGCCCCTCAAAGTTGGGGCCGTTTTCCAGCTCTTCAAAATCATCAAAAAGAGCGAGCTGGTAATTAACCTTGCGTTTTTCAAACGGATTTTTAATAGTAACGTCGGGCCGCATAATGCCCTCGTAAACCGATCCGCGCCCAATGTTTTTTAACGCCTCGAAGATATCCTTTGCAGTGGCGCTTCCAATACCTTTTGCGTATTCAAAGATGTGAATAAACGCCATCATATCTTTCGGATTCACAAAAAATGAGAAGATATCAAAAAGAGCCTTAACCTCTTTAGCGTCAAAGAAACTGTTGCCGCCCCGCCGTTTGCATGATATCCCAAGCTCCCTTAAACTCGCCTCCATACCGTCGGCGGAAGAGTTGTTTCTAAATATCACAGCCACGTCCTCGTAGTTTTCCGCAACCCTCCTGATGTGAAGCGAAATAGCGCGATACTGGTCAAAAAGTTCATCAAATGCCTGCAAAACCGGGCTTTTAGGCTCGTCTTGCCGCACAACCACCAACTCTTTCGGGTATATCCTGTCATTGTATTGTATAACCCTGTCCGCCAGGGCAAGTATCAATCTCGTTGATCTGTAATTCTTTTTAAGCGTAAAGACCCCTGCGTCTGTAAACTTCTTTGAAAAAGAGCCGATCAGGTTTATATTAGCCCCGTTAAACGCATAAATACTCTGGTCGTAATCCCCCACGCAAAAGAGAGAATAAGGGTTCATCTTATCAATAAGCGAACCCTGTAAAGAGTTAGTGTCCTGATACTCGTCTATCAATACCTCCTTAAAATTCACCAATATATCAGTATTCAGGAACTCCCTGGTCTTAATAAGCAGATCGTTAAAGTTGATATACCCGTAGCTATCCTTCATCTGCTCATATTCAGTTGAAATATCCTCGTAAATATCGCAAAAGCAGTCATGATCAGGATAGTTTGTGGCCATCCAGTCGGCAAAACTGAGTTCAAGCTCGGTGTTTTGATAAAAAGAATAAGTATCGTAGAGGAAAGTAGCGGAGTATTCAAGCGTCTTGCGGCAAAGCTTCTTAAAGTCCCGTTTTTCATATATACTTCTAAAAAGCGTCTTAAGCTCGGATTGCTGCTTTAACAATATGCCTGGAGTGCGCTTTTTTAACAGCCTGTAACACACCGCATGGAAAGTGCCCGCCTCTATCTTTAAAGCGATCTCCTTTGAGAATAGACGCGACAACCTCCCCACCATCTCGGCAGCGGCCTTATTTGTGAAAGTGAGCAATAAAATCTCTTCAGGCGCGACATTGGAGTTCAGGAGGTGAGCAATCCGGCCCACAATAGTCGACGTCTTGCCTGTGCCGGCGGAGGCAATAACAATATTGTGACCCAATTTGGTTGTAGCGGCGCTTAGCTGCTCTTCATTTAAGAGGCTTAATGGCATTTATATATTTATTTCTTCTTCCAATTCGTAATTTGAGCGGTCCCCGTATCCAAATCAATCATGCCCAAAATTAGAGAACGTGGCGATTAAACGATGACGTAATGAGATGCAAAAAAACAGATTTAGGGCTCGGAAAGAAATAACCTGGGCTTTTTTGCCTGTAGATTTAGGTTGAATTTGTTCAATCTGATTGAGCCGAACCGGATGCGCAGCCAAAGCTGCGTTGAGGATTCGGCGATTGAAGATTGGGCAAAGTCGGCCTGAAAATGCGGGTAAAAAAGTCCAGGTTATTTCTTTCCGAGCCCTTACCAAGAAATGTATGCTAAAACAATAGGGCTAAAATTTCAATAATTTTTTGCAAAACAGCTGTTTTGCAGGCGAGTAAAGCATTCTAAAGCAACACAGGCATCCTTACACAGGCAAGGATGACAACCCTGGTTACAAAGCCCCGGCTTATAACCTCAAATTTCGCGTTAGGTTACAACCCTAGAAACGCCGGATTTGAATCGTATCAAAACTTTTCCCTAATTTAAATATTGACGAAAATAATGTTATAAATGATAATAATTTAAACAGGCCAAACCTGATAATAAATGTATAATTTGGCAACTATTTTTGCTATGCATGGTTTTGTCTTTTATTATGTAACGGCAACAATTTTGGTTAAGGAGTATAAAGTGGATTCGGAATGGAGAAAACATATAATAAGCGCGCCTGATGTGCTTCGTGGCAAACCGAGAATAAAAGGAACAAGAATCCCCGTTAGCCTGATTCTTGGCTACCTAGCGTCAGGCAGCTCATTTGATGAAATTATAGAAGAATTTCCTGATATCTCAAAAGATCAAATTGCCGGCTGCCTGGATTACGCCCGCGATCTATCAGAATTTGAGGTTGCAGTTTAATGAGTCTAAGATTTTTTGCAGATCACTGCGTCCCCAATTTTGTAATAAACGAGCTTTCCATTGCCGGCTTTGATGTTTTTCGGCTAAAAGATCATATTCCCATTGAATCAAATGATGCAATTGTCATTGCAAATGCGCAACAACTCGACACAATATTGCTTTCCCTGAATGGCGATTTTGCTGATATCGTCACATATCCCCCGGCAAATTATAACGGCATCATTGCGCTTCAAATGAAAAACCACCCTGAAATTATTAAGCAAATTATGATAATCCTAACAGATTACTTATCAATCCATTCAGACATGAATCATTACAAAGGAAAATTGTTTTTAGTTGAAGCGCATAGAATTAGGGTTCGAACATAAAGCAACAGTTTTTTCACTAAAGCGTTCCAAAACTCCGATTTTGGAACGCAATTGCTCATGAAACCTGTTTCATTCCAGTAACCATACCACGGTCTTCCGCTCTGGTTACAAAGCCCCAGCTTTGCGTTAAGAATTGTTCCAAAGCGTCGTTTTGAAACGCGAAAGCGTTAGAAACTCCTATTTCCTGTAAATCCCCAATCCAAAGCAATCATTCTATACACAAGCGGATCAGGTTTTCGAGGTTTGTATGCTTTTGAGTATAGAAAGGTTCCTGAATGGGGTTTGAAGGAATAGCATTGAAGACGAAAGCCCCACCACCACCTGCCATAATCCCTTATACAAACAACAGTTACAGAGGTCTAAACGAGCCACAACCTGACACCTATGCCCACCATCTCCATCCTTATTTCAACGCCATTGCCCTGAATCAGTGAGCCGAAATCTTATGATGAACAGCGCCGCAATTTGTATTATTATTAATAATATACAAACAAATACGCAACACCTTCGCCTGTCGAGTTTTTTTTTTGCTTAGTGTAACAGTTAACCATATAATAACGATAAAGGTTGATGAGTTTGGTATAAAGTTGCCGGAAAAACATTTTAAATCTTAAATATGGGATTTACATGGCGAAGAAAAAACCAACAAAGAATAGATTCTTAAGATATATAGTTGCTGTAGCTCTTATTGGGGTGGCTGTCGGCTTGAGGATATGGCCGCTTGGGGCTTTGGAATTGCGTATTCCATGGGTAACGTTCTATCCGGCCGTAATGGCGGCATCCCTTTATGGAGGATTTTACACGGGTTTGATGTCCACGTTCCTTACCGTAATTGTAATATTGTTTTGGACGCCGACCGGCGCCCCTTTCATTGATGATCCGGGCGATTGGTTGGGAATGGCGGTTTTCTCCGTAAACGGGACATTAATATCTCTAATGAGCGGGGCAATGCATCGCGCCAGAACACGGGCAACTATAGCAAAAGAGCAAGCGGAGGAGGCCAACCGCGCCAAAAGCGCATTTCTGGCAAATATGAGCCATGAGCTGCGCACACCGCTTAATGCTATACTCGGCTTCTCCGGTATTTTGAAAAAAAAGCCCGATGTCAACGAGGAGCAGAAGGAGAGTTTGAACATAATCTCCAATAGCGGCGAACATTTGTTGAACTTGATCAACAATGTGCTGGACTTCTCTAAAATTGAGGCCGGCCATATGATAAAAGAGGATGCGGAGCTTAATCTTCATAACCTAATGTATGAGCTTGAATCACTAATGTCTGTGCGTATAGAGGAGAAGGGGTTAAACTTTTCTGTAAAGCTGTCCGACGATCTCCCCCGTAGCATAGTCGTGGATGCCGGCAAGTTGCGCCAAGTGTTGATTAATTTGATTGCAAACGCAATCAAGTACACCAATAACGGCGGTGTGTATATTCGTGTCGGTACTGGAAAAGGGGAGTCTCAAGATATTGAGCTTTTACGTTTTGAAGTTGAGGATACGGGCATTGGCATTAGCAATGAGTATAAGGATATTATATTTTCATCATTTGAACAAGTCGGCGACCAGCCGGCGACTGAAGCGGGGACCGGACTGGGCCTGGCCATTAGCAAACAATTTGTTGAACTTATGGGAGGGCGGATAGGGGTTACAAGCGAATGTAAAAAAGGATCGGTATTTTACTTTGAGATTCCGGTAAAAATAGCATCGAAGTTAGAAGCGGCGTCCGAGGGACAACAGCTACAACGTGTTTCAGGCCTGGCTGAAGGGCAGCAACTGTATCGGCTCCTTATTGCGGAAGATAAACTTGAAAATCGGCTGCTCCTGCGTAAGTTGCTGGAACCTCTGGGGTTTGAACTACGCGAGGCGATCAATGGAGAAGAAGCGGTAACAATATTCAAAGAGTGGCGGCCTCATCTTGTGTGGATGGACATACGTATGCCAATAATGGACGGCAAGGAGGCTACACGCCGGATTAAGAAAACTATTGCAGGACACAAAACCAAGGTCATAGCCCTCACAGCTCATGCATTGGAAGAGGAGCGTTTAGAAATTCTTGAAGCGGGTTGCGATGATTTTATACGAAAGCCGTACCGTGACACGGATATCTTTGAGTCTCTCTCAAAGCATCTCGGCGCGCGTTTTTTGTACACCAAGATACAGCGCGGCCCTGTTATTGGTCTGGCCGAAGGACAACATCAATTTCGTCTCCTCATTGCGGAGGATAAACTTGAAAACCGGTTGCTCCTGCGCAAGTTGCTTGAACCTTTGGGTTTTGAACTTCGGGATGCGGCCAATGGAGAGGAAGCGGTAACTATATTTAAAGAGTGGCGGCCTCATCTTGTGTGGATGGACATACGTATGCCAATAATGGACGGCAAGGAGGCTACACGCCGGATTAAGAAAACTATTGCAGGCCATAAAGCCAAAGTCATAGCCCTTACCGCCCATGCGTTGGAAGAGGAGCGTATAGAGATCCGGAAAGCGGGGTGCGATGATTTTATACGAAAGCCGTACCGTGATTCAGATATATTTGAAGCGCTCTCCAGGCATCTTGGGGCGCGTTTCGTGTACGATGACAAACATGAGCCTGATATTATTTCTGATGATGAAGAGTTGGATGCGGCCCAATTGAATGATATACCTCTGGATTTGATTAGTGATTTAAAAGACGCCGCCGTTATTCTTAATGATCAGCGCTGCCTTAAAGTTGCCGGGATGATAAGCGATTATAACCACGAACTGGGAGAACAGTTGCGCAGTATGGTTGAAAATTTACAGTACAAGGAACTACTTGCAGCGCTGGATGATTTAACTTGAAATAAGGAGACAAAATGAGCAATGTTAATAACAGGATTGCAGGCAATAAAGACTTGCTGGTTGTAGATGACAGCACGTCCGACCTTAAGTTGTTATCCGACATTCTGAATAAGGCGGGATACACGGTGCGACCGGCAAACGATGGAAATCTGGCGCTTCGCAGCATGAAGGCCAAGTTGCCGGCAATGGTTTTGTCGGACATTCGCATGCCCGGCCTGGATGGATACGAACTTTGCCGTCGTTTGAAAGAATCTGAAGATTCCCGTGATATTCCTGTTATATTTCTCAGCGTCAGCGCTAATCCGTTAGACAAGGAAAAGGCATTCAACATTGGCGGTGTTGATTACATCTCCAAACCGTTTGAACCAAAAGAGGTTCTTGCGCGTGTGCGGGCTCACATCCGCTTGCGGGCAATACAACAGGAGCTTGAGGATATAAATATTGAGTTGACTGGATCTCACAGAGAATTGGAGCAAAGAGTTGCCGAACGCACGGAAGAGTTGTCAAAAGCCAATAAACAACTACAGTTGGAAGCCGTTGAACGCAAAAAATTAATTGAAGAATTACAGCATGCCATGGCGGAATTAAAAATATTGAAGGGGTTCATTCCAATTTGCGCTTCGTGTAAAAAAATACGCGACGACAAAGGCTTTTGGAGCCAGGTTGAAGATTATATAAGTGAGCGTTCCGAAGCGGAATTTACACATAGTATATGCCCGGAATGTTGCCAAAAACTATATCCAGAGATATGCAAAGAGTAATGTTTAAACAACAGCGCCTATTCTGAGTAATGATTTATGTATCCGTTGAAAGCGCAACTATAAAGACCGCATACCAAACAAGCTATAACGACTAAGCATTTCCGCTTCAATTTTTTGTTGACCATACCTTCCTCTATACTCAAAAGCATTATGTTTTCGAAATTAGTTGAGGAATAAAAGGCTAAAGCCTTAACTCCGGCAGCATGGTATTGTTGGAATTTACCCTTTAGGGTTTTATTTACCTCGCTCCCAACCCCATCAGACTGGGTCAAATGGTTTTGCTGGCCCGCATTTTACTTTGAGAATTAATTTAAAAATTTTTAGCCGTCATAAAATTTGCTTAAATCACGTGCCCTTCAACTTCAGTCTTAAATGAATTTTCAGGTGTAATATGCCATGCTATTATGAAATCAGCGCTACCCTATGGTTTTCTCTTAGGTTTGCATTGCCTTTAGTTGGAATACCAACTCTGGGACTCCAATTATTGTCATCATTCTTGATAGATTAAAACAGCTCGATAATAGCGAAAACTCTGCATTTACTCCTTTAAGCCCTCTTGTCAAAAACTGCCCTGCTCCTAAGTTGCGTTTCATATGCCCAAATGGTAATTCGACTTTTTCTTTACGCAACTTATATCTCTCTTTGCCTTTCGGGCTATTGTAGACTTCTTTAAGGCTCTCGTGAAGCTCTTCTTCTTTCATTCTTACTACTGTTCGCCCCCTGTTATCTTTTGTGCATTTACTAAAGTTAACACAACTTCTACACTCTTTTCCTGAGGCTCTATATCTGGTCTTTCTTGGTTCTGTCCGTACTGTGCCTTTACACTCCAGGATTTTACCTTCTGGACATATATATTCATTTCTGCTCTTGTCGTATTTAAATTCTTCTTTGCTAAACGCTTTTAACTCGTGCTTATCGTTCTCTTTTTGCGCCTGCATTCTATCCGGCATTATTACTTCTATATCCTTTGCCACTTTATCTATATCCGGCAAGCTAAAGTATCCTGCATCACTTGTTGCTCTTTGCGGCTTTTTTCCTAACACTTCTGTTGACTGACTTATTTGATTGCTTAGCTGGTTTAGATCGTTATTCTGGTTTACTACTTCGGCGTTTACTATCAATCCATGTTCTTCATCTACGCTGCTCTGGGCGTTATAACATGCATGGGTTCCTTGTCTACTCTTGGCTTTTACACTTTCAGGCTCTGTTGTGTTTAATGTTTTCTGCCCTGTCTCTTCTATTATTTTCACTATTTCTTTGATCTTCTTCTTAAAGTTCTTTTGCTTTAATAGCTTTTCGTCTAATTTTACTAATGAGCCTGCTTCTGACTCTTGGTTCTCCAGCTCTTCGGCTTCTTTCATTATCTTCTCTATGTTTTCTTCGACTTTTTTTAGTTTCTCTTCGCATTTCTCTTTGTTCCAACTATTTCCGACTCCTGCGTTAGCTCTGAATTTACTTCCATCTATAAATAGACTGTTACCTTTTATTAATCTAGTTTCATACATAATACTGCGCATTGTTTTAGTATCTTCTTTATCGCCGGCCTATTTTTCTCTATAAATCTTAATATTG
>JAIQZQ010000004.1 GCA_021777105.1 Candidatus Anammoxibacter sp.
CTCCGCCATCGTTTTATCGCCTTTTATCGCTTCAAGCGCTACTTTACTTTTAAAATTTGGACTATATTTCTTTCGCATTTTGCCTCCTTTTCGTAAATTTTCTTTTTTTCGAAATTATAGCAAAATGTAACTTAAGGGGCAGTCTAAATTATTGGGTCCATTATAGTTTTCCCGTTTTTATAATAAACGGCATGAAAGAACAGGATATTTCTGGGGAGACCGGTTTAAAAGCGTCATTGTCGAAAACGGAAATACGTTGATCAATTTGCTTGCTTACATTGACCTGAATCCTCTCAGGGCCGGGTTGGTAGCCAGGCCGGAGGAGTACAGGTGGTGTTCGATAGGTTATCATGCACAGACGGGGAACCGGGATGGTTTGTTATCGACTGATTTTGGGCTGGAAGGGTATGACGAAATGTCTGAGCAAGAGAGGTTTGCGGATTACAGAGAGTTCCTATATGTGACAGGGGCAATTCAGACAGAAAAGGGAGCTTCAATTGACAAGGGAATAGTCCAAAAAGAACGCGCGGTTAAATATGAGTTAAGCGATGTTGATAAATTCAGGCACAAGACAAGGTATTTTACTGATAGCGGCATAATAGGCACAAAAGCGTTTGTCAGCCGTTATTATGAGCAGTTTAAAGATTACTTTAACACCAAAAAGGTCAAGAAGCCCAGAAAGATATCGGAAGGAACGGAAATATATTCTCTTAAGAATTTGATTAAATGATTTAGTTGTATGTTTACAATGGTTTTTGCCATTTTGATTATTAGTGGCAGGGCACTCGGTTCGACTCAATCAGGTTGAACAAATTCAACCTGAATTTACAAGCAAAAAAGCCAAAGTTATTTCTTTCCGAGCCCTTATTTGGTTTGCCCAGAGAAACAAACCATACATTGATGCATTTTTTTACCACGTCCTTTTCAAATATTCCTCCCCCCCATTTTTTTATTTAAAATTTAAACAATTTGTTAATTTAGTATAAAATATACCTGTCTCCTTTTTGTTTTTTCCCTGCACAATTGCCGCATTTACCATCCCCCAAGTTCTCCGGTCGGGCTTTAGAATGTTGCGCTCCCTCGCCCAGGGGTTCGGCCTTATATGCGATTTCTGTCCGTCAACTCGCAGGTCTTCACTCCGGCTTCCTTCAAACCTCGGGTCACCCTTTGGCTCTTGCCTTTGGATAGTACTTTTTGTTATAGTCATTATATGAATCCTTACCGGAAAATGCACAGAGGACTTTCACCTCATTAGGTCATGCCCCTGCCGGGCACACACAAACGGCATGCACTGGACGGGCACATTTCTGCCGCTTTTTTGTTATATAAAATTCGTAAATATTCAATACTAACGCCCGCCAGTGATACGGGACGTTAGATTACTATGAGAGAGTCTATGAAAATTCGAATTTTTGGGATTATCACCTTCTTTTTATTTACAGTGAATTGCTTTGCAAATGATTTTGGGAAACTCGAAAGTTATATACCCAAATCAGGAGTTGTAAAAGTTGATGTAATGATTCTAGGAGCGCCTCTTGATATTCAAGAAATTGGATCTCGTATGCAACTTGAAATTCAAAGTAAACCTGAGTGGTTCAAATCTTATATTAGTGACGCTGTGCCTGGAGAACCATTAGCTTATCATAGCAATTTTGGAATTAGTGAAGATGAATATAAACATTTTCTAAACGGCGTTAATAGTAAAATGTCATTGGTTAAAAAAGCTGAGGCTAATATTTCTGTTACCTATAACGACCAAGGATCTGTAATAATCAGTGGACTGCCGGCAAAAAAACCGCATGACAAGATAGTTTATGATGTTAAATTAGATACAATAAATGTTGGCCTTAACAGCCTTAATAAATTTTCAGAAATAAACCAGGATAATAAAGATTCAGCAACTGGGAGATGGAATGGTAAGCAATGGATGTATCAAAATTTAGTTTCGAAGGGTGATTTTACTTCTATTAAGTTTGCAATAGGTAAAATGCTCGACCTGAAAAAAAATATTATTTACTATGATGTCAATATGGCTATAGATGGTAGCCCTGAAAAATTAGGATATATATTGCTGTTTAATCCCATTTAAATAGTGATTTAACTAGTTGCGGAACTCAGATTGACCCCAGTGACCCTAGTGGATTTGAAATTCAAAAAGAATGATCCAAAAAACGCCTAATAAGAGCATGCGCCGGACGCAAAGTACGCGCCGCCGGCGCTTTTCGTTATGCCTCAATATAAAGAAAAAACAAACAGGGAGAAAATTATTTCATGATGAATATGATTAATAAAGTCGGCTTATTGGCAGTACTGCTCTGTCTATCTCTGCCCTATCCTGCAATGGCGCAGGAAGTCAGGGTTTCAGCCGGTATTTTCCTTGGCATTATTAATAAGGACGGCAAGGGACCTTATCAGCTTATCCTGAAAGAAGCTGCCAAGCGCGCAAACATCAGTATCTCTGAAGAAGTTTACCCTTTGAAACGGGCGGTAAGAATGTTTGCGCGCAAGAAGTTTTTGGCTATCTATGGCATGACCGATGCTGTAATAGAAGAAATCGGAGACGATAAGATCATTACCAGTTATCCGCTGGGCGTTTACAAACTTTTCATCTTTACCGGAAAGCGAGAAACACCCGTTTCCAGCTATGAACAGCTTAAAGGGAAATCCATAGGGGGTGTAAGCGGATACGAAGCATATTATCAGGAACTTGTAAATAATAATATCCGTATTGATTATTTGGCAAATGAAGAGAATCAGATAAAGAAATTAGAAGCGGGGCGTATTGATGCGATCATCGGATTCATGCCGGACTGGATTCCTTTTCTGAATAAACTTTCTTACGACCCGGGTTTTCCGATTCATCTCGGTTACGACTATATGACAGTATGGAACACACCTGAAGGGAAATCTTTTGTTGATAAAATATCTCCCGTACTTCGGGATATGAATTCAGACGGCACATTGAAGAAAATTCTCGGCGGCCGGTATATGAATTTTGAATACAAAGCGACAAAGAAGTACGAATGGGTTCCGAATCGGCAAGAATAAAACATAAAGTAATAGGGGTGGGTAAATTTTAATAGAGATTCCAAATTTAATTCTTTATAATTCTAATGTTTAAAAATCTAAGGAGCATTTCGCGTAACGATTAGTTTAAAGGAGGGTTACATTAGAAATTTTAGATTTTATATTATGAATTTTAAATTAAAAATCAAAAGCAACTAATATTTTTCTTAACTATCATATTTCAGAGGGATTAAAATTCCAAGGATGATGCTTAAAAGCTCGGATGGGATTTATCATGCTATACCGCACACTGCGCTGGATGGGTTTGTCTGCGGCAGCAGTTAAACTTACATTACCCATTTAACGTTTACCTTCAGGCCATCTTTCTCCAAACTTCAATCGCCAAATCCTCAACATAGCTTAGGCTATGCTTCCGGTTTACCACATTCAGTTTGAACAAATCTAACCTAAACCCAAATTGAGCGATTCTTATCACCCTCCCCTGCCCCCTCCCATCAAGGGCAATGTCATTGACTTAAGGGTGGGCCGTTTGTAATTAAAGGATCTATTTACATTTTTAAGCCCTGAAAGGGCAAATTATTACAGCCCAGGCTTGCAAAGCCTGGGCGCTCAGATAAACACGGTTTAGCCCTGAAAGGGCGACTTACTGTTCATATGCGTTACGTTAAATCGCCCTTTCAGGGCTAAAAAAACAATGTTGAACGTACCCAGGGTTTACAACCCTGGGCTATAATAAGTCAGCCTTTCAGGCTTTTTAATGAAAATAATTTTGATACGGTTAAGACCCACCCTTAAGTCAACGACATTGCCCTTGATGGGAGGGGCAGGGGAGGGTGATAAGAATCGTTCAATTTAGGCTTAAGAAAAATGGCTTTAATATGAATAAAACTCTATAAGCTGTCTTTATTATAAAAATCATATGGAAACAGAAAATAATAATAATTTAATAGAATATCTTAAGAGATCGGATGTTTTTGACAATTTGCTGGAATCCACGCTTCGAACTCTTGCAGATAACGCTAGTTGCATTAAAATAAATAAGGGCGAAACTCTGTTTAAAAAAGGAGATACTGCGGACGCAATGTTTGTTGTCAAAAGTGGAGCTTTAACTGTTTTGCTTGTTAAAGAAAATGGAAAAGATGTTGAAATTGGCACAATCAGCGCCGGAGAAATAGTAGGTGAAATCCAATTTCTTACCGGTGGAAAACGCACCGCTACTATTCGCGCTAAGGAAGATGCAGAGTTAATTAAACTTCATAAAACAATTTTTGACACTATTCAATCAGATCTATCCGTTTTTTTTCAACGAATAAATGGAATTATTCAGTATCGTTTGCGGCATGGTCAATTATCTGTGATTTTGCCAAAACTGTTTGGATCGCTTACCAGTGATGAAATTAAAGCTATAGAGAATAAAGCTGAATGTCTTTCAATCCGGCGCGGTGAAGAGCTTTTTCGTCAAGGCGAACAAACAAATGCTTTTTATATCCTTTTAAACGGCATTTTAGGTGTTTCAATTATAGATGAAAATGGAAACAACAAAATAGTAAATCAGGTAAACAGGGGTGAAAGTGTGGGCGAAATATCTTTGATAACGGATGACGTCCATAGCGCAACGGTATATGCCATGCGTAATTCAGAGTTAGTAAGATTTTCAAAATCCGAGTTTATTGGTTTACTTGAAACATATCCAAAACTTTCACTACAAATCATGCAAATGATTGTTAGCAGACTACACAAATCACAACGCGCGGCAAAAAAGGAGAAAAGCGGGGTTGTCATTGCCATCGTTCCCGCAAGTCCTGAAACAGATTTGAAAGAGTTTATAAGCCGCTTAACTGCCTGCCTCTCTGATCATGGGCCATTGCTTCATGTTAACAGTGACAAACTGGACAATTACCTGGAAACACCCGGAATATCACAAATATCTGAAGACAATCCTAACAAAATACGAGTATCCGCCTGGTTCAATCTACAGGAAGAAAAACATCGCTTTATCATATGCGAAACTGATAAATTTGCGTCAAACTGGACGAAACAATGCCTTAGTTTTACTGAACACGTTATCATTGTAGGCAACGCCGCTTCCGCCACGGATTTAGGCGAAATAGAATCAGAATTGATGTATCGCGAGCATGAGAATTTGTCTATGCAACATACGTTGATACTGTTGCACCCAAATAGTCAAAAAAAACCAAAAGGCACAAGAAAATGGCTTGAAAAAAGACCGGTTACTATGCATCATCATGTCCGTATGGATAATGATGTGGATTTTCAACGCGTAGCGCGTTTTCTGGCAAAAAATGAGATAGGTTTGGCTCTTAGCGGCGGCGGAGCGAGAAGTGCCGCGCAATCAGGCGCAATCGGGGCTTTTGAGGAGGCGGGTATTCCGATTGATATAATCGGAGGTGTTAGTATGGGAGCGCTTATCGGCGCTACCTATGCCATGGGATGGACTTACAAAACCATGGTTGAGAAGAGCGAACTCAATGCTTTAGACATGGTTTTTGATCTGACTCTTCCAATTTCATCCCTCCTGTCCGGTAAAAAACTTGTTAAGACTCTTAAACAATTTTTTGGAGATACACAAATCGAAGATCTCTGGCTGCCATATTTTTGTGTCTCAAGCAATTTAACACGGGCAGAGGTTAAAGTTCACAGGATGGGATCATTGTGGGAAGCGCTGTATGCAAGCAATGCCGCTCCCGGTATATTTCCTCCCGCCCTGTTGAATAAAGAGCTTTATGTTGACGGCAGCCTTTTAAGCAACCTGCCGGCTAAGGAGATGAAAGAACTGTGCGCCGGCTCTGTTGTCGGCATTGATGTGGCGCCGCCCGTTGATCTGGAGAAGAATATTCTTTATGAAAACGGCATTTCAGGCTGGCAAATACTGTGGAGAAAAATAAATCCTTTTGCTAAAACTATTGCAATTCCGGACATTGCGACTATTTTAAGAAGGGCCGGCGAGCTTTCAAGCGTATCAAACAGGAAACAGGTTATTGAAAAAAATATTGATCTATATCTATCATTGCCTGTTCAGGAATATAAAGTGCAGGATTATAAATTAGCAAAGCAGATTATTGAGGTTGGTTATGCCTATACAAAACAGAAAATGAAAAAAAACCGGTTTTTAGAGAAGCTGACAAGAAATCAGTCTATAGAGAACATTAACTTCAAAACGAAGATGACAAAAAATCGGTTTTAAAAATAAGGAATTAGTTGCAAATATTAAAAAAAAACGTAACTGTTCAGCGTATTTTCTAATTTTTTAACTAATAGCGCTCAAAAAAAACGAATACAACCATCCTTCCCCTTTAGAAAAGGGGGCGAGGGGATTTGAATATTAAAATTTTCATTTATTAATTTTTACTATCGGTATTCTTTTATTCGAATCTCCCTTACTCCCTCTTTGGCCCCCAGGGCATAATTCTCCCTAGAGCAGGCAAGCTGCTCAGTTTTCATTTACCAAAGAGGGAGACCTAATGTATTATTCTGTTTTTTATTGAAATCACGCTGAACAGTTACAATAGTTTTATTATTCTTTTTGAATATATTTAAATGTTTTAAAAAGGAATTTCTATTATGAAAAGGGAAGATTTAGACATAACCGGTATGGAAATAATGATAGTTGACGATAAACCGGAAAATATCGACGTTTTAAGGAAATCAATAGCTGCCGACGGATTTAAAATATCGTTTGCCCTTGAAGGGAAAACCGCTTTAAAACTGATAGAGAAATCCATGCCGGATCTAATATTATTAGATATTATGATGCCTGTGATGGATGGTTTTGAGACCTGCAAATGGTTAAAGGGTAATCTGGATACATGTGATATACCGGTTATTTTCCTTTCCGCTAAAACCGATAGCGAAGATATTGTAAAGGGATTTCAGCTTGGCGCAGTCGATTATATTACCAAACCGTTTAAACAAGATGAAGTTTGCGCAAGGATACGAACACATCTTCAACTGGTTTTGGCTTATAACTATCTAATTTCAACACAAGGGCAACTTGAAGCAAAAAACAAAAATTTGTTGAAAATGAATGAATTACAAAGCTCCTTTATAGAGATGGCGATGAAGGACCTGCAAAATTTAGATAAATACAATGAAATTATAAAAAAATTGTCGGACTTAAAAGAAGATGCGTAAAATATTCTTTAAGGCCTTAAAGAATTTCACATAAAGGGCTCTGTATTGTAATAAATATATACCGTTTATTCCCCCTCCCTTGATGGGAGGGGTCAGGGGAGGGTGATAAGAATCGTTCAATTCAGGTTTACAAACAATGACACTGATATAAATAAAACTTTATTAGCTACGTTAATTATAAAAATCACATGCAAACAGGAAATAACAACAATTTAATAGAATACCTCAAAACTGTGGATGTCTTTAATAATTTAGAGGTCTCCACTCTGCAAGCTCTCGCCGACAACACCAGTAGTGTAATGTTAAACAGAGATGAAACTCTGTTTAAAAAAGGAGATGCCGCGGACGCAATGTTTGTTGTTAAAAGCGGAATGTTGGCGGTTTTTATGCCGGGAAATGATGGAAAAGAAGTCGAGGTGGGAGAGATCGGGACCGGAAGCATAGCGGGTGAAATTCAATTCCTTACAGGCGGCAAGCGCACTGCCACCATCTGCGCTAAGGAAGACGCTGAGTTAATTAAACTTTATAAAACAATTTTTGACACTATTCAATCAGATCTATCCGTTTTTTTGCAACGAATAAATGAAATTATTCAGTATCGTTTACGGCATAGTCAATTATCGGTAATTTTGCCGAAACTTTTTGGATCGCTTAGCAGCGGCGAAATTAAGGCAATAGAGAAGAATGCAGAGCGTGTTACAATCACGCGAGGCAAAACGCTTTTTCATCAAGGAGAACAAACAGACGCTTTTTATATCCTTTTAAATGACCATTTAGGAGTTTCAATTAAGGACGGCGCCAAAAAAGCAGTGATGGTAAACCAAATATACAGCGGCGAAAGCGTTGGAGAAATATCCTTGATAACGGACGGCATCCATAGCGCGACCGTATATGCGATGCGTAATTCAGAATTAGTTAAATTCTCAAAAACCGCTTTTCATAGATTTCTTAAGATGTATCCGGAACTTTCAACACAAATCATGCAAATGATTGTGCGCAGGCTGCACCGGGCGCAACGCGCCACAAAGAGAAAGAAAAGCTGCGCAATTATTGCTGTTGCGCCTGTAAACCCTGAAGCTCCCATGGGAGAATTTACAAAACGGTTAATTACGGCGCTTTCCGCTCAAGGTTCAATGCTTCATGTAAACAGTAAAAGCCTGGACACTTTCCTGGAAACTCCTGGAATATCTCAAATATCAGAACAAGACCATAACATGATACGTGTGGCAACCTGGTTTAATTTACAGGAAGAAAAATATCGTTTTATCATATGCGAAACTGATAACTCCGTGTCTAACTGGACAAAACATTGCCTCAGTCTTGCAGAGCATGTCGTCCTTATCGGCAGCGCTTCATCTGATTCCGGTTTAGGTGAAATAGAGTCAAAATTGATTTATCATGAACAGAAAGAGCAAGGTGTGCGCTATACATTAATCTTGTTGCACCCTAACGGTCACAACCTGCCCGCAGGCACAAAAAAATGGCTGGAAAAGAGACCGATCTCTATGCATCACCATATTCGTATGGATAATAACGCGGATTTCCATAGAGTGGCGCGCTTTATTTCAGAACGCGAGATAGGATTGGCCCTTAGCGGGGGCGGGGCAAGGGGTTTTGCTCATATCGGAGCATTTCGAGCTTTTGAGGAGTCGGAAACACCGGTAGATATAATAGGGGGCGTTAGTATGGGGTCGCTTGTAGGCGCCTTCTATGCCATGGGGTGGAGTTACGAAACTATGGTTGGGATGTGCAACTTCAGCGCTTCAGACATGATTTTTGACCTCACACTTCCATTTTCATCCATACTATCCGGGAAAAAGTTTGTTAAAGCTCTTGAAGACCATTTTGGGGATACACAGATAGAAGATCTCTGGCTTCCATATTTTTGTGTTTCAACTAATTTAACAAGGGCGGAAACCAAAACCCACAGGACAGGGCCTTTATGGGAAGCTCTCCAGGCCAGCAATGCCGCCCCCGGCATATTCCCTCCTGTTGTGTTGGATAAAGAGCTTCATGTAGACGGATGCCTTTTAAGCAACCTCCCCGCCACGGAAATGAGAGAGTTGTGCAACGGCGCGGTGGTGGGCATTGATGTGACGCCTCCTGTTGATTTGGCTGAAAACACACCGTATAAAAAAGGCCTTTCCGGTTGGCGCATCTTGTGGAGTAAATTAAATCCTTTTGCTAAAACAATCACTATTCCCAGCATTGCCTCGATTTTAAGGCGATCAGGGGAGATTGCAAGCATTGCAAACAGAAGACAGGTTATTGAAAACAGTGTTGATCTATATCTTCGATTGCCTGCTGAAAAATATAATGTGCAGGATTATAAATTAGCAAAACAAATTATTGATGATGGTTATATTTATACAAAACAGGAAATGGCAAAAAATCAATTGACGGGAAAACTGTAAAACCAGGACGACATCTTTAAAAAAGGAAGGCCCATTATGAAAGAAGACAATTTAGACATAACCGGCATGGAAATAATGATAGTAGACGACAAGCCGGAAAATATAGACGTTTTAAGAAAAACAATAGAGGGGGAGGGATTTAAAATATCATTTGCCCTTGATGGGGCAACTGCTTTAAAATTGTTGGAGAAGTCCATGCCTGATCTAATATTATTAGACATTATGATGCCTGTAATGGGCGGATTTGAAATCTGCAAAAGGTTAAAGGCCAACCCGGACACATGTGATATACCTGTTATTTTTCTTTCAGCGAAAACCGATACCGATGATATCGCAAAAGGGTTTAAGCTTGGCGCGGCTGATTATATTACCAAACCATTTATACCCGGCGAAGTTTGCGCAAGAGTGCGAACAAATCTTCAACTGGTTTTGGCCCGCAACTATCTCGCTTCAACACTGCGCCGGCTTGAAGAGAAAAACAAACAACAGCCGGATGATCATGAAGAATCATAAAATATTATTTAATGCGCCGGCAAAGTTATATATACCAAAAAAATTGTAAATTTTTACCAAAACTTTAGTTCACTTTTAACTTTAGGGCGCTTTAGTCACTTTTCCGGTTTATTTGGATTTGTAAATGGTAGTAATACTTTTGGGATTTTATTTAGGGAGTTATTATGAAAATCAAAGATTTAGACCTGTCCGGGATGGAGATATTGATAGTTGACGATGTGCAGGCAAATATTGATGTCTTAAGGAAAACATTAGAATCTGAAAATTATACGATATCATTTGCCCCTGCCGGCAAGATCGGATTGGAGTTGGCTGAGCTTTCAATGCCGGCTCTAATACTTTTGGATATTATGATGCCTGAAATGGATGGTTTTGAAACATGCGAAAAGCTAAAAGCCAACCCTAAAACATGCGATATACCGGTCATATTCCTTTCCGCAAAAAATGATACTGACGATATCGTAAAAGGTTTTAAACTTGGAGCAATAGATTATATAACAAAACCATTCCAACAGGACGAAGTGTGCGCAAGGGTAAAAACACACCTTACTTTAGCGCTGCAAGAAAAAAAACTGGTTTCAGTATATAAACAATTAGAATCAAAAAGTGAACATTTAGAGGAAATGATTAAGTTTAAAGACGAGTTTCTTGAAGCGACTTTACGCGACCTCCAGGACCCTGAAAAATCTAAAGAGGTTATAGAGAAACTGGTAAATTTACAGAAATTATTAAAATAGAAGCTAAGGAACCCGGATTAACCGGATAAGTAAAAAGTCAAAAGCGGATTAACCACAAATCCTCACAAATCGACACTAATAAAATATCAAGTTGTTTTTTTCGAGCCCAAGTCTTCGACTTGAACCAAATAAATCCCAGCCCTTTGAAGGTGGTTGCAAAACCTTCGCATTTCCTGTTGTAATGTAGGCGCGTCCTCGCGCCGTACGCGTTTGAAGAAGATATTTTCAATTTTGCGGCGCCCCATAAACAAGAGATTTCAACACATAGGCTTTCCCAAACCGGATTTTGTAGCGATATATATTGTAATAAAAATATACCGCTTATTCCCCCTCCCTTGATGGGAGTGGTTAGGGGAGGGTGATAAGAAACGCTTAATAATTTTAACGCGATTTGGGGCTAATTTAGCGCTTGCATCAAATCTTGGTATGATATATTATCAAACTGAGTAAATGATTAACAAAAAAGCATTACAAAGATTTTAGATGCAATATCCGGTCAATAAAAATTCACGTTCACTATGAGATTAAGAGGGTGATTTAATGTTTAAAGTAATAGAAGGAATATATCATAAAGGGAAAATTTGTATTCCTCAATCTACTGATATGATAGACGAAACAAAAGTTCTCATTATCTTTACGGATAATTCCGGCGAATCAGTTCATATAGATAAACCTTTAGTCGAATTGCCGGTGACAAATTCCGCGGAACCGGACAAATTGAAGTTAGAAGATATTGATGTGACAATCAGCACAAAAGAGAAGTATGAAAAAGAATTGTTAGCGCAAAATCATGAAGGCGAAGACAATGAGCGGCCAGGTTTCTTTACGTCAAAACCGATTAATATAGGCTATACTGACGCTGACATGCTGGACGGAATAATTGGAGGCGTAAAGAATTGAAAAAACTCTTTGTCGATACTTCCTTTCTTGTCGCATTTTGCAATATGAATGATAAAAATCATACTGATTTAAAATACTTCCGTAACATTTTCCGCCATAAATTTAGAGAGTTGTTTTTCCAATTCTGCAAAATTGCGAATCTTAAATCAACAATTATCATCCTGTTCCTTTCTCCCCTTTTTTCGCTAAATTCTGTTTTTAAAACCCCGAAGCTTTCCTTAACTGTTGAATTCAACACGACTTCCAAAATAATGTAGTGTAGGCGCCTCCCCGCGCCGTGTCAGGCAAGTAAAGCCTATACGTTCAAATTAAGTAATCATGCGTTGAAATCGCTTGCTAATGAGCCCCCGCAAAATTTAAACAATCTTCCTCAAACGCAGACGGCGCCGGGACAAGCTCCATTCCCAAACTCCGTTTCCTGCCTGGATGCGGTTTAGAAAATTGTTTAAATTCCAAGCAATGGATGTTGTGTTTCGTCCCTCTATCCAACCTACATGCTGGATGCTGGATGCTACATACTGGATGACGTACGCTTGTTAGGTGTGCAATTTTGGGTTGGTATATTTTGCTTTTGGTTAGCGAAACCGAAGGTTCTCACCCAATTGACGGAATATTGAAATTAAATATATACCTTTAATTCCCCCTCCCTTGATGGGAGGGGTTAGGGAAGGGTGGTAAAAATCGCTCTTTTTCACAATGAATGTTGGGTTTCGTCCCTCTACCCAACCTACTTTTTATAAAACCGTTGTTTTTCCACCATTTGCAGCCCCAAATCATAGTTTGCCCGCAATCCGAATTATCCAACCTTTTCTTTAATTGTCAAAACAGTTAAAACAAGATATAATGACCGCCTGTTTGTATGGTAGAGCGCAAAAGCAGTTTTGTAGGTTGGGTAGAGCGCTAGCGAAACCCAACATCGTTTGAAAAGATCAAAAGTACTTCGTAATTACTCAGCATAAACTCAGAGAAAAGCGAATTTCGAACATCGAATTTCGAATAATGAAGTAAGAGCGAAAAATTGTGTAGGTTGGGTAGAGCTCTAGCGAAACCCAACATCAAATTAAAAAACCATATATAATTTGAGTTTTAAAGGCGCAATAAGCGCTGAACAGTGGCACAGGCATCCTGCCTGTGATCAATTAAAACACAGGCAAGGATGCCTGTGCCACTATTTCTTTATGGAGCAATCTGCAAGATTGCGCCGGTTGTAAATATTATTTCAACCTTTTTACTTGTCAAAGGGTGTTTATTATGAAAATACGTTATCTACACATATCAGACCTGCATTTTGCCGTTAAAGAGGAAGCTTTTAATCAAGGGCTTGTAACCCGCGCAATGGTAAAAAAGATCAAGGAGTTTGATGATAAAGTTGACTTTATCATCATAACCGGCGATCTTGTCTATTCCGGGAAAAAGGATGAATTTGATATTGCCGAACAATTCTGTAATGAACTTTTGAATGCCTGCAATTTAACAAATAAAAACATCTTCGTCGTTCCCGGCAATCATGATTTGGACAGGGAGGGCATGAACAAGGCAGTTGTTAAACGTATCTATTCGTTTAATAAGCAGGATGAAGTAAACGAAATATTAGAGGATGAAACAATGCATCCCTTTATTATGAGCAAATTTGATAATTTTAACGCCTTTGCCTCAAAAGTTATGGGTAGAGAACTGTTTAACCCTGAAATAACCGGTTATCTTGAATCCCTCACAATTAATAAAAACAATCAGAATTGCAATGTAAACTTAATGGGCCTCAATTCATCCCTGTTTGCCGGTTATGAAGGCGACGATAAACAAAAGTTGGCCTTGGGATTGTATCAAATAGAGCCTTGTTTGGAAAAACTGGACAATAATAATATAAGCATCGGTTTCTTCCACCACCCATTTTCATGCTACCACCCTGAAGATAAATTTTGTGAGAAAAAATTGGTAAGGGAGTTAGACCTAATCCTTACGGGGCATTGTCATTCGTCTGAAAATGTTAGCATAATTAGCCGCGCGGGACAAACTGTTTTGATAAGCGCCGGCGCGTCATTTGAAACAAGGGAAAGCTATAATTCGTTTAATGTGGTTGAGCTGGACACTGAAACCGGCGCCGGCAAAGCTATAGATTATAAATATATTTTTGACGACGGAGTGTGGATAAGGGATAAAAATGCCAATCCGGATGAGGAAGATGGCTCCTTTCCTTTTCAAATTCAAAGAATGGCAAAAGCTAATGAAGTTCCACAGCTACCGGTAAAGGAGTCAATGGTTGTTGACAAAAGTATCCCGTTAATAAGGATTAATTACAATCCAAACGAAGTCTTGCGCGCCTACAGAAATATGCTGATAAACAAGCTTCAACGCCTCCCACTGAGCGGAATAGATGTGGGCGCGAGCGACGCTGAGAATAACCGGGAGAAGATGGAGCTGGACAGCGTATACATAGAGCTGGATACAAAAACATTTGTGGAAATAGAAGATAAAGATAGTGAAAAGGGTGATTTTAAGCTCGGGTATAAAGATACACGCCCTCTTTCAGCTCTGGAAGCTGCGACAAAACATAGATGCCTGGTTATCCTTGGCGATCCCGGCTCAGGCAAATCCACGTTTGTAAACCATCTTGCCCTTAGTTTTGCGTCGCAAAATGAAAATAAAGATATTAATGATAAAAAAAGCAATGATATTTGGCCTGAAAGCGCTGGTAAAGTAGTTCCAATCCATATCATTCTGCGGGATTTTATTAAATCTGTTCCTGAAAGCGAAAAAAAGGCGGAGGTTAGGCATTTATGGGAATTTATCTGCAAACGTTTACGCGACCAAAAACTAGAGAATGCTGATGTTTTGCTTGAAGAAGCCCTTGATAATGGAACCGCTTTGGTCCTGTTGGACGGCCTTGATGAAATAACCGTTAAAGAGAAACGCGTTTTTGTGCGCAATGCCGTAGACGAGTTTGCTCAGAGGTATGACAAATGCAGGTTAGTGGTCACATGCCGGACTCTCTCATATCAAAAGCCTGAGTGGCAATTAGACAAAAAAATGTTCCCGTCATTTGAACTTGCCCCGTTTGACGATGAAAAAATTGATGGTTTTATAACCGCCTGGTACGCCGACCTTGCGCGGATGGGCAATCTTGATACCGCCCGCGCTGATAATCTTGCGGCGCGGTTGAAAGTGTCTGTTACACGAAAAGACCTTTCGCTAATAGCTGACAACCCACTGCTTCTTACGGTCATGGCCCTTGTAAACACACACAAGGGAAGGCTGCCTGACGCAAGGGTTTTACTCTATGAGGAGTGTGTTGAAATACTGCTATGGCGTTGGGAGGAGATTAAAAGCTTTGATGACGATAAACAGCCAATGCTTCAGGAGCTTTTAATGGAAGCGGGAAGGACGGGGATTGATTTAAAAAAGGCTCTTTGGCAACTTGCCTTTACTGCTCACAAAGATTCAAAAAAAGACAACAGTGAATCGCTTGCTGACATCTCAAAATGGGATTTAATTAAAGGATTGTCATGTTTACATCCTGATAAAAACAAAGATTGGGCTGAAAAAGTAGTAGAAATAATGAACATGCGGGCCGGGCTTCTGCTTGAACGCGAAACTGATGTCTACACATTCCCGCACAGGACTTTTCAGGAGTATCTGGCAGGCGCGCATCTTTCCGTAATGCCAAGGTTTGAGGATGAGGTTATGAAATTAATAGAATCATCCAATCTATGGCGCGAGGTTATATTACTGGCCGTGGGCCGTCTTTTTCACGTGAGTGGAGAAACGGGAAGGCCGCTTTTGCTGGCGTGTAAATTGTTGACATCCGCAAAGGGAGACAGTGAAGCTGATTGGCGAAATATATGGTATGCAGGCGAAATCTTGGTTGAAATAGGGATAAACAGGCTAACAAATGATAAATTTGATATTGATCAAAAAGAGCTAGCGCAAAAAAGGCTCGTGGAGTTGCTGGAGGGCGGCTATCTTAAACCTGTTGAACGCGCCGCCGCCGGAACGGCGCTGGGCAAAATAGGGGATACGCGGTTTGATCCCAATAAATGGCATTTGCCGAAAGATGATAATCTTGGTTTTGTGCGTATTGAAGCCGGTAAGTTTCAAATGGGAAGCGATGAGAACGAATCAGATGCTTTTAAGGATGAGTTTCCCAGGTCTGAAGTTTCAATTCCTGAATTTTCGATTTCAAAGTACCCTGTAACCGTTGCTCAATTTAGGGCATTTGTTGAAGATAGCGGATATGAAGCTGGAAAGGGTTGGGAAAACAGCGCAGATAACTCGCCTGTAACGTCTGTGTCGTGGGATGACGCAAAAGAGTATTGCAAATGGTTGAGCGAGAAACTGAAAGGAATTGGATATGGCGAAGTGAGGTTGCCAACTGAGGCGGAGTGGGAAAAGGCGGCCCGTGGAGAAGGGGCCGGCAAATATCCCTGGGGAGATGAAGCGGATATCAACAAGATGAATTTTGGTGAAACAGGTATAAATGGAGTTTCACCGGTAGGCTGTTTTCCGGGAGCCGGAAATTCGTATGGCTTGCAGGATATGAACGGCAATGTATGGGAGTGGGTTGAGGATGACTGGCATGCTGATTACAATGGGGCGCCTGATGATGGCCGGGCGTGGATTGATGATATTAATAAAAGGGGCTCTGACCGGGTTCTGCGCGGCGGTTCGTGGGCTGACTTCGCCCGTATCTGCCGTTCGGCTTCCCGTGGCAGGAACAGGTCCGGCATCCGCTTCGACTTTTTCGGTTTCCGGCTTGTCTTGCCCAGGTCAGTTTAGTAAACAAGCAGGTAAACGGAGCGCGGAATCGAGTGAAGCGGATGGCGCAGGCCGTGGCGGAGCAGGCCGGAGCCATCCGGTTCGTCTCGATGGAGCGCGGAGTGGGTCGGTAATTGGTAATTGGTTATTGGTAATTGGTTATTGGTAATTGGTAATTGGTTATTGGTAATTGGTTATTGGTTATCGGTTATCGGTTATCGGTTATCGGTAATCGGTGGGTTTTGTAGGTTGGGTAGAGCGCCAGCGAAACCCAACATCAAATTAAAAAACCATATATGATTTTGAGTTTGGGGAGCGCGAAGGGTGTTTGTGTTTCAATTTTCACCTTTGCCGGCGCATGGGATTGTTGGGTTTCGTTCCACTCTACCCAACCTACAAATAGCTTGTGGTTGTTTTGTTGGGTTTGTAGGTTGGGTAGAGCTCTAGCGAAGCCCAACATAAATCATAAATACATTTAAAATACAAAATATTAATAAATATGTCACTACAATATAAATTTTTTATGATAAGGGTTCAAGATCATTTGGAATCAGAGGAAGCGCTTAACAGATTTTTAAGGTCGGTTAGCATAATTAATGTTCAGCGCGAGTTTGTGGCGGAAGGGGCGAACTCCTTTTGGAGTATAGTCGTTGAATACATGGCAAAGCAGCCCGGCAGTAATGGTGATAGGAGTGCTTCCAAAAAGAGCAGGCTTGATTATAAAGAGATTTTGTCAGAGGATGATTTTGCGGTTTTTGCAAAACTTCGCGACTGGCGCAAAACCAAGGCGGATGAGGAGGCTATCCCGGTTTACACCATTTTTACAAATGAACAGTTGGCTCAAATTGCGCAGAGTAGGATTGTTGAAAAGGCTAATCTACAACAAATTGCTGGGCTTGGTGAAGCAAGGTTAAAAAAATATGGGGACGATATCATAGGCGTTATCAGCCTTGAACTTCAAAATAAAAGGGATGAAACTGGGAAATGAAGAGAGCGGGCTCTTTATATAATCGCATATCTTCTTATGTGAATCTTTGCGAAGCTTACAATAAGGCTGTTAGAGGAAAACAAAAACGAAGAGAGGTTATAAAATTTCGTGATGATTTTGATGCTAATATTCAAAAAATTAGAAGACAATTGATAGAGAAAGACCTTGATGTGGGAGATTATCATTTTTTTAGAGTCAATGATCCTAAACCAAGAGATATTTGCGCTGCTTCATTTGCAGAAAGAGTGTTACACCATGCGATCATGAATGTTTGCAACCATGCGCTCGAATCATACGCAATATTTGATTCATATGCATGCCGAAAAGGAAAGGGCGCGCCAAAGGCGTTGGCAAGAGCTTGCGAGTTTGCGGGGAGATATGGCTGGTATTTAAAACTGGATATAAGGAAATATTTTGATTCTATTGATCATGATATTATGTTGCGTTTGTTAGCAAGACGCATCAAGGACAATGATTTGTTGAATCTTTTTGGCGACATTCTTGAAACCTATCATAAAAAGTGTGGAAAAGGATTGCCTATCGGCAATCTCATATCCCAGCATCTTGCAAATTTTTATCTGGGATATTTTGATCATTGGGTTAAAGAGGCAAGGATGATCAAAGGGTATGTTAGATACATGGATGATTTTATTCTTTTTGGAAACACAAAATCTGATTTGAAATCAAAATATTTACAAGTTAAAAAATTTCTTAAATCTGAATTAAGATTAGAGTTAAAGAGTAATTTTCAGCTAAACAAATGCAAATACGGAGTACCATTTTTAGGGTACAGGGCGTTTGCCGCAAAAATATTGCTCTCTCAGGCAAGCAGGAAACGGTTTATAAGAAAATTCAGAAAATATGAGGAAAGGTTTCTGAATGGTAAATGGAGCGCTGAAGAGCTTGTGATCCATATGGAACCGTTAATTGAATTTACAAAGCATGCTGACACTCTAAATTTTAGGAGAACAATTATTAAAGGAACAAGGGTTTCATTCTAAGGCTCTAACCGGGTTCTGCGCGGCGGTTCGTGGGCTAACAACGCCCGTAACTGCCGTTCGGCTTACCGTAACAGGAACAGGTCCGGCAACCGCAACGACAATATCGGTTTCCGGCTTGTCTTGCCCAGCTCAACGAATCGGCGGATGCCGATCCGCTGACCCGAATGAAATCCCGCCCCTGTTTCATGAGTTGCGCAGGCGCATGTTGTCTGCTCATTTCTGTTGTTACAGGGCAAAAATGAAACGCCATATCAGGGTTAGTAACAGGATTGGACTGTTTTGTGAAAATCCTGATATGGTTTTATTTTATAAGCAATACAGTTTTGTAGGTTGGGTAGAGCGCTAGCGAAACCCAACATCAATTGTGGAAATCAAAAGCGAATATCGAACCGCAGAACATCGAATAACGAATCATGAAGTAAGAGCGAACAAAAGTAGGTTGGGTAGAGCGCTAGCGAAACCCAACATCGAATTAAAAAACCATATATGATTTTGAGTTTGTAGGGCGAAAATGGCGCTGAGCAGTGGCACAGGCATCCTTGCCTGTGATTAATTGAAACACAGGCAAGGATGCCTGTGACACTATTTTTTTTGACTTTAAAATCTTTCAATTGTATGGGGTGTTGGGTATCAATTTACTCCTTTGCCGGCGCATGGGAGTGTTGGGTTTCGCTAGCGCTCTACCCAACCTACAATATATTTTTTTTGGATATACACTTGTAAGGCGTGCAACTGTGGGTTGGTGTGTTTTGCTTTTGATTTTAGGACTTGTTCCCAAACTTCGATTTGGGAACTCAATTGTGTTTGAAACTTTGTTTCCTGTTTTGTTGGTTGGGTAGTGCATAGCGGGCCCCAACATCGAATCTTTTACCATTGGAGGTTTTGTTATGTTAATACCTATTGTAGGTTCAGTAATTTCCGTAATCGCCAAAAAATCCGCGGATATAACATGGAAAAAATTGTCCAGAAGGGATAAAGTTTTAAGCATACTTGCGGCCGCCAACTTTAAACCGGAAAGGCCTGAAGATGATTTTGAATCTATATATGCCCATACTTTGGTAGAGTTTGGCATTGAAAAAGACTTACTACTGCTGGAGTTTTTTCGCAATGATAACATTGTAAATGCGTTTAGAAGCTCTTTTGAGAAAAAAGATAACTCTATTTTTAATCAGGGCGCTGAAAGGTTTATTGAAGAGACAAAGGTTGGCGACGGCATTTGTGCGAAAAAAATTGATATCCATCTGGAGTTTGAGGGTTTTAAAGCTATATTTTATGAGATGGCAAATCTGGCGAGCCGTCCGTCGGATCGTATTACGCATCATAAACTGGATGAATTGTTAGAGTTGATCAAAAACGGCAGTATAAACGAGATCAGGGCGGAAAACCTGAAGATGATTCAGGGTGGTCTTGCCGTGCAACTAAAGGATTGGTTTGGCACTCTCGGCTACAGTTTTGGCGGGCATGAGATAATGGGTGAGTGGTTTTGTGAAATGATTATCAAGATACCGGCTCGCCGTGGATTTGACGTTATATTTGTAAAAGGCGTTGAGGGAAAGGCGGAAATTGGGGATATTGAAGATGTGATAAAAGCTGTGAAGAGTCATAAAGTTGATGAGGGGTGGCTTGTATCTTCCAATATGAAGACAAAAGGCGCTGTTGATGTTGCTAAGGAGACGGAAAATATTTTTTGTTATACATTTGATGAGTTGATAGATGAGCAGGCTGATTTCTCAAGATACTTTGAATGGCTTAAAGAATATGTAAATGAGCGGGGGATTGACACTGATTACATACCACTGGCATGCAACCGCGAGACTTATGACGGCGCAGGAAATAAAAGGGATAAGGTTGAACGTTATGGAAGAGAGGAGGGGTGGATGGAGGGCTATATTAATCAATGGATTAACGACCCTTGCAAAGAGCACATATCTATTCTTGGTGAATTTGGAACTGGAAAGACATGGTTTACCCACCACTTTGCTTATGAAATGATGTTGAAGTATGAGGACGCAAAATCCAAGGGGTTGAGACGCCCCAGAGTCCCTTTGGTGGTGCAGCTTCGCGATTATTCGAAAAAATTAGAGAGCGAGGCTCTGTTTTCAGATTTCTTTTTCCGTAAACATGAGATTCGATTAACTGGATACTCTGCTTTTGAACAACTTAACCGTATGGGCAAGCTGTTGCTGATTTTTGACGGGTTTGATGAAATGGCTGATAAGCTGGATAAGCAGAAGATGATTGACAATTTCTGGGAGCTTGCAAAGGTGGTTGCGCCTGGGGCTAAGGCAATACTCAGCTGCCGGACTGAACATTTTCCCGACGCAAAACTTGGGCGCGACTTGCTGAATGCGGACCTACAGGCTTCAACCGCAAAACTTACGGGCGACCCTCCACAGTTTGAGGTTCTGAATTTGGAGAAGTTTGATAATGATCAGATTCGCGCTGCTCTGTTAAAGAAGTGCGCGCCGGAAATTGTTGACCGGGTGATGGGCGACCAGGATCTGCTGGACCTTGCCGCCAGGCCGGTTATGCTGGACTTTCTTCTGGAAGCGTTGCCGGATGTTGACAAAACCGGCATTGTTGACCTATCGCGTGTATATTTATACGCAATAACAAGGAAACTGGAAAGGGATGTCAAGTCCGAGCGCACGTTTACTTCAACAGCGGATAAGCTCTACTTTATGTGCGAGCTGGCGTGGGAGATGATAACAACTGAAAAGATGAGCATAAACTATCGGGCATTTCCAGTGAGGTTGAAGAATCTGTTTGGCCCTGCTATCTCGGAAGAGAAGGATCTTGACCACTGGCATTACGATATGATGGGCAATACACTTCTGATACGCAATGATGACGGCGATTACAAACCCGCGCATCGTTCGCTTTTGGAATTCCTTGTGGCTTACAAGCTGGTTGCCGGCCTGGGGCTGATGCCGGACGACTTTATTAAAACGGCTTCCCTACAATCTGAGCAGGCAATAGATTACGGGCTTGAAAAAGAGGATTATACATGGCAAAGATACTTTCTCAGAAAATTTGGCGAAGATGGCGAGATGATAAAGCCGGCGCCGTTAAGAAGATTTTCTTCTGATGATAAAGATATCTTTTTTAGCCAAATAGGCGCCATGGCTGATACTGTATTGCGTTTTGTGTACGAAATAACCAATGTTGAAGAGACAAGGCTGTCTTTTCAGAATATGTTAGCAGCCCTTTTAGATGAATTTAAAGAAGGGACGCGTGAGCCGGCAAAGGAGCAAGAACTCTTACAGTTTATATATAGATACAGGTCGCTCAGCCGGGGATGGGAGAGGGATGCGGGTAAATCCAGTTTTGCCGGTGAATTCTGGAGAGTGTACTATAATAAAGAGCGTTCGTTGAATTGTTGCAACGGCGCCACTAAAACCATGTCAATAAAATGCATTGATTCTGGAGCCGTATCATTTGAAATGGTTGAAATTGGGCCTGGTTCATTTTTAATGGGAGATGAAGATGTTAATCCAATTCATAAGGTTAATATAACAAAGCCGTTTATGATGGCCGCCACACAGGTAACGCAGGAAATTTACCGCGCAGTTATGGGAAGTAATCCAGATAGGTTTAAAGGGGATGATCTGCCGGTGGAAAGAGTTTCATGGTTTGACGCCATAGAATTCTGTAACACGCTTTCAAAGATGTTAAATCTTGAAACGGCATATACTCGTAACGGCGATAATATTGTATGGAACAGGGATAGTCCGGGATTTCGGCTTCCAACTGAGGCAGAGTGGGAGTATGCGTGCCGCGCAGGTTCTACAGGCATGTATGCGTGCGGAGATAATGAGTCTGATTTAGAAGATATGGCCTGGTTTAATGTAAACAGCGCAAAAAAAACACATCCTGTAAAAACTAAAGAGCCAAATAACTGGGGGCTGTTTGATATGCACGGCAATGTGTGGGACTGGGTATGGGATTGTTATGGCTCTTATCAGGGTGGCTTGTTGCAGGATCCTGTGTGTTCAAATGGCTCTAACCGGGTTCTGCGTGGCGGTTCGTGGGCTTACGACGCCCGTAACTGCCGTTCGGCTTGCCGTGGCGGGGACAGGTCCGGCTCCCGCTCCGGCAATTTCGGTTTCGGTTTCCGGCTTGTCTTGCCCAGGTCAGTTTAGTAAACAAGCAGGTAAACGGAGCGCGGAATCGAGTGAACCGGATGCGCAGGCCGTGGCGGAGCAGGCCACCGCCTTCCGGTTCGTCTCGATGGAGCGCGGAGTGGGGCGGATGCGCAGGCCGTGGCGGAGCAGGCCACCGCCTTCCGGTTCGTCTCGATGGAGCGCGGAGTGGGGCGGTTATCGGTTATCGGTTATCGGTTATCGGTTATCGGTTATCGGTTATCGGTTATCGGTTATCGGTTATCGGTTATCGGTTATCGGTGGGTTTTGTAGGTTGGGTAGAGCGCTAGCGAAACCCAACATTGAATTAAAAAACCATATATGATTTTGAGTTTTGGGGAGCGCGGTGGGTGTTTGTGTTTCAATTTTTTTCTTTGCCGGCGTAAGGGAGTGTTGGGTTTCGTTCCACTCTACCCAACCTACAAATTGGATGTGGCTCGCTTGTCAGGTGTGCAACTGTGAGTTTGTGTGTTTTGCTTTTGATCCGCTTTTGTCCTGTGGTTTCGGCTGAAGTTTGATTTTGGTTATGCTGATATTAGCTCAATTCTTGGCTCAGGCGGTTTAGGCAGGTCGAGATGTATAATCATAACCGGCGCTCCTTTAGATTTAAGTTTATCGGCTGTTTTTTGGTTCTCTTTTGACAGCTCAGGGTCATTATCAGGCAGAAAAACCAGTTGCGCTCCTTCCGGGATTTGGTCCAGCGCGTCTGGTTGTTCAAATACATATCTCATCCATTCCGCGTGTAAATCAAGATTTTTTTTAACAATTTCAGTTTCTTCCATATAATTCCTCCTCGAATCTTTGGCGATATTTTTGCCAATTTTGTTTTATGTCGTTGGTTGCGAATGTCATGCTTAAATTATAATTACCCATAGAGAGAGGCTCTTTGTCTGTTGATCCATCCGAATGGATCAGATCTCGGTGGAAAAATCCGTGTTTCGTGTCATAGCGGACAATCGTATGCCATTTATTTACTATTTTAGCTTCATATTGGACAACAAATCCAACAATTTTATTTTTATCTTTATCGGCCTGAACTCTTAGCCTGTTCTTCATAGAACTGGAAAGAAAGAAAACATACTCAATATTTTTCATATAAAAAAGAGACAAACTGTGTTGAGTTTTTAGGCTCTATTATAAAACTTTATGTCAATTAATGCTCTGGTGAATTTCAAACTAGTAAAATACGAAAATCATGTCAAGGTAAATGAAATTTACTGAAGAAAATGTTTTTAAGCATTGTGAAAAACGAATGATTAATGTTGGATAACGAACGCCGGATTTTGAGGTAACGGCAAAAAGGAAAACAGGGCCGGGATGACTGTGGCCCGGCTTGTTAAAATCCTAAAAATTTGCTCAGTATATGCGTAGATTATAATGCTTGTAAACCAGTGTTAAACCCTGTACAATGCAGCCTTTGCAGAGGTTTATCTGTTTATTTTGAACAATATTAGGAGGATGTGTTAATGCCAAATGGTTATGATGGAAAACCGCCGGATTTTAATTTTGACAGTCTTAATTTAAAAGCCAATAAGAAATATATATTTATAGGGATCGCTGTTTTGGCCGTTATAATTATGATTTCGTCGGCGTATTACACTGTAAAGGCGAATCAGGAGGCCGTGATATTGCGATTTGGCCGGTACTCTGAGACCGTGGGGCCGGGGCTTCATTTTAAGGTTCCTTATATTGATAAGGTGCTGGTCGGCGAGGTTAAACGCATATACAATGAGGAGTTTGGATTTAGAACAAGGTCAAGCGGAAGGGTTAGCACATTTGATTACAGCTTTCCCGGGGCTTCGGATGAGTCGCTGATGCTTACGGGCGATTTAAACTGCGCGGATGTGCATTGGGTGATCAGGTATAAGATAAAAAATTTGCGTGATTTCTTTTTTAATGTAAGAAACGTGCGGGAGACGTTAAGGCAGGTTTCGCAGGGGGTTATGCGGCGGGTTGTTGGCGACAGGTCAATCGACGAGGTGTTGACCATCGGCAGAAATGAGATTGAGGATGTGGCTAAGCTTGAGGTTGCAAGAAATCTTGACAATTATGGGTGCGGCATTTCAGTACAGTCGGTTATGTTAAAAGGCGTTAACCCTCCGGGCGCGGTTAAGAACGCATTTGACGCGGTAAATCAGGCTGTTCAGTTAAGGGATAAGATTATTAACGACGCGGAGGGACAGAAAAACAAGATATTGCCGGCTGCTTTGGGTAAAAAGGAGCAGATAATTAAGGAGGCCGAGGGTTACCAGATTAAAAGGGTAAACGAGGCGCAGGGCGACACTAACGCTTTCCTTGCAATACTTGAGGAGTATAAGAAGGCTCAGGAGGTTACGAGGAGAAGGTTGTATCTTGAAACGCTTTCTGAGATATTCCCGAAATGTGAAAAACTGTATTTGATAGATGAGGATCAAAAAACGCTTTTGCCTCTATTGAATCTGGGCGGAAAAAATGGCGGCCAGGGACTTGATGAATTAATAGGAAAGGGGGCTAAATAATGAGAATACAGACAATTATTACTTTAGCGGTTGTTGGCGTGATTGCGCTGATTATATTATTAAAGGGCTCTCTATATGTTGTTGATATGCGCGAGCAGGTCGTTGTGACCCAGTTCGGCAGGCCGGTGCGAACAGTGACCGAGCCGGGGCTGTGCGCAAAAACGCCGTTTATTCAGTCTGTGAAACGTTTTGAGAAACGGACTATTGAGTGGGACGGTGAATCAAGCGACATTTTGACAAGGGATAAGGAGAATATTGAGGTAAATACATGGGCGTTGTGGAAGATAATTGATCCGTTAAAGTTCTACACGGCTTTGGGCGCTGAATACAGGGGGCAGGGGGTGCTTGACGAGGTTATTGCATCGAGCGTTAAGAATATAGTAAGCTCGTACACTTTAAAGGAGATTGTCAGGGACACTAACAGGAAACTTCTTTACACAACCCAGGAGCTTGAAGACGCTGAGATGGGAAAGTCGGTTTTGATTGAAAAGGGCCGCGGCACGCTTCTTAAAGAGATGAAAGAGGCAGGGGAGCAGGGGCTAAAAGATCGTTACGGCATAGAGCTTGTTGACGTTGTGATAAAACATATCAATTACGTCTCTTCCGTAATACCAAAGATATATGACCGTATGAGGTCTGAAAGGTTGAGAATAGCAAACAAGTACGAGTCCGAGGGAAGGCGCCAGGAGGCGGAGATAATAGGTACTATGAAGAAGGAGCTTGAGAAGATAGAGTCGGAAGGGTACAAACGGGCCAAGGAGGTTATGGGCGAGGGCGATGCAAGGGCTGTTAAGATATACGCGGATGCGTATAAACAGACTCCTGAGTTCTATTCGTTTCTAAAGACGCTGGAGACGTACAAGTCAACAATCAAAGATAACTCTGTGCTGATATTGGGCACAAAAGGGGATTATTTTAAATATTTGCAAAGTTTTGACGGCAACGAGGTAATCAAAGAGATTAAATAAAGGCGTAAATTTATTGCCGCATTTTATCGGCCAACAGGGAATAGTTGTTTATCTCCTGTTGGCCGTTTGTTTTTGTGGCGGCAAGGTAAAATGAAGGGATATGTTTTTTAGCTCGTTCAACCATCCTTCCCATTTAGAAAAGGGGGCGGGGGGGATTTGAATATTTAAATTTTCATTTATTAATTTTTACTAGACGAATATTGTGTTTAATTGGCTGGATTTTGTGATAATTGGGTTTTTTATTGTAGGCGCCGTGTTTGGATTTATGCAGGGGTGGCGGTGGCAGCTATACAGGATTGGGTGCGTGATTGGGGCTTTTGTGTTGTCCGCGCTGTTCTGCAATGTTGTTAACCGGTTATTGGCCTCAATATTTAAGACGGAAGTCGCGCTGTTTATGGGATATGCGGCAATCTTTTTCGGTGTATTGGGCGTTACATTTTTTGCGGGGGCGTTAATTGCAAAGCTGAAAATGGAGAGCGCAAAAGGGGGCAAGATTGCGGGCTCGGGCCTGGGTTTTGTTAAAAATGTTATTTTTTGCGCGGTTTTGGTCACCGGTATCTGGATATTGGGCGGCGCAAAACAGAGGGTTCATTTGGACGGTTCAATAATCTCAACTGAGTTGCGCATTAACACGCTTAATGTGATTTATAAAATACCAAAGAGCTTTTCCGCCAAGGCCGAAAAGCCGTAAGACTGCCTCGCGCAAGTAAAGAAGTCTGGAATAATATTTCTTTCCGGAACACTAAATTGAACGATTCTTATCACCCTCCCCTAACCCCTCCCATCAATGGAGGGGGAATTAAAGGTATATATTTAATTTCAGTATTTCACTAATTGGGTGAAACTTTTCCTTCTCGCTCCAAAACCCCAGTTTGGGAGCGAAACAATTCAAGAAGCCCCAGCTTCGCGCGCAGGTGCAAGCAATTTGGCCCCATTTTACGCGCGAAGCAGGGGCTTCTTGAATTACCGGTTAAAATAGTGGCACAGGCTCCTTGCCTGTGTTTCAATTGATCACAGGCAGGATGCCTGTGCCACCAACAATCACTTTTAGGCTCTTTTAAATATTTAACAACATTATGAGTAAAACAGTAGCTGCTATTACCACACCGACCGGCGAGGGAGGGATCGGGATCGTGCAGTTGCGCGGGCCTTCCGCTTTTGAGATTGTCAACTCTATCTTTAAATCCTCAAGAATCAATGACATTTGCGAGTCTGAAAACAACAAGATTTACTATGGCATAATACATGACAACGGCGCTCAGATTGACGAGGTGATTGTACGCACGCAAAAATGCCAAGGCGTTAGCGGCGATGAGTATACGGTTGAGATAAATTGCCATGGGGGTATATATCTTACAACAAGGATATATGATCTGGTATGCTCAAAAGGGGCGCTTGGAATAGATTGGAGGGAAAACCCGTGTTGTTTTGCCGGCTTTGCGTTTGATGCCGGCGAGCGTGCTGACCTTGTTCAAAATGAGGCAGTTATAGAGTTGCCCAAAACCCTGACCGGGCTCTGCTCGAAAGTAATGCTCGACCAATGCCGCGGCGCGTTGTCGTTTGCTGTTTCAAACCTTATAGATCAAATCAACCAACTTGCACAATGCCATGATGAAGCGGAATCTTCAGGTAAACATCCATGCGCGGTTTCCGATATCCGGTTAATTTCATCAAATCTTAAAGTTCTGTTAGACACGTATAGATTTGGATATGCAATAACCAACCCCGGCAATGTTGCCGTTATAGGCAAACCAAATGTGGGCAAATCAACATTGATCAATGCTTTGCTGGGCAAGGATCGGGTTCTTGTCCACCATGAACCGGGCACAACCAGAGACGCTATATCTGAATTGATTTCAATAAAAGGCATCCCTTTCAACCTTATTGACACAGCCGGGGTCAGGGACACTGATCACTCGCTGGAGAAAAAAGGCATTGAGATATCAGGCGATGTGATAATGAGAGCGGACAAGCTGATTGTAATGTTTGATTGCTCAACGCAGCTAAACGCGGATGATTGGAATCTTATTAATTTTGTGGCGTCTAAGTGTGCGAACAATAGAAACGGTTCCCGCAAGATTACGGCAACGCCTGCGCTAAACAAGATTGATTTATCCCCAAATGTGACGCGGGAAGATATTGATGAGTTATTCAGGCCTGTTGCGGGCCTGATTGAAATAAGCGATCATGTTGAGATGTCGGCGATTGCCGGCTCAGGCCTTTCTGAATTGGAGGCTGTTATTGTTCATGAATTTAAAGACTTTATTGAGTATGCGCCCGGAATGCCGGTAATTTTTAACGCCAGGCAGTTTGACCTGATCAACCAGGCAAATGTGGCTGCCCAAAAAGTTGAATGCATGATCAATGAAAATGAAGGAGCTGAAAAAATCTCTGGGCAATTGATAAAGGCAAAACATTTATTATGCGGTTGTTTGAATGGGGCGATGAATATAGATGATTTGTAAAATTTATAAAATTTGCGGTAATAATTACAAATTAGAGGGGCGTTAATCAGAAAAAATCTGTTTTTTTAGTTAATTTGGGCTTCAAATAGAGCAAAAATGGACAAAATTTGGGAAAAAGCGCGTTGTTTTCCATTTGGCATATTTTTTGCTTTTATTTACCGCATGCCGGCTGTGGTAAGTAATAATCTCTATTCCATTTTTTAAAAGGATATGAATTTATGGAAAAAGTTCTGATAGTTGAAGACAAGCAGGAGTTGGGGCGCAAAATATGTGATGATTTGAAATATATGGGATATGAAGTCGTCTCAATAGTTGAGTCCGCCGGCGAGGTTGTTGACGCGATAAAAGAGAATACGCCGGATATTGTGATAATGGAGCTGCTTTTTAATGATGGCGCCGACAGCGTTGAAACGGCTATGGAGTTGCATCTGGATTTTGATATTCCTGTTGTTTACATTGTGTCTGAGACAGATGACGAGCTGGTTGAGCGGGCAAAGCTAACGCAACCGTCCGGCTTTCTGACAAAGCCGTTTGGAGCCGGCGAATTAAACACTGTTTTGAAATCGGCTCTATATAAACACGGTTTTGATAAAAAGATGAAACAGTACGCTGATAATCTTGAATTGATTGTTGAGGAGAGAACCGACCAGTTAATAGCCGCAAATAGAAAACTGGAAGCGGAAATAATCAGACGAAAAAAGGTGGACAGCCACATCCGCAAGTTGCATCGGGCAATTGAGCAGAGCAGCAGCCTGGTTGTGATTACCGATGTTGAGGGCAACATAGAGTACGCAAACCCAAAATTTACCGATTTAACAGGCTATTCTACCAGTGAAGTTATGGGTGAAAATCTAAAAATATTGAATTCCGGGGAACATCCTGATGATGTTTTTGAAGGTATGTGGTCAACAATTAAATCAGGAAAAAAATGGAACGGGGAGTTGTGCAACAAGAAAAAGAACGGCGAACTTTATTGGGAATCGGCGTCAATATCGCCGTTAAGAGACCCAAATGGGGTTATTACCAACTTCATAAAAGACTCCTGGGACATATCTGAACGAAGCTCTCGCCAAAATGCCTGAGCCCCCATCACGCGCAAGCCGGATGCCGGCCCAGGCTAGTGAACAATTATTTTAATAGACTCGGTATTGTTTCTCTCATTTGACTCAAAAACGTTATTGCCGGCGTCTCCCTTTATAAAGATAAACCATGTCCCGATTTCGTTTAACCTCAATCGACCGCTGACATTTAGCGTTCCGCCGGGGGGCAAATCGTCTCTATGCATAGGCGTTGAGCCAAGTTTTGTGTCATCAATGCTTAATGTTGAGTCTGAAGAGAGCCGGAATGCTTCATAATAACTACGCGTTACCGTCTGTTTTCCCTGGTTCTTTACCGTGTGGCTCATCGTAAACGCCTCGCCTATAGATACGAAAGTTTCAGAAGCAGACACATTAGTTATCACTATGTCTCCTTCAGGAGTTATATCGTTGCCGCGTTCAACCTTTATCTCGATAAACTCAGTATTGTTGTTTTCATTTGATTCCGGCACATTATTGCCTGCGTCGCCTTTAATAAAGATAAACCATGTCCCGATTGACCGCAACGTGATTGCCCCGCTGACATTACGCGTCTCATCAGGAGCTAGATTAGTTAAGTGAATAGGCGTTGTTCCAATCATTGAATCCAGATTGCTTAATGTTGCGTCCGGCGACATCCAGATCCTTTCAAAATAACCACGGGTTATAGTCTCGACCCCCTGGTTCTTCACTTGGTAATTCAACGTAAACGGCTTTCCTAAAAACACAGTTGTTTTAGACGCAAACACATCCGTTATCACAATATCGCCGCCGCTCCCACCGCCGCCTCCGCCACTGACATTTACAGTTATCTCAATAAACGCGGTGTTATTATCCTCATTTGATTCCGGCACGTTGTTGCCCGCGTCGCCCTTAATAATTAAAAACCATGTGCCCGGCCTGGATAACGACAAAGCGCCGCTAACCGAAATTGTTTGCCCTTGCTCAAGATTTTTAATGTGCACTGGCGACCTTCCAAGTCTTGTGTCAAGCAGGTCTAATGTTGAATTTGAAGACAACCAGAGCTCTTCATAATAACTATTCATTATCTTAGAAGTTCCCTGGTTTTGCACTGTATGGCTTAAAATGAATGATTCGCCGGGGGAAATTGAATCTTTAGACGCGGAGACATTAGTTATAACAATATCCTGATCATGCGACTGAATCTCAATCTTAGCGTCTTTGTCCTTATCATTAACCGCCGTGAACAAAGCCGGCCTGATTTCGCTTGCTGTTTGAAACGGGTTAACGGTGTCGCTAAAACAACACGCCATATCTGTTTGCATGCCGTTTACAGCTTCAAAATGCAGGGTTGATTTATCTCTGTTTTTAGCCTCTATGCCGCCAATTGGATTTGCAGTTGAGACCTGTTGGCCGTTTGTAACTAAAATATTTGAAACATTCAAATATATGAATGAGACGTCAAATTCCAAATTATAGAGAGCTATTTTGCCTCTCTTTTTATCTATGTCTGTTATAACTCCGTCCACAACCGGATAAATATCCGTATACGCTTTATCTGAGCTGAAATCAACCCCCGTGTTTTTGCAGTCGCCGCAATTAGAGCAATCGTTGCCACGGTTGCCCCAACTTTCGGAACAATCTTCCCGGCCCCATTTGGAGATCAAAGAGCCTTCGCCGCCAAAAATCCATGACCTTAATTTTTCATATTGGCTGTTCGTTACTAATACATCGCCGTCTGCCGGCAAGCCTGTATACTTGCTTGATTCATTCCCCAAATTATTGGGCAAATCGCCTTTTGCGTGATCCGGCTTATAAATGCCGAACTCTGCAAAATTGCCTTCGGCTTGCGGTTTTGCCTGCGCGTATTTATTTAAAACATCGCTAACATACTGAGCAAAAGAGACTGATACAGGCAAATGCGTTAAAGCTATAACGATGATTAGGGCCAAACATTTTCTTATTGTGCGGCTAATAATAATTTTTCCATGCGCTTTCATAGGACAACCCCTTTTACGGAAAAATAGT
Source organism: Candidatus Anammoxibacter sp. (assembly GCA_021777105.1). Classification (GTDB taxonomy): domain Bacteria; phylum Planctomycetota; class Brocadiia; order Brocadiales; family Anammoxibacteraceae; genus Anammoxibacter_B. The sequence goes on from JAIQZQ010000004.1 coordinate 31,623, forward strand.
AAATAAATATGGGCAAAACTATATTTTATCCTAAATTAAGCGGAATTTAGAATTTTTTATTAATATCGGCGCCGGAATCATTGCCTTTAGCTTTAACCTATATTTTCCAGTTTTTCAAGCAGGGTAACAAAGGATGTTTGTAGAGATGAGCCTACTACTCTCCAGATAACAATTAATTCAATTACAAAAATTGTCAAACCGGTGAGAATGGCGTAAATTATGTTCTTGCCGGTCTCGTTTTTTTCCAGCAAGAGATTTGCCCAGGTTGATATGGCTGCTCGTTGGCCTGATTCATTGTTATGGCCTTCCCATAGATGCAGCGCTATAGGTGTGAATTTGTTTATTTCAAATTGGATGTCCTTATCCTTGTCGCTTGTTAACAATGTTCTTGTTATAAGCAACTTGCGGCGGCCGTCATCAAATAGTTGAGATGCTTTAATGTCAGCTCCGCTTTTATCCTGAATTTTTACATCGTCGGAGCCATTTGCGTTGAGTTCGTTAAAGCCATCTTTTGCGTCCCATTTCCAAAGATTAACGCTTGTCTTTTTGTCGCCCATAAAGAAGTATGGTTTTTGGGATGATGTTGATTCAGGCAGTTTAACCGGGAACTGAATTGCGGCCGCGTCGGGAAGTATTGCCGCCCCTGATTCGGTTTCGCCTGAAACGCTTTGAGTGATATCATCCCACTCAAGCAAAAAGGCGACATTTTCATCATTAAAAACGGATTTTACATTTATGGCGCTAATAGCCGGCGTAAACAATTTCGGCTCAATCAGGATTTGGCCGAATAACGAAAATTCCGAGGTTTTAACGGTGTCCCATATTGGGTCGTCGCATGTTGCCGGCAGCGCGCCATTAGTAAAATGCGATTTAAGAACAGTGGCCTTTGCCGGTATATCCGTTGGTCCCAATGATTTAACGAAATTTGCAATATGCCAACGCTCCTCATCGGTTGCGCTGTCAACAAACGACGGCATTGGTGTGCCGGCCCTGCCGGTTGTTATTGTTTTGTAGATATCTACCACATCATAGCCGCCTTTAAAATCCCAATATCTCCAAAGGTTTGCCGGTTTGATTGGATGCTTCCAATCATCTTTTAACGTTAAGGCGTTCGGCCCGTTTCCGCGCCCGTTTTTCCCGTGGCATTTCCAGCATTCCAGTTTTGTGAATAGTTCACGGCCTTTGTTTATGCTATCTTGAGTTATGGGCAGAGGTGTTCCAACTTTAATAGGATCCGGCAGGGGCTTGCCTCTCTCTTTATATTTTCTAAATCGTTTTGCCAGCGTTTTAACATGGTCCGCAAGCGCGCGCACATTGCTTTCGCCAAGGACGGACCATGGCGGCATTGATGTGCCGTGAATTCCGTTTGCAATAACGTTGCGCACATCGTCATTTGTGGGCAGCTCACCGCCGGGGGTTGATTTAATTTTGTATCTTGCTTTTGTCAGATCTCTTGGTCTTGGGTCGACAAATTCAGCGGCGGGTCCGTCGCCTTTGCCTTTAGGGCCGTGGCAATATTGGCATTTTTTCATGTAGAGAGCTTCGCCGGGGGTTGTGGTTTCAGGGCTTTTGCCGGTTGAGGCGGGCTCATGCGGTGTTGATTGATGCGCGTCCGGTTCTGAGCTGTGTTCCTCCCATGTCCTTGGCTCAACTCCTGCGCCGTCATATATATACAAAATAACTTTCCATATTTCGTCTTCGCTGAGTATGGTTTCCCAGGCGGGCATTGCGGAATTCCAGGGCGTTCCTTCGTTAGGCAGCCCGGGGCCGCCTTTGCTTATGCGCCAAAAGACGAATGATTCCTGAAGTTGCGCGATTGTGCCTTTGTCTACAAAGTTTGCCGGCATGGGGTTAAGGGCTTTTGCAAAATGGCCTTTGCCGTCAAGATTGTCGCCATGGCAAAAGAAGCAGTTTTTAAAATAGATAACCGCGCCTTCTTCCACATATTTCCTGAAGTTTGCTTTGTCTTTTCTAAACGGGTTCTCTGCTCCGTCTAAATTTATGCTTTTGCCCCTAAACTGAATTTGAGACGGGGGGGCCGGATGTATTGACCTTAACTCAGCCGGAGGCGGCGCTTCGCCGGAACGGTTTACATATGTCAGGGACGCAACGAGTATAGGGAGCCCGGCAAACACCGATATCCTTAAGCCTCTTTTTTCAGGATTGACTATTGTATCTTTTATTGGGCGGAAGAATTCGCCCAACGACTGATTGCCGGCTGAAATATATATGAGAACCGCAAAAATTGCGATTACCAGATAAAAATAGAGCAATGATGAAGGAATAGGAGGATAAATCCCAAACCTTAATATTAAAAAGACTATTCCGACTATTATGAATGAGAGTGTAAATTTTGATATTTTCATTATTCAGCTTTTTTTGCGCATTTTGTAAAAATTATTTTTAAACAAGGCCTTTGCGCCGGGCTTTTGTTGCTCGCGCTAAATACGGACTATTAGAACTAGCCTTTAAGGTTAAGCATGAACGCCATTAGATCGTTAAATTCCTTTACGCTTAGTTTATATTTATAATCGTTTGGCATTTTAAATTTGAATCCTTCCGCAATCTTAGCTTCCGGATCAAGTATTGATTCCTTAATATAATCCGCGCCGGCCCTAATGCCGATAGTGAAGAGGTTTGGGCCGTGTCTCTCTTCTTCGCCTTCGATTTTATGGCACACAAAGCATCCAAAGGCCAGGAACACTTCTTTGCCCGCCACGGCGTCGCCTGTAATTTCCGGTGTATATGAAAGCTGTGTTTCCGTTTTGGTGTCTGTTTTCGCTACCTTCGCGGTTGAGATTGATTTAAAATCTTCCGGTCGCACGGTTACCTCTCCGCCAAGGCTTTCGAGATAGGCGACTATCGCCAAAAGTTCCGGTTGCGTAAATGAAATAGGAGGTTTGTCGGCGGCCGGCATTATAGGGCCAAATCCTTCAACCACGTAAACTGTCGGGTCCAGAAGGGATTCCATTAAATAATCTTTTGCGGAAATGCCGTCTTTTCGGCCGGCGGCTAGTTCGCCGACTCTGTCAAGATTAGGGCCGCGTCCGCCGTCATCTTTATGACAAACCTTGCAATTGCCTTTGCCCTGATAAAGAGCCTCGCCCATCTTCACAATGCCGCTTTGGGTTAAACCTTCCGTGGAAATTACAACCTCTTCGGGAACTTTTGATTCAAGTTGAGGTATGCTGTTTGAATAGAGTGTAAAGATGCCGATAAGCGCGGCGGCAAAGCCTAATTTGCGTAAAAGTATTACTGTCGTGCCTGAAGACTCTGCTTTTGTCAGGTCTTTTCCGGTTTTGGAGACCCTCTTCTTTTTATCGCCAAGCGATCCAATCCAGAAAATAAACAGAAGCATCCCTATAAACACAATAGTTACAACGGACACAACGTTTGCCGCGTAACCTAGAGCCGGGGTGTACGCCTCGGAAGAGGTGTCTTTTAACACGCCGTAAACATGCCAATGCTGCCGTATTGCGGAACGGGCAAAGCCCATCAATCCCATAAGCCATGTGAACGTAACCGCCACGGCAAGGAGCGTGTATTGCGACCGTGGCGGGATGGATCCCCATTTAATTTGGCCCTTAATGCTTGCCTTGCGGAATAGAAATAGATCAATTGTAATTATTAAAATTATAGCGGCGATCACTGCTGAAACCTGATACACTGAAAAGCCTACTCTTACAATAGCCTCAACCATATAACCGTATATTCCATAGAATATGACTACTATGCATGAGACTGCCAATATGGCGATCTGGATATACATGCCAACTTTTGCCCAGCTGACCGTGGCGACCTTGTTTCCCCTGCGGTACAACAAAAAGCTGACAAATGTGGAGAGTATCATTAGATTTACCGCAGTGTTCTTTGCGGACATAACGCCTAGGAAACCAATTAGAGGATGATGCGAACCGCCCATTCGTTGTGTTTCCACAAAACTTGCGATCAGGGTGTGCGGGGTGGCCCAAATCATGAAACTCAGAGTTAGAACGCCGACCAGATACTTTATATATTTGCGGTATCTATCGGCCCCGGGTATCCTCTCCATCCCCACCCATAGATAATAATTGGTGCACATAAACAAGATGCCGATAAGCACTGCCTGGATAATCCAGAGCCAGGAGAGAAAACCGCCCATAAGGCTTATGCCGAGTTGTTGGTTGTATCCATAAATCTCCCTTGTCAATAAATAGCCGGCAAACGGCAGCGCAAGGAATGCGGAAATTGCTATGAAATTGCCTATATAGCCTTCCCAATCATAAAAGGCCCGTTCCGCCTCTGTTCTGGCCGTCATAAATTTAAATCCGGCAAACGCGGCAACCACCGCTCCGCCAAAGCAGATGTTGGCAATAAATCTGTGTATATTTAGCGGCATCCATGTGAAATTGGCAGTGGCTTCCCAAAGGCTCAGGAGGTTTCCGTTTTGGTCTATGCCGGCGGGGCTCATAGTAAAACTCACCCATGAATTGGCTATTACCATAATAGAAATGCCGAAGAGGTTTAGGAGTATGCCTAAAATGAGATGTTTTACCTTGCTATGTTTTAACCTGTCCCATGTATACCAATAGAGGTAGAGCAGAAATGTTTCGCCAAAGAAAAGGAGGGCGTATATCCAGAATGAGCCGTAAAAGATGCTTGAAAAATAACTCATGAACTTTGGATAAAATCCTATAAGCAGAAAGGCCAGCAAAGCTCCAAGAATGGCCGTGGTTGAAAAAGCGGCTAGCGTAAGTTTTGTAAATTCCTTTGCCATGCGGTCAAAGCGGGGGCTCTTGGTTCGTATGCCTATAAACTCGGCTGTTACAGCAAAAATAGGCACACCCAGGATGAAAGCCGCAAACATTAAATGAAGCTGCGCAACAAACCATACTGCAACCCTGCTGCCGAATACCGGAAATGAACGGTAATCCGCGGAACTGCCGGATTTGGTTTTATTTATCGCTGTTTCGCCTGCGTTTGTGGACGGGGGTTTAACGGCAACTGAATCCGGTTCATGAGATTCTGACGCATAGGCATGTGTATTGGAACTAAACGGGCTCGCAATTTCGCTGCTTATTACAATTATGCCGACAAATAAAAACAGGTATATTAATTTTTTCATATTAACTCTTTAACTTTTTGCCTAATTTACTTTCAACGCTTTCAATTTTTGAGGCAATCCTGCCGCTTTTGCCTTTTCTGTAATCGAGTTTCATTGTCGTTATAATACGGTTGCAATCATTCTGCATTACACTAAAACATTGTTTGACAACGTCAAGAAGCTCGTCTATTTCGCCTTCAATAACAGTGCCCATTGGGTTAAGTTTGTATTCAAGGCCGCTTTTATCAATAACATCCAATGACCTTGCCACATATTTGCTTACGCTTTCGCCTTTGTCAAGAGGCGTCATACTAAATTCAAGAAGCGTCACTGTTTTCTCTCCTTTAAAATGTGTTCAATTATCTTTTTACCGTGAAATCTGCCTGTTTCAATAAATATCTTGCCTGTTTGCCTGCCGCCTATAATGGAGCCCGCCAAATATGCCCCTTTTATGTTTGATTCATAAGACTCTTCAGAGAATTCCGGCTCCAATGAATCCGGGTTAAACCTGATTCCGCATTTTTCCAATAGATTTGTGTCCGGCATATAACCAACAAGCGCAAATAAAAAATCGTTCTTTATTTCAACCGCGCCGGAATCATTGTTGTTTATAACTATGGAATTTGGCCTTATTTCAGCCAATTCTGAGTTAAAAAACGCATTTATTGAACCGTCGTTAATCCGTTTTTCCAATTCAGGCGCGATCCAGTATTTTACCTTTTTGCCCAGATCATTTCCACGATGAACTAAAGTTGTGTTTGCGCCGTGCCTGTATAGGTCAAGCGCGGCTTCAACAGATGAATTATTTGCGCCCAGAACCGCCACGTCCATTTTATAGTATTGATGGCCCTCTGTGTAATAATGAGATACTTTAGGGCTCTCCTCGCCTTTAATATTCAGCTTCTTTGGAATGTCGAAATAACCGGTGGATATTATGATATTTTTAGCATAATATGACTTTTCTAAAACATTTAACCGTTTGACTGAGATTGTAAATGCGTTATCTTTCCGTTTAATGTCAACAACCTCTTCATAACAATTAACATTTAAATCATGCCGCTCCGAGACTGTTCTATAATAATTGAGTGTTTCCCTCCTTGACGGCCTGAAATTAAGGCTTGCAAACGGCGCATTCCCAATCTCCAGCAGATCGGGGGTGGAAAAAAATGTCATATCAACTGGAAAGTTGTTTATAGAGTTAGTCAGGCATCCTTTTTCAACAACGGCATAATCCAGCTTGCGCAACCCTGCTTCAATCGCGCACGCAAGCCCGGCCGGCCCGGCTCCAATTATAACTACGTCTTTCATTTCTTAAGAATTGCAAATTAAGGGTTTGTAAAGAATTGATAATGCCGTATGTTTTATTAAATTCTTGAGACAACTTCGCTTCCGGCATACTGTTGGAAGACGCGGAAAATATGGCAAAAAGAGGGTTTAGGATAACGCAAGTAGCGCTGTAAATCAAGTTAAAACAACGCATACAATCCGGCGTTTTATAAATTTTTCCTATAATTATTCTATTAATTCGTTCAGCCGAATTATTTGTTAATATGAGCTCATTCTTTTATGCCGGCAACCTGGAAAGCTCTGTGATGAAATTTTCAACTAATTGTATAACCGTTTGCGTAATTTAACGTTATAAATCAAACACGATTCTTCATGCTAAGATTGTCGTAACTTGTGATATAATATAAGATTAGATTATTTAATAATTCTTAATTTAGAAAGGGGTTTTTAAATGGAAAATTTAAAAAATCAACAACTAATGCTCAATATTCGTCCAAATATTATTAATTGGTTAAAAATTTATACACAATTTCAAAAATATTAGTAAATTTTAAATTTTTTTGCCGATACATTAATAATGTATAGTTGTTTATCCACAAAGATTGCGCTTGTAAGAAAAATTTTCCTAAACTATGGGAAAATTTTTATTTAGAGCGGTTAATGCGCAATTTTACGGTTAAGATATTAAAGGGGTTTATAAAGAAAATTAAGTTTATATTGATAATGGCATGCAATGTGCTTTAAATACTTTTGAGATTTAAAAGTGTTTAATTTTTGTCTAGTATTTATTAACAAAATAACCACTATAGCCTATATTTAATGATGAAAAGGAGGGCTTGTTTAGAGATGAATAAAAAACCTGTTTTATTGATAGCCGGCATAATCGTCTTTTTTTTAAACAGTAGCGCCGATATTTATGGCGGCTCAAATGATCTTGAAGCTGTTTTAAAGAATTCCGATGGCACAAGCGCCTTTGAGGTGCAGGATTCAACCGCAAAAGCCCTGGTCAGGATGCAGTCTGACGGCAAGGTTGGCGTAGGAGTAACTGTTCCTGAAGCGTTTTTGCATGTAAAGGGGACATCTTCCACCGCATTGAAAATAGAAGGCAACGCTATAGTCATGGACGGTAATTTAGGAATTGGAACCGCGTCGCCCGCAAACGCGTTGGAAATTGCCGGCGCGGCTGTTATTACCGGCAGCGTCACGGCTTCCGCTTTTATTGGCGACGGTTCAGGTATAACAGGCATTTCATCCGACGCATTTGCCGTTATTAGCAGCAATATTACAGACGGCACGATTGCGGGAGCCGATTTGTCGTCCAGCCTTGATTTGACAACCACGGGAACTATATCGGCAAACAGGCTTGCTGTAACGGGAGATGGTTTTGTTGTGGACAGTACAGGTTCGGTTACAGCTGCGCTTATTACAACAACAGGCTCAATAACGGCTAATAAACTAATAATAACAGGCAATGATTTTGCTATTGATAACGCGGGTTCAATGACGGCTCTTGCAATTAAATCAAGAGGTTCGATTACTGCGGCAGGCACTGTTACGGCCTCTGCGTTTTCATTTGCGTCAGGCCAGGTTGGCGGGACAATTTCTGCCTCTACCGGCACAATAACGGTCTTGTCCTCATGGATGGACGTGCGCGGCACATTGACCGCTATGTCGTTTATTGGCGACGGCTCAGGCATAACCGGCATTTCATCCAGCGCAATTGCCGTTGTCAGCAGCAGCATTACAGACGGCACAATCCAGAGCGTTGATTTGGCTCCAAATATTAGCATAAATACAATGGGCACAATCTCGGCAACACGTATAGCAAACGGCAGCGATACTTTTGTTGTAGATAGCTCCGGATCAATGACTGTATCAACTCTAAAATCAACAGGCTCTGTGACTGTCACTGGAACTGTGACTGTAAGCAATGATTTAGTTGTGGATACGAGCACGTTATTTGTGGATTCAACAAATAATAGGGTAGGCATAGGCACAATAACTCCCGCATTGAAATTGCATATAGTGGGTTCTTCAACAATATCTGGCAGAGTAGGTATTGGAACTACGACTCCAAATGCAGCATTAGATATAGTAGGCTCACCGGCAATTGCGCTTACAACTTTAAATGTCAGCGGCACCACAACTATAACCGGAGGCTATTCCGGTATAGGCACTACAACACCGGCAATGCGGCTGCACATAGTAGGCTCTTCAACAATATCGGGCAATGTGGGAATTGGAACAACCACGCCATCTTCACCGTTGCATGTATCCGGGGCCGCTACGATATCGGGCAATACAGGGATAGGCACAACCACCCCCGCATTGAAATTGCATATAGTGGGTTCTTCAACAATATCGGGCAATATAGGAATTGGAACAACCACGCCATCTTCACCGTTGCATGTGGCCGGGGCCGCTACAATATCGGGTAATACAGGCATAGGCACAACAACGCCGTCATTGAAACTGCATGTCGTAGGCTCGTCAACAATATCGGGTAGAGTAGGTATTGGAACTACTACTCCTAGTGCTGTCTTGGATATAATAGGCTCATCGACAATTGCGCTTACAACTTTAAATGTCAGCGGCACTACAACTATGACCGGTGGCAATGTAAGCATAGGCACGACCACAACTTCGGTGGATTTGCATGTTGAGGGAACCGTCACCGTTTCAAACAGTTTAAATATAGGCACAACTACTGCGGGGGCCGCTATTACTATGCACCTCTCAGAATCGTCGCTTATTACTTTCGGGTCTATTTCCAATAATTCGTGCGCTGACAAATTTTTCAGCGTGGCAGGCGCATCTGACGGCGACACTGTCTTCCTTGGCGTGCCTGCGGCTATGGTAGGAACAGGTTCGCCAACGTCCGTAGGTCTGGCTTTCTTTGGATATGTAATTGAAACCAATAGCGTGGCAGTGAGGGCGTGCAATTTTACAGGCTCTGCGGTCACACCGACTGCCGGCACGGTTACCGCCGATGTGTGGAAGCATTAATATAAACTCAATATTTTTAGAGCATAGTTATACATAGCGGCAAGCAAATGTTTTTAAAGAATTTGCGTGATATTTACAGACTAAAAGAACAGCTTTTGAAAGTTGTAAAATGAAACAAAAAGAGAGATTGTTTACAATATATAAACCAAACATGATTGTGTTATTGCTGTTGGCTCTTGTTTTGGTTTTTACGGCAAGAGTTGGCTATTCCGACGGGTTTATTATTAATTCAGGCCTAAAACTTGATATTAACGATATCGTTCTGAATGTCAACGGCTCTATGACTGTCAGCGGGAATTTGGAGAGCGGCAACGGAACTATAACTGTCAGCGGAAACCTCGTGAATACCGGCACAATTACGGCAAGCTCCGGGTTTATTGAGTTTACAGGGCTTAGCGGAACGCAAACTTTTAATCCCGGCTCATCCGGCAGCGTATTTAATAATGTCACGTATTCAGGCACAAGCACGTTAACGCTGGCCAATAATATTGATATAAACGGCGCATTTCTCAATAAAACCGGCGCCTTTGACGCCGGCTTGTTTAACATGAACATTGCCGGTGATTGGAATAATGAGGGTACTTTCCTGCCCGGTTCCAGCACCGTTACTTTTGACGGTGTAAATCAAACAATAAAAGGCTCAAATACTTTTTATAATCTTGCAAAAGTCGCTTCATCGCCTGTCACTTTGACGTTTGAGGGCTCAAAATCACAGACAATAACAAACAATTTGATATTGCAGGGTATTCCAGGCGTTCTTATATCTTTAAGAAGCGATGCGTCTCCCACTCAATTTAAGATAGCTGTCACAGAAACCGGCAGAAGTATTTTGTCATTTTTGGATGTTAAGGATTCAGATGCTTCAGGCGGGAAACTGTTGGAGGTAGGCGACGATTCCGTCGATTCAGGCAATAATACAAATTGGCAATTTTTCGTGCCCACAACACCCACGCCTCCTCCAGCGGGAACGCCTGTGCCAACTCCTCCGGGAGGCGGTGGCGGTGGCGGCGGGCCGGTCGCAACTCCGGCGCCTACTCCGGCTCCGGCTCCAAGCGGATCGATTATAGGCAATGTTGCCGACTCAAAACTGCGGCCGATCAAAGGAATCTTTGTCGATGCTTACGATTTCTTTAGCGGTTTATGGATTGGCGGCGCGAAAACGGATGAATTGGGTGATTATACTATAACAAATATTGCCGCCGGCACATATAAGGTCGGTGTTGACGTTTCAGATACCGCTTTTGTTGAGCAGTTCTTCAACAAGGCGAATTGGGCGACTGCTGATAAAGTCATTGTAACTGAGACCGCCGGCAGGAGCGGCATTAATTTTATTTTGACAAACGGCAATTTTATTCGCGGCAAAGTTTCTGATTCCGCAAGCAATCCTGTGCCGGGGATATTTGTTGACGCGTTTGACTCTGTTACAAGGGAGTGGGTAAGCGACAGCCTTACCGACGGGCAGGGAAATTATTCCATTACTGTTCCGCCGGGAAGTTATAAAGTAGCGGTTAATACTTTAGGCACAGATTTTTTGCGCGAATTCTTCCTTGATTCAGGCTCCTTTGAGGACGCTCTGGAAATAGTGGTGACTGCCAATAAAAATGCCGAGAACAAAAACTTCTCCCTTTCAAAAGGGAACACTATAAAAGGTCAAATAACCGATATTTTCAACAACAAGTTGCAAGGGGTCTTTGTTAATGTGTTTGACGCGTCGTCCGGCGAATTAGTTAATTTTGGCGAAACCGACTCTGACGGCAATTATGAGGTTGCTGTTTTGCCGGGCAGATACAATGTGGTTGTGGAGGTGTTCGGCACTAATTTCTCCCCGGCGATACGGGAAAGTGTTGTTGTTAAAAGCAACGGCGAATCTCCTATTATCAATTTCATCCTTAATGTCTCCAATTTTGTCAAAGGCAAGGTTGCAAGCTCCACCGGGGCTCCATTGGCGAACATATTTATCGAAGCTTTAAATTCAGAAACAGGGGTGTTTGTGGATTTTGGCGTCACAGGTCTAACAGGCGAGTATTCCATACCATTGCATCCGGGGGGCTACACTATTAAGGTGAATACCGACGGCACAAATTTTCTGGAGTCTTCCCAAGATATTAATATGGTTGCCTCTGATGTGACTGTTGATTTTACTTTAAAGTTCGGCAATTTGATACACGGCAATGTTACGGACAGCTCAAATGCGCCTGTTTTTGGAGTTACTGTAAACGCTTTTGATTTTAAGACCGGTGTTTGGGCCGGCGCCGGGGCTACGGATATAAATGGAGATTATTCGATTCCGGTTGTTCCAGGCTCATATAAGGTCGGCATTGATCCGTTTGGGACAAATTTTGCTCCAATATTTTACGACAATGTTGATTGGGACAACGCTGAATCTGTAACGGTTTTTGAAGTGGGCGACACACTGGATATTAATATTGTTGTGCCGGAGGGCAGTTTTATAGAGGGAAAAGTCACAGCCGGCTCTAATCCTATAAGCGGCGTAATAGTGGAAGTGTATGATTTTCAGAGCGACACGTGGATTAACTCGGATAAGACAGATAATGACGGCAACTATTCCGTCCCAGTTATGGCCGGGCTATACAAGGTCGGCACATTTGCCTTAAAACAGGGATTTGCGGACGAGTTTTATAATAATACGGGGGTTAATTTTGCCGATAAAGTTACTGTTATCCCCGGCAAAACAGTTTCACGGATTAATTTTGAACTTGATCCGGGTGGGTCTATTTCAGGCCTTGTAACTAATGGATCAACTCCTATAAAAGATATAGAGGTTAACGCTTTTGAATTTGAAACTAACAGGTGGGTTAGTTCCGGCCTAACAGACGCAGACGGAAACTATAAAATAAGTGGGTTGACTGAGGGGAATTATCGCGTATGGGCGTTTGATCCAGACGGATTTACGCCACCGCCGCCTGTAGTGGCAACGCCTACTCCGCAAGCGCCTTCAGCAACGCCGACGCCGGCTCCAATTTCTGGAGGAACGCCAACTCCACCGGGGCCAACACCGGCTCCTACACCACCGCCACCGGGGCCGCCACCGGCGCCAACACCGCCGCCGCAACCAGGAGGACCTCCGCCGAGAGATCCGCTAGGGTTTACAATTGCAAGCGTTCGGCCGGAAGGTCGCTACACCAGCAAGTTTTTTAATAACGGCATTAGTTGGAGTCAGGCTACGCCGGTTGCCGTTGTTAACGGGGCCGATACTCCGAATATTGATATAAACTTAAGTCTGGGAGGCAAAGTATCGGGAAAAGTCCTTAATTCTAAAGATTTTGAACTTAGCGGCATAGTTATAGAAGCGTATGAATCCGACACTGGTTTATGGATCAATTCAGTTACAACTGATTTGTCCGGCAATTATACTATTAGCCTGCGGCCTAACGCTGATTATAAACTGAAGGCGTTTGATCCTAACGTAGTGCATAATGCGCTCTATTACCAAAACGTTTCAAGTTGGCATCAATCCGACAGAATACATATAGATCCGGCTGATAACAAGTCGGGCTTTGATTTCTCTATGGTTGATGATGGAGGTTTTATTAGCGGCAAAGTAACTGATGAAAAAAACAGGCCTGTAAGAGAAGTGGAAATAGGCGTGTTTAATTTCGACACAGGGTCGTGGTTTGATTCGACAATAACAGACGTGGACGGTCTGTATAAAATAGTTGTTCCTTCAGGAAAATACAAAGTAGGCGCTTTGCCTGTGGATTCAAAAAGTCTTTCTACTTTTTACAACAATGCTTCAAACTGGAAAGACGCTGAGGCTGTTTTTGTGCCAAAGACGCAAGGAACCGGCAATATAAATTTCAAACTATTTAAAGGCGGAAATATTGAGGGCCTGGTTAAGGACAAATCAGACAATGCATTGCCGCAAATAAATATACAGGTTTTTGATTTTGCAACGGGGTCGTGGGTTAATGAAAGCATTACAGATAAGGAAGGCAAATATAATGTTGCTGTTCCGGCAGGCAAATATAAGATCAGGGCTGAAGCCCTTGACGTTAAATCCAAATTTGCCGGCCAGTTTTATAAAAACGCGTTTAATTGGAACCAAAGCGAGCCTGTTGCTGCCGCTAATGACGCGACTACGACGCTTGATGATATAGAGCTGACAAATGGAAGTTCAATTTCCGGTAAAGTTGTGGACGGCAATAGTTTGCCTTTGTCAAACGCAAAGGTTGATATATATGAATTTGACACCGGTTTTTGGGTTGCATCCACAAGTTCAGATAAAAATGGGGATTATACCGTAAAAGGGCTGCCTAACAATGATTTTCGGGTAAAAGCGTCGCCTCCGCCTGGAAGAGGCTTGTCTTGCGTGTTTTATAATAACGCTGTTGAATGGGATAATGCCTGGCGCGCAGTAATTAATAACAAGGATTTGGATAATATTAACTTTACCCTTGTTGCCGGCGGGTTGATTTTAGGCAAAGTAAGCGATGATGTTACCGGAGATGGTATTTCCGGAGTGGAAGTCGGCGCTTATGACTTTGGATCAGGCAGTTGGGTTGGCAGCGGTATTACCGATGGAAATGGGGATTATTCGATACAGGCTCCATTTGGCGTTTATTTGCTTCATACCGCCGCAAGCGGAATAGACTATGTGGATGAATTCTATGATAACACCTTGAATCTGGACGAGGCTAAACCTGCAATCGTTACGGCCACGAAGAATTTTAACGCAAACTTTCAATTGGGCACAGGTGGAAAGATAAGCGGTAAAATAAGCGATTTTGAGAATGAGGATATTTTTGGGGCTAAAATAAGCGCTTTTAATTTTGGGACTGATTTATGGGTTAATAGCGGTCTTACAAACATTGACGGCGAATTTACAATAAACGTGCCTGTTGGCAAATACCGCCTTGAAGTTAACGCTCCTGTTAACAGCGACCTAATTGACGCGTCGTTAGACTCGCCAATTAAGGTTGGCGAGGATGAGAATGTGACTATTGCCGGAATAGCTTTGCAAAAAGGAAGAGGCTCTGTTATAGGCATTGTTAAAGATGACACAGGGCCGGTTTTGGAAGGTATAAAAGTAATCGCTGTTAACGCTATTTCAAATGCCATTGCTGGTTCTGATGTCACAGACAGCAAGGGCGCTTATAAAATTAGCGTTCCTCCTGGAAGTTATCGGATAAAAACAGTCTCCGGGCTAGGTGATGACAAATTTGTTGATAAATTATTTGATAATGTTATCAGCTGGGATGACGCTTCGTTGGTTAATGTAAGCAAAGATGTTTTACGCACTGTTGATTTTGTGCTGAATAAAGGCGTCAAAATTAGTGGAAGGGTCAGGAAGGCGACAGGCTCGATTCCATTGCCGGGTCTTGAAGTGCATGTTTTGCAATCCGACACGGGAAAATGGATAAACAGCGGTAAAACCGACGGAAATGGAAATTATTCGATAACTGTTCCTGATGGAGTTTATCGTATATGGGCTGATAATAAAGGCGTTAATGTTAATTCGCAATTCTTTAGCTCTACAAAAAGTTTTGACAAAGCGAAGAGAATTGTTGTCAGCGGGACTGATATAAAGGGTGTTGATTTTGATTTAACGTCTAAATAACAGCAGTTTCTAAATTTAGGCGGATAGCGAATAGCAATTTAATAAAAACGGTTTTACGTTTGCGTTAAATCTTTTATTGCGTCCAGAGGTTGAAAGTTATGAAGAATCCAAAAAAAATTATAAGAAATTCAATGACGGCTATGTTTTTAATTCCTATATTGGCGTTGTTTGGGAGCTTTATTATAGGGTTGGCCAACAACGCTTTAGCTGAGGTTAGGGTTGGCACAAATTCCAGACAAACTGAGAAGATTGTAGGCGCTCAGGAAAGCACGCATAAAACTACAAGTTCATTGCCTGGTTTTGTCACAGGCAAGGTTTTTGATAATGTCACCGGCTCCGGCATTCCAGACGCTGAAATTAAGCTTTTGCAGTCGGGCGAAACTGTAGTCTCTGATCGAAGCGCCGGCGACGGGATGTTCTTTTTGAGAATTGCTCCGGGTAATTATAATATAAAGGTAGTTAAAAGCGGTTTTGAAAACAGGAATGACACTGTAGAAATTGATCCGTTCGAAACTGAGTTGAAGAATATGAATATGGCTCCGTCAATTTCGTCGCCTCCAACGCCGCCGGATTCAAACGACCCTAATTTAGAATGCGCCCAAGGAGGCGCTCCAAGCAGAGTTGAAATACTGCCAAGTTCACTAAGCGTTAGGCCTGGAGGCGCAAAATTGGTAAGAATTCATGTCCTGAAAGACAAAATAGGGGGGTGCTCTATTGATGTTAATATTAAATGCGTTGCCGGTTGCGAGAAGATTGAGTTAAAAGAAGAAACCGTCACAACTAACAAAAGAGGCTTTGCGGTGGCTTCAATAGGGGTGAAGAAACTAAAAAGGGGCATTGCTGTTCTGCGGTTTGAAGCGGGTAAAGTTAAAGATGTATTGCCTGTAAAGATCGAAAAATCGTCATATAGGCCTGTTATTGATATTGATAAACCAAAATTGGGAAAATTATTAAAAAAAGTCAATAAATAGCGGCAGGCTTCTTTTGAGCGGCTTTAAAATATTTACAGTACTTATATTGATGCAGCAGTTTTTGGAGCTTTTAAACAGGAGAATCTTTAAATCTATGCGCAGGATCTTAGTTGTCAAATACGGTGTTTGATATTATTTTAAAGTTTGAGCCGGATCTGTAAAACGGATGGTAATGCAACCCACAACATCTTGAACAAATTGGCAGAGTATTGCCTTTTATAAATTTCCTGAACTTCCTCGCCTTTTCGTTATTCCACATTTCGTGAAAATTCTCTTTATTTATATTGCCTAAAATGTAATCAGGGTTGTCGTTACAAAACATAGCGTCGCCATTTGGGTAAACCATCAAATGCGTCCACGGCGCTATGCATTTAAAATTCTTGTCGTTAAACGATCCTTTAGAAACGGTTTCGTTTGTTTTGACCGGGTAGAATAATTTTGGGTCTTTAGAATAATATTTTGGAATGTCGTCAATTTCCACATGAGGGAAAAACGACAACAGAAATTTGTTTTTGCGGTCATGAATATTTCTTAGCGCTTGTTGAATGTAATCCAAATCCATTCCAAAGTCGTCCCGCGCCCAACCTTTCCATGATGTTGCCCGGCAGTTAAAATGCTTTTCCATTACTTTTTCGTACATCTCGCCGGCTTCGCTTAATGTAAAGTATGAATGCTTTATAATCAACATATCCAGACCTAGCTCTTCAGTAATTTCCGGTAGTTGGCTTATATTTTTGTATGAATGGTCTGATATTGTTGAAATCTGGCATAGTTTAGGTTTGTCTGCGCCGTATTTTACCTTTAGCTTTTTTATCTTTTCGATTCCGGCTTTTACTTTTGCGAAGCAATCTTTCATTCCCCTGATTTCATTATGTTTATCGCCTGGGCCGTCTATTGAAACATATAAAACATCTACTCCGGCTTTAACAATATCTTCCGCGTATCGCTCAAACATGGTGCCGTTTGAGACAATCCAGCAAACCATGTTTTTTGATTTGATGTGGTTGATTAAT
Source organism: Candidatus Anammoxibacter sp. (assembly GCA_021777105.1). Lineage (GTDB taxonomy): Bacteria > Planctomycetota > Brocadiia > Brocadiales > Anammoxibacteraceae > Anammoxibacter_B. The sequence goes on from JAIQZQ010000004.1 coordinate 48,561, forward strand.
TCGATAATGTCTTTATGTAAAAACGGCTCGCCGCCGGTAAGGAATATGGTAGGTTTAAATCTCGATACCTGATTTATGAATGATTTAAATACATTCTTGTCCAATGAACGTTCTTGTGTTTCTTTTTGGGCGTCTTTTAAGAAGCCCGTAGATCCCCATTGTCCGCAACTTTTACAGCGCAAATTACACGCTTGCGTAGGCATCATATGTATAAGATACGGCATATAGCTATAGCCATCGGCAAATCTGCCGTCTAACTGGAGCGAAAATAATCTTGTGACCCATCGGATCATTTTTTTGTCGCCAAACGGGCTTTTGTTTAAAACTTTATAAAATTGCAGAGCTTTTTTGAGCATATTGTTTTGTTTGTTTTTCGTATATACAAAAAAATAGGAGAGAGCACAATACGTTAATCAATAGAAATGGTCAAGTGAAATTTAAATGGTTTTGTTTTGCTTGAAGCTAAATGCCTCAAGTTAAATTCTTTTTTGTTGAAGCGGTAAACCGAAACCTCTGTTTTTAACCGAAAATAATGGTATAATTTTCGAAAACAAGAAGCCGCAAAAAGGGTTTGGTTCGCAAAAAAAGCGGGTTATTTCTTAAAAAATAGACATTTATTTTGTTGTGTCGTTATTGGCAACCTTAATGCCTAAAACGTCTTCTGTTTTTTTTACAATATCGTCAGGATCAAACGGTTTTGTCACATAATCGTCGGCGCCTACTTTAAAGCCCATATCTTTATCAAACTCTTGGCCTTTTGCGGTTAGGAAGATAACGTAAATATCTTTTAAATTAGGATCGCTTTTGATTTTTTCACAAATATCAAAACCGCTTAGTTTTGGCATCATAACATCTAAAAAAACCAAATCAGGTTTTGCCGTTTTAGACAATTCCCAGGCTTCATCGCCGTCCTCAGCAAACAAAATATCTACGTCAAAAGCCCTAAAACTCCTTAAAGATCGATTTAAAAGCAATCTGATATGAAATTCGTCGTCTACAATTAATATTTTTTTTGCCATTATTATTGTTCCACGGAAAAAATAAAAATTTATAAATTAGTATAATTTTGTAAAGTCCTATTCTACTTTAATATCTAAAATCCTTTCAACTTTATTAATTAAATCTTCCGGATCCATGGGTTTTGTAAGATATTCGTTAGCGCCTGATTTAAACCCCTCCTCTTTGTCAAAATATTGCCCTTTCGCTGTTAAGAATATTATATAAATATTCTTTAGCTCTGGATCATTTTTTAACTTTTTGCATACATCGAAGCCATTTATTTTCGGCATCATAATATCAAGAAAGATTAAGTCCGGTTTTTCTTTAATTGCTAATTCTAAAGCTTGTTCGCCATTCCTTGCAATTAAAATATCAACGCCTAATGATTGAAAACACTTAAATGACCTTTTCAGCAACAGACAAATAAGCTCTTCATCTTCAGCGATTAAAATTTTTTTTGACACTTTCTATATCCTCCTTCAAAAAAACAGGAAAACGCAAATGAAATTGTAATGCTACAATTCTGTTTTTTTTATTTTAACAAGAACTTTTCCTTATAATCGTTTTTAGTAGAATACAAATATAAAAACCAAAATTTGCTGGATTGTCTAGCTTTCATATTGTGTGAAATTGTAATACAATACGATGGCGCTTAAAACTAAAAAATATGATATGGAGCCGGAATATGAATATATCCGCAAATCATGCTATTTTTCCATGCATTTTTTGTTTGTTTACGTCCTCGTCCTCGTCCTTTTTATTAAAGTTAAAGCTTTGAGCCGTATTTCTAATTGCTAGTGTAAAAGTGAAGGACGTTCCTCTTCCAAGTTCGCTTTCAACCCAAATTTTCCCGCCATAATGCTCAATTATTTCTTTACAAATCGGCAAACCAAGGCCTGTGCCGGTTGGTTTGTCTGTTAATGTATTTCCAACCTGTTTGAATTTGTCAAAAATTTGAGAAATTTCTCTTTCGTCAATGCCGGTTCCTGTGTCTGTTATTCTTACTTCAACAAATTGTCCTGTGTTGCGTAAACCCCAGGTAATCAGACCTTGATTGGTAAATTTTAGAGCGTTGCTTAATAAATTTAATATTACTTGTAAAACCCTATCCTTATCGCAATAAATATTAGGGATGTTTTCTTCCTTATTAAAGACAATTTCCAGGCCTTTTTCCTCTAATATGCATGTTGATGTGTTTATAGCGTAGTCAATTATTTCAATTAATGAAATCATCTCATCGTTCCAGTCTACTTTGCCTGCTTCCATTTTAGCTATATCCAACACTTCATTTATTAATCGGGCAAGCCGGTCGCCTTCGCTAACAATGATTGCTATTTCTTCCTGGGCTTCATCTATTTCATTTTTTAAGATGCAATTGTCTTCGTCGTTTAAATCAGCTAAATTTATTCTGGGGATAATGTTCTTTTTAAATGACGAATTCATAAGTTTTGCAAATCCGACAATTGATGTTAATGGGGTTCGCAATTCATGTGACACTGATGATATAAAGTTGGTCTTCATTTCATCCAGTTTTCTTAAATCCTCATTAGCTTTTTCTAATTCCATAATTGCGTAATTTAAGTCTTTCGTTCTTAATGCGACTTTATTTTCCAGTTCATCCTTAAGTTCTTCAAGCTCTTCAATTGTGTTCTTAAGGCTTGTTGTCATCCTATTGAAGTTGTCAGCCATAACGCCTACTTCATCAGAAGATTGGACTTCTACGATTTTAGTTAAATCGCCTTTAGAAATATCCATAGCGGTTTGCGCTACGTTGCGAATTGGAGTTACTATCTTTTTAACAAAAATCAGCGCAATAATTATAGCGATAGTTATAACGACAAAAATAATTAGAACGTTAATAAATAAGATCTCCATCATCCTTGTCTCCATATTTTTTAGAGACATGCCAATCTTTACGATTACTTTTGTTTGCGCGTTGAGCTCCTCCTCAGGTTCATCTTCATCAATAAATAGGATGTCTTGAAAAAGATCTGAATCTTCCGGTCTTACCTGTTCTTCCATAACTATTGGAGTTGAAAATTCATAAATTTTTTCTCCTTTATCTGATATAAACGCTAATCTGTGGACATTATCTTCCATTTGTACTTTTGGCATTTTTTTGTTAATTTGCAAAATGTATTCGCCTTTGCTCTCTTTTGCAAGAATTTTGCCGTCTTCCCTCTCGATTGTTACATAAACGATATCTGACTTTTTCATCCTGCCTGAAATAAGCCTGCTAAGTATAATTGTGTCTTCTGTAAAACCTCCATACTTGGCGTCATACGCAAGGCTTTTTGCTTCAGAAATTCCTCTTTTTTCAATTTCGTTTTCCAATTCCCTTTTAGACAATAGCATTGATGAAAAAACAATGCTGGTGCTTACAAAAATTATTATGGAAATAATGGCAATAAAGAATTTTAGTCTAATACTAAATTTTACGCCTTTGTTTATTCTATTCAATTGTTCGTCCATATTTTTACTTGCGCCTTAAATTTAAACTTGCTTCGTTCCAAGCTACCTAAAGAAATTATTGACCGTTTTTTTATAATCTAAGCTTGCGATATGATTTCTATAGTTTTTTGTTTATCTATATTGACTGTGTTTGGACTCTATTCAAATACTTTTGATGAAGATTTTGCCACATGTTCAGGTATATTTATGCCCATTTTTTTTGCTGTTTTCAAATTAATTGTAATGTTGGCCGCGTCAGGCGGTATTATATTTTTAAAATCAGATTTATTGTCTGTATAGTCTAGGACTTTGCGTGTGAATCTGGCCGCTTGTTTCCCTATATCAAAATAGTTAGGCGATATTGACAAAAGCGCTCCGGCCTGCACAAATCTTTCCGAATGTGTAATTATAGGCATATTATTTCCAAATGATGATAGAAGCAAGAAGTCAAAAGATTCCCTTGTTACAACGGTTGCGTCGGCAATTAACCAAAGGGCGTCAATTTGTTTTATTAAATCTCTAATTGCTTTTGGAACAACTTTTTTTGACTTAACTTTTACAGACAATAATTTAATTCCAAATTTTTCCACAACCGAATCTGCATTTTTAATAATATGGCCTGTATTTTCCGGGTTGTAAATGACGCCCATGGTCTTTATCATGGGCAAAACAGTTTGCATTTTTTGTATCTGGTCATTTACGGTGATTCTGAGTGTTATTCCGTATATATTGCTCAATTTATCGTCTATTAAGCCGTGTTTTTCCGGGTTCATTACCATACAATACATTATAGGTGTATTTGTAAAATCCTCTTTAATAAGCAATGTGGCATTTAGACCAATGGTTAATAACAGATCCGGGTTAATATCCTTAATTTCTTTTATTATACTTCTATTTTCAGCCTTTTTTGGGCTTATCAGGTATTCAGTGATTTTAAATTTGGAATCGCTTTTGAATCCTTCCACTGCCTGGTTATATGGAGCAACATTTTTGCTTTTAATGACTACTATATTATTTGCCGTTGCGTCAAATATCGGCAAACAAAATATGAAAAACAAAATAGTTGGTTTTAAGTAAGATTTCATTTTAATAATCACGACAAGAAATAAAGAATTATTTTGTTACTATTTCTGGGTATATAATTTATTCAAAGATATTTTTAGCTGAATTTATTAGATCATCAGTAATATTGATTTTTATTTTTTTTGCTGTTTTCAAATTCATATCTAAATTAACAACTTTAGGCGTTATCACGCTTTCTTTTGGGAAATTATTATTATGAATTATATCTTTGGCAATTTCGCCGGCTTGCGCGCCAACCGCAAAATAATCAGGGGAAAGAGATAACAGCGCTCCTGCTTGCACAAAGCTCCCCGCGTATGTCATTAAGGCGATATTGTTTTCTATAGATAGTAAGATAAGGAATTTGCAGGAATCTATTGTCACAATGGTTTGATCTGGCGGAAGCCACAACGCGTCAACGCCTTTTTTGACTAATCGCCTTGCGGCTTTTGGAACGGATTTTTTTAACGATATGTTTTCAAATACAAGGTCAATATTCTTGTCTTTTAAAAATCGCCTGCCCTCTTCAATTAACAATCCGGTGTTATTTTCATTGTAAATTACACCGATTTTTTTTATGTTTGGAATAACTTCTGCTAATTGGGCGAGTTGTGTTTTTGCGGGAACTTTTAGTGTAATGCCGGATATGTTGCTGTGTCCTGATTCAATCAAACCATGTTTTTCAGGGTTCATAACCATGCAGTATAATATTGGTATATCATCAATCTCGTCTTTCACTAACAATGTGGCGTTTAACCCTATTGTTAGAACAAGCACCGGCTTTTTCGATTTTATTTTCTTTAATACTTCCCTGTTTTTTTTGAGTTTACTCTCGACAAAGAACGTGGTAATTTTAAAGTCGCATTCGCTCTTAAACCCTTCTAATGCTTGAGTGTATGGGTGTATATCTTTGCCTTGCACCACCACTATTTCGCTATTATCCGCTAGAGCCTCTGTCAATAGCATAAAGGGGAATAATAGTGATAAGAATATTATTAAAAATTTATTTTGCATTTAAGTCTGCTGTAAGCGTTTTTCAATTAAAACTAAAATGTTGTTATTAAAAATTGACGCGCATTAATTGAAAAAAACGGCGTTTAAACTATTAATTGATGGCGGTAAAATAAGCTCTGTTAATCTTAAAAAATTGTCGCTGAAGATAGCTTATTCTAAAAAAAATATCCCTGTTGTTAAAATTGATTAGATTATATCAAATGGCAATAAAGAAGCATACTAAAAAGTTGGCTTTTGTTTTAAAAATGTGCCACTACAAAGTGTACTATAATCGCTTACATTACGTAGTGTATTGGTTGTAATCAAGGTTTTTTTTTAGTGGTTCCGTTAAACATGCCGCAACATAACGATTCGAATATATTTTTATCCGCTTCTTTATTTGTTGTTGTTTATAATTAATATTGTATATTATTTACTTTAATGGAAATTTGTCGTAAAATGTTTTGTGCCAAATAGTAATGGCTTTAATTGTAGATTCATCAATTGCGATTAATATGTCAGTATAATGTTGCTTTATGCATATATGTTATAGAGATGAAAAATTGATATAAATCTATTATTTACAATAAATTGTTACGAACCTTTTGCAAATTAAATGCAGATTTTACGTAGAATGATAGAATGTAATCAGTAATATGGATGCAGTTTTTATAAAGCGACCGGCTTGGGGCGCTTTTAAGTCAAATTTTTGACATATAATGACGATCTGAACTAGTTAAACAATTTAATTAAGAGACAACTGTTGCGGCAATATGTATATAACGAAGTAAAGATCCCGGCTTTTTTCGAAGAATGTGATACATCTACAAAGGAATGGGGATATATTGTTGCTATTTAGATAGTAAACAATATAGTGTGTGGACTACTTATATTTAATAATGAGGAATTTTAATTGAGAAGGCGGTTTAAAATTGCGTTTAACCTGTTCTCGCATAGTCTGTGTTTGTATTCTTTGCGCTTTCAAGCATTATGCTTAATGCCTGGTTTTTACGGAAAGTTGGCAAGGTGTTGCAGGTATAAGACAGTTTAACGTCTTATACCAGCGCTACACTCGGGATAGTATGCACCTTGCCAATAATGACTCGCCCGAAAAATACGTTGATACTACAAATTTGCTCATTTACCTAGTTAAGTTAATAAAGGCAAGGCAATTTCAGTTTAATTTTTAAGTATCGGATATTTTTAAATTTAATTTAACTGAAAACATCAGGTTTTCTGGAAAAATTGCAAACCCATTTTTCTTAGCGCGGTATAGAGAAAAAAGCGCTATTTGACGATAATTTGGGAAAATAACAATACTTAAGGTTAAAAAATTTTTAAATGTTTTAATTTAAGATCTAATAAAAGCCTCAACTATTCATTGCCAAATATATTGATATAAAAATAAAGCGGGAAATAAGTTAATATCTACTATAATGGCGGAATAATTAATTCTTGATCTTTTTCCGATATATGGTGTATTATTGAACGTCTTTATTTTACATTAGCAGAATCTAAGGCTCTGTTTTTCTGCGTTTTAAATATTTTTTTTAAAAAAGATAAAAATGGAAGAAGTTAAATATACAACTTGTCCGAGGGATTGTCCTGATTCATGCGGGATCGTCGCCACGGTTGAAGACGGTAAAATTGTTAAACACACAGGGCAGCCTGATCATCCTATAACGCGCGGTTTTTTGTGTTATAAGGGCACAAACTATCTTAAACGGTTCTACAGCCCAAATAGGATCTATAATCCTATGCTAAAGAAAGACGGCAAATGGAACGAAATCAGTTGGGAAGAAGCTTTTAACATAGCGGCGGAGAAGTTGAGTTATTACAGGGACTCTTTTGGCCATAAATCAATTCTTTTTGTCCAATATGGCGGGATTTTGGCTTTTGTAAATCAATTGGCGGGAAAGATGTTTTTTAACGCTTTTGGAGGGGCCACTTTTGTTAGCGGCGGTTTGAGCCACGACGGCGGGGCTGCCGGCCAAAAACTTGATTTTGGAACTGTAAGTTGCCATGTGCCTTCTGATATGGTTAACAGCAAGAATATGGTTATTTGGGGCAGAAATCCGGTGGTGACAAACCTTCATATGGTGCCGTTTATTAAGGAAGCCAAAGAGAAGGGGTGTAAAGTGCATCTAATCGACCCCATTAAGACTGAGACTTCAAAACACGCGGATAAACACTACCCAATAAGGGCCGGCAGCGACGGTTTGCTGGCGATCGGCATTGCAAAGCTTCTTTTAGAGTCGTCTAAAGCTGATGAAGATTTTATAAAGGAAAGAACAGAAGGTTTTGAGGGGTATAAAAAGATCTTAGATAGCTTTGAGCTTGAACAGATTACGGTTGAGACCGGCCTTAGTATAGATGCTATTAAAGAATTGGCCGTAATTTATTCTGACGGCAAGCCCACTTCAACCCATCTCGGAATAGGGCCGCAATACTGGCGAAACGGAGCGTCTCATTTTAGGTTAATAGATGCTATGGTAGGTTTATCAGGAAACTTGGGCATAGAAGGGGGCGGCGCTAATTACATGCCTGATAGAAGGTCTCATATAGACACCTCGATAGCTGCAAGCATAAAACCTAAGGAGAGCCGGACTGTTTTGTTGCCGCAATTGGGCAGGGGCATTTTGGAAGCCGATAATCCTAAAATAAAAATGGCATGGTTTATCACTTCTAATCCAGTGTCAACCGCGCCTAATTCAAATTTAACGGCGCAAGCCCTTAAAGCTCTTGATTTTGTGATAGTTTCAGACAATTTTATGACGAGCACTGCGGAGCTTGCCGATCTTTTCTTGCCTATCACCACATATCTTGAAAACACTGACATTACAACTAGCTATTGGCATAATCTTATTGGGTTTGTAAACCCTGTAATAGAGCCTCAAGGCCAGGCAAAATCTGATTTGGAAATTTTCACGACTTTGGCTAAAAAAATGGGGATAGACCAGATGGCGGATCTTTCAGGCGATGATTGGGTTAAAAAGTTATCCCAAAAAATGGTTAACGCTGATCCGTCGTTTTTGTCCGAGAACGGAACGGCCCGGAAAAGCCCGCTTCAGAAAGAGATTCCATTTGCCGACGGCAAATTTTTAACGGAATCAGGCAAGTTTAATTTTATTCAGGAGTACAAGTATTCGCAAAGGGAGTTAAGCCCTGAATTCCCATTTAATTTAATTGCGCCCAAGACTGGCAAGTTGATAAACCTGCAAGCCCTTGAAAAAGACGTTCCTGATTTCCCTACTCTTGAAATGCAACAAGAGAAAGGGGATGCGCTTAATATAACTGAGGGCGAATTAGTGCGTGTTGTCAGCAAAGTGGGCGAAATTAAGGCGAAAACCATGTTTTCTACAGATGTTTTGCCGGAAAATATAAAGATAACTCCGGCTGTGTGGAAAGATGATTTAAAAGGCGTTAATGTTTTGCGCGAAGATTTTGTCACAGACAAAGGCAACTGCGCGGCTTTTCATGAGACGTTGGTAAGGGTAGAAAAAATTTAACAATGGATTACTCATATTTTATTTCAAAAAACCTGATTAGAAATTGGTAATTTGAGATAATGAAAAAAGGTTTTATTGCCAGTCTACACGCGCATCCGATCTCTGCTCATTTCCCCAGCGCTTTTTTTCCATTCTCCGCTGTGTTTTTGATTCTATTGATGATTAAGGGCGGCAGCGCCTTTGAATTGGGCGTTAAATATGCGCTTTGGTGCGGAGTTTTGACAAATCCTGTTGCCTTGGCGTCCGGGTTTTATGATTGGAAGACAAGGTATAAGGCTGCCCGTGTGCCTATTTTCAAGAAAAAGATAAAGTATTCCATTGCCGCTCAGACACTGGCTATTGTATGCGCTGTTTGGCTATGGTTTGAGCCTGATGTTTTAACGGCAAGCTCTTATTTGCCGTATATATTTTTAGCGTTGCTTATAACTTCTACTGTTTTTACATTTTTGGTCGGCAGATGGGGCGCGCGGCTTGTTTATTTGTAATACCGGCGTTTTTAACTGCGCACAAAATGCAAGAAGAGAAAACTTTCAAATGAACATTGAAACAAAAAAAGATATTAATCGCGCAATAGAAGCTCTTGTCATGGCAATGGGACGCGAGCAGAACACTCTTGAGTTTTACGAATTTCTTGCTAAAAACAGCCAACACCAAGCTACTAAGAAGTTTTTTGAGGATATTGTTGAAAAGGAAGCCGTGGATATTAAACAAACGGAGGATTTCCTTAAAGAGCTTGAAGATTATAAGATGAAGGTTGAAAATTAAGCGCTATGTAAAAGCGCAAATTAAATGGAATTAATTTATCTGCATTGTATGCGGATTGGTTGTATATGGAACTTGATGAAAAATACGATGTTATTATGATCGGCGGCGGCGCCGGAGCTTTGGCTGCGTCTATCTACACATGCCGCGCAGATCTCAAAACGTTGATTCTTGAACGCAAGTATGTTGGAGGCCAGGTTATTATAACGACTGATGTTGATAATTACCCTGGGTTTCCTGACGGTATTAACGGCGTGGAATTGATTCAGAGGATGGAGATGCAGGCTAAAAGATTTGGCGTTGAAATAAGGAACGAAGAGGTTGTAAAGATTGATGTTGAAGCCGGCAAAAAAGTAGTGACAACTGATTCCGCTGTGTACGCCGCGCCTATTTTGATACTTGCCATGGGCGCTGATCCGCGCAAACTGGACGTGCCCGGAGAGAACGAGCTTGTAGGCAGGGGGGTTAGCTATTGCGGGACCTGTGACGGCCCGTTTTTCAGGGATAAGGATGTTGTTGTCGCCGGCGGTGGCGACTCGGCGATAACCGAAGCCATATTTATTGCCAAGTTTGTTAAAAGCATGACTATTGTGCATAGACGCGACACATTAAGGGCTGAAAAGATTTTGCAAAATGAGATTACAAGCAACCCGAAAGCGAGTTTTATGTGGAATAGTAAGATTGAGAAAATTTCCGGAAATAATAAAGTCGAGGAAGTTTCCATAGTTAACGTTGTTGACGGCGGGAAGAAGAATCTTCCATGTGGAGGTGTGTTTATTTTTATTGGCAATGAGCCGAACACTGGATTTCTAGGCAATTTGTTGCCGGCCGACGCCGGGTCGCATATTGAGACCGATCAAACAATGGAGACTGCCGTAAAAGGTATTTTTGCTATCGGTGACGTTAGAAAGAACTCATTCAGACAAATTGCGACTGCGGTTGGCGAGGGTGTCACGGCGGCAATTGCGGCTGAGCATCGACTGGGCGATATGAGAAATAAAGGATAGGCATAATGAAATCTCGACATATTTGTTAAATACCTTGAAAACAATGTTTTATACCTGTGACTAAATGGACAATCAGGATTGCGAATGGAATAGTGATACCGGAAGTTATCAGAAAAGCTTTTAGGTTGGCGGAGTTGGAAAAACTAAAGATTTTTTCTGCGTGTTGAGAAAGAGTTTAAATCACGATAAGCCTGTTATAATTGAAGTTCCTGTTGACTATAGCGAAAATTTAAAGCTTAGCGAAAACTTGGCAAACTTGTGTGTCCGATGTGATAGTAACGGATAACTTTGAGTATGGGGGGGAGGGGAAATATGGCGCAAAAATATAAATATCTTGTGGGAGGCGACAGGGAAGAGTCGAATGAAGAGCTTGTAGTTAAAAGCCCTTTTGACGATTCCATCGTTGGCGTTACTTATAAAGCTACGGCAGGTGATGTTGAAAATGCCGCAAAGCTTGCGGTAGAAGCGTTTGAACAGACAAAAAAGATGTCAGGTTATGAAAGGTCTCAGGTTTTAGCAAATATTGCCGGCGGACTCGAAAAAAGAAAACGGGAAGTTGCCGAAGCAATAGCGGGAGAGGCCGGAAAACCTCTGAAATATTCATTGATTGAAGTCGAGCGCTCTATTTTCCTATTCCAGATTGCGTCTGAAGAGGCTAAACGGATTACCGGCGAAACAATTCCTTTAGATATAATTAAGGGCTCTGAAAATACGTTTGCGATAAATAAACCGTTTCCGCTTGGGCCGATTTTTGGAATTACTCCATTTAATTTCCCTTTAAATCTTGTTTCCCACAAAGTTGGCCCTGCATTTGCCGCAGGGAACACTATAATTATTAAACCTGCTTCGGCTACTCCAATTACCGCTATTCTTTTAGGTGAGATTGTGGCTGATTCGGGCCTGCCAAAAGGGGCGTTTAGCGTGTTGCCGATGTCGGCCACGCTCGGCGAAGAACTGGTAGCCGACGATAGATTTAGGATGGCCAGCTTTACCGGCAGCCCTAAAGTGGGTTGGCATTTAAAGGCTGTTGCCGGCAGAAAGAAAGTTACTCTGGAATTGGGCGGCAACGCCGGTTGCGTTATAGATTGCGACGCTAATCTGGATTACGCGGCAGACAGATGCTGTTATGGCGGCTTTGTTTATAGCGGCCAAACGTGCATTTCTCTGCAAAGGCTTTTTGCGCATGAAACGGTTTATGATGATTTTGTCTCAAAATTTGCCGAACGGGTGAATAGTTTGAAGCTCGGGAATCCGCTTGATGAAACAACCGATATAGGGCCGATGATTAATCAGAAAGAGACGGCCCGCGCTGAACAATGGATAGCCGAGGCTGTTGAAGGCGGCGCAAAAATATTGACAGGCGGCAAGCGTAATGGCACAATATTAGAGCCTACTGTTCTTGAGAACACAAGTTCTGATATGAATGTAAATTGCAGCGAAGTGTTTGGGCCAATTGTCACTGTGACAAAATTTGCGGAATTTAAGGACGCAATCAGGCAAATTGATGATTCCGCGTTTGGTTTGCAGGCCGGCATATTTACAAAAAACATTGATAATATTTTTATGGCCTACAATACGCTGGATGTGGGCGGTGTTATTGTGAATGATGTTCCAACTTACAGGTTGGATAATATGCCGTATGGCGGCGTTAAAGATTCCGGAACCGGCAGGGAAGGCGTTAGATACGCAATGGAAGAGATGTCGGAGCCAAAGTTGATGGTATTTAGAAATTGTTAATTGTTTACTTTTAAAGGAGGATTTGCAATATGAAATGGATTTGTAGAGTTTGTGGATATATGACTGACGCTGTGGAGCCTCCAAAGGAGTGCCCGGTTTGTTTTGTTGGAAGTTACGCGTTTGACAAAATGGACGATGATTCTTCAGGCGCCGCGTCTGCTGATGATGCGAAAGCCGAAGCAACAAAAATGCCTGAAGATGAGATTATAAAGAAATCAGCGGATGAAATAATGAAACAGGCGATTATAAAAGAGCAGGAGTCTTTTGAGTTTTATAGGGACGCGTTAAATATAGTTAAAGACGCCGGAGCTATACAGTTGATTGACGAGCTTGCCAAAGAGGAGCTTGAGCATAAAAATAAGCTTGAGAATTTTAAGCCGGAAGATTTAAAGGATTATGAATTAAAGAAAATAAGAGACCTCCGCATTGCCGATTTTCTGGTTGATGATGAAATAACGGATAAGACGGGATTCCAGGGCGTTCTAATAAAAGCAATGAAAAAGGAGCAGCATGCGTATGAGTTTTTTACCCGCATGGTTGACTCCGTGGATGACAAAGACGTAAAAAGGTTGTTTGAAATCATGGCAAATGAGGAGCTTAGCCATAAGAACAAACTTGAGAAATATTATGATGATGTTGTCTATGCTGAAAATTAATTTCTTTAAAATCAATTTTGTTGTTAAACATCTATAAACTGGTTAGTCAAAACGGCGCACATATAGTGCGCCGTTTTGTTTTGGGTATTTATTTGAATTTATAAAATTTACTTTTCTTTATATTGCGCCTTGTTTATTGGACGCTCAAATTCAATGCTGGTTGTCCTTAAAGGGTTTTTTGTATAATGCCGCAAAAAATAAAACTAAATTTATTAATTTCAACTCTGTTGCTGCTGCTAATTCCTGCGTTATCGGCTTTTGCGCAGGAAGATCCTTTTGCCGCAAGTGTATCTCCATTAACGAAATCAATACAGCCGGGCTCTGAGTTTGAGATTAGCGCCCTCATTAAAATCAAACCTCACTATTTTATATATAAAGATAGAACAAAAATTGAGGTTGAGCCAAGTGACGGCTTTGCATTTGGAGACGTCATATTTCCAAAAGCTGAAACCAAATTTGATAAATTTCTTGAACAGAATGTTGATATTTACAAAGGCTCCCCGTCATTTAGCTTAAAAGCTTCCGCTAATAATGAAATAAAACCTGGTCAATATGACGTTAAATTATTTGTGTATTATCAGGGCTGTTCTGAAGAGACTTGCTATCTACCCCAAAGAAAAGAATTTACAATTTCAGTGACGGTATTGGAAGGCAATGCCGCCGGCGGCATTAGCGGCCCTAAATCTTCTTTAAATAATAAACCGGATATATCTCCTAATAATCCGTTTGCCAACAAAAGCTTGTTGGGGGCATTGGTTCTTGCTTTTATAGCCGGCATTGGGGTAAGTTTTACTCCGTGTATTTACCCTATGATACCTATAACCGTGGCTATTATAGGAGGTCAGGCAAGCCATAGGCCTTTAAAGGGTTTTTACCTTTCGCTTTTCTACGTGCTTGGAATTGCGGTGGTTTATTCAGCTTTGGGCGTGGCAGCCGCGTCAACAGGCGCGTTATTCGGTTCCGCCGTTAATAGCCCCTGGGTTGTTGGGTGTGTGGCGGCGGTGTTTATAGCCCTAGCTTTTAGTATGTTTGGCGTGTATGAATTAAAGATGCCGACCGCAATGGCTGAGAAATTTGGGGGCAAAAAAAAGGGCGGAGGCGTACTGGGAGTTTTTTTGTTGGGTTTAATTTCCGGCACGGTCGCTTCTCCATGTGTTGGGCCTGTTTTGGTTAGTTTGCTTGTTTTTATAGCAGGCACGGGCAGCAAGGTTTTGGGGTTCTGGTTGTTGTTTGTTTTTTCGTGGGGAATGGGTTTAATTCTAATCGCAGTAGGCACTTTTTCCGGCGCTATGAATGCGATGCCTAAATCCGGCACATGGATGGTGATGGTCAAGAAAGTCCTTGGCGTGCTTCTGCTTGGGGCTGCTTTGTATTATTTGAAAGCAATTATCCCGGAACAAGCCTTCCTTATAATACTCGGCGTATTTTTAATTGTAGTCGGCGTTTTTTCCGGAGGGTTTGACAGGCTTGTCTCTGAAAGCTCAGTCATGCCGCGGGTTAAAAAAAGTTTCGGCATATTATGCGTTATATTTGGACTCTATTTTCTTGGAGGCACGCTGCTGACAAAAGGCCTAATCTTGGGACCTTTTGCGTTTTCATCCAACTCTAACGCGACTATTGACAATGAAGTTGCGAATCCCGATAAATTCGGGATTGAGTGGATGTTGTCTGAAGAGCAAGGGCTTAAAATGGCTCAAAACATTTCAAAGCCGGTAATGATTGATTTTTGGGCTGAATGGTGCTCTGTCTGTAAAAAACTTGAGAAGAAGACCCTTTACGACCCAATTGTTATAAACGCTTCTAAAAATTTTGTGAATATAAAGATTGATTGCACGGATGTTGACGACTCAAAAATAAAGAGTTTGTGGAAAAAATATGGCATTGTTGGGCTGCCCACTATTATTTTTGTTGATAAAGACGGCGCGGTTTTAAATGATAAAACAGTGAACGGTTTTGTTAAACCAAGCGAATTTAAAAAGATTATGGATAGTGTTTTGTAGTTTTGACGAGCATTTAAAGCGGTTACAATAGTTGAGATGATTAATTTTTTAACCTTTTGTTAAGGATATTTAATTATGGAAACATGGAAATGTGAAAACTGCGGATACCAGTACGAAGGGGAATTCCTCGAAGTGTGCCCATCATGTGAAAAATCATGCGGGTTTGTTGACGCGACTAACTATGTTCCAGAATCTTTTAATGCCAAAGGAGAGCTTGATATGGCAAACGCCACAATCTATTGCGACCCGTTTTGTCCGTCGTGCGCGGATTTAGCGGAATTTTTAAAGGAAAAATCTGTTAGTTTTGAATTTATAAATATAAATGAGAACAAAAACGCGGCTCATGACGCAGTTTCCATTTCAGGTCAAGATAAACTTCCGGTGGTAGTTGTTGGGAAGGAAGTTTTTACACCTCCCATTGACAAAGAAAAGTTGATGGCGATTCTTGAGAAATAAAAAACGATTAACTGAAAATATTTTTCGTTTCAGCCCTTATCTGTTCTGGATTCTAGACACAAATCGCGGTATACTGGTAAATTACAAAATATTGTCGCCACAATATCTGGAAAGAAGCAATGCTTGAAAAAGTAAAAACATTTAAAGGCGGGCACGCCTTTGGGACTTTAAATGGAATGCCAAAAGCGCGTATAAGGCATTGCGGCGTCCCAATGAAAGTCGTTATACCTTTGCGCCAGGGCTTTGGCGATGAGGTTAAGCCTATAGTCAAAAAAGGCGATAAAGTAAAAGCCGGCCAGATAATTGCTATTGACGACAATTCCATCTCCTCGCCGATTCATGCTTCGGTTAACGGGACTATTTCGGATTGCGAATCTAAAGTTGTCTGTTATGAGAATAACAACAAATGTATGTCCGAAAATCCGGCGGCGGAAAATCAAAATATTGAGATAAGCTCCGTCACAATTGAGTCTGATGGATTGGCCGACTGGCAAAACGTTGAAAATTACGTGGCGGATGTTGACCTTGCGACAGTTGAAGGAGCCTTTAAGAAACTTTATATGTCAGGCGTGACCGCTTTAGGCTTATCCGGTATTCCCAGTCCTCACAACACTTCTCCGGTAGAGCCGGATAAAGTGACAAATATAGTTATTAATGCTACAAATTCCGAGCCGTTTTCATTGCCGGTTTCCGCTGTAGTTAAAACAAGGGAAAAGGCGTTTATTACAGGCCTGAACATACTGAGCTTTTTATTTCCTGACGCAGAGATTGATATTGCCATAGACAGCGGCCAGGAAGAGTCAATTTATGGGCTTTTTAACGCGTTAAACGGCAAGGAAGACTTTGTGATGAAAGGGGTTTACTCAGACGGTAAACTTCCTGATAAACTCCACATTAACCCCGTCAAACCGAAATATCCGCAGGGAAACGAGACCGTGCTGGTTGAAACACTTATTGGGGTTGCTCCCGGGCCAAAGGGCGATTTCTCAGCTATTGAGCATGGCGTTATTGTGCTTGCCGCTCAGGATGTTCTCTCTATTTATGAAGCGGTAATAGAAGGCAAACCATTGATTGAGCGAATTGTCGCCCTTGGCGGCGCCGGGCATAGTGTAAACCATTGCGTAGGCGTCCGCATTGGCTCGTCGCTTAAAAGTGTCATTTCACATCGTCATAAAGCCGGTGTTGAATCAAGGATTATACTTAACAGCATTATGACCGGTCCAACATTGCAAAATCTTGACATACCTATAACAAAATCGACAAATTCCATAATTTCACTGCCTGAAAACAAGGATCGCGAGTTTCAGTCATTTTTGAGGCCCGGCATTGATCGTGGCTCATACTCAAAAACATTTTTGTCTGCCATTTTCAGGAAATCTGTTAGAAGGGCCGATACAAACATAAACGGCGAGCCTCGCCCGTGTATTTCATGCAATTACTGCGAGTATGCCTGCCCTGTAAACATATTGCCGTTTTTAATTAGCAAATATGTGGAGCATGATATGGTGGAAGAGACTGAAGGTTTAAATATTTTTGATTGCGTCGAATGCGGTCTTTGCAGTTATGTTTGCCCATCAAAGATTCCTATTTTAAAACACATTGCGGAAGGCAAGCAAAAGATTCGAATCGCCGCGGCTGAAGACGCTGCGGCAGAGGTTGAGGCTGCAGCGGAAGCGCTTGCCGCCGCAGAAGCTGTATCTGCCACAGAAGCAGAAACAGTCGCCGACACAGAAGCAACTGCGGAAGCGGTCGTTTGATTATAAAATTAGTTATTAAGAAGACGCGGATAAAATATGTTTGTCCGCCGGTTAATTAAAAGCAAACTATATGATTAATATTTTACGAGCTATATTAGACGCGGTTGGGGTCAAAATTGAGCAAAGCAGCTTAAAAAATGTTCTTAAACCGCCTTTTGAAGCAGCCGACAGCTTCTTTTTCGGCAGGCCGATTGTAACTGACAGATACCCGCATATACGCGATTATGTTGACATAAAACGTTTTTTTATCACTGTCGTTGTGGCTATGATGCCTTGCTCAATTGCCTCTATATACTTTTTTGGCTGGAGGGCGCTTGCCATAATCGCCACTTCATACGCTTTCGGTCTTGCCGCTGAAATGGTCTTTGCCATTTTAAGGAAAGAGGAGATAACCGAAGGCGCATTTGTTACATGCATGATATTTCCCCTGATATTGCCGCCAACAATACCTCTATGGATGGTTGCGTTAGGCATTGTTTTCGGCATAGTCTTTGGAAAGGAGGTCTTTGGAGGCACGGGCAGAAACATATTTAATCCCGCAATGGTAGGCAGGATATTTATTGCCGTTACATTCCCCTCCACAGTTACAACAAGCTGGTACGAGCCGATTAAAGGCGCGGCCGGCGGGTTTGTCGCATATACGGTAGACGCTGTAGACGCCGTCACTTCCGCCACTCCGTTAATCAAATATTACGGCTCCGGCGAGCTGTCTAATTATTGCGATATGTTTTTCGGCAATGTTTCAGGCTCATTGGGCGAGACGTCAAAATTGCTTATTATAATCGGCGGCATATTTTTGATGGTTACAAAGGTCGGCAATTGGAGGATACCTGTTTCATATCTGGCAACCGTAGCCGCTTTTTCAGCCATAGTCAACGCAATAGCGCCGGGCGCGTTTGCGCCACCGGCTTTCCAGCTGTTGTCGGGCGGTCTTTTGTTTGGAGCCGCGTTTATGGCTACCGATCCTGTTTCAGCCGCTTTTACAGGCTGGGGCAAATGGATTTACGGTTTTTTGCTTGGCATATTAACCGTGCTGATCAGGGAGCTTACCGGATATGTCGAAGGCGTTATGTTTGCCATTATATTTATGAATATTTTCGCGCCATTGATAGATCAGATTGTGATTTTGTTGGGTTCAAAAAAAGCAAAGAAAGTTTAGAACGGCATATTTATGTTAAAAAAAAACAAAACGCAAAAAACGCGCTTTAAAATCTCTTTATTGCTTGTGTTTTTAACTATAGCAGTCACTCATGGGTTGTTTAATGTATGCGCATTCGCAAAAAATGACAAACAACTTGAAAACGCAATGGAACAGCTGATTAATAAAGATTTTGCTGGTGCGGAAAAACTGTTTAATCTAAATTTAAAAGATAGCAATATTGACGTTGATGATAATTTGAAAGCCTTGTTGCATGAGCCGTTCTTTGTTAATGATGATATAGTTGGAAGAAATGCCGTTTCAATTGAAGAACTTGAATACATTAGAAAGGTTGCCGTCTATAAAAAGCTGGCCGACTCAGTTACAAAAGGGATAGATTCGGAACGTGAAATTGTTTTTGCTTTGTTTGATTGGGTAGTCAGAAATATTGCTATAAATTGCGGCAAAAAGGAGACGAATATCGGCAAGGAAACAACGGCGTTTCCTTATGATTATATGCTGAGAGGATTTGGCGGCTGTGACAGAAGCTCGTGGGTATTGGCCACTCTGGCTAGCCAGGCCGGTTTTCACGCAAACAATATAGCTCTGCCAAACCATTCAATGACACAGATATATGTTGAAAACGGCTGGGCATTATTCGATCCGTTTTATAACGTAATATTTATGAATGACGGCAAGTTGTTGGGCCTTGACGATCTGAGTGAACTTAAAGGGGTAATAAATAGCAATGATAGCTATATGCGCAAAGAACAAATTTTTGACGATTTAAAGCAGTGCAGAATTGAAATTATCTGCGATCCGTTTTCTCTTTTGCCGAAAATAAAAAATTTAGATGGTTTGCTTAAGGAAAATTATGATATTGCGCCTAATATTTATTACGATATTTTAGAGGAGTTGTCGTTTACCATATCATCCATGAGCGAGGAGGATATAGTCGAAGATGGCATTGTCTCCATTCCTCACAAAATAGACGGCACAATGCATAATGTCTATATATCAATGTATCCGTTTGTTGAAAGGATAACTTATACTTTTGGAAAATATAGCAATAATATTGAAAGAAATTATCCTTATTTAAAATATTTTGCAGCAGCCAGAGAGTTTCAGATTAGCGGAGCTTATTTAAAAGCTATAAATGAGTACGAAAGGCTAATGGCTTTGCCGGCTCATAAAGATATTAAAGATAAACTTATTTACAACCAGGCGTTATGTTTTTACGAGATAAATAATCTTTCCGCCGCTAAGAAATTGTTTAAACGTTTCAGAAAAGAGTATCCTGATAGCGAAGAATTAAATGGCGTTGATCATCACTTGAAATTAATAAATAAACGGTTGAATGGATCGGAAATAAAACCTCATAAATTAAAAAAAGAATCGAAAGGCGTTCAGGTTGCAGAGGGAAAATATTGTAGCATTAAAAAGCAAATACTTATTAATGTTAACGACCCTATTTATAAAAGCGCGTTATATGATGGATATAATGATTTGGGAAAGTCATATGCCAAGTCCGGCAGGTTTGACGACGCTATTTTAAATTATAAAAAAGCTTTGCGTGTGAATCCTGAACTGTTAACCGCTTACTATTATTTAAGCTCAACATATATTAATCTAAGAGAGCTAGACAAGGCTATTAACGAGCTTTTAAAGGCTTTATTGATTGCTCCTGATGACTCCGACGCTCATTATCTGCTTTGCATAGCTTATTATAATAAAAAAGATTTTCAAAATTCAAAATTTCATTGCGACAAAGCTGTCTTATTTGGAGAAAAGGTTTCCCCTAAGCTTATAGATAAAATTGCAAAAAAATTAGCCGGTTAAAATGACGCAATAGATGTTAGTTAACAAAATTATGTTTAATAGATATGTTTTGTTTGTTGTTATAGGCGCAATTATATTTCATGGGTTGTTTAGCCGGCTTGCTTACTCACAAAATGAAACAAAATTTGACATTGCGCTGGAACAATTATTAAATAAAGACTATGAAAACGCAAAAAAGCTGCTTAGCATAGAATTGCAAAAACAAACTGTTGATATTCCAGAGAACCTATCTCCATTATTAACAGAACCTTTTTTTGCTATTAACGAGATAAATGAACAAGATATAGTTGCGCTTGACGATCTGGACTATATTAGAAAAGTTGTTATATACAAAAAATTAGTTGAAACGATAACTAAAGGTTTGCGTTCAGACAGGGAAATTATATTTGCTCTGTTTGACTGGGTCTATAGAAACATTACTGTATCATGCGGGATAAAGGAAAGAGGGCTTGGCAGAGAAACAACCGCCTTTCCATATGACTATATGATGCGGGGGTTTGGCGGGTGCGATAGAAGCGCGTGGGTGTTGGTTGCATTGGCCAATCAGGCCGGTTTTCATGCCAACATTGTAGCAATGCCGTCTCATTCAATGACGCAAATATTTTTTGAAAACAAATGGGTTCTGTTTGATTGTTTTTATAACGTGATTTTTAAGAATGAGGAGAATTTGTTAGGTTTAGATGATTTGCCTGCAATAAAAACAGTTATAAAGGAAAGTAAGTGTTATTATAAGGAAATTTATAACGATTTAAACAAATATAATATTGAGGTTATATGCGAGCCTTTATCTATTCTGCCTAAAATGGCAGTTTTACAAACAACCTTAAATAGGAATTGTTGCAACCCTCCGATAATTTATTTTGACATTATGGATGAATTATCCTTTGCTATATCATCTATAGTTCCGGAAATTGCAATAAAAAGTGATTCGTACATATCAGTTCCTTACGCTTTTCAGTCAAAAAAACATAAAATTTATGTGGCGTTGAATCCGTTTATAGAACGATATCCTTATATTCTTGGAGCATATAGAAAAATTATAGAAGAACATTACCCGTATTTAAAATATTTCACTAATGCCGGAGAATTTCAAATTATGGGCGCTTATACAAGCGCGATAAAGGAGTATGACAAAGTAGTAGCAATGCCGGCGCAAAATAGTATTAGCTCTAAATTAATATACAACAAGGCTTTGTGTTACTACGAAATGAAAGATTTCTCTAAAGCTTCTCGTCTTTTTAAGCTTTACCAAAAAAATTATCCCAATGGGGAAGATGCAAATGGCGTGAATTATCATTTGAAATTATTAAATAGAAGTATTTCAGTTTATGTAGAGCGAACAGAAACTGAAAAAGAGAAAGATATTATAAACAATAATTATAAGCGCATAATAAGATTGTTGCGTTTTAACATAAAAGATCCATATTATAAATCTGTTTTGCATGAAGGTTTTTTTAATTTGGCAGCTTATTACAAAAAGATTGACAAACTGGAAAATGCGTTGTTAGCGTATAGAAAGGCTTTTGATGCTGATTCAGATTTGAAAGATGATCCAAATTTAATAAAGGCGATTTATGGCCTGGGATTAAGTTTTCAAAAACGTAGTTTAAAAAAAGCTGAAGCTGTATTTTCATGGTATATGGAACTAGCGCGCGCCTCGGATAGCGCTTATTAAGAAAATGGCGCGCTTCTTTTGAAAGAAAAAGAGTTTCAAAATGTGTATACCTGATAAAATCCAGAAAAAATCTTAAGATAGTGTAATGATTAACTAGTAAAATAAAATAAAATGAAAGAAAAGATATGGATGGTCGCGTTGCTTGTTATCACCGCGTTGATTTCAGCGGCAATGTTGGCTGTTATTAATATAAAAACTGCGCCTGTCGTGGCAAAAAATAACGAGATAAAGCAGAAAAAATGCGTGCTCGACGTATTTAATGTTAAATACGACGACTCTAATGTTGAGTCTGTTTTTGATGAAAAGGTGCAAATTGTTAGCGATCAGGATGCGGCATATTACCGCCTGAAACAGGTTGGCGGCGGCGCTGGCGGGGATTCTTCCATTGCGTTTTCAATTGTCGGGCCAGGTTTTTGGGGGCCGATTAGCGCGTTTATCGCAATGCGTAGCGACCGCGAGACTATTGAAGGGCTCAAGTTTCTCAAACACGATGAGACTCCCGGACTTGGCGGCAGGATAGATGAAGAGTGGTTCTATTCCCAATTCATGGGTAAAAAGATAAAACCAAAACTTGTTAAAATGCCGAACAATATGGCAAAGGCTGACAATGAGTTCGACGCAATCACCGGCGCGACTCAAACCAGCATGTATGTTGAAGCTTTAATAAATAATGGGGTGACCTCTTTTATGGAAAAGCTGGAATAGATTAATATATGTATTTTTAATATTTTTTGTTTAAATTAAAACAATGGCTATAAAAGTAACACAAACACGCAGTTTTAAGACGCTTATTGAAGGCATATGGGAAAACAATCCCACGTTCAGGATGATATTGGGCATCTGCTCCACCCTTGCCGTAACCAACAGCGTTAGAAATACCATAGCCATGGATATCGCTGTTATTTTAGTTATCATGGCAAGTTCGGTGACGGTTTCGCTAATGAGGAATATTATTCCCCGCCGCGTAAGAATGGCTGTTTACACCCTTATTATTGCCACATATGTTATTTTCGTTGATCAATATTTGCGCGCTTATTACATGGATATCAGCGAACAGATAGGACCTTATGTTGGGCTTATTATTACAAATTGCATTGTTATGGGGCGTTGCGAGTCTTTTGCTTCAGGCAACAAACCATGGCTTTCCATTCTTGACGCATTGGGGGTTGGAGTAGGTTACGCGTTGTCGTTGATATTTATTGCCATGGTTAGAGAGCTTTTGGGATTCGGCTCAATACTTGGCGTTAATATTTTAGGCGCAAATTGGGAAGGTTGGGTTATTATGATTATGGCCCCGGGAGCGTTTATAGTTTTAGGGGTTTTCATATGGGTGTTAAGAGCCATTGCAAAACCGCAAATGACAAAAAGCATGTAATTTTGAAATCGGTTTTTACCTGAAAATAATCGGCTAATAAAAACGGAGTAAATGGTATGGATATATTTATAATATTTTTTTCGTCAATATTTGTTAACAATCTTGCGTTAACTTACTTTTTAGGCATGTGTCCATTTATCTCTGTCTCAGGCGACTTAAAGACGGCGTTCGGCATGGGTATGGCGGTAACGTTTGTAATTACGCTTACAGCCGCTTTAAACTGGCTCGTTTTCCATTTTCTGTTGGTTCCGTTTGACGTTGAGTATTTGCAATATGTGACATTTATAATTGTAATTGCCGCTACCGTGCAAATCGTAGAGTTGGTTATTGAGCGTTTTTCGCCTGTTTTGTACATAAATTTAGGCGTTTTTCTGCCGCTAATTACCGTAAATTGCGCCATACTGGGTTTGTCCCTGTTTATGATTGTGCGTGAATACTCATTTGCGCAAAGCGTCGTCTTCGGCTTTGGCGGTGGGATAGGTTGGCTGGTTGCCATAATGGCAATGGCCGGCATCAGGACAAGACTCAGGTTTTCAAACGTGCCTGAAGCGTTGCAAGGCCCGGGCATCACCATGATTATTACCGGCATAATGGCTCTTGGTTTCATGGGTTTTGCCGGCATGGGCAGTTGATAGAATAATTTAGAAACAAATATATACCTAACTTTTTACTTTTATCTTTTATGTTATACGCGAATCCTTTAATAGTTTTAATAGGCGTTGCAGGTGTGCTTGGCATCATACTAGCCCTGGCGGACCACTTTTTTGCAAACTATGGCGATTGCAAAGTAAAGATAAACAATGATGAAGAGCTGACCGTCAAAGGCGGCAACACGCTTCTTGCCGGTTTGCTGGACAACAAGATCTTTCTGCCGTCTGCCTGTGGCGGCAGAGCAACCTGCGGTTTTTGCAAATGCGGCGTTAAAAGCGGAGGCGGCGCGGTGCTGCCTACGGAACTGCCGTTCTTGTCAAAACAGGAAATTAAGCAGGATATCAGAATGGCGTGTCAGATAAAAGTGCGCTCCGATGTTGATATAACCGTTCCCGAATTCCTTTTGTCTGTTCAGGAGTTTAAGACCGTTGTCTCAAAAATAAAGGATTTAACACATGATATTAAGGCCGTGGAGATGAAACTTACCGATCCCACAACCATATCGTTTAAACCGGGACAATATGTCCAGTTCCAGATCCCAGGCACATCCGAGTACAGGGCTTACTCCGTAGCGTCCCAACCAAGCTTGCATGACCGGGTTGAACTTATTACAAGGCTTGTGCCGGAGGGTGTTTGCACCACTTACATACACAATATTCTTGAAGAAGGCGATGAAACAACGCTTACAGGTCCTTATGGAGAGTTTTTCCTGCAGGAGGATTCCGATAAAGAGATAGTGTGCATCGCCGGCGGATCAGGCCTCGCCCCAATCAAATCAATAGTCTACCACATGTTTGAAAAAGGCACAGATCGCAAGATAACATTCTTTTTCGGCGCAAGAGAGGTTAAAGACCTCTATTTTAGAGAAGAGTTTGAAAGGATAGACAGAGAACATGAGAATTTTAGATACGTCCCGGCTGTTTCAAGCCCTTCCGCGTCAGACAACTGGACCGGCGAAACAGGATTTGTGCATCTCCTACTGGATAAATATCTCGATAAAGATACCGAAAAAGAGGCATACCTCTGCGGCCCTCCCATAATGATCGACTCGTCGGTTGACCTCCTTTACGGTTTAGGCGTAAAAGAAAAAGATGTCTATTTTGACAAATTTTAAATGGCATTGGAAATTCAGGTTAAAGTGACAATCTAAAAAATATGGGTTATTATTTTAGGTGTTTTAGGAGAAAAAAATGATTAAAGAAGGCGATAAAGCTCCAAATTTTACAGTTGCCTCGGATAGCGGTGAAACGATTTCTCTAAAGGATTTTAAGGGAAAGAGTATTGTTATCTATTTTTATCCAAAGGATAATACGCCTGGTTGCTCTAATGAAGCGCAGGATTTTAGAGACAATATTGATAAATTTGAAGAAAAAGACGCGGTTATTCTTGGCGTTAGCAAGGATTCCGTTGAATCGCACGTAAAGTTTAAGGATAAATTTGACCTGCCTTTCGCGCTTTTAAGCGATGAAAGCGGCGAAATGTGCGAATCATACGGAGTTTGGCAGGAAAAGACCATGTGCGGTAAAACGAAGATGGGTATTGTTCGTTCAACATTTGTAATTGATCCCGCCGGCAAAATAAAAAAAATCTTTTCAAAAGTTAAGGTCAAAGGCCACGTTGAGAAAGTTCTGGAAGAACTTTAGCGGGAAATCATATTATTTCCCGCTTCCTATTCAACTTTGGATTCATTTAAGGGTATAAAAAACAGCAACATCCTCGCCGCAAACTAATCATTCCACACATCTTTTCGTTCTAGAGTAAGCAACAGCAAATGACATCCCCCCTAAAAAGAGAGGGGATAAAGTGGTGTTTTTCCATTTTGACATGTCACATCTCCGTATCCCCATCTGTTTTCCATGCGAATTCCACCCCCTCCAATTTGCCAAGTAATTATATGTGAGGTAGAATTTTAATAGAAGCAATGTATTAAAAACTTCTAATATGGCGGGGCAAACCTTGTGTTTGCCCCATACATTTTTGGTGTATAAATGAAAACTGAGCAGCTTGTCTGCTCTAGTGAGAATTATCCTCGGAGGGGATAATAATTACAAAGGGATATTGCCAACTATTAAAGGAGGTTAAAATGGATGCTGAAAAGTCAATAGCGGCAGGGTTAGAGGGTATAGTTGCCGGCAGATCGTCAATTTGCGAGGTGGATGAGGAACGATCCGAACTATACTATTATGGGTATTCTATTGCGGAATTAGCTGAAAAATCTACTTTTGAAGAGGTTGCGTACCTTTTGTTGTACGGCAAACTGCCGGCCAAAGCGGAGTTGACGTCATTTTGTGAGAAATTGGAACAAGAAATGGAGGTTCCTGATGAGGTTTACGATGTGATAAAACTGCTCCCGCGTCGCACAGACCCAATGGACGCCTTAAAGATCGCTATTGGCGTTTTACATACAGTCGATCCCGACTCCGCATCAAATGAAAATGACGCAAATATACGTAAATCCATGCGTCTTATTGCCAGGATTCCAGCCATAATCGCCAATCACTACCGTTACGCCCATAGCGAGTCCACTGTAAAACCAAAACCCGGCCTCTCAATTGCCGCCAACTTTCTTTACATGCTCAGGGGAAGCGAGCCGGGCGGTTTTGAGTCAAACGTCCTGGATAAATCATTAATACTTTACGCGGAACATGAGTTCAACGCTTCAACTTTTGCCGCCCGTGTTATTGCTTCAACCTTGTCCGATTTGCATTCAGCTGTCATTGCCGCAATTGCCGCGTTAAAAGGTCCATTGCACGGCGGCGCCAATGAAAGGGTTATGGAAATGTTGCTTGAAATTGGCTCCACTGAAAATGTTGAACCATGGATATCAAACGCATTGTCCAATAAAACGAGGATAATGGGATTTGGCCACAGAGTCTATAAAAAAGCCGACCCGCGCAGTCCTGTTATTAAAGGTTTGGCAAAAGAGTTGAGTAAAAAGGGGGGCGATGACAAGTGGTATGAAATGTCTGAAAAGATTGAAAAGATAATGAATGATGAAAAAGGCCTTCACGCTAATCTCGACTTCTATTCATCTTCCGCTTATTACCTTTTAAAAATGCCGGTGTCTATTTACACCCCTGTGTTTGTCGCTTCAAGGGTTACAGGTTGGGTCGCGCATATAATGGAACAGTATAACGATAACAGGCTAATAAGGCCAAGGTCTGAATACATCGGGCCTGAAAGAAAGGCTTTTGTGCCAATTAACGACAGATAATATCTAAATTTAACGATCTAAAATTAATATAAATAGTGGCGCAGGTATCCTTGCCTGTGTTTCAACTGATCACAGGCAGGGTGACTGTGCCGTTTTAGTTGTTAGTTAATTTAAGCGTTACGCATAATGTGTCATGCCAAACGCAACTAATATTTTCACGGAAAATCATTATGCACCGTATCAGATTTCATGGGCGCGGCGGCCAGGGCATGAAAACCGCAAGCCGCATTTTAGGCTCCGCGTTTTTTTTAGAGGGTTTCGAGGTTCAGGACGCGCCGCGTTATGGGGCCGAACGCAGGGGGGCTCCTATTTTCGCGTACGTCCGTGCGTCAAAAAAGCCTGTTTATGAGCGTGGAATTATTGATAATCCTGATCTCATTATTGTTGCGGACGACTCCCTTGTGCCTATTCCCGTCGCTAATGTTTTGGCAGGCGTAAAACCATGGTCCACGATACTCATTAACAGTTCCGAATCATCAGACACCTGGCGCAAAAGGCTCAATGTGTCATGCAATATAATTTCACTTCCTATTATTGATAATAATGGCGACAACGGTTCCCTGGTTCGCCAATACATTGGCGTGGCTTGCGCGGGAGCGGGCGCTAAACTGCTCGGCGCAATATCAGCCGCAACGTTGGAGCAGGCAATTAAACAGGAGCTGTCGCGTCTTGGCGATAATATTGTGAGTGAAAATATAGACAAAGCCTTGACCTCTTATGAAATGGCGGCAAAAGAGACCGATGTTATAGTTGCGGAAGGCGAGGAGATCTCCGCTGTAAATTATAACAAACCAGACTGGATTGAGCTTCCATTTGAAAAGGCCCGCTTTTCCGCTCCGATTATTCACGCCGGTTTAACCAGCTCTAAAGTTAAAACCGGTCTTTGGCGCACAATGCGGCCTGTTATTGATCATGAACATTGCAACCATTGCTGGTGGTTGTGCGGCTGTTTTTGCCCAGACGGCGCTATTAATATAAAGGACAACTCGCCGCAAATTGATTACGACCATTGTAAAGGCTGCATGATTTGCCTTGCCCAGTGCCCGCCTCACGCCATTCAGGCTGTTTCTGAATCTGAAGCTCTTAAAAATGAATCGGGAGGAGCTTGCGATGACACATAAACTTTTAACAGGCAATGCGGCCGCGGCATGGGCCGCGCGTTTGGCCGGAGCCGAATATGTGCCGGCTTTTCCCATAACTCCTCAGACGGAAATAATTGAAACCCTTTCCCGATGGATAGACGCCGGCGAAATGGATTGCAAAATGACGATGCTTGAGTCAGAACACTCAATGGTTTCGGCCGCCGGGGCTGCGGCGGCAACCGGCGTTCGCGTGTTTACAGCCACCTCAAGCCAGGGTTTGTTATACGCCATTGAGATGCTATACACCGTGGCCGGTTGGAGGGCTCCGTTTGTTATGGTCAATGTTTCGCGCGGCATAGCATCCCCGATTACTCTGGAGCCCGACCACAACGATATATTGGCGGCGCGCGATTGCGGTATTTTGCAGATACATTGCTCAACATGCCAGGAGGCGCTGGATTTAGGGTTAATTGCCTACAAACTGGCAGAACATGAGCGTGTGCGGTTGCCGGTAATTGTGAATCAGGACGGCTTTTATCTCTCATTTACCCGCGAACCTGTTGAATTGCCGGACCATGAAAAATGCCGCGAATTTGTCGGTGTTTTTGACGCTGAAAACGTCTGCTTTAAGGCCGGCGAGCCTCAAAGCCATGGCATAGCCGTGTTCGGCGGCGCCCCATACTCATATTTTAGATATGAAACTCATCTGGCGGTTATGGAGGCTGTGTCTGTCTTTGATGAGATAACGGAACAGTTTGCAAATATCTTTGGCAGGAAATATGAGGCTATAGAAAACTATCGGGCGGATGACGCTGAGTTTGTGTTTGTAATGATGGGGTGTTATGCGACAAAAGCAAAGGACGCTGTAGACCGTTTGCGTGAAGCCGGCTGGAAAATTGGTTTGGTTCGGCCAATGTTGTTTAGACCGTTCCCTGCTGCCTGCTTTCGGAAATCTCTTGCCGGCAAAAAGGCCGTAGCTGTAATTGACCAGAACATATCAATGGGCAAAGGAGGCGTTCTGTTTGCTGAATTAACGTCTGAGCTTTATGGCCGGTCTGACGCGCCTCCGATTGTCGCGAGTTTTATTGGCGGGCTTGGCGGTCGCGATATCAGCCAGGAAGAGTTTTTTGAAATAGCCGAGCGCTTAAAAAAGGGCGTTGATGAAAACTGCGCGCCACCGCCGCGATTGTTGTACACGCAAAAAGAGTTGAGAGAGGTTCGACAATTGCAGGCTATTGCTCATGCTGAGCTTCAATCCGGAGGGCAAATGTTATGACGGACACTGCATTTAAAAGGATGAAGGATCTGCCTTCAAGGCATCTTTTAGGCGCCGGCGCCCCAATGTGTTCGGGGTGCGGTGGACTTGAGGCGTTTCATGAGATATACGATATCCTTGGCGGCGACACCGTTTTTACAAACGCCGCGGGATGCATGACCATGCTGTCTATATATCCGTTTACCGTGTTTCGAGGTTCGTGGCTTTACTCCGCCATGGCGTCTGCCCCGGCCGCTGCTCAGGGCATACGGGACGCGCTGGATATTCTTCTTGAAAAAAAGCGGATTAAGCCTGAAGAAGATTTGAATGTCGCCACATTAACCGGCGACGGCTCGGCAAGCGGCATAGGCCTATCATCAACTTCCGGCGCGATTGATCGCGGCCTTGATTTTTTATATTTGTGTTATGATAACGAAGGTTACGGCAACACCGGCCAGCAAACTTCCGGCGGAACTCCCCATGGCGCAAAAACAGCCACAAACACAGGCTCGATTGGATTTGAAGGATATAAAAAAGACCTTTTTTCAATCTGGACTGCGCACAGGCCTGCATATGTGGCGACTGTTATAGGTTCAGAGCCTCTTGATCTTGCCCGGAAGATAGAGAAGATTAAAAGAAAGAAAGGCCCTAAATTGATTATCGCTTTTTCTCCGTGTCCAACAGGTTGGGGATACGATCCAAAGCTATCAGTAGATATTGGACGCCTGGCTGTTAGAACTGGCGTATGGCCGCTTAAAGAGTATGAAGACGGCAAAATTACACACACCAAAGTTCCTGAAAATCGTAAACCAATTGAAGAGTACCTAAAACTTCAAAAACGTTTTGCCCACCTTTTCAAACCCTGCCGTAATGATAAATTAATAAGTGAAAAACAAGCGGCGATTGACCAATATTGGCAAAATATTGAAAAATAATGATCAGTTAAACCTCCTAAAGCTGTTAAATAAAATAATACCTAAATAGTGCAGTATTAAATTTAAAATCGCACTATTTAGGTAATATGGAAACGGCTGCTATGCTTAGAAACGCTTGTTTTTTGAAAACAGGGTTTCTCCTTTCCGGCTCAAGGCTTGTTCCTTGAGCCAACGCGACTGTTAAAAATAGATAGAAGTTTAAAATTTTATTAATAAATAGCGGCGCAGGCACCCTTTACATGATTTGAAAATATTCATAACTATCAACCCTACAATAGTTTAAGGGCGATTGAATAAAAATTGCTCCATTTTGGAACAAAGAAGCCATTATTTGTTATTTCTTGGCTTTTCTTTATTTTATATAGAAGTTTTGGTCAAAAAAATACCGATGTTGGACAAAATGGTTGAAACAGGCTTAAAAATAAAATCAATTCAGGTATTTTTGTTGTCTAAACGATAGTCGGTTTCAAATAAGTGGGATATGTTACCAAAACAAATTATTTGGCGCAAGTCGGGGGAAACACTACATGGGGTAGTAGGGGATTCCCCTACGTAGACGCATCAAATTTTGTAAGGTGTGGCTAACTTCATTAACAGCTATATGTTATGATGGGTTTTCATGTTAAATTTATTAAGAAAATATGCCGAAACTAAGTAGTTGTTAAACTTTTTGCATTAAAAAAAATTTTATTTTTTTTATTTTAAGAGATAATTTTTAAGCAGACAAATAATCAGGCTATTTGATTTGTAATGGATTGCCGGTTTGGTTCTGTTTTACGGTTACAATATATTTGGAATGCAAAAATTAAATAAAACCGGACATGCCAATACTGTTTGGCATAAGCCAAACCATTATGTAGCAACATGTTAGATGTGAATGAAATCAGGTGTAAAACGATAATTTAAAATATGTTAAAAAAAATAATTAAACATAATAAATTTGATTTGTTAGGTGTGATAAAAGGTGGGTAATTTTTTTTTCGTTAAAAATAGGGCTCCTACACAGTTTTTTCGTAGTTTGTAGGGGGGCTTTTGGAACGGTGATTAAAAATAAATAGAATTAAAGCCTAGTCAAAGATATTTTGAAATTTTTTTGGTTTAAACTGTGTTTAGATGTTTACTCGTTTTTTAAGTGACTAAAGTGATCTAAAGTTAAAAGTGACTAAAGTTTCGGTATTTTGTTTATTTTAAAACCATCGCCGCAGGCGGTGGTGAAGACGTATAAGTCAATCTTCCTAATAAAGCGCAATGGACGCTCCCAGAGCCAAACGTTTAACTCGCCACCAAAGGTGGCGAGTCTGGTATATATAAAAATATTCCGAAACTTTAGATCACTTTAGTCACTTTAATCTCGTAACCGTAATCCATTGATATATAAGACTTTCTACACATTCTGAGAGATAAATCCTCAGAATCACGGAGTAAGAATCTAAATTGAGCGATGCTTGTCACCTTCGCCTAACCCCTCCTATCAATGGCATTGGGATTAGGGGAGTGGGTATTTAAAATCGCTAAATTTAGGAGCTTACAACGACAAAAGACCAACATGTTGTCGCTAATTCCGTAAGTTGGTGTTATATTGCAGGTTACAACACGCTAAAAGCGTTTTTTTCAAACTTGCTTTAGAAAAAATTTAGTATCTTATTAGTGAAGTTTTGACAAATTTTGACAAGATATTTAAATGTGTAATCCTATTCAAGGATTAATTCGTTAAGTTTTAATGGTAACAGTGATCGCAAAACAAAAACGTTTTGAAGCAGTCTGCAAGACTGCTCCGGCTTTAAATATTGTTTTTTTTGCTTTTAATCTGTGAAATCTATTGTTGCTTTTTAATCTGTGAAATCTGTGGTTTATATTGCTTTTGCTTTTCCGGTTTACCCGGGTTAGGTCTTATAGAGATGAGGAGGTTACAGCTTGTTTCCGTACTTTTCATAATACGTTATTTCGTCAAGTTTAAGGCGTGGTCTGGGATTTGGGGCTTCGTCGGGCACGCCTATTGCCAGCAGGGCCTGAACTTCAACGTGGTCCGGTATTTCAAGTATTTCGTTGACTTTGTTGTTGTCAAACCATCTGACCCAGCATGTTCCCAGTCCTAATTCCGTGGCCTGGAGCATCATGTTGGTTATCGCGATTGCCACATTGCCGGCGGCGGCAATTTGCAGGCTGCTTTTTGGGGTTGCGTTCATCCTCTTTTTTAAGGATGGGACAAAGAATTTGCGGCTGTTTTTAGGCAATGCGCCGGCTTCGATAAGTTCGTCGATGCGTTCTGGGAATTCGGCGAAAGATTTCATATCCGCGCAACAGGCTATAACTACCGGCGGGCTTCCCACATGGCGTTGGTTGTTTGCGGCGCGCTGCAACTCCTTCTTGGTTTCGTCATCCTTAATTACAATGAATCGCCACGGTTGCGAATTGGTGCCTGATGGGGCTTTTCGTGCGCTTTCAAGCAGCTTTGCAATGTGCTCGTCAGGTATTGGATCGGGTTTAAACCGCCTTATGCTTCGCCTTTTGTTTATAGCTTCAAATACGTCCATTTTAAAAAATGTAATTATGCAGCGTGTAGATTCAATAAATCATCATGTAAACGGCTATTCAACGCAACTATTAACGGCCGGCTGGGCAATTTTGGAATGATGGAGTCTTGGACTTCAGACGGCGCGTATGCGCTATTGAATTTCCACTACTCCATTATTCCAAAACTCCAGGCTTGCTTTGTAGATAATGCGTTTTGCTTAATCGTTTTAAATCAATATGTTCAAACCCGCTGAATGGTTGAAAAAAAGGCTAATATATGCCGCCAATAGGTATAATCTCGGAATTGAGGGGCTTATTAAAGTCGAATATTTTGTCAGGCAGTTCATGATTAACCGACAACTCTCTAAAGTCCAGTTGGAAAGTGGTTTTGTCTTGCGGCCAGTCGATCTCTATAGTTTGCGGGAAGCTGCAATCTGCAAATTCTTGGTAATCGGAGAATTTAAAGATTGTGCCGAGCTCGCCCGTGTCCGCAATTAATTCGTATTTAAGCATCAAATACCCTCGGTCAAAATAGAGGTTTGCCAAATGGCGGGCGGGTTCAACTTCTGTGTCAATTATGCGAATTACCCAGTTGTCGTCGTCTTGCTCCATGTATAAAGTTTTGTCTTTGAAAATGTTGTTATAATTAAAAATGTTGACAAGATCGTAAGGCTTGAATGTTATGCCCATTCCGCCTACGCTCATTGTTTTGTCAAAATAGCCGGCGTAGACCCTGTTTTCCTGCGGGACGTAAAGCCATATCTGGTTGTCGGCGTGCGTCATGTCAAATATGGTAAACGTTAATTTGCTTACAATCATCCTCATTACATCAGGGCGTTTAAACCGCAGGATGCTGTTAAGTTTTGTGGACGTCCTGAACGCGGGATTTCTAACCTTAATTACAACCCTGGCTTTTATGGTCCGTATCTTTGATTCGTTGGCCAGCAGGGCGTTGCGCGCTTCGGTAACAAGCTCAGGAGTGACTTTAGGCAAAGGGTCTATAATCGCATGTTTGGTTGCATCGCAACCTGTAAACCAGCCGGCGATAATTATCAGGAAAAGGGCGGCAATTATGCGGGTGTAATTTTTAAATACTCTAGTGGTCATTGTCTACATCTACTATAGGCAGGCCGGCAATGTCAACGCTGTTAAGTGTATGATAAAAATCAATCTAATGCCGTTTTTCAAAATGGGTGATTTGAATTGCGCGTTAGGGAGCTTTTATTATATTCTTAATATTTATAATTGTTTAACCCGGCTGCAATGGGTAATTAATAATAAGTTTTTAGTGTTTATATACGAATGTTTTCTTTATACGGATTTACCTTCAGATGTGTCGTAAATCCATTTAAGGTCGATGGTGTCGTAATCAAGCAACTCTTCTTTTCTGAAAAAGAGATTTATCTCCTTTTCAGCGGATTCAGGCGAGTCTGAACAGTGGATTATATTGTATCGATTGCTTATTGCATAATCGCCTCGAATAGTGCCCGGTTCGGCGTCATGGCCAAATGTGGCTCCTAATAATTTGCGGCCCACTTTTACTACATTTACTCCTTTTAGCGCCATAATGACTACCGGGCCGGAAGTTATATACCTAATAAGGGGATCATAAAAATCTTTGCCTTCATGGACGGCGTAATTTTCCTGCGCCAGCTCTTTTGAAATATAGGTCATCTTCATTCCAACAATTAATATGCCTTTCTCTTCAAAACGGCTAATTATCTTGCCGATAAGTTTGCGTTGAATTGCGTCCGGTTTAAGTATAACCAAGGCGTGTTGCATTTAAAATACCTCCTTGTTCTTATTTATATGGCAGAGATATGCCGTTTTCGTATCTTCTATAAATGGTTTGAATTTATCATTTTAACAATAATCCCGCATGGCGCAAGTTGTTTTATTTTTTATGATATGAGTCGCTATTATATTATTTACGTCTATTTATAAGGTTTGCGCATACTTTTTCAATATTTTCGGCGGTTTTTCGCCATGTCCTGTTTTCGCGGACGAATTTAAGGCCGTTTTTGCCGGTTTGTTCAAGTTGCGAGGCGTTATTAAGGCCGTCAATTATTGTTTGGGCGCTTTGTTCAGGTTTATTGAGATCAATTACAATGCCGGCCCCGGTCTCTTTTGCCAGTTCGCTAATCGCGGTATTGTTGTTAGTGACAACCGGTTTTGAGCATGCCCAGTATTCGTGCAACTTTATTGGATTTAAAAGGTATCTGTTGCCGCCGGTAAGAAACGCAAGGCAAATGTCGGCGGCGTTTATAAATAAGGGGGTTAATGAATGCGGCGTTTCTCCCTGGAAGATCACTGAATCGGCAATGCCTAGTTCAACGGCGCGTTTTTCAGCCTTTTTCCGCAAATAGCCGTCGCCCACTAAAACAAGCTTTACATTGTCAATCGTCTTTAATATGAATTTAAATATAATTAGGAACTCAAGTATGCCGTGATGCGGGTAAAATCGGCCTATAAAGACGATGTGGCGGCTATCCCGAGGCAGGTTGAGCTTATGTTTGCATTCGTCTTTGTTAATTGGATAAAATTTGCCGATATTTGCGCCGTTTTCAATGTGGATTATTTTGTTTTGCGCTATTCCGTATGATTTTACGAGCAAATCTTTTATCCCTTTTGCCGGGACAATGATTGCGTCTGCCGTGATAGTGTTGAATTTCTGGAACGCTCCATACATGAAGAGCTTCCAGGATAGCTCTTTTAAACCGGCGAAGTCGCCTGAGATGATCCCGTTTACTTCAACGACGCACGGGACCTTGAATAGTTTTGAGAATATGGCCGGCGCCAGTGATATCGCCATTTCGCGAACGTATAAGAGATCGGTTTTTCGTCTACAATGGCTGTATATGAGGGCGCAAAACAGAAAGAAGTAATAAGAGTATTCTCTGATAATTTTTATATTAATTAGCGGCAGGAAAAGCGTGGCGACTGTTGTTTTATATTGGCGGTTTGCTATATTTGGGGCAAACAGGGTGACGTTATGGCCTAGTTTTTCAAGGTTTTCCGTTATCTCGCGCACATGCGTCGTCCATGCCGCCGGAGCCCCTAGATCATCATAACATATATAAAAAATTCTCATGAAAAACTTTGTAAACAGTGGCGCAGGCATCCTGCCTGTGTTTTAATTTATCACAGGCAAGGATGCCTGTGCCGTTAACAAGCTCCATATGGGTAATTTTAAAATATTTTAAGAGCTTTTTGCGCCGCCTCTAAGGGCCTGCGCAAAAATAACTTGGTTTAGACGGGCTCAAATTTATGTTAAATTTGGACAATCTGATTGTGCCGAACCGGATGCGCAGCCTTAGCCGCGTTGAGGATTTGGCGATTGAAGATAGTTCAAAGTTGGCCTGAAGATGGGTGTGTCTAGACCAAGTTATTTTTGAGCAGGCCCTTAGCTAAAAAAACGCACAAATCAGGTTGTTTTTATCATCTGAATATTATATGACATAAGCGCATGTTTATACGCCGGCTAATAAGCGTTTGATTGCCCCACGTGAATGTTGGTTGACCATGTTTTTGTTTTTCGTTTCGTATTTTTGCCGTAAAACGCCTGGCCCATGTCGTAAATCGAATTGTCGAGTTTAAATGGGATGACTATGCCTTTATCTTTAATATCCGTTATAATTATTTTACAGATTGTGCCGAAGTCGCCAAATTCAAGGTTTTGTTTTGGGTCTGCCTTATCCGGCGATGTCAGTTTGTGCCAGCCGTCCTGCCCTCTTTCCAGAATCCAGTCCTGGCAGAGCCCGCCGTCTTTAAACGACGTGAGCTCTACTTTGCAGTTTTTGCCGGCGCCTATCCAGAAGCGGAATTCATTAATATATCTTGGAGCGTGTTCGCACCATAAAAAGACTTCAGCCCTGTTATATTTAATTACCGAGGGGGCTGAAAAACGCAAGACTCCGTTTATTGTCTTTGTAAAAATGGTTTTTGGCTCTATTTCGTCATACAGTACTGGATCGCCGATGACGTCCTTGTAAGTAATCTCGCTTCTTACGGTAAATGTTCCGTCATCAGGCTTTTTAGGCGTTATGTGTTTAATTTTATATTGCCCTTTCAGGTCTTTGATTGATTGTTTAAACCTTTGGCGCAATACATCTATATTCTCAGCGTGAACATATGTGCCGCCTGTCATAAATGCAACGCTCTTAAGCCTCTCCTCTTCATGCACTTCTCCAACTCCCACAACAAAGATGTGGACGTCTTTCGCCTTTGCCAGCTCGATAATCTCCTCCGGGGAGCTGTAGCTGCTGTTGTCAAAACCGTCTGAAAGGAACAGGAGGGTCTTGAAAACGTTCGGGTCCGACTTTTTCGGGAACTGATTCAGCCCTTTTTTCACCGCGTCCCAGCAGATTGAGAAGTCGCGGTAAACCTTGCCCGCGCTAAATTTGTCAATAGCCTCTTTTGCGGCTTCTTTATATGTTGTAAATGTTTGAAGGAGGGCCGGCGGGGTGTCGGGCCTGTGGAACTCGATCACTCCAACCTGATGAGTTTCGTTAAGGCTGTCGATCAGATCCTTAGCGCTAAGGATCATCTTGTTAATATCCGCCTTGGTATCGTACATTGAGGCTGAGAAGTCCAACACGAGCATTGTCTGTAACTGGAAATCGTCCTGAGTGTAAAGCAGGGCATGGCTTTCAAGGTAGTCAATTTCCTCGTCGTTTTCCCATATCTTAATATCCTTCCAGTCTACTTCGCTTGGGTTAAACAAAATTGCGTGGTTGTTTTGATTGCGCAATGAGAATATGAATTGAACCGTGCTTGGCGTCTGGTGATTTGTTGTTTCGTTTAATACGCTGATTCCGGTAAGCGGTTGCGTAATCTTTAATGGGCCTACTTCATCAAAAGTTTGCGGTTCATTAGAGTCTACAATCTTTATAGAGTAGTTGCTCCCTTCTCTAACTGCATTTCCGCCGACCTTCCAGGCAAATTGGCCCGTGCCTGTGTTTTTTTTGCGGAATTTATAATTGTTTACGATAGTTTCAACTTTTGAGCCGTTTAGATATAGTTCAATATCCACGGAATTGGAAGCGCCGGCGGACGCAGTCCAACCAATTGTCACCTTCTTGTTTATTGCCGTTGAATAACGCGTGGTTGGAAACGTAATGGTTATCTTTTCCCTATCTTTTTGCGCCAGCGCTCTAACTATCTCATCGCCGCCGTTTGATGATATCCTCAACTCGCCAACGTGATTGCCGGGGGTGATCAATTCGCGGTTTATAGACACGTCAATGCTCTTTGTCGTGCCGTCGCAAACGCCCGAATCAGGGTTTACCTTTATCCAGTTGTCAATGCCTTCGGTTTTTATCTTAAATTTCAGAGGTTTTACGCTCTTTTTAAAGAAACTGTCGGCTGTGGCCGCGTTTTTAATAGTAAACGTCATTCCCGCGTTGCTGTTTCCAAAATCCAGATCAGTGGTTGAAAGGCCGAGGCGCGGTTGCGCTTCGCCCCGCATCATCATCAATATGACGACTACCAATATCAAACCGGCCGGTACGGCTATGTACATCAGCATTTTCTGCTTCTTTTTCTTTTTCTCTTCCGGTGTTAGTTCCGGTTTAGGCTCTTTAGCCTCATCCGCCTCTTCTCCGCCGCTTTTGCCGTCTTCTTTTGTGTCGTCATCCGCGTTTTCCACGGTTTCATCGCCGCCTTTATTATCGGATTCCG
Source organism: Candidatus Anammoxibacter sp. (assembly GCA_021777105.1). Lineage (GTDB taxonomy): Bacteria > Planctomycetota > Brocadiia > Brocadiales > Anammoxibacteraceae > Anammoxibacter_B. The sequence goes on from JAIQZQ010000004.1 coordinate 87,307, forward strand.
TATCTTCTTCGTCGCCGTCTTCATCCGCGTCTAAATTATCAACATAGTCATCATCATCTTCCTCGTCGCCATCATCATCTGCTTCCATCTCCTCGTTTTCAAGCGTTTCGTCGTCGTTTTTCTTGTTTTTTTTCTTCTTTTTCTTTCTAAAGAACATTTTAAACTCCTGGGTATTTCTATTGATTGCTCAAAGCAACCACTATACAGACCGGAATACTGCCGGATTTATCTTATTTTAAGCCATAAAATATAACAAAATAGAGAATGAAAGTCCAAGAACTATCGGCAAAACGAAAAATATCTCAAATTGTAGGCCGATTATGGCGGTTTTTAAGTGAAGAAGACTCCTTGAGGGCGGAGTAATTTTGCAGGTTGTTCCTTTTTCGAGGCTGGGATTGCTTTGAAACGTTTAAAAATCATTCACGATTTGCTTCAGGCTGCATCAATCTTGTAGATTGCTTCACTGTTTTTTTGATCGTGAAAAACATTTGCAATTTGTTGGTAATGTTGTGTCTGGCGCGATCAAAAAACAGTGGAAGTCGTTTACAAGGTTGCGCCGGCAAAAAAATAGGTTTATTTTATCCCGAATAAGGTTGTCGCGTATTTCGGGATTACAAAATTCCAGCGTGTTTTAGAGCCTTCTTCAATCCGTGGCAATCCTAAGAGTACTCAATTAAGGCATTACTCATTGCCTCATTTCTTTTCACTGCCGGGGCAAGCTCCGTCCTGCGATCCCAAAGCACAAAACCTATCAATGCAAATATACCGATAAACATAACACCAAATCCCCACAAGACCAAATTGCTTAACTGACCAATTCGATTTCCCATATCGTCAATTCGGTTATCCATATCATCAAAACGCTTATCAAAACCGGCTTGACCTGCTTTCAATTCAACAAGCGATTCAATTATTTCTCTGTCTGTTAAGGCTGGGCCGGGCTCAAAAGCCAATGCGGCCCCGGCATATACAAATAAGATAAAAAAAACTAATAAATATCTCATAATATACCTCCTGTTGAGAAAAATTTTTCTTTATTGTAAACAATAGAGGATTAAAAAGAATTTGATCAATCTGATTGAGCCGAACCGGATGCGCAGCCATAGCTGCGTTAAGGATTCGGCGGTTGAAGAACGGGCAAATCTTGCCTGAAGACGGATGTGAGATGGAGCGTTTTATTTTTTCCGCGTTCCTTAAATGTTAATATGAATCCGATAAAATTAGATTTCCTTTGTAACTGCGCATTATATGATTTCTTTTATGTCTTATTTGATAACCGTTTAAGTGAATAAACACCATCCAATCCTGCTACTCTTTTCGGCGTTTTAGACTTGTCCGATCCAAAATTGACCTTAAACATATCGTAATAATTATTTACAAATGATTTTGTCCCTATTATGCCGCTATCAGTAAAGTATCTTGTCCTGAATCTCAGCCGGTCCATGGTCGTAAATTCATAATTTTTGTTTCTCTCACTGGCTATTATCTTCTCATCAATGGACGCCCCTTTCTCGGTATCCAATCCTCCTTTTTCATACAAGTATTCCCTGTAATCAGCAAACCTCTCCTTATCACTCATATCGTTATATCCCATCAACCCTAAATCCATTGATAAAAAGTCCCCCTTGTTCCCGGTCTGCGCATGATAACCAATCGAACTCCACCTATAATCTTCCGGTTTATCAACCATATACGCCCGTACAGGATTCAAATCAATATAAGCAAGCAAATTTATCAAAGTATCCCCATTTTCAACCAAAACGCTCTTAAACCTGTCTCCCCAGAAATAACCTTGCCTGTTGTTTGCTCTATTATAATAACGGGAAAACCGCTGCTTAATCTCCTTTACATATTCCGATAAATTCGAAAACTTATCCCGGAAATAGGGGAGTCGGCCATCCTCAACGAACCTTTCATCCTTGCGAAAAAACAATGCAAGCCTTTTTTTCAGCTCAACATCCGAATAATCATCCGGATTTTTCATCCTGACAAGCAAATGGAAATGGTTCCCCATAATACAATACCCAAACACTTCCACAAAAAACACCTTGCTCATCCATTTAATAAGGTTAACCAAATAATCCTTTTCCAAATCCCCCAAAACATACCCCGACAACGTGCTTTTAGTAATAACATGATATATAGCATCTTCTCCTTTTACGACCATTCGTGGTATTCTCGGCATTTTAATTTCTCCTTTTTATAATAGGTTAACAACATTTTGATGTGCCTGGTTGTATCTTGCTTTACCCTGCCCTTGCTTTTAATTTAAAATCTAAAATCCAAAATTTCATCTTGCCATCCGTGGAATCCTTGGCATATCTAACCCTCCTTATAATAGTAATTTAAGATATAAAAATACAATTTCACAAGTATACAAAATTAGCAGCTAAAAATCAACATATTAAGCCTGTCCCAAAAATACTTCTTCCGCGTTCCTAATAAAAAGCGCCTAAACAATCATTGTGACAAGTTCTTAAGGGAATATATTTCAGCGCATTCCGATATCTTTTTAGGCTTTTTGGTTCTCTTTGTGTTAAAGTAATCTTTAAATTGCTCATAGTAGTGGCTAACAAACCCCTTTGTTCCGATTATTCCGCTGTCGGTAAAATATCTCGTTCTATATATAAATCTGTCAATATCGGACAACTCATATTTTGCCGCGCGTTCTTTCTTCACTATACCCTCATCAATTGCCGCGCCTTTTCCCGTCTCAATAGCCCCGGTTTCATACAAAAATTCCCTGTAATCGGCAAACCTCTCTTGCTCCGACATCTCATCGTATCCATTCAACCCAAAATCAGTCGAAAGCAACCCGCCTTGATTGCCGGTTTGTGTATAATAACCTATTGAACACCACCTGTAATCCTCAGGTCGGTTTACAAGCCTCGCCCTAATAGGATTCAAATCAATATAAGCAAGCAAATTTATCAAAGTATCGCCATTTTCAACTATAACGCTTTTAAACCTCTCACCCCAGAAATACCCTTTGCGTTCATGCCGCTTATTGTAAAAACGTGAAAACCTTTGCTTTATTTCGCGCATATATTCAGACAAATTTGAAAATTTTTCTCGAAAATAGGGGACCTGTCCATCCGTCACAACCTTATCCTTATCGTTATTCAAAAGCCCAATACGCCTTTTCACATCCGAGTCTGAATAATTGTCTGACGTTTTCATTTTTACCGCCAGGTGAAAATGGTTTCCCATAATACAAAACCCAAACACCTCGGCAAAGTATATCGCGCTAAACCGCTTAATCAAACCAAACAAAAAATCCTTCTCCACATCCCCCAAAACAAACCCATCCAACGCCGTGCGCGATATAACATGATAAATCCCCTCCTCGTTTTTAAGCATCATCCTTGGTATCCTCGGCATCATAACCCCCCTTTGAATAGATAGTTAAGCAAAATACACCGCTAAATTTTTAAGATATCCAGATTGTAATAAATTTATAGCAGAATGTCTATTAATTTTACCTGTCCCAGATATTTCATTCTGTTTGTAGAGAATGTTGATTTAGATATTATTACCTTTGATTCGGCAATCGTCAATTGAAATTTATAGTTTTATGTGTCAAAAAACATTGTTTATCAATAGATTAGGTTTGACCCCATGGGTTTTTCATCATCATATAACATACTCGCCTATAACCGTCCTCTGGATGTCTAACATAAAAATTTATTATTGATTGTTTTTCCCACTCTTCAAGCCAATTGTCCCGAGGCACTAATCCATTGTGTTCGTTTAATTTGCCATAACGTTTCTTCCAATCATTAAATTTTACCGCTGAGATACCTATCCAACTTAAAAGCTGTTTTACTCTTATTTCGCATTTAAGGCTCCATGAATTTACAAAATCTACCACTTCATCACGTTTATCAGGTTCTACCCATTTGGTGTTTAATTTCCCCCAAGCTTTTTTTTTAATGATACATGCTCTTCCATTAGTTCTGAAAGGACTTCATTTTTACGGGTTAATTTGGACTCCAGTTCGCTTATCTTTTTCTCTTTCGCGCGACTTTCTGTTCCTCTGTCATTATCAAATACTTTCACCGAATTATCAAAAAATTTAGCCTGCCATTTATAAAATAAGGTTGGATGAATTCCATTTTCTTCGCATATTGCTGATACTGGTTTTTTGCTTAAAAAGTGTTCTTTTAGAAGGATTACTTTCTCTTCACTGCTAAATTTACGGCGGGTTTTCTTCTCCATTATTTTCTCCTTTTCTCGCTATTAATTGATATTTTATTTATCATAATTTATAGCTTAGAGTTTAGGTAGAAAATTATGTTTTCATCTGAGGCAATACAATAAACCAATTACGATAAATATAGCTGTTAATGTTAACTTACCATTTTGATTACGAAAATTCGTAATCAAAGCAAAAACACCAAAAAATCCCGTGCTAATAGAAGCTACAATTGAAAAAATTGATTCCATAAATTTAACACAAAAGTAATTATAAGAAAATTTATTGACACAATAAATTTGAACAGCTAACGTCAAGCATCACCGGCAAAATAAAGGTGCAGATAGAAGCGGCGCAGCTTTATTTTGTCCGAGTGCATACGTTTGTTAGAGCCTATTATTCTTTTTTCCATCGTTTTATCACATCGTCAAAGGATATATCTTTCCAATCCTCTTTCCATTCATTATGAAACTTTATACTTTCTGATTTCGGTTCAGGATTTGGCCTTTCCATTTTTACAATTGCTGGCATTGGTGTAGCATCTCCAACAACTAAACATTCACCTGCTGATAATGTTGGGAGAATATCTGTTATTGAAATAGCATTATTTGGTAATAAATTTTTGATGTAATTCTGGTCATTAATATTTGTTAATCTTAATGCGACAAAATTATTACATTGTGAAAAAATAGTGTCCGATACTTCGGATGGTCTTTGACTAACAACCATTAAGCTCAAACCGTATTTTCTTCCTTCTTTGGCAATTCTTTCAATTGATTTTTTAGACGCTTTATATTCTGCGCCACCTGATTTAGGTATATAATTATGTGCTTCTTCGCATACAATCATAAACGGAATATCATTTTTCTCATTATTTGAGTGTTTGAGTTTTGAATAATGAAAAGTAAAATCAAATACTAACCGTGAAATAAGGCTAACAGTAATACTTAAAACTTCAAAAGGAACACCACTTAAATCAATTACAGTAATATTAGATTTGTCTATATATCCTAAAAATTGTTTCAGAATATCTATAAAATCATCAGTATCGTATTTTGAACCATCAGCCTTATTGGGTTTTAACAAAAATGATAATCTTTTATCACTAATTTTTGTTTCCAATCTTGAAATAAATCTATTAAATTCACCGTTAAAAGCTCCATTACTTGCCTTTGTAGCTTTTGCGGTTGATGGTGTAATAAAATCTAAAATCTTATCAAAGTATTCTGTCCTTTCATCAATTAATGAACCATCACTTAATTTTGGTTTTTGTTCTTCATTCTCAATTTTATTTATAACTTCATTGTTCATATTGTAAATGTAGTTATAAACTTCTGCTATGCTAAAGTACACAGGTGTGTCGTAAGTAATATTATGTAATGTTGGGTTATGCTTTTCCTTATTTACGATAACCGATTTTTTAAATTGGGATACTTGATTATGTGAATTTTGTTCATTACTCTCAATAAACATTGCTTCCAACTCTTCTGAATTCATTAACCAATAAGGAAGTTTTAATTTATCTACATCAAGAATGTTTAAATTAAATTTTTCTTCATCTTCTATTGTAAATGCAGACTTATATTCGGAATGAATATCAAAGATTATAATATGAGGGTTTTTAAGTTGTTCCTTATTTAAGTTTTTCTTATCAGAGATACCTACGACATCTTGTAATATTTTCGCAACAGAACAAGATTTTCCAGACCCCGTTGAGCCAACAATAGCAATATGTTTACTAAAAAAACTGTTTCCGTTAATATGGAAAATTATTTTTTTGTTTTGTATTAATTGACCTAATTCAAAAGAGTAAACACTATCTTTATTAAAGATGTTTTTCATAACATATTCGTCAATAATGTAAACAAATTCAGTTGGCGAAGGTAAAGATGCACTCCCTTGCTGAAATTGGTTATTAGAAAATATTCCAATAGGTTGTGTACTTATAATATATTGTTCGTTTTCATTTACCTTGATGTTTTGAATTACACAAATAACAAAATCCAAATTACCTTCTTTAACCTGTAAGTACTTGCCTATTTGGATTTCCTTTTTGTTTTCCTCGAAAGATTTATCGTTATCTATTTTTACAAGAATAGAATTCGAAGCACTTTCAATTACGCTACCAATTTTTTTTAGTTTAGTTTCATCCATTATTAAAATCCTTTAACCAATATTATTAGTTATACTTAATAAGTATTTAAGCTCTTTAAAATTTGAAACTTCAACTCTTTCAATATTAATGTCTTGAAAATCCAATTGTTCATTATTGATATTGCCAATCAAAAACAAATCATCACATTTTTTATTATTTATTGCATTTATTGGCTCTGTACCTAATTTAGACATTCTCAACCTAAATTCAAACCAATCGTCCTTTATTATTCTTTTAGGTTCTCTTAAAAAATCTTTTTCAAAAAAAGTATTTCCTTTATAACCAGTTGTTACAGATATCCCTTTTGAATAAAGCCTACTTTCAATATTAGACAATAAATCAAGTTTTGGTGTTTTAAAACAAAATATTGGTGTTTTTGAGTGAAGCTTAATTTTAAAATGGTATTTATTCAAATAATCAATGATAAAATTAACTATCTCATCTTCAAATTTATCAATGTAATCTGTGTCATAAATAAAATATCTTAATCTATGATTTTGTTTTAAATTATCGGATAATTGAGTTCTTCTTGTTTTTAATAATTTCTGATAGCTTAATAGTTCTTTTGTCCATCTTGAAATTGCAACTTTCTTTGTTTTTTCTAATTGAAAAATGAAGTCCTTTTTTTCAACATTTCTATTGCTTTCATCTTGCTCAATACTTTTATCCGCAATTATTTGAATGGCGTTAGGGTAAAATAAATCTTCAATATCTTGTTGTGTAAAGCTACTATTCTCTTTTAAGAGTTTTTTTATATCTTCCACTAAATTCTGAAATGATTTGCCAATAATGAATTTAAATTTTTTAGGTTTTAAAAATCCTTCGATGTCAATTGACAAAGTCAAATCTGTTTTTGTAGAATAATAATCCTTAATTCTTTTTAAGTCATCTTTGCTTTTTCTTTCTTTCGAAATTAACACTTCTATATCACTATCATTGGGGGGCATAATTTTTGAAATGTAATTAGAAATATATTTTTGATTTTTGGTTTCAAGTATATTTTCAATATCAGCTTTATTAATCGTTTTTTTGCCTACAGGTTCATTTGGAAAGTGTGCATAAAGAATATATTGAATGTTTTTATCTTTATTTTCAGAAAAATGAGCTAACATTTGCAGAAGTGGTTTTGAAATATCCGATATATTAAATGTCTTTTTCGTTTCGTGATATTTACATTGTATTGCTTTTATAGTATCTGACGAAATAACATCAATATCTTCAACAATTCCTTCAACTTTTACATTCGTACCATCATCACTATTTAAAAGTTCTTCAAGTGTTTTGTTAAATTGGTAAACAAATCCTTTAATTGTATGGTCTGCTTCTCTATTCATTGTTTCCATTTATGTAGATCTAACGTTGCGATCAGGTGCGGCGCACTACCACAGTAAAGATTTACGTTTAAATATATAAAATACTTACAATGAAAACATTTGCAAACAAGAAGACTATAGCCGTCACCTGGATTTGCCTTGTTAGAAAATAGAATTTTGAGGGATTCAGGTTTTATCTTCTTATTTTGCTTATATTATTCATTTGTTCGCGTTAAGTTTATCCTCTACACTGTCAATAATATTGCAAATCATTTCTAAGATTATAGACAAACCTAATGTGCCATCTTTTGAGAATGACAGCTCATTAACGCTTTGGTTTGTCAAATCGTTTAGAAAAACTGTTAAAGACTTTGCGTATGCAAGCTCATCCGCTGGATTATTTATGGGTTCTTTAAATTGAAACATTGTTTTTCTCCTTTTTGATTTACTTATTTGAAAAGGCTTAAACGGTTCTTTTAGATGATAATATCATCTAAAAGAACCGTTGTCAATGTTTATCATTTAGTTATAATGAAACTCATGATTAAAAATAAACCAAAAAAGACTGAACGCTATACGCTATCAACCACTCCCATAATTATGAATACGCTTCGGGAAGTTGCTGATAAAAATGACCGTTCTCTCAATTGGCAAATTGAAAGAATTTTCAAAGATTGGCTTATTGAACACGGTCATCTGAAAAAAGAGACAATTTGATTCTTTTTTCTGTATCATAAATCATATCTTCAATTATTTTTAGTAATGCGGAAATTTCGTTTTCTTCTAATTCTATCTCTCTTCCGTCGTATCTTGCACTAGACCTATTTTCCCTTAATTTATTCAAGGTATCACAATATTTAGAATTAATGTTTCCAAGTTTATGGTGCAAATTGTACTGAACGTGAATTCTTTTGTGGTTCATTGACTTATTTTGTTTACTAGGAATTGTTACAATGAAAGCTTTTGCTGCAAGTTCTACCGAACTAAATGCATTATCTATAAAAGAGTTTAAATTTTTCTGTTTTGCCGCATATTTAGCTGTATCTAGAAATTGTTTCGAAACACGGATGAAATTTTTAGCATCTCCTTTATTGTATATGCTGTCAAATGCGAGTATCCATTTATTTCCGAACTTACATAAACTAATATGACAAGCATTTGGATCTTCATCTTCTCTAAGATTCAAGTTTTCAATTTTTTCCGTTTCATGTAAATAAATAGGTTCACCTATTTGTTTTTTTACATTTTTTTTTATTTTAGCTTGTACATTAATTTTAACTTCATCATTAATACGTATTTCATCAGGTTTGCCATCACTATGAAAAATAATTTGGGCCGCTTGCAATGCTAATGGTTTTGGCAGATTCCCTTTTTCCTGTCGTCTTTTAACTTCTGGTGTTATCCAGATATCCATTGCTTGTTGAAATACTTTTTCATTAAACTCAATTGTCATAATAATGAGATGCCAACGACACGATCAGGGGCGGCGTACTGCCACAATAAAGATTTACGTTAAAATTTATAAAACACTTACAAAGAAAGCAATTTAAAACCGGACGGCAATAGCCGTCACCTGCATTGGCCTTGTTAGAAAATAGAATCATAAAAATTGCGTTTTTGTTCAAGGTCAGGCCCTGACCCTTTCCCCTTGTTAGGCAATTCGATTTACGTCCAATTTGGAAAACTAAACTTACCATCCTTTCGAATCATAATGTTCGCCTTCATTGTATTAGTTGGCACTAAATCGTCGAAAAGTACGGGCATTTTATGCTGCTCTGATGGAATGGACTTGTTGAGGCTATAACCAGATTTGATCTTTTGTAAGGTCCAAAGTTTGTTTCGTGAACTTCCTTCTGGTGGCTCTGCTACACTTCTGATATTACCTTTTAAATAAGTCACTGCATGATCAGAAGACGAACCAATTATTTTTTCTACCTTATCAAGAACACCATTTTCATTTAAATCATCAAAACAAATTATTAGTCCTACTCCAAGAAGTACACCGTCAATGTCCATTAATACTTCATTTGGTGGAGGCTCTGAAAAAGTAATTGTATATGAAAGCTTTCCTGTTGCAGTGTCTACATTTGAAATATTGGCTGATTGAAAACTTGTGTCATCTCCTGATCTATCAACAGCCCATAATACAGACACCATAATGTTTTTTGGAGTCGTCGTACCATGTTCTGGTATGATTACACCGCTCAGAATGAAATCTTTTGAAGGAATTATCTTTTGCACAAAAGAAAGAGTTTTTGTTATTCCATCTGTGAATGTTCCAACACCGCCTATCAAAAGACTAATAACTATAAAAATTGCAACTATTTTGTTATTTTTCAAAGTGTCCAGATACTTATATACTTGGTTTTTTTCTGTCATATCTCTTCTCTAGAAAATAATGAAAAACAAATAACTAACGTTGTGGTAAGCCGCCCGAAGCAGCTAAATAAAATAAATACGAATACTAAAAAACAAATAAAAAACCGGCAAACTTGAGGGTCGGCTTTAGCGGCCTTGTTGGAAACGAGATACTCAAAAAACATTGACAATCAGAGAAAGCTATGTTTTTACATTTCAACCGGAAATATCATTTCGATTGCTGCTTTTTTGTTTCAACTTCAATTGATTCTATGATAAATACTTTCATTTTATCAATCTGTTATTGAACAAGTATCTCTTTCCATTTGTTAACTGTTTTTAGCTTTTGACCTTATTTCTGCCTCTTCCAACGTTTCCCGTAACAAGCACGCCCCACAAGTCTATGCAACCTCGGTGCTTTCCGCATACTTCCACCGAACTGGATGGTTAGAAGTAGCGAGTAGGCGCTATGATTTTCGTAATTTGGCTAGGTTTTTGCGAGCGTTTTTCACTTGATATCGGTGACCATGAGAGTCCTCGATATACAAATCGACAAAGTGCATAGGCGTATTTGGCGGGCCTCCGGTAAGATGTTGTTTGTTCCATACGATTTCATGCTTCTGGCCCTCAGTCAAGTTAATTGATGGCGATCCTGCGATAAATACTACACTCTCATAGTCTCCATTTTCCGTCATCTTTATTAAACTGGCAAGGCCAAGGGGGCGGCGACCGACGTTGGTCATCAATATGGCTACCTTGGCATGTGTCGTAGAGGACTTGCTGTAGAACGTAGAGTGAGCACTAAGTTTTGTACGATCGCGGCGCAGATTAATATATGAAACGGCAAGGCTTCCGAGCGCAACCAAGAAACTAAGACCAGATAGAAGCAAGGCTGCAATTGCGATTTCGTTTGTGGAGTAAAGACTGATGTTAAACATTGTGACTCCTGCGAAAGTTAATAACGATAAATTAATCCTTGTTCAACGAAAAAATAACGGGCGGCGTTTTTTGCCGTCCGGTTGATTTACTTGTTAGAAAAGCTATTCCTCGAATAGTCAATACTTAACGGTTTGTTGTCCAAAACAAATTAACTCGTATTTTAAACAATTTTTCATTTGAAAAC
>JAIQZQ010000031.1 GCA_021777105.1 Candidatus Anammoxibacter sp.
CTACGCTCAAGCCTTCTTGAATTTCTCATAGGCAGCGCTTTAGACCATCCCCTTAAGAAATTCATAGGAAAGAATGCATCCCCTGATATGATGCCGGAATGGAAATTAACTGGTTAATGGAACTCATCGCTCACTAGTTATTTTAATAACGGGATTATTAGATTTAAAACAATTAAATAAAATGATTAAACAAGAATCATACATTCCGCAGGTTCCGATTGGTTAGTTAACAATTAACAAAAATGCGGTTTAATAAAAATGAAAATTTGATATACTGTTTTGCTTAAATTTTATACACATTTACATTGTTTTTAACTGAAAACATTTTGGAGCAATCCTTTGGCAACAGCGGAACAAATTAAATCATTAATACACTCTCATTTCAGCGAGCAACCTGAACGGTTTTATACTTTGGCTTTGCAGGTTGCCGCGTATGAAGCTAAACAGGGGCATGCGGCGTTAGCCCACGACATCCGTGAAATTATAGATATTGAAAAGAAAAAATCAACGCCATGCATCATACCTTTTTCACAGGATTTAAACGGGCTTGTTTTAACGGAGGCTTCTAAAGTCTACATGTCTTCACTTGTTATTCCCGATGCGCTAAAAGAGAGGATTCAACTGGTTGTTCATGAATATAGGCAGCAGGAAAAGCTAAGATCACACGGTCTTTCACACAGACGAAAACTGCTGTTAATCGGCCCTCCCGGAACAGGCAAAACCATGACGGCGCGAGTACTTTCCAGAGAGTTGAATTTGCCGTTGAACACTATTCAGGTAGACCGCCTGGTCACTAAATTTATGGGTGAAACGAGCGCTAAATTAAGACAAATATTTGATTTTATGCATCAGATGCACGGCATATATTTGTTTGATGAATTTGACGCCATAGGCGGTGAACGCTCAATGGATAATGACGTTGGGGAGATGCGCCGGGTTTTAAACGCTTTTCTGCAATTTATTGAGCAAGACACATCAGGCAGCATCATTATAGCGGCTACCAATAATCCAAAATTATTGGATCATGCTCTTTTTCGCCGGTTTGATGATGTGCTTTACTATGAACCTCCTGAGAAAAAAGAGCGCAAACAATTGATTGCAAATGTCCTTGGCGTATTTAAAGATAGCAAATTTATATGGAAAGCCGTTCTTTCCGATAGTGAGGGGTTGAGCCACTCTGAGATTGATCTGGCTTGCAGGGACGCTATAAAATCAACTATTCTTTCCGATATATCAAAAGTTAGCGCAACTCTATTACGCAAAACAATAAAAAACAGGCTGGAAGTTCGCAAAGGACTTCGAGGTTAAACTTAATGCAAAAAAACAATTTGCCGCATATAGTTCTTAAAGCGCCTCCCGATGAATTGAAGTTTACAACCGTCAACCGAGGAGGGTCTGAAAACCGCATGCCAAATCGTGGGCGTAAAACCCATGCTGAATTTTTAAAAAAGTTGCTTGAGCTGGCATGGCTGGAATCTGAAAATGAACATGTTGTTTCGCATGCAAGCCGCGATGGTATTTATATTGAGTTTAAAGGTTCGCCTGGATATGAGCTTGCAACAAAGAGTTTGGAAGATTTGGCGTTTTAAGTTATAACTATACCAGAAAACTGACTTATTTGTCTAAATTGTTTGCGCCAGCGAAAGCGCGTCAGTTGGTTTTGCCGCAATCTTACATCCATATTCTTTGTCATACGCTAGAGATTTGGATTCGAGCAAATGTTTTAAGCTTTTTTCAGTAAAAAACATATCACAATACGGAATAGCAGCTTTGGCATGTTCAAAATCGGGGAAATCATTTTCCTTATATAACCTTTTTTTATCCCAACGGATTCCTGCATGAATACCTGCGTTAACTTTTAATGTTGGCAAAAAGCCATTGTCTTTTTTTTGTTCAAATAAATGAGAAATTAAATTTTTAAACATATTTACGTGTTTACTGGCATCTGTGTCTTTTACATTAAACACGTTTCCTGTTTCTTTTTGATAAAAATAAATCAATGAGTTTTGTATTAATGGGGAAACGGCATCAATTGTCCCTGCTATTTCGATTCGGAAAACGGTTTTAAAAGAATCAAGTTCTGAGATATTATTTGCGCAGTCTTTATTGATTGTATCTGAAATGTTTGGTCTATTTGGCATTTGACGAAGTTTATTTATTCCAATTTGTCTTAACATATCAGAAAATGATTGTTGCCATATGAGATCAAAATATGATTTTTGAATAGCTAATTCTTCCTCTCTTGAAAATGCGGTTTCCGATGGAATGCAATCCCCATATATTAAAGCAGGTTTAGTCCAGACCATTAAGTCAGAAGGAAATACAGTATTTTTAGATTTTGTATTCTTTCTTAAAAAATACAAAATTTCCAACATTACACGGTCAATTTCCGAAATTAAAACAACTCCTTTGGAGAACGAATCAATAAGTTCTATTGAAGCGTTTAGCTTTTTTTCATCCTTTTGTTTAAGAATTTCATCAAATATTATATCAGAAATGGGGCAAATAGCCCTTTTGGATTCAATTAAAAGTTTCAAAAGTTCATATAAATCAATGATGTTTGCGTCTTTTTCAACTCCCATTTTTACATTGCGAAAACAGACCCAATATTTAGTGTCAAGATATATTTTTGTCTTATCTTTTATTGATTTGCCAAGTTCTATTTTTTTAGTCTTTCCATAATCATCCATTGATATATTCGGTAGTTGCTTATGGTAATCAAAAGTATTATTAAATTTCATATTCAAAGTTTAACCTATCTGATCATATTATCTTTATTTAGTTTTAAATCTATTTCTCCCGGCAACGGAGAATTCCTAAAAAACCAACCAAGTCTAGTTTCTTTTTCTTAATCTGTTTATAATCAATCGAGGCCCTTCTTTTAAAGCACGATCAACCTGTTCTTTAAATTTGTTTTGTTGTCTAAATTTACGAATTCATAACATTTCTCCTAATAACAATTTGACTGTCTGGATTATACACTGTCAATTTAAATAAACAATCAAATTTGCAAGATAATAAAAATAAAAATACCCGCCCCCTAAATTCGCCTTGTTTATAAAGAGATGAACCTTTAAAAGGAAGGTCAAAGTCAACCTCTACCCGCGCAGGTAATGATGTTTTTAACATCTTATTTGAATTTGTGTTAAGAGGCATCAAAAAAAGATTAAGTTTTTTATTTCAAAAATAGCCCTAAGTTGATATTTTATAAATTATTGTAATTCTTAAAAAGCAAATATTTAAATTAAACGAAAGCCGTTCATGACACATCAAATCAGTTTGCAGGAAGCGAAAACAAAACTTCCTGAATTACTTGAAGAGTCTATTAATGGAGATGAAGTTGTCATTGTTAAAGACAATGAGCCGTTGGTGAGCATAATTACACATAAAAAGCGTTTTAAGCGTAAGATAGGTTCCGCTCGTGGTGAAGTCACAATTAAGGAAAGATTTAAAAACATCCCGGAAGATTTTAAGGAGTATGTTCCATAAGATATTATTGGAGACCTGTTAGTTTTTGTGGTTTGTGAATGGTGAAATCAATAAAATCTATAAACAAGTAAGGGCGCAGGCATATAGACTGTGTTGTTTGCGTCCAACAAGACAGAAAACCTGAACCACATGAAAAAGAATATAGATTATACTGAAAGTTGCGGTAATGTGTTTGAAGATCTTGGCCTTGAAAATGCCGAGGAGCTATACGCAAAAAGCCAACTTACAGTACAAATATTAAAAATCATTAAAAAACGAAAACTTACACAGACTGAAGTCGCAAAAATTCTTAACACCAATCAAAGTCAGTTGTCACTATTAAATAGCGGTGAATGCCTGGAACGCTTTACTTTTGACCGCCTTATAAGCTGGCTGACAAAACTAGACCAAAATGTCACTATGACAATTAAAAATAAACCCCTTCGCCAGAAAAACGCGGCGATCAATGTTGCCTGTTAATACAATATTAAAACCGGAGATTTAAATTGACGATATCGCAAATTGCCGAAAAAATTGCCGAAGGCGGCAAAAATATAGTTTTTACAGGAGCCGGCATCTCCACGGAGAGCGGCATACCTGACTACCGAAGCAAGGGCGGGCTTTGGGATAGGTTCAAGCCCGTCTATTTTGATGAGTTTATGGCGTCAAAAGACGCTCGAATAGAGTACTGGAAACGCAAAGCGGAGTTGTACCCGGATCTTGTGGCGGCGCAACCTAACAGCGCGCATAAAGCCTTAGTTGATTTAAACGATGCGGGAATGCTGGAAGCTGTCATTACGCAAAACATTGACGGGTTGCATCAAAAAGCGGGATTGCCGGATGAAAAGGTGATTGAACTGCACGGCAATACATGCCGCGTTCGTTGTATGAGTTGCAATAAAACGTCTTCGATACACGACGCGCAAAAGAGGATTGAAAGCGGCGATTTGGCGCCGGAGTGCGGTTGCGGAGGTTATTTAAAGCCGGACACTATATCTTTCGGGCAATCCATGCCGGTTGAAGAGACTAAAAAGGCGATAAATTTATCAATGAATTGCGACTTCTTCATGGTTGTGGGCTCAACCCTTCTTGTTCAGCCCGCCGCAAGTCTGCCTGACTACGCAAAGCGAAACAAGGCTTTCCTGGCAATTGTCAACCTTTCGGAAACACCGTATGATCAGGAGTGCGACGCGTTGATTTGCGGCAAAGCTGGGGAAATAGTTCCTCAGATAGTGAGCGAGGCGAGACGGATTGTTGCAGGGTAATCAGGATGAGTGACTAAAGTGTCTAAAGTTAAAAGTGAACTAAAGTTTAGGTAAAAATTTTCAATTTTTGAATTCCAC
Organism: Candidatus Anammoxibacter sp.; assembly: GCA_021777105.1. Lineage (GTDB taxonomy): Bacteria > Planctomycetota > Brocadiia > Brocadiales > Anammoxibacteraceae > Anammoxibacter_B. The sequence goes on from JAIQZQ010000031.1 coordinate 4,812, forward strand.
CTCGCGGCCAAACTGGGGCATGGTAACCAGAAGTACGCATCATTTATTATAAAAAGCGTCGCGGTTGTCTCTGGCCGCGGCAAAATAATCTTCAAGCTTGTTCCAGTCTTTCATTTTCAACGCATCTTTAACGCCTGAAAGCTCTTTGATCATCAAGTCGATTGACGCGGAGATATTGGCCTCGTTTTGTCCGCAAATGTCAGCCCACATTTTAGGGTCGCTTGAGGCTATTCTGGTGCAATCTTTCAGGCCGCCGCCGCTAAATTTCCATTGATCCGGTTGCACAATATTTGTCAGGGCATATGCGGCCAACTGGGGAAGGTGGCTTGTTATGGACAAAATTTCGTCATGCTTTTCAGGCGGCATAACTATTACATTGGCGCCCAACCGAGTCCAAAACTCGTTAAGTTTAGCCAAAGCCGTGTCATCGCATGAACCCGATGGCGTAAGAACACAAATCGAGCCTTCGTAAAGAGATGGGTCGGCGTATTCCGGTCCTTTTTTCTCGGACCCGGCTATGGGATGACCGCCTATAAAATTGATATGAACATTATTATTCGCGGAAAGGCCCGCGTACATCTCATTGAATTCACGCATTATGGCCGTCTTTGTGCTGCCGGCGTCGGTCAGGATAGCGCCGTCTTTTAGATGTGGAATTGCCTCTTTTATCTTGCCCGGTATCATAGACACCGGGGTTCCGATAATAACGATATCCGCGCCGGTAACGCCTTCTTCCACGCTTAACGTTCCGAAATCAATAGTCCCGCGCCTAAGCGCGGTGTCAATTGTCGTCTGGTTGCGGCCAATGCCGACTACGCGTTTAACTGTGCCGTTTTCTTTTACGCCTATTCCAATAGAAGCCCCTATGAGACCGGTTCCTATTATTGCGCAAGTGTCAAAAATATTATTCACTTTGATATTGTGGTTTTATTTGTGGTTTATATTTAGCTCTTTGTATCTTCAAACTTTGAAAGGTCTTTAAAAGCAATGCCCTCTTTCCATAAAAACAGAAGGCCGACCAGCACTGTGGGTATAATGCTTACAGTCCATAATGTTATAGCGTAGCTCTGGGATAACGCCAAATCTATGCTGAAAATAGCCAATGTTTTTTGAACCGCCAGATGAAAAACGCCGATATATCCCGGAGCTTGCGGCAAGGCCACGGCAAAAGCTATGCATACGGTTACCAGGCACGCCCCGTTAAACGGCAGGCCGATGTCAAACGCAAAACCAAGAATGTAGACCTGCAAGGCTATCGACACCCATAGGACGACTGTCAGAAAAAGTATCCATGCTACGTGTTTGGCATTGCCTAATATCTCAAGGCCCGAAAGAAAAGACGCCAGGAACTCTTCAAGTTTATCAGCAATCGTTCTGGGAAAAATCGCGAATATTTTATGCAATACATTGCTTATCCTGGCCGGGTATGCCACCAAAAGCGCAAGCGCCGTAATAGCTCCTACGCCAAAAGCAATAAATATGCCGACCCATCTCTTTAATGATTCTATAAATGATGTTTTATCTTTATGCTCGCCGTTGTCATGCCAATCTTCCGCAGGCTGTTCAACTGCGGTATTTACGATCTGATGCTCAATCGTTTTATCCTGACCTGGCGTGGGAATTACCATCAATATCACAATTGTAAACACAACTAAACCTAAGAGATCGAAGATCCTTTCAAGGAACACTGTGGCCAATGATGACGTTATTTTTATGTTCTCTTTTTTTGCGAGCATAACGGGCTTTATTAACTCTCCCGCCCTTGCCGGCAACACGCTGTTTGCAAAAAAACCAATCATAGTCGCTGAAAACACATTCATAAGCGGTATTTTCTTAAGAGGCATCATCAGGCTTTGCCACCTTAGAGCGCGCACAACGTAACTTGCCATTAAGATAACAATGGTCACAATTATATAAAAAACATTGGCTTGCTTAAGCGACTCGGCCAACACGCCCCACTCAATATGCCGCGCAAAAAGCCATGAGCAAACAACGCTTATGATTATGCCTACAACTATTATTACTGTATGTTTGTCAATTTTCATTTTCGTTTAATTTAAACAATTTCTAAGATGTTGTCCCGTGTAGGACGAATTTATTTTAGCCATCTCTTCAGGAGTCCCGCAACCAATCAAACTGCCGCCGCCTTCGCCTCCTTCAGGCCCCAAATCTATTATATAATCCGCGCTTTTTATGACATCCAGGTTGTGCTCTACAACTATAACAGAGTGCCCGGCTTCAATCAGTTTGCCGAAACAGTTTAACAATTTATGTATATCGTAAAAATGCAGACCTGTTGTTGGCTCATCAAATATAAAAAGAATGCGGCCGGTTGAGCCTTTGGCAATAAATGTAGCCAGTTTTAACCGTTGCGCCTCTCCGCCGGAAAGCGTTGTGGCGGGTTGACCAAGCCTCAAATACCCCAACCCGGTATCCTGCAAATGTTTAAGCCCTTTTAAAACTCTGCTAGAATCTTTAAAGAAACCGGCGGCTTCGTCCACCGTCATATCAAGAACTTCGCAGATGTTTTTATCATTGTATTTAATATCCAGAATCTCGCTCCTAAAACGTTTGCCCTCGCAATATTCGCAAGTGACAAAGATATCGGCAAGAAATTGCATCTCAATCTTCTCCTGCCCGCACCCCTCGCAGTTGTCGCATCGGCCACCGGCTACGTTAAATGAAAAATAACCAGGCCCAATGCCCGCGGCTTTTGCCTCTCTGGAACCGGCAAACATCTTGCGTATCTCGTCAAACACCTTAACATAAGTGATAGGATTTGACCTTGGCGTGCGCCCTATGGGCGATTGATCGACTAATATAACATCGTTGACATGCTGATGTCCAGTAATAGATTTATGTTTTCCTATATGCCCGCTGTATGCGTTGATCTTGCTTTTCAGCGCGCCGTACAGAGTGTCCTGAATCATGGTGCTTTTGCCGGAACCGGAAACGCCTGTTACGCAAATAAAAACCTCCAGAGGAAAGACAACGTCTATGCCTTTAAGGTTATTCTGACTTGCCCCTTTTAATGTAATCGCCTTTTTTGTGGTTTTCTTGCGTTCGCTGGGGACTTCGACCTTTTTTGAGCCTTTAAGATATTGGCCGGTGATGGACCCGTTATCGTCCGGCATATCCTTAACCGCGCCCTGGTAAACAACCTTGCCTCCGTTTTCCCCTGCGCGCGGGCCAATGTCTATTATCTCGTCCGCTGCGTTTATTATCGCGTTGTCATGCTCAACCACCACAACAGTGTTGCCTATATCTTTCAGCTTTTTAAGAGTGCCGATCAGCCTGTCAGTGTCTCTTGAATGCAGGCCGATGCTGGGCTCGTCAAGTATATATAACGTGTTAACCAGCGACGACCCCAATGAAGTGGTAATATTTACCCTTTGCGCCTCGCCGCCGGATAGTGTCCTTGTCATCCTGTCCAGTGTCAAGTAACCCAGGCCGATTTGCGACATATAGTCAAGCCGTTTTTGTATCTCTTCAAGTATCAGGCCTGACACCTCTTTTTCAAAACGATCAAGTTTAATCCCGCTGAAGAATTTAATCGCGTTGTCTATATTCATTGCGCAGACATCCGTTATATTAAGGGTGTTGATCTTAATATGGCGCGCGTGATCATTTAGCCGCGATCCGGAGCATGGCTCGCAAGTTTCATATCCTCTGTATTTGCTTAATAAGACACGCACGTGCATTTTGTATTTTTTTCTGCCCAGCTTTTTAAAAAACTGGTCAATGCCCAGGAATTCAGGAGTCCCTTTCATTATTAAAGCAAGATGCTCCTTTTTCAGTTTTTTAAAAGGCTCGTCAACCGGTATCTTGTATTTTGGCGCGCCTCTTAGCAGCTCCCTTTTAATATTGGAATATTTCGGTGTATTCCACGGGACAATAGCGCCCTCTTTAAGGCTTTTGTTTCTGTCGGGAATCACAAGATTCATGTCAATCTCGATTGTGTGCCCAAACCCCTGGCACACAGGGCAAGCTCCAACAGGATTGTTAAATGAAAGCATTTGCGGCTCGACATCTGGATATTCAATATCGCATCCATTGCACATAAAATGTTTGCTAAACAGCCATTTTACATCCCAATCCGCCGGTTTGCTTCCAACGTCCTTTGCTTTGCCGCTTTCAAACGCCACACCCATGCGCCCCTCGCCTAAGCCATACCCGGATTCGATACCGTCGGCAAGCCTGTCGTTGATACCGTCCTTTACCGTTATCCTGTCAATTATCCCAAAAGCGGATTTGGCTTTTGTTATGTCAAACGAGCCGGCGTCTTCGCGGCTTATATCAATAACTTTGCGGTCAATAAGCGCCCTGACTATGCCTTTTTCCAACAGGGCCGCAATATGCCCCGCGTGATCAACCCCGGGCCTTATAATTACAGGGAACGCAAGCAGGGCTTTTGATCCTGTTTCAAGATCGCCAATTTTTTTAACTATTTCGCTTACAAGATCCTTTTTAACCGGTTTGCCGCATTCGCCGCAATGGGTTTTGCCGATCTTAGCGAAAAAGAGGCGGAGGTAATCGTTTATCTCGGTTGCGGTGCCAACTGTGGAACGACGGTTTTTGACGGGATTTTTCTGTTCAATTGCAATAGCGGCGGGTATGCCTTCAATATGGTCAACATCCGGCTTGTCCATCCTTTCAAGGAACTGTCTAGCGTAAGCGGAAAACGATTCAATGTATCGCCTCTGCCCCTCGGCATAAAGAGTGTCAAAAGCCAGGCTTGATTTGCCTGAGCCGCTTACTCCGGTTATTGCCGTAAATTTGCCCAGAGGCACCCTGACATCAATATTTTTCAGGTTGTGGACTTTAATTCCTTTGGCTGTAATATATTTTTTCATAAATATATACTCAAAAGCATTGGGTTTCCGAAATTAGTCAATGAATAAAAGGCTAAAGCCTAAACTCCAACAGGCAGAGGTTGTTGAAATTTACCCTTTAGGGTTTTATTTCATCACGTTTAAATATAACCATACGTAAATATTTTTTTGAAAACCTGATTTTTTTGGCTATAGTTTGCAGGCTTTGAACTACACTGCGCGGCCAAGTAATTTTAAATAATCTTTCAGGGCTTCGTCCCAATCTCGCATTTGAAAACCGGTAGCCAATCTGAATTTCTCGCAATTAAGAACCGATCTCATCGGCACGGGAGCGGGGCGCTTAAACTCATTAGAACTTATAGGTTTTACATCTATATTTAAGCCCGCTATTTCAAAAATTTTTTTTGACCATTCATAACGCGAGCATGCCCCGGCATTGGTTACGTTGAATATGCCCCTGTGTTTTCCCACAGCCAGCAACCATATGGCCTTGGCCAAATCAGGGGTGTAGGTGGGGGAGCCGATCTGGTCGTCCACAATTTTAAGCTCACTCTTTTCGCCGGCTAAACGCAACATTGTGGACACATACTGTTTTTGGCCGTTTGGCCCGTAAAGCCATGCCGTACGGATAATAACATGGTTGTCAATTGATTCTCTCAAGCATTGCTCGCCTTCGAGTTTTGAGTTGCCGTAGACGGACAATGGGTTTGTTTGCGCCTCTTCGCTATAATCTTTATCGTCCAGCCCGTTAAAAACATAGTCGGTGCTTACATGCGCCACCTTGGCGTTTGCCTGCTTTGCGGCCATGACTATATTTTTGACTCCGACCGCGTTGATATTAAAAGCCCGTTCCCTGTTTGATTCGCAACCATCAACATTAGTGTAAGCGGCGCAATTAATAATGATATCCGGATTGTGATTTATGATGAATGAGGAAGTTTTGGATTGATCCGAAATGTCAAGCTCCTTGCTGTTAGAGCCTATAACTTCAATGTTTTCTGAATTGTTATTCACGGCCCCGCCAGACCCGCCATCCTTAAGATGTGATACAAGATCGGAGCCAAGCATGCCGGTTGAGCCAAAAATAATTACCTTCATAATAAGCAAGTGACTAAAGTGATCTAGAGTTATAAGTGAACTAAAGTTAAGGTATATATTTATTATTTGCAGCTAACTATGATTGAAAATTGAAAAATCTAAAAGACGTCTACACTCTAGTCGTTCGTTTTTTAATAAAAAAACATACCTAAACTTTAGTTCACTTTAGCTCACTTTAAATTTTAGTCACTTAAACATTGCTGATACGCGAAAGATACAGGCTTCATTCCACAGATCAGTTTGAGCTTGCTAATTTCTCAATATTCGGCAGGCATATTGTTAAGCTGCGCGGATGTAAAAACCGGGCCGCCTTTACAAACATAGGTGCTCCCTACATTGCAGCGACCGCACTTGCCGAAGCCGCACTTCATACGGTTTTCAAGAGTGGTGTATATGTTTTCCGGCGAAAAACCTAACTTTTCAAGAACCGGCAATGTAAACTTGATCATAATCGGAGGGCCGCACACCAAAGCCACGGAGTTATCCGGCGAAGGCGATGCCTCTTCAAGCACGGTGGGAACAAAACCTATTTTCCCTTTCCAGCTATCCGTCTCGCCGCCGGGATCAACGGTAAACACGGTCTCAATATCGTCTCGTTCGTCCCACTCGTCGAGCTCTGTTTTGTAAACAAGATCGTCAACCGTCTTTGCTCCGTAAACAACGGTTAGCTTGCCGAACTTGTCCCGCAAATCAAGACAGTTCCAGATAACGCACCTCAAAGGAGGCAACGCGATACCGCCTGCGACAAAAACAAGATTCTTCCCCTCCCATTGTTCAACCGGAAAAGTGTTGCCGTAAGGGCCTCTAAATCCAATAGTGTCGCCGACATTGAGCTCCCTCAAACCTTTAGTGACTCTGCCCGACTCCCTGAACGTGCACTCAATATACCCTTGCCTGGTTGGCGACGATGCAATGCAAAATGTCGACTCGCCGTATCCAAAGGCGGAATAGAGCCCAAATTGACCGACTTCATATTTAAAGCCGGCGGCTTCGTTCTCATCCTGAAAGTTCAACTTCAGCGTCCTCACGCCCGGGGCCTCGTCCACAATACCGGCTATTGTCATAAGGTATGGTTTATATATATTGTCAGACATTTTTATTATAGTTATAGATTTGTGTAAATTTATAAAATCAGGCTCGGAAGCTTGTTTTAGTATTTTATATCAAAAAATTACTCTTCGCCCGCTGCCTTGGTTTCTCCGCTTTTACCGTCAATCAACGATAAACATTCGGAAAGATTCATGTCCACCGGGCACGATCTTGAGCACCTTCCGCAGCCAACGCAAAGAATGTCGTCAAACTTGTCCACATAGTATCTAAATTTATGCATAATGCGTTGCCGCCACCGTTGATCCTGCGACGATCTTGGGTTGTGCCCGGACGTGTGCATTGTAAACATCTTCATTTGGCAGGCGTCCCAGTTCTTCAACCGGCAACCGCCGTCAATATTGCCTTCGTCAACTATATCGAAACAGTGGCATGTTGGGCACAAGAATGTGCATGCGCCGCAACCAATACACTGTTTTGAAAAATCTTCCCATAACGGGTCTTCAAAATTATTGTCGAGCCAATTCTTAACATTTCCAGAATCAAATTTTGTTTCAACACTACAAACATTTCTGGAGGCGCCGTTGTCAGCCGCGCCGGCTTTGCTGAATGCGTCCGTTAATTCACTTGCCAGGCTTTCGCCTTTATCCGTCTCAACCTCAGCGACAAATCCGCCCCCATCTTTTTTAACAAGCATCATATCGCAACCTTTTTTGCTTTCAGGCGAAAGGCCAACGGAAGAGCAGAAACAGTACTCGTCGCATTTGTCGCACGCAACGCTTATAACTGTTGTTAAATTGCGTTTTGCAAACCAGAATTTATCAGTAATATCACTCTGAAACAGTTTGTCAAGTATTGGCAAGCTTGCCGTGTCGCAAGGTTTCGCCCCAATAATTACAGTCTTTTGGGCCGGCTCCGGCGGATCGCAAACATCAACCTTTTTTGACTCATATTTAAAAGTCAAAACAGGCTCCGAACGGGGAAACAAATGCTCCTTTATTGAATTATTCGGGTTAACCTGATCAAGCGATATTTCAGAACCTGACTTCACATCGGTAAACAGCGCAAGAGAGCCCTGAATTTTAGGCGCGATCACCCTGTAACCTTTGGAAACCAAACTGTCCACCAGGCTGTCGAGATCTTTTAAACTGTAAATATTTTGTTCTGTAGTTTCCACGTTTATTTTAATATTATTTTATAAAATTAGCTTCGTCGTCTTCTTTATAAGTCGCCATTGCAAGGTCGTCGTTTATATCGTAGCCCGGCTTGAAATTAAAATTCTCTTCAACTTCCATAGCAAGTTGTTTGTTTATCAGGTTAAGCGGTATGTCCATGGGGCACGCTCTATCGCATTCGCCGCATCCAATGCACCTGCCGGCAAGGTGAAACGCCCTGGTGAAATTCCACGCAAAGTTGCCTTTGCCGTGCGAGCTTGAATCAATCCATTGAGGCTGATTCTTCTCAACAATGCATCTGCTGCAATAGCACAACGGGCAAATGTGAGAGCACGCGTAACACTTTATGCATTTCGAAAACTCTTTTTCCCAAAACGCCCATCGTTCCTCGCGGCTCATTTCAGTGATCTTTTTCAAGCTGCCGTACTTGTCCTCAAAAGAGACCTCTTTATTCTCAATCTCATCGCCAATCACAAAATCACACCCAATCGGGGTGTGGACATCGCATCCCGCGCATTTGTTTTGCGTCGGCTCGCCGACTCCCGCGCACGTCACGCCAATAGCCGTAACGTCTTCGCGTTTAAGCTGCGACTCTTTTTCAAGCACAACAAGCGTCTTTGCATCGCAACCCTTAACAACCACGGCCAGCGGCCCCAGTTTGCAGACTTCGCTCTTAATAATATAAGTAGTCAGGTTGTAAAAGCAGTATTTATTCCAAACCAGCTTTTCAACATCTTCCGGTTTTGTGACAAACACGGCCCTCGGCCTATCCGGCGCGCTACCGGCCCCATACCCAACCACGGCTTTTACTTTGCCCGAAGTCAAGAGTTCCGCGGCTTTTTCTCTAAGTTCTTTTTCTATATCCATATATTCCGCTCTTTTGCGTTCTACAAAAGTTTTATTGATAACGCCACAATAGCTATATCCGCCGCCTGAATCGCGCCTAAACGAATTATCATTCGCTTTTAAATTTTATTTCCGCATTAAGCTTTTGTATCTCTTTTTTCAGCTCCGTTACAGGCATTTTCAATCCCTGTTTCAGATTAGATTTAAGCTCGCGCATACCGTTATTCAAATTAGATTCAAGCGTTTGCAAATCGTTCTTCATATTAGATTCAAGCTTGTCAATGTCATTTCCCAGATTTAGCGCAAGCTCTTTCATGCCTTGCTTTGCCGCAAGTTCTCCCGAGCCTTCATCCGCCGTAAGTTTTTCATCAACAAAGCCGGCGATAGCCGCAGCTTGCTGCTTTGCATTTTCTACTGCAATCTTTGCGGCTTTTAGTTGTTCAGCATATGCTTCCGTATCAAAATCCAGAGGATCCGGCATAACAAACCTTCATGCGTAAATACTAAAATATCTATAAAAGAAACGCCTGTAAACTTCTCTTTTTTTTCTTATTTTAAACGCAATGCCTGATTGAGGTCATTAAATTTTCAGTTACCCCAGTTTTTTATAATCTTCAAAAGGGCCTAACTCTTTAATCTTGTCAGTAATCTCATTAATAAGGCTTACCCATTTTTTGCCTTCCGCGGCGGAAACCCACGAGAACTTCACGCGCTCCATATCAATTCCGCAAAATTCAAGCATACCGGTAAAGACAGTCCATCTTCGCCGGGCATGATAATTACCCTCGGCGTAGTGGCAATCGCCCGGATGGCAACCTGACACGAGTATGCCGTCGGCGCCTTTTTCAAGAGCCTTTATCAAAAACGAAGGATCAATAGCCCCTGTGCACGGCAACTTTATAATGCGCACATTCGGCGCGTATTGCAGCCTGCTGGTTCCGGCAAGGTCAGCCCCGGCGTAAGTGCACCAGTTGCAAACAAACGCCACAATCTTGGGCTCAAACTCCTGCCCGGCGCTCGTTGAATTATTATCTGTTTTTTCTTCTTCAATCATTTTTGTTTTATATAATGTTTAAACGTAATTACAACGCGTTGATTTCAGCAAAGATTTCCTCGTCCGTAAAACCTGAAAGCTCAACCGCTTTTGATCTGCAAACAGTTGTGCATAGGCCGCAACCCTGACAAAGGGCTTCGTTTACTTTTGCCACAACCTTTATTATATCGCCTGACCGCGTCTTAATCTCTTCGCGCTCAATCGCGCTGTACGGGCAAACTTTTTCGCAATAAAAACAGCCAATGCATGTTGAAAACACAGGAGGCAAAGTGCGGTTTACTTTGGCCACAATAGGCGACCTTTCAATCTTCTCATTTCCAAAAAGCACTAAAGTCTTGCATGCCGCCGCGCTTGCCTGCGACACCGTTTCCGGTATGTCCATCGGCCCCTGACATGTTCCGGCAAGGTAAATGCCGGCGACAGACGTCTCAACAGGTTTTAGTTTTGGATGCGCCTCTATAAAAAAGTTGTATCTATCCTGAGACAGATGCAACAGCTGGTTTACTTTTGGACTGTCGGGCTGCGGCTCAACCGCTGTTGCCAGCACGACCATATCCGCCTCGACCAACACTTGCGAATTTGTCAAAGTGTCCGCGCCTTTTACAAGCAATTTATCACCTGATTTCGATATCTTTGAGACCCTGCCCCTTAGATACACGGCGCCTTCGTTTTCCATTGCGCGCCTTGAGAATTCGTCATAGTTCTTGCCGGCGCATCTGATATCTATGTAAAAAACAATCGCCTTGCCGTCATGAACCTTGTGTTTATACAACATTGTGTGCTTGGCTGTGTACATGCAGCATATTTTAGAACAGTACTCCCTCTCTTTTTGCCTGTCGCGGGACCCGACGCAGTGAATAAACACAACGGTTTTAGGCGGCTTGCTGTCCGAAGGCCTTAATATTTCACCCCCGGTTGGGCCCGACGCGCTTGCCAGCCGCTCAAACTGCAAACCGGATATAACATCCGCGTATCTGCCCTCTCCATACTCCCCGTATTTGTCCGGCGTTTGTGGTTGAAAACCCGTGGCCACAACAATTGCGCCAACCTCTTCATTGACAATCTCTTCTTCCTGAACAAAGTTTACCGCTTTTACCGGGTCAATAGGGCACGCGTCATAACATTTGCCGCACGCCGTTGACTCCGCCACCGGGATTCCCTTTTTTCGGGCCGATTTAAATCTTAAACAGTTTTCACTGTCAATAACCGGTTTATTAGGCACTGCCTGAGGAAATGGGATGTGAACCGCAGTGCGGTTGCCCATGGCCATGTCAAACTCGCTTTTGATTTTTGTGCTTGGGCATGCCCTTGCGCATTCTCCGCATCCGGTGCATAGGTCCAGATTAATAAAACGCGGCTTTTTTTTGATTTTTGCTTCAAAGTTGCCGATAAATCCATTGACTTCAACCAGTTCTGAATCTGTGTACAGCTTAATGCGCTCATGCTGCCCAACCTCAACCATGCGCGGCGTAAGGATGCATTGAGAGCAATCCATGGTTGGAAACGTTTCAGACAACTGCGCCATGTGTCCGCCGATTGACGGATCGCGCTCGACAAGGACGACTTCGTAACCCGCATTTGCTATATCCAGCGCGGCCTGAATGCCTGCAATGCCCGCGCCTAAAACCAGAGCGCGTTTATTTACCGACACGCTTATCTTTTCAAGAGGGCTGTTTTTCCTTACCTTTTCAACCATAATTCTGACAAGATTTATGGCTTTTTCAGTGGAAACTTCCTTATCGCTATGCACCCACGAGCACTGTTCGCGAATATTGGATATTTCGCATAGGTATGGATTTATGCCGGCTACGGTGGACGCTTTTCTAAATGTCTGCTCATGCATCTTTGGAGAGCATGCCGCCACAACAACGCCGGACAAATCATTGTCTTTAATCGCCTTTATTAAAAGCGACTGCCCGGGGTCGGAACACATATATTTATATGTTGTCGAATGCGCCACACCCGGCCATATGCCCGCTACGTCGGCTACCTTTTGAGTGTCAACCGTTCTGGCAATATTTTCGCCGCACTGGCAAATAAAAACGCCTATTCTTATCATTGTTTCCCGTTATTCTTTGTTATCCCTCGGGGGATAATTCTCACCAGAGCAGACAAGCCGCTCAGTGTTCATTTATAATAAATTTCGTTTCGGATTTAGCTAAACGCCTTGCTGACTTTTCCAGTCCCAATCAAATGTTTATTAAGCGCCGAATCCATGTTGTTCAACCCCATTGCAAGCCCGATCAGCTCGGACAAATAGACAATCGGCAGCTTCCTGCCCGGTTGCCTCAAGTCAAGATTTGCCTGGCAAAGCGGGCACGACACAACTATTGCGTCCGCCCCGGCCTCTCTTGCGTTGTTTGTAATATCGCCGGTTAGTTTTGTAACCACGTCGGCGCGGCTTAACGACAACCCGCCGCCGCAACACTCTGTTTTATACTCCCACTCAAGGGGCTCAATACCGATGGATTTAAGGATGTCATCCATAACCATCGGATTGTTTGGATCGTCAAACTCAACCACTTTCGGCGGCCTTACCAAAAGGCAGCCATAATAACACACTACTTTCAGGTCCGGGGCCGTCTTTTTTGCGTTCTCTTTTAATGCGTCCGCCCCATATTTCTGAACAAACTGGAGGTAATTGAGCGCGGTAATGCCGTCATTATATGGCATTTCAATAGCGTCCTCAATTTTTTTCCTTAATTCATCGTCCTTTGCAATATCCTTTTGCGCGGTAATAAACCGTAACGAACACGCCGGGCACGGAACAAGGACGTCTTCGAATCCCTCGTTGGTAGCCAAAGTGATATTGCGGGCTGAAAGGGCTATGCCAAGCAGATGATTAGTCTGGTGCGCCGAACTGGCGCCGCAACAGCTCCAATCGTCAATCTCAACAAGGTCAACGCCAAACGCTTTTGCAGTCTCTTTAACGGAGATGCCGTATTCGGCTGAACTTGATCCGCTTGTAAGCGCGCAACCTGGATAGTAGCCAATCTTCATAAATAGTTCCTTAAAATCTTTTCGCCGCGAGGCGATTCACTGCTTCGCGCGAATTTACTCTAAACAGCCCCTATATTTTATATAAAGGCTGAGGTTTAAACAAAAGGTCTGGTTATAAAAGCCGGGTTATGGTTTGGGAGATAACAGGGACGGTTTGTGAAAAAAAAACCGGGACTAACCTTATTTCGTGTGTTTCTCGCAGTTTTTAAATATACGTTCCACGGTCTCTTGCCCCTTAATAGCGTGAGGGCGAAACGACAGCTTTTTCTTCGCCATTAATTTAGGCGCCACACTCAAATCCTGCAAGGCCGTCATAGGCCTTCGCATTTTATAATCATTGATCATCATAACTTCCGCAACTCTGCCATTTTTCTTTACAGATCTTAAAAAGGCTTTGCCGAATTCAATTATATTCTTCTCAGACTTATTAGCGACTCCCATTTCAAGCGCCATTTCCCTCAACACATTCATCAATTCAGCAATTTCAATATTCATCGGGCACCGCGTTGTGCATGTCTCGCACGAAGCGCACAACCAGATTGTCCTTGATCTTAACGCCTCATCTTTTGCTCCCAATTGAACAAGCCTTATTATCCGGCTGGGCAACGAATCCATCTCAAAAGCAATAGGACAACCGGCCGAACATTTTCCGCACTGATAGCACTCGGCGGCTTTTATACCGCTTCTCTTTTCTATCTCTTCCGTAAAATTAGACAATAACATGTCCGATGTGATTGTTATGCTCATTACTCGTTACAGTATAAATCGTTACGACCGATCTCAAACGGCCTGAATCAAGTTGAAGAATCGTCTAATATACCATCGGCAAATACCGATGTCAAGAATTACCGGCTATTTAGCGTCGCCGCTTTTAAAAAAAAGGCCCTTAATTACCTTTAAAGCCAATCCTACGCTTTTTGTCTCATTAACTATCTTTTTATACGATTTAGTGCCCGCAACGCTATAAAAAAGGGCGTTTTTCATAGCCTTATCCTCTTTTGCCAGATTTACCAGCAGAGAGAGGTGGCCCCGGTTTGCAGCCTCTATTACCATCCTTCTAACCGTCCTGGCATATGGAATATCATCAACTATTTCTGAAAAATGCTTGTAATATTCGTTAAAAGCCGCTTTTGACACCCCCGTGTTCATCATCACTTCCGCCGCTTTTACCCCCATAAGACATCCCGAGTTTACGCCCTTTCCCTTAAACGGCCTTATCAGCCCCGCCGCGTCGCCGATAGCCACATATCTATCTCCGAACAGACTCTTGGCCGGGCTTATTGGAAAACAGCCCCTATGAAAGTCAAGCTTATCAATATTAAATTTAAATTTATCCGGCAACACCGCCTGCACGGATTTAAGCTCTAAAAACCGCTCAATTGAATGCGAATGTATAGCCTCGCCCGCAATATTTATTGTAAAATGATCCGCCTTTGGCGTAACCGCCCCAAATTCAATATCCTTGTTCGAAGTCAAAAACGCGTGTATATAATCCCCGCGCTCTTTCAGCTTTTGCGAATCATCCCCTTCGCAATGATATTTCGTCAAAATAGTCAGCAGATGGCGCGGCGTCCTGTACGGAGTCTCGCGCTCAAATATAAGCCCCGACCCCTCCTCAAGCCCAAACGCGCCCACAACAACCTCGGCGCGCGTGTGTTTCGTCTCGCTGTAAACAGTTACTTTTTCAGGAGTTATCTCAATATCCGTCACTTTGCTTCGTATCACCTCGGCCCCGGCTTTTTCAGCCTGTTCAATCATGTACGTGTCGAATTTCTGCCGCAACACTCCAAACGAAACCTCGTCCGCGCCGCCCTCAAGCTTTATCTCCGAATCGTCCGTGTGCAGATAATACCCCTTAATATGGCTTTCAACCAGATGCTCCGGAAACGGAACGCCCACATCTTCCTCTAATATTTTTTTGATCGGCGGCGACAGCACCCCGGCGCACTCATTGTGCACATGGTTGTCAAACGGCTTCCATTCGTACAAAACAACTTTAAGGTTTATCCCTTTAGCCTTTGCTCTGGATAGCAATGATATCGCGCAACTTGCGCCGGCCGGCCCTCCGCCTATAACCACGGCAGTGTCCCCGTCGCCCAGGGGGCCCATTCCCATCTTTTCAGAGACCCTGAGGCCTTTCTTGCTCTTGTTTTCGGAAGACTCCTTTATCGCCGCAATAGCGCATCGCCCCAACGCTTCAATAGTTGTTGGAAGCAACATTGTTTGAAAACGTAGGCTTGCAAGCTTAAAAAATATTGTTTTGTACTGTATATTTCCGGTGACCATGCCCCAAAGCGACTCGTTCATCCGGTCGGAAGTCCACGACCCCTTATGCGCCTTTGCGCGTTCAAGGTAAGGCGACACAAAACCGCGCCTTGAAGTCACAAAACCGTTAAGGCCGTATATTAAGTGCCCGTATACATTGTCCCGCCCCAACAGCTTTTTAGCTTTACTATAATAATTGTGTTTAAAAGCCGCCCCTGTAACACCGTGCTCAAACGCGCTTTTCGCGGCCAGCTCGGCGGTTGTAAACGCAGACTCAATGCCGCTTTTATAAAACCTTGAAATACTCGCGTCGCCTATCATCACCATCCTGTCCGAAAAAGGACTTGAAGCGTGCGTAACAGGTATCTTTGGGAAACAGATGCATAACGTAGTTGGTATCTTCCAGCCCTCCGGCAACATATCCTTTACAATAGGATGGCTTAAGAATTTCACCAAATGAGCTTTGGTCACGTCGCGTTTCCCAACCAGGCTCACGGTAAGGTAGTCGCCTTTGGGGGTAAAAGCCGCGAATTTAATAGGATCAATGCCCAAGGAGAAGCAGTAAATATTGCCGTCAAAACGCTCCTTAATATACTCTTTGCCCAAATGCAGCTCAGCGTTGCACGCGCGCATCGAACGCGGAGGCCTGTATTTTACGCCGGGACCAACAATCCTTTTTGCGATAACCGAGTTTAAACCAAATGCGCCTACAATAAGGTCCGCCTGCATCGTCTCCCTTACCCCGTCTTTAATAACAACAAGGTTCACGGGATCGCCGAATTCATGGGGCAAATCTATCTCCCTGACTGTTCCATGAACGACTTTGGCTCCGTGGCCTTCAGCGTGTTTCAGGATGTAATCGTCAAAACTAATGTTCTCATGTTGATTTTGGCTCAACGGCCCCCCGCCCCTGAATACGGTTACAATATGCGGAACGTGGCGTTTTTCAGGGTAAAAGAGTTGAAGCCCGCAATCCAGAGTCTGAAAGTAGTACCCCTTTATATCCTGCTGCACCTTTATATCAGGCAACACAATATTCGCATTTTGAAGCTTGGCGTAAAGACTTTCCGAAATAACTCCCGCGCACATGTTGCAACCTACCTGCCCGCTTTTTGAAAAGCTCCTCCGGTCAAATATAGTCAAAGAGATATTAATCCCCTGTTTCTTTGCCATATGCAGCGCAAAATTAGCAAAAAAGCTGCCCGCCGGCCCCCCGCCGACTACAACTACCTTTGACCCATCTTTTAATCTTAGTTTTCCGCCCATGCTTACCCCTTTCACTTAAAGAACGCACAAAGCCCCCAAACCACTATTCAAAATCAACCATAACTCCATTGTCCCATCTTTTTCCCAATTACGCAAATTTTTGCTAACTGGTTTCTGGATGCTTGATTCCGGACAACTGCAAACATCCAATTGATAACCTGCGTTTAATGCTTTTGCTTTTCTTTGTGCCTTCGTGCCTTTGTGGCCTAAATTGCTTTTATTTCTAATCAAATACCCAAAAAATTGAAAATTTTTACCACAACTTTAGTTCACTTCAAACTTTAGCTCACTTTAGTCACTGCTTTTCTCAATTTCCCGCAAATCATCCTCGTTCAAACCAAAAAAGTGCCCCAGCTCATGCCTGACCACGCGCTTAATCTCCCGCTTTAACTGCGCCTCCGTTCTGCAATACCCCTCTATGTTTTTTCTATACACCGTTATCTTGTCCGGCAACCGATTGCCGTGCCATACGCTTCTATGAGTAAGAGGTATCCCCTGGTACAAACCGGCCAGCGACCTGTTTGACGGCAACTTCATCTTTTCCACAATCGCGTTGCCCGGCACATCCTCAACCACAATAGTAATATCCTTTAGTTCGTTTTTAAACCGTTTAGGCAATTCAGCAACCGCCTCGTTTACCAGCTCGTTAAATTCCTGACCGTTAGCGGCAACATACATATCCGCTCCATCACCGTCCGAATACTCCTCCATCTTTATCAAATAATATTTATTCAGAAACAGCTTCTCCATCAGGTAAACCATCCCCCCGATAATTGCCAACGTAGCCCAAAAGTTCCAGCCCCCCATCAACATGCACGCGCCCATGGCCCCGATTATGGCAGTCACCGCAAGAATGCCGATAAACGCCGTCCGCGCGTTCATAGATATCTCCGGAACCAACCTTTTCAAAGTAGGCACAAACAAAACTTTTGCCTCGCAACTTCCGCAATTTAAAGGCTCGTCAAACGACCCGCCCTCAAACATCAGATCAGCCCGGCAATTTGGACATATAAATGATTGATCAGACATTTTATTTACCTAAATTACGCAATTTTAAATACCCACTCCCACTACGGAGAGGAGAATTTGGCTTTCTAAGCCCGTTTTGGTTTTAAGCAACTTTAAAAAGTTTTACCTAATGGGCCTAGCATTCTAATAAAAATATACATTTAATTCCCCCTCCCTTGATGGGAGGGGTTAGGGGAGGGTGATAAAAATCGCTCAATTTATTGGCCGCGCAAAAATAAACAGGTATATTTTATGGATTGCGATGCCCTATTGGAAGGCAAATATTAAAAATGTGCCGAAATGTTTAGACGGAAAAAGATTAAACATTAAAGGCGTTGATTGAGCTGCTCAATAGGGCTACAATTAAATAAATTAAATAAAGGCTTTTTATTTTTGAGGAGGCGCATTAATGACTAAAGCAAAAACCGCGACGGTAAGGGCTAGAATCAACCCTGATTTAAAGAACAGGGTTGAAAAATTATTTGAAAAGTTGGGTCTATCCACAACTGAAGCTATCAACCTTTTTTACATCCAAGTTAACTTGCAAAAAGGATTGCCGTTTAACGTAGAGCTTCCAAATAAGGAAACAGAAGAAGTCTTTAAAGATACAGATGAAAATAGAAATTTAATCAGATGCGACGACGCTGAAGACATGTTTGACAAAATAGGAACCTGAAGTTGAATTTACAGCTGATTTATATAAAAACATCTGAAACAATAATATTTGAAAGAACAGGCTCTCATTCAGATCTGTATAAATAAAAACCATGTTGGTTCAACGTCTCCGACTTGAACCGCATATGACGTTAACAATACTCTGTATTGAATATATCAACATACATTATTAAAAATTTTACAGGTTTAAGTTAAGGTTTTCCAGAATAGAGTAAACAGACTCGCAACCGGAGTTGCGTTGAAGCGTAGATTTAAATCCGCAAATATCAGTTTTAGCGCCTGGTTTTTGTTTGAACCAAACATTCAGGTCTGTTACAATTTCAAACTTCGGTCGAATAAACACGATAACATTATTATCTTTGCCGGGTATCAAGATAAATAACGGTTGTTAGTAGCGCAGGCATCCCTGCCTGTGTTTTAAAAGAAAGGAAGCCCTATGAAAGCTAATGATATAAACGAGGTTATTAAACTATTGGATGATATTATTCTATGGGCTAAGGAAAACAAAAGCAGGCTCGGTTATTTTCCCGCGTTATACAGGAAGGTCACAATAAAGGTGCGGGACGGCACTAAAAACGGAGAGTTTGAAGATGGGCCGCGCATGGAGTTGTTGGATGTAAATTTTGCCAACCGCTACTTTGTAGCGTATGACAAGTATAGAAATGGGGAAAAGGCGACAAAGGTATGGATGGTAGCTTTAAACGCTTCCCGGGATTGGTGGCCTATTGTTTTGCAGCATCTATTGCTGGGCATGAACGCCCATATAAATCTTGATCTCGGCATTGCCGCCGCGCAAACAGTTAAAAAAGGGGAGATCAAATCTCTTCATAACGATTTTAATAAAATAAACGATATACTTTTTTCACTGGTTAACGAGGTCGAAGATGAACTCGCCAAAGTATGGCCGGCGCTTGGCCTGCTTGATAAAATCGCGGGCCGCACGGATGAAGCGATTGTTGAGTTCAGCATGGGAAAAGCGCGGGACAGCGCGTGGGATTTTGCCCTGAAGCTGGATGCAACCGAAAACGCCGCCGAATTTGACACACTTGTAAACAAACGGGATAAAGCCTCCGCTAAACTTGGAGACAAAGTTCTTCATCCTGGATTTATAGTGGGCTCGGTTTTGCGTTTTATTAAATTACGCGAAAGAGGCACGATACCTGAAATTATTGATATACTTAGTTGAGCCGGTAGTATGGAGTTTTTGCCGGCACAGTCTTGTAGACTGCGCCGGCAAAAACAATGAAATTGACAGATATGTAGCAGCGCCATCGTTTGGTTCTACTAATTGGGAAATAATTCTTGAACCGGATTTTAATGAAAAATTAATTATAGTTGTAACAGCATATCCAATAGAGGATTAAAAACTATGAAAGACCGGTACTTAGAAATTACATTTAGAAACGGCAAACCTTTAGCGGCTTATCTTTATTTAACCAGACAAAACGGAGCTCAAAGCGCAAGGACAATACGAATTGATAAAGGTCTAATTGCGGATTACAACCAAAACGGAGCCCCTATAGGCCTGGAAATAGTTTCGCCAACTACAACATCAACACAACAAATAAAAGACGCATTAGAAAAGCTCCATGTAGAACCTATAAACGAATGCGAACTCGCCCCATTAAGCGTGGCTTAAACGTACAAATATTACAGAAATACCTTTAAAACTTTAGTCACTGCTTTTATCCGCTCTTCCTCTTGTTGGTTCAACATAAATGGATAGTGATTAAAGCAGGTTTTAAAGTTTTTGCCAATCATCAATGGAAATATTCATTTTTATTGTTAATTCCACTTCTTTTAAAAGCATTTTAATTTGAGGGACGGAATACTCGGAATTGTTGGGAATTGGAAGGGTGTATTTATTAAATCTCATATAGAAATGATTTCCACCGGGTTCAGGTTTTTGAAAACCAAGTTATTTTTACGCAGGCCCTATGGTTAATTTTTGTATAACCGGAATTTTATCGCCGTGCCTTATTTTTACTATCAGCCACCCTTCCAACACGCTCTCCAGCTCTTCCTGGCAAAGATACAGGCTTTTCCCAAACGCTATTACCCCAGGACACTGTTTAATCTTTCCCGTAAAGGTATTGTCTTCAAGCGTCTCATAACTTGACTTGCTCATAGCCCTGTTTATAAACTCTGTAATCATTTTATTTTTCCCTCTTAATTACCATTTAATGTTGATTTAATAGTAATTGGCGGTATTTATGCCGGGAGTGGTCAACGTCTTAAGATTTGAACTAACGCTCGGCAATAATTAAAAGAAACACCCCATTACCGGGCGTTAATTTATTTTAGGGTGTCATGGCTTTTTTTACAGCGGCTCTAACTTTTGAACTAACCCTTAGAGTAGACCTTATTTCCGACGCGGTAGCCTTTTCTGTTATATGGATTTTTTTTGCTTTAGATGTTCCTTTTAACAACGCCTTAGTTGCCGTCTCATTTTTATCCGTATCACATCCCGCAACGAATTTGTTGCTTTTAGTCTTATTTTTACAAACCGTTGTTTCTCTCTTATAAAAATGATAGAAATTCATTTTTCTATGGTGATTTAATACTAAATCAATCGATTATAAATTTCAAAAGGTTTTTCTCTCTCCGCGCTTCAACTTGTTGGTTCAATGTCTCCGGCTTGAACTAACCGGGACAAATCGAAGTTCTTTTGGATCACAGATCGGCCCTGACAAGGCAAACTTGCAACGTCACATGTTGCATGGTATACTACAACAAAATACAACGGGAATATTGAATGATTAAATCTTTCAAACACAAAGGTTTAGGAAAATTCTTTTCTAATGACGACCAGAGACGAATAAACCCTGAACACGCGAATAAACTTGCCCGTATTCTTGACCGTCTGGATTCGTCTTCAAGACCTCGGGACATGAACCTGCCGGGCTATAAACTACATGAGCTTAAAGGAAAAGATAAAGGAACATGGGCGGTCTGTGTTAGCGGTAATTGGAGGGTAACTTTTCAGTTTTACGGCGTCGATGCAATAAATGTAGACTATCGTGATTACCACTAAATATTAAAGGAGATACTAAAATGATCACACATAGAAAACCAACTCATCCCGGAGACGTTTTACGTGAAGACGTTATAAAGCCTTTAGGTTTAACAATAACGGAAGCCGCTAAACAGTTGAAGGTAACTAGAAAAACTTTGTCGGCGCTACTGAACTGTAAATCGTCTTTAAGCCCTGACATGGCCGTCAGAATCGGCAAGGCGACAAAAACATCCCCTGAAAGCTGGCTGTACATGCAGGCAAAACTAGATCTATGGCTTGCGGAACAAAAAACTACTGAAATTTGCGAGTTTAAGGAAATGGCCGCAGTTTAAGGCAGCTATAAGCTATACGGAAATTTTTATAGCAATATTTCGCCCTGATTATAGAGCGTAAACCCGCTATTGCCGGCGCAGTCTTGTAGACAGCCTCCACACGTTTAAGCCAAAGTATTAAAACAGGCTCAAAACTCATCGTTATCAATAACGCCAATGGTTCCAGGAAACATTTGGAGCAATCTACAAGATTGCTCCAGCCCACAGTCTCTGATTTTATCCGCGTTCCATGCTTATGCTTTTTGCGCACCTCTCTTCGCTCTGAGTTTATGCTGAGTAATACGAAGCGCTCTCTGCGCTTTGCCATTTTCCCTATTTCAAAAACGGCTTTGGAACCTGCGGCAGCCCCAGCCATTGCGCTATGCCGTTATAGCCTTGGGCTATATCCTGCGCGATGCTTACTCCATCCTTAACGCCTTTAACCGCTTTGCCCAGGCTGGATTCTTTATTGTTTAAATTGTTCAGTAAACGGCCGAGTCTGCCGGTTATTCCTGATTTTTTGACCTTTTTTTCGTCAGTGATTTCTTCAACCTTTTCAAGATCTTTAGCAACGTTTGTCAATTCTTCCGCAACCTCTTTATGCCCATTCTCCAAAAGCAATTGGGCAAGCCCGTTCAGATTGCCTTGTAAACTAATATTGCAGTTATTAAAGTTAAATACATTACGCATAATTTGATGTCCTTGCCCGCCAGTAATGACATTTGTTGCCTCAATCTTGTACATATTTACAGTGCGGGCCAATGAGATATCTTGGTCTGTAGCGTCATCATAATATAGTTTTTCCCTTAGATGGTGATTTAAAATCTTGGTGTCCGGCAACCAAATAGGATTTTTTTCCTCAATTTCATCAGGCAGTTGTCCAAAACGCTCAATCCTGTACTGCAATTCAGGTTTTTCGCTTTTATAACTGTTAAAAATATCGTTTAGTGTTGCCCTGAGACTGTTAAGGTAGTTTGTCTTATCATCCCCTCTTACCGAGACGCTTATGGCGCGGTCTTCTCCCCGAACTAACGCAATAGAGCCCTTGCCGTCTTCAAGTACAACGCCACAACGCCATACCAAGTTACTCCGTTTCTCCTTTTTTATCTCCTGATTGTGCCGCACTATAAAACGGGATACGGTATTTGGAGGCAAGGGCTGATCCGCCTTGTATCTTAACATCAAGCTCTCGCCAATAGGGAAATCGGGTAGAGCTTCAGGGCGGTCTTTTTTTAGCAAATGGGGGATAATCATGTCTCCCTCTTCAGCTTCATAAGCTAACTCATAATGCTTCATCAAACTGAACAAAAAGTTGTGTTTATCATTGGGATAACGGTTTTCATCCCATTTAAATACAGCCACAAAATCATCCAAAGTCAATGAATGCCTTTTTTCTTCATTTACCCAATTGATAATCCTGTAAACGCCATGGCTTATCCATTCAGGGTTCAATACCAGGGTATTAAATTCTTCCATCTCTCTATACCACAGGCTTATACCAAGAAAATGCAGATCTTTAAGCAGTTTATCCGCATCCTTTACTTTATGCTTCAAAGCAATTTCATCAAATTTTTTCCTTGTTATATGTTCAACTCCCTTATCTTTTTCCTCCTTTTCAAAGAGTTTCTCCAGTTCATTTTTAACGCGATAATAGCTTTCCGGTATCTCCTGCTTTTCCCAGGATGGGTTATTTTTTATATACCCGGCTACCTCACTACGAAACGCCTCTAAACCGGCTAAATCATTTTTAATAGAAAATGTATAAACGCCGGCAATGGGATATTTCTCTTTTAAGAGATTGATTGGAATTTCAGGGCTGTGCTGGTCCCGTTTGTTTACCAGAATAACGGCCCGAGAATCTCCCCCGTAGTTTTTCATATGGTTTAGCCAATATTCCAGCCTGTTCCTATCCTCGGTTCGCCCGTCATAAACCATGATATAGAGGCAACGCTCGGACAGGAAAAATTGATGCACCGCATGGGTAACCGTGTGCCCAGCGAAATCCCATATACGGACGTTTATGTCGCCATCCTCCTGTTCCAGTTTCCAGAGCGTTGTGTCTACGCCTGCCGTGCTCTCGTCATCTTTTGTCATGGGAGCTTTAGGGTCAATCAATCTTCTTGCCAGACATGTTTTACCGGAGCCTTTGTCGCCCAATATAATAATACGCGCTTCATTAAGGCGGGTCGCGCCCTTTTCAAGCTCTTCCAGATAGTTGGCTACTGCGCCAGCTCCCTGCTCTTTTATTTCTAAAGGAACATTTAAGCGTCTTTCAAGAGCTTCTTGATCCAACACAAACCCGCTTTCAAAGATGTTTTCATACAATCTCCCCCAATATGCGCAACCTTCCGCGTTAAGCGCCTTTAGAAAATTGCCACACACATTTCCATACAAATCAGAGGGCTTACGTTGATACTTATGCTCCGCTTTGTCTCGAATAGCATATAAATCACGTAATATTTTGGACTCTAAATTCATATTATTGGCAGCAGCGGCGTCGGCGGCGTAAGCAGCGGTGGCGATTGCAGCGACAGTGCTGGAGGTGGCAGGGTAGGGATAGGTGTAAGTGTAGGTATTTTCGAATGCGCCATCGTAGCCAACTTTGGCAGCGGCGCAACCAGCTTTAGCGGCGGCGTAGCCAGCGGCGTAGCCAGCGGCGGTGTTGGCGGCGGCGTTGACAGCGGCGACGCGGTCGGTGCTGTCGTAAGCTGCTATAGCACCGGTATATACGCTAACATCTAATGCATAAAGAACAGAATATATATGCTTCAGCCTATCCTTATAATTCCAAAAATTAAAATCGCCACGACTACCCAAAAACGGCAAAGCGCGCACTCCGCAGAACCATGCAAATAAGACGACCTGCTCTCTATCAAGATTAAGTTCGTTTAATTTTTGCCCGATTTTCTTCTTAAATTCTTCTCTGCCCATTTTGTTTTGTTCAAGTTTTCTTTTTTACTTTTGTGTAAATTGAGTTCTTTTTACCGCTCGTTACAAGGCTCCAGCCTTGTAACGCAATGTTCTAAGAGGCTCTGCCTCGAATTTGTTAGATGTAGAGTGATATTTAAAACAGCAACCACATGCGATACGCTTCTGGTTCCTACGCTCTCAGACTGGGTCAAATGGGCGATTTTCCCAATCCCCAGTCAATATACAGTACGGCAGCAATGTTAAACCGCAACATACAGTATAGCGAATGTTAAAATTTGCCCATTTGACCCAGTCTGTCTGCGTGGGAATCAACGCCGGACGCTCCGCGTCCAGTCAACTCGACGCAGAGCGTCGAACAGCGCATTCCAACGCAGAGCATTGGAACGAGCAAACAGTTAACATAAGCGTGTTTGATGGTTATCTTATCCGTGGCAGTTGTAAAAATTACATCTTATGGATTTTGCCGGAGCCATAAAGAAACAATTGTGGCATAGTCGTTATATGTAACTTCGTCCACCGTAAGCTTAAAATCCCGGCATAAAACAGGGAATTCCTTTTGAAAATGGGTGTAACGTTTAATAATCTCCGTTGCGCCGGGGATGGTTGTCCTTTTTGAGGCGGCATTAAGCCAATTTCTTATTACCTTTATTGCTACATTTGGTTGGTTTTTGTGAGGACGTATATCCTGCCCGGAAATATCAGATGTGGATTCATGGTATTTATATGGAACTTTGTCTAGAATCAGGCAGATCTTTTTCTTTTGTTCTTTAACCCCATAACGCTTGGCCCCTAAAAATATTCCCAACTCTAAAGGCATATTAAACCGGGGTGATTTATTGGGATTTAGTTCAATCCTTGAAATGTCATGTATTCCATATTTGGAATCTCTTATAAGATTGTAGGTTTTATCAATGCGCACTTGACTTGAATCATCAAACTCTTTAGCGCACCTTGGGATATAACCACAGTCAAAGATTGCAAATATTATTGCTTCAAATATCGGCTTATAATCATTATCAAATGGACAGTTTATAAAAACGTTATTTGTGTAATTTTTATTTGCCATTTATATCCAGGGCATGGAACCCTTAGCGGCTCAACTATCTCTTTCTAATATAAGGTTTTCAATAGCTTTTATTATAGAAGCGCGCGCAATCTTGCCCCTTTTTGGCGCGGGTTTTACAACACGCCGCCTACTTTCATGAATCTCTACGAGTCCTCCTTCTCGCTCTTGCGCGGACGAGCAAGCTCCAGAAATTACAACTTTCCCACCGTCCCGCCTTTGTATAGGCTTTCTGCCTTTGGTTTCTTTAACTTCAAGATTGTCTTGCGTCTTTATTGTTCGTCTACTCATAAAATTATCTCTATCATAAATTTAGCAATTAAAACCGGTTGCTTCTAAATATTTTTCCGATTGCAAACACTAAAATTATAAACAATTTCATTTAAATTGTCGATGATTAAGCAGAAAAAACCTGTAGAGGATTTTATTTCAATATGTATTGAGGCGCAACCTTGATACGGCTTTAACAGGAGTATGAAGGGGTTTAGTCATAATATATTTTCATTTATATGAATATTTTCAAAACGCATTCATTTTGCCTTTGACAATTTTGTTATTTCGGGTTTTGATAAACCGGTTGATTTGGCAATTAAATCAATAGATGCTCCGTTTTTTAGCAGATTTTTTGCTATTTCAATCGCTTTGTTCTTTTCTCCCTCTTTTTTGCCAATTTCAATGCCTTGTTCTTTGCCGACTTTTACGCCTTCTCTAACTCCGTCTTTTATGCCGATATCAATGCCTTTTTCCAGGAATTCCTTGCGCAGCCTGTCGACTTCGGTATATCTGGGTTTGAATTTGTCGCTATGTTTTAAGACTTCCAAAACCCCTTCTTTAACAAAACTGTAGAATTTATCAGGGGATATTACTAAATGATCAAGGATTTGGGTTTTGTTGAGTATTGCGGCCTGTATTAACCGGTCGGTGATTTCGATATCGCTTTCGGACGGCTCTATATTTGCGCCGGAATGGTTGTGGACAAGTATAACTCCTGCGGCCATTTTGTTAGTGGCAAGCCAGAAGACATCCATGGGCTCGACCGTGGCTGCGGTGAAGTTGCCGAGGCTGATAAGTTCAATAAACGAGATTCTGTCGTCAACATCAAGGCCCACAACCCAAAAGTGTTCCTTTTTTTGTCCGTATTTATTCTCACGCAACAATATCTGCTTCATAATACGGTAAACGTCTTTTGAATCATTTACCTGTATCTTTTGCTCTTTTGTTAGTTTAACTCTCATTGCCGGCCCTTAAATAATAAACCCCCGAATATATGCATTATTAATGGGTTATTATTACTTTTAATACTTTAAACGTCAATTGAAATGTGGGGGTTAGACATGTTGTAACGCGTTCAAATGCTTTTGCTTTTTGCTCTCTGCTCGGAGTTTATGCTGAGTAATTACGAAGTGCGTCCTGCCAACTGATTTCACTTTTTTATTTTTAATTTATATTTTTTTATTTAGGGTTTGAACTATCCTGGTCAGGTTATGACATATTAAAGGCTTACAACTATTTGAGGCGTATGGTATAATATATTTTTTAATTATAATAAAATTTTTTAAACGAATCGTTATTGCCGAGCCGATCGGAATCTAACAAT
Source organism: Candidatus Anammoxibacter sp. (assembly GCA_021777105.1). Lineage (GTDB taxonomy): Bacteria > Planctomycetota > Brocadiia > Brocadiales > Anammoxibacteraceae > Anammoxibacter_B. The sequence continues at coordinate 31,996 of JAIQZQ010000031.1, forward strand.
GGTTAAAATTGAGAGGGGAGATTATGAGTAAATTGTCTCGAATTACATTTGATCCTCAAGTTATGGGCGGCAAACCTTGCATTAGAGGCTTGCGCATGACAGTGGGGACAATAGTGGGGCTTATAGCTTCGGGCCGAGCAAGAGAAGAAATTCTGGAAGCTTATCCGTATCTGGAAGAAGAAGATATTAACGAAGCCCTTGAATATGCGGCATGGCGGGTAGAAGAGATTGAAGTCCCATTAGAACTCGCTAAAAAATAACATCGCATTTTACCGCGCGCCGGCAACCCGTATTTTGAGCTTTTCAATCGCCGAATCCTTAATACAGCAATGACGCGCGCGCATTTTGTTTGTCCAGAATCAGACATGTCAAATTCCAATCAAATCAATATAATAAAATAGAAAAGTTATATTTCCACAAACCTTTATTGCAAGAATGAAAATAATTATTGATATAAATCTCACTCCAAATTGGATTGAAGTATTTAGAAAAAACGGTATAGAAGCCGCGCATTGGTCAAAAATCGGCGATCCTAAAGCTCATGATCATGTCATAATGTCATGGGCTGTTAAAAATAATCACGTTGTGTTTACAAACGATCTTGATTTCGGATCTTTGTTAGCCGTCACTAACGCCGGCGGCCCAAGTGTGATTCAAATCAGAACGCAGGACGTTTTGCCTGAATTTTTAGAGAACGTTGTTATAGGTTTGATTGAACAATATCGAACGCTGCTTGAACAAGGCGCATTAATAGTTGTAGATGAAAACAAGTCCAGAGGGAGGATTTTGCCCTTAAACCGTTGAAGGGGCTCATCATGCATTATTAAGAGCTCTACAGATTTATGTTTTTGTTTTTTTGAATAGAGTAAACATACTCGCAACTGGAGTTGCGTTAATGTCAGGTGTGGTTCAAATCATGAGATTTGAACCAACCGGAAGGGGATTAGGTTTTCGAAATTTGTAAATAAATAAAAGGCTAAAGCCTTAACTCCAAGAAGCTGAGTTTATTGAAATTTACTCTGTAGGGTTTTATTTCACAATATTTGATAATAAACATACGCTAATAAACTTTTTCAAAAACTTGGTGTATTGAACTATAGAAATGATTTCCATCGTGGGGTAGGCCTTTGGATACCTGATTTTATTCGTTTAAGAACTCGCAAATCTCAACTTCTTTGTCCAGCCGGTTTGCGCATTTATCTTCTTCTATATCAAGATCGTAATCCATCTGCAAGCCAAGCCAAAATTGAGGGGACATCTTAAAGTAACGCGCCAAACGCAGCGCCGTATCCGCGGATACCCTGCGTTTCATAAGAACAATTTCATTAATTCTGCGCGGCGGAACTCCCAGCCCTTTAGCCAACCGGTTTTGACTTAACCCCATAGGCTTAATAAATTCTTCCAGCAGTATTTCACCCGGATGAATAGGGGCTATTCTCTTTGTATTCATAACAAGCCCTTTCTAATGATAATCAACTATTTTAACATTTTTTGCTTTGCCGTCCAGCCATTTAAAACAAACTCGCCATTGATCATTTATCCTAAGGGCTCGGAAAGAAATATTTATAAATCGGCAAGCGTACACTTGAAATATTAACACTATGTGGTAAAATATCAAGTATGATTAAGAGGATTTACAAGTCAAAATTAACCGAATTGCTTAAATTGTTCCCGGTTGTGGCAATAATAGGCGCGAGGCAGGTAGGCAAAACCACGCTGGCCACAAAGTTAATAGATGGTGAAAGGGAGTATTTTAATCTTGACGATATTGCAACCCTTAACATTGCAAAGAAAAACCCGGAGCATATTTTAGACAAAAACAGTCCCGTAACGATAGATGAAATTCAACGCGCGCCGGAACTGTTGCTTGAAATCAAAAAACGCGTAGACAACAATAAAATTCCAGGGAAATTTCTGATTACCGGGTCGGCAAATATAGAACTGCTTCCAAAGCTTCAGGAGAGCCTGGCCGGCAGAATTGTTTTTATTGAGATGTTTCCCGTTACCCTGTTTGAACAGTTTAGCGACAGGGACATGCCCGGCATTGTAAATGTGTTGGAAACCGGCGCGCTAAACACGGGGGGCAATAAAAAAATAGTTAACCCCATCAACCTCATGGATGAGATTATATTCGGGTCATATCCTGATTTGGTTTTAAACAAAAGCCATTTATATAAAGACCATTGGTACGATGGGTATATAAAGACTTATTTGGAGAGGGATGTCGGCTATTTGTCAAATATCCGGTCAATAGGAGATTATCAACGCGTTCTTGCCCTAAGCAGTTTCCGCATAGCCAATATTATTTCGTTAACCGAACTCTCAAAAGAGTGCGGCCTTAAGTTAATGACGTTAAAGCGTTATTTTAATCTGCTCGCAATATCATATCAGTTTTATCAATTGCTCCCATTTTATAGAAACATCGGCAAAAGGTTTGTGAAGACTCCGAAATTGTATAGTTACGATTCCGGCTTGTCCGCTTATTTGCAAGGGTTAAAAAATCTGCTTGACGTTGAAAGGCTGAACAGGTCAGGCCCCTTAATAGAAAACAGGATAGTAACCGAGCTTAAAGCCCTGCTTTCGGTTTATACAATGGGAGCTAAGATGTATTTCTATAACGTTCACGCCTGCGGCGAAATAGACCTTGTAATTGAGCACAAAGGGCGGTTATTGCCTATAGAAATAAAATCGACAGCTAATATTGACAAAATCAATCTCAAGACAATTGAGAATTTTCAAAACAACTTTCAGGACGAATCAGGGCTAGCCATAATAATTTACCTGGGCGCGGAATTACTTGAGATTAGAGACAATATATTTCTCGTCCCGTGGCAACATTTGCTTCTGTAATTTTTCAAAACGCATTTGATCCGGCCGCCGCGCTCCCTGCCAACCGCTTTCCCGCTTTTCCAACTTCCACTTTGCGCTCTTTGCGCTTCGCGCTTATTGCTTGTTGGTTCAACGTCTCCGGCTTGAACTATAGTCAAACAAATCAGGTTTTCGAAAAATTATGTTCGTATATGTTTTCTTCAGATGCAATGAAATAAAACCCTAAAGGGTAAATTCCAATAAGCTCAGATTGTTGGAGTTAAGGCTTTAGCCTTTTATTCATTGCCAGATTTCGAAAACCTAATGCTTTTGAGTATAACAAGCGGTATACTTGATTTGAATCTCCCTTACACCCTTCTTGGCCCCCTCGGACATAATTCTCCGCTGGAGCAATCTTATAGATTGCTCCAAATGTTTCTTAGAACCATTGGCGTTATTAATAATGACAAGTTTTGCGCCCGTTCTAATGCTTTGGCTTAAACGTGTGGAGGCAGTCTACAAGACTGCGCCGGCAAAAATGTTTTAGACTAATCTTTCGCTGGATAGGGGGATGTGAAAATGTAAAATAGAGGGAAAAATCTTTGATTTTTTTGAGGCGAGTGTACTATTGGCGCGAGGTTGGACCTCGCGCTAAACGATTGTGTGTCTGAAGCGCTAAGTTTGCAGTGTTTTTTTGAGCAGTCAAAGCTAATGCGCCAAAGGCATGGCATTTTTAATTTATTGTGAGCCGAGGTTCAACCCCGACTCAACTTTGCCATGCCCTTTTTCCCGCTCTTTTGTTCAGCCCTATTCCCGAATTACAGAAACAACTGAACCGGCGACTGTTATACCAAAATCTATCTTTACGTTTTGAGTCTCATAATCTGATGTTTGGTATTTTGCGGGGATAAAAGATCTTGGCTCGCGTACCCACCCTTCGCCGAGCACTATTGCCGGCACTGGTATAGATAGTATATCCAGCTTTTCGCCTGCATTAGAAGGAACTACAATCCTTACAGCGCCTCCGGCAACGCCAATACCGACGTTATGTTGCTGGTTCTCGTAAGCGCCGTGAAAATCAAGATTAACGGCCTGGCCGCCTCCAAGGACTTTTAAATCTTTAAAATCGGAATTTCCTATATTTGTCATAGAAAAGCCGCTCCCGCCTCCTGTAACCAGGATTGACTCAACTTGCCTGGTTGTGGGCTCGCTAAAATCGGCTAAGAAGCCCGACCCGCCAAAATTTAAAACACAATTTTTAAGCGGCATACCGCCAAAGTCCACAATTCCGCCTACTCCGCCGGAATTAATTGTTAAATCAGTGTTAACATCGTAGTCTCCCACGGTTATATCCCATGTTTCTACTACTGTAGGAATAAGAACTGTTGGCGGGATTTTAATGTTTGAAGAAAAACCGGCATTAAATATGCCGCTTACAAAATTTGTGCTAAGCCCCGGGTTTGAAACGTTGGTGTCAAATGTCACTTCTGCTTTGACAATGAAATCCGTATCATCAGTTTGGGTTATATTAACCTTTGCTCCCCCAAATGAGAATGAAAGCATAAGAGAGCTGACGTCGGCTTGACTTAAATCACTGTTTGTTAATGTAAGTGTTTTTGTTGATACTTCCGCTATGGCAACAGAGCTTAATATGCAAACAGTAAAAGCCGCCATTATAAATGATAATATCTTTTTCATTTTAATACTCCTTTCTAAATTTATGGTTTAACCGGAAATATAATAAAGATTCGATAAAGCTTTCATTACAATACCGGTAAACATGTTAAGTTAACAAATAAAACCTGCGTTTCACGCCTCTTTTAATACCCTATTTTTCTTATTACCGCCTCCTTTCGCCATCGCGCTTTTTTATTTAGACATTTATCTATAAAGCACATTTAAAGCCAAAACTGCGGAAGTATAAAAAAAATTTCAATATTTTTATAAAAACACAGCGAGCAACACACATAACATATTGCCAACATAAGGGTTATGGATATTTACAGCGAAGAGGTTTTCGAAGTTTAAGTCAAAAAAAAACTTATTTAAGTAATTCTTTCAACTTTTTGGCCGGAGCCAAAATGTTACTTTAGGTAACAGCTCCATTCAGGAAAACTTTTCCTTTTTCATGGAATTTGGAGTGGCAATGTTAACATGCTGAAACATAAGGGGTTATAACTATTTGAGGCGTGTAACAAAAGGTTACGGCAGCTGGTTGTATCAATAAGTAGCGCCAACATGTTGTTGTAGAACAACCAAAAAATGAGTGAAAACCGGTTTTAAAGTTTGATGTTGGGTTTCATTTCATTCTACCCAACCTACGTATCTGCTCTAATGTGAATTATCCTCGATGGATCTTGCTTTTAATGTTTTTTCCACAGCCAGCTCAACATCATTTACCTGGAACGGTTTGTTAATTATGAAATCAACACCTTCCAGTTTAGCTTTATCCGGGTCTATAACACCGCCTGTTATCAAGCCAAAAATAGCCGATGGTTTTATCCGCCTGGCTTCATTTATAACTTCCCAACCGGACATACCAGGCATGCCGAGGTCGGAGATCAACATGTCGTAATCTCCGCGCTTAAACTCTTCTATACCGCTTTTTCCGTTTGAAAATATAGATGTCCTATGTCCATGTTTTGAGAGAATTGTTGCAAGCAGGTCGCTTATTTGGGTATTGTCATCTATAATCAATATTCCGGCTTGTTTTATGTTTGGCGCGGCGCCGGCATCGGCATTGCCGTCAAAACTTGTTTCCGCCCCTTTTGGAAAGCTAAATTCAAAGGAAGTTCCTTTTCCTAATGTTGAAAGAACCGCCATTTTTCCGTTATGCCTTTTAATGATGCCGTAAATCATGCTCATTCCCAATCCGCTATGGGTTGCGCCTTTTGTTGTAAAAAACGGATCAAAAATCTTCTCTTTTGTTTCATCGGACATCCCGATTCCATCGTCGGATATTGCGAAAATTATGTTATCGTCCTTTTTAGAGGTTGTTATATTTATCTCTCCGCCGTTTGGCATGGCGTCTATGGAATTAAATATTAAATTTATAACCATCTCCCGCAGGTCTGAGCCATATCCTGATATAACCAAATCTTCTTCCGCAAGGTTTTCAGCAATAGAGATGTTAATGCCCTTTTCCTGCAATGTGTCTATCCACAACGGTTTAGTTAAAATGACGGCATCTTTTACGATGTCATTGATCTTAACGGAATGAAATTGATTGTCATCTTCCTCCGGTTTTGAAAATTTCTGCAACCTTTTTATAATATTGCCGCTGTCTATTGCGGCTTGCTTAATAGCGTTTGTCCTTTTTAAAATAGCTTCTTTGTCATCGGCAACCTCGATAAGTTCAGTATTTCCCAAAATTACAGCCAACATATTATTAAAATCATGAGCAATGCCGGAAGCCATTAAACCCAAGGCCCGCAGTTTTTCAGATTCGGTTAATCTTATCTGCATACTTTCTTCTTCTTCGGATTTGCGTTTTAATTCAGTATAGAACCTGGCGTTTTCTATTGCAACGGCGGCATGATTTGCAAAGATGCTTAGAAACAGAGAGTCTTCTTCCTTAAAAGAGGTTCCGTCGGCTTTGTTTATAACCTCTAACGCGCCGATTATTCTTGATTTTGCCTTAAGCGGGACGCAAACTATTGATTTCGTCTCAAAGCCCGTGGCGCTGTCAATCTTTTCATAAAACCTGGAATCTTGGCAAACATCCTGAATCAGGACATCTTTTCCGTTTTTAACAACCCAGCCTGCGATACCCTTGCCGGGTGGAAGCTGGATATCGGTTAATTTCTCGGACTCCGGCCCCGTAGGCACGCTAAAAACCAAAGCCCCAGTCTTATCGTCAAGCAGCATAAGCGTGCTTGCCTCTGAATTAGTCACTCTGGCCGCGCATTTCATAATGCGGCGCAGCGCTTCTGAAATATTAATAGATGAATTGATAATAGAGCACTCCTCTATAACAAGCCCAAGTTTTTCGCTTTCCAGCATCTTATATTTTTCAATCATCTTGTCTTGCTCTTTCAAAGCAAATTCAATGCGCTCCTGTGTTGTGTAACCTGCGTCGATTAATATCTTGCCCAAACAAGGCGCGCTTCCGGCGGCCAGACGCGCTTCGGACACGATGCCGGCTCTGGGAAGTTTTTCAGACATACTAATGTTCTGAAAAAGAGCTTCCTGCTTTTTCAGAGCTTCATGCAGATTTTGTTCTGTAATAATGCCCATGTCAGACAAAATCTCGCCCAATAATTTTTTTAATATCATTGTTAGCCCTCCTTAACGGGCAGGCATAAACTGCAAACTAAAATTAATCATTTAAAAGTCAAAGGCCACAATCCGGCCCCATGCGTTTCCGCGCCTATTAACGGATATGTGAATGCGTATATCTTTAAATCCCCGTTAAACATGTATAATGCCGCGCCTTTAGTTTTAATCCACTTGAAGACAAGTGGTTATAATAGGCGTTTAACAACCGTTTAATTTATATAAAACAAATTATATATTAGTGCTGTTTTGCGCCTTTTGCAAGCTTTAAACATTACAACCACAGTATTTGCAGTTGCCAATTAAAAGCTGGAGCATTCTTTTTCCACCTCGCCCCCCCCCCCCCCAGAGTCAGGGAGCAAAAAGGTTAAAGTTAACCGTGTTCTGTTAATACAAATTTACAGGTTTTCCATCCCATGTTCGGCCAAGCAGCATTCTGCCGTTAGCTTTTTTTGAGCGTTTTTTACCGTCAGAGCCCCAACAACCCCATTGTTTAAAAAAGAACGCTGTGTTTTGCGCTTCGCACTGCTCTTTTACATTCAGTATCCACTCCTGTTTTACAGGCCTTGCCTTGGAGCCCGATTCACCTCCTACAATCGCCCAGTGAATATCGCGCAAATCCATTGCGCCCAGATCTTCAAGCAGCGGCTCAACTGAAATGAAACGGACTACGGCACTTACCTTGCGCAAAGCGTCTATCCGCGGCAACCCGTGTTTTCTGTTTTCAACGGTCACGCCAATCCAGGCGTTTTGTGGCGGGAGCGAGGATTGCAGGAATTCAGCCATCCTTTCATGCCTTTTGGTCAAAACCTGAAAAGTGTGTTGAGGCGACTTTGTTATCACATCAAAAACCTGATGTATAAATGAATCGGGCGCGTCCTTATGAAACAGGTCGCTCATTGAGTTCACAAAATAGAAAGTTGGCTTTTTGCGTCGTAACGGTTCTATCAACCGGTCAGGCTGAAGGGTAAAACCAAACCCGTTTTCATACCCCTTCACTCTCATGGCCTTCAACCTGCGCGCCATAGTCTCGGCATAGCAGTTTTGGCAACCCGGAGATATCTTGTCGCAACCGGACACGGGGTTCCATGTCTGCTCAGTCCACTCAATTGTTGTTTGTGTGCTCATGTGTATATTGTCAAATATAGGTTTGCTTGGTCTACCCGCTAAAATCAATAGCTTCAGCAAAACGTTTGCAGCTTGCGTTGTCCGGGGATATATCTTTTAGCATTTGGGTAATGGCGGGGAGGTTTGCGTTTTCAAGGGTCAGGTTTTCATTTAGATGATTATTTGCGTGTTCTTTATGCAGGCATGTTAGTATTATGTTGCCGCCGGCTTCAAATGTGGCCATTGCGCCTCTTTTGCCTTTGCCGCCAAGTTTTCGTTTGTCGCGCAGAAAAATAAACGCTCTAAACACGCCTGATTCGACGCCTTTGGATGTAATTATATTTATTGTGTGAAAATCGGGATTAAGGTTGATCCATAAACTGATGATATTATGAACGGCATTATTGGTTTTTGCCTTGTCAAGGCCTTCAACAATCCAAACCGGCAAGTAGTAATCGGGATTCAGGACTTTTATATCCTTGTTCTCAAAAACAGGCCTTGCCGGGCCTGCCGCTATATTTTCAACCGGAAAATCCTCGGTGGTAACCTGAAGATGTTCATGATCTTTTATTGACGCGCCGGCCAGACCGTTATATATTGCCTTGAATACGCCGGCTGTAATGTCAACAAAATCCATCATTGCCTCAATCGTGCCCTTACGGTAATGTTGCGGAACATGGCTTGCGTTCATTACCGTAAAATGGTTATCGGTTATAAACGCGAAGTTAGCCCCGGCGTAATATTGAGCCCCGCCCAGGTTTAATTTTATTAAAATCTCTTTGGGATTTTGCAGATCAATATTCTCCTTGCACAGGTAGCACGCTTTGCCGCCGGCATCCCTGTTAACAAGCCCGGCCGTGTCAACAGCCCCGTCAATTATCCCCCGCTCAATAAGCAGGCCGTGATTTCTCCTCATTTCACGGTACGGATTTCGTTGCAACCGGAATGCGATATTAATTTGCGGGTCCTGGAACTCCCTTTCAGGAACATCTTTATTCGCCAAAAGCGGATCGGCCAGAACAAAACCGCAACCAACCTGTTGCCTGAAAAGGGCTATAAGCGCCAAACTCATGCCGGAGCTTTTAGTCAACAAACCAATATCATCAATTATCTCTTTACGGTTTTCAATCGGCGCGTTTGCCGCCCGCTTAAAGATGGCAAGCGTCTCTTCATTGATGTTAAAGCTTTTAATAAACGTTTCAGTCTGTTTAGTCTGCATGTAATTTTTCAGCGTGTTTGAGCATATTGGTTAAAATGATTAATAAATCATATACTACCCAGGTCAAAGCGGATGATACTATTGATAACTTGCGCGATTCTTATCACCCTCCCCTAACCCCTCCTATCAAGGGAGGGGGAATTAAAGGAAATATTTAAATTCACTTTAGTCACTTATCCAGGCAAGGTAAACAAAGCTCTAAATCCCCAGTTTAATCCGGTTGGCTTCAATATGCGCCAACATGGCGTCAGCAGCTTTTGCCGGGTCGGTTTCAACATTGAGGAGACCACCGGTTATATCTTTGCAATCTTCAGTCAACAACTTAACCAATTTCGGCGCGCCACCAACTGTGGGAACAGGATTAACATATGTGAACAGCCCGAAAGAGAGGGCGAATATTGCGTCAATCGTGGCTTTCTGCTCCAGATATTCAGGCGCGGCAGCCACAACCGGCAGATCAGGAATCGGGACATTGCCGAGGGCGCCGGCTATTGCGGCCAGCAGGTCGGCTATCCTGCCGGTGTCGGTGCATGTGCCGAAACTGAGCACAGGCGGCATGTTTACCATTTGACAAAGGCCCTTAATTCCCGGGCCGCCCCAAAAACCCGCTTCAGGCGCGCACAAACCGGCAACCTGCATGGCGCCGTTGCCGCAACCCATTGACAACACAACAATATCGCGTTTAATCAGCTCCTTTACAACGCGGATAGTATGAACATCCTGCCCGTTGTCCCTTAGCGACGAGCATGACACCATACCCGCCACGCCGCGCAACGTGCCGCCTTTTATTGCGCTCAACAACGGGTCAAGGCTGCCGCCAAGCATTTCAAGGAAGCTTTCGGTTGAAAAACCGACAACCGCCTCCTTCATAGGCAAATTCGTCACAGGCTCAACCGAGGCCCTTCGCTCTTTAAAATTGTCAACCGCCATTTGCAAGAGTTGGGCCGCCTGTTCCTCGGCTTTTTCAGGCTCATAATTGATCCTCTCTTCAACGCCTTCAAAAGAGACCAGTTCGCTGCATGGGACCAGTTTAAATTTATATTTCTCAGCGTATAACGGATCAATCGGCATGGAGCAGTTCATATCGCACGCAAACAAGTCAACACAACCCGTGGCCATAACAGCTTCCTGCGCCAGCCAGTTGCCTGTAAACCCGTATAAAGCATCGTCCATCTCCCAACGTTGAATCATCTCCTGCCCCGTCTCAATATTTGCGATCACACGCAACCCGTTTGCGCCCACGCCTTTTGCCTTATCCTGCCACTCCTGTTTGCGCGCCAATTGAACCATGGCAAAACCCAGGAAAGGCTCATGCCCGTTCGGCAACGCATTGACATAATCGGGGTCTAAAACGCCCAGATCAACGCGCATTTTATGCGGTTTTGGGATGCCGTACATAATATCCTGACAATACTCATTTACGATCTGGCATTGATACGCCATCGCCACGCTAAGGCGCATAGCCTTTAGAGCAAGGCTTACGTAATTGCCGTCAACATTGGTGAGAGAAGAGCTTGTGCTCAACATCATTTCGCTATAGATGCCTCCTGGAAATATGCCAAGCTCTTTCCACTTATCTTTTCGTTCCTGAGGGGCCAGTTTTTCAACTATTTCGCTGGGTTCGTTATACTTCCGGTTAAATTCAGATTCCGCGTAATCGCACAAACGCAACGCAATGTCGCTGTCGGAGCCTGAAACGTCCATGCCCAATCGTTCTGAAAACGTTCGAAGCTTTCCGCTCTCCTTTATCTCAAACGGCGTTTTGCCCTGGGCGGTGGCGCGGAGCGTCCTGATTGTCTGATCAGCGTGGTATTGGTATGTGGACGCGCCCATTATATTTCTAAGCAGCATCATACGGATGGCAACGGCGTCGGCGCCGATACCGCAGACCCCTTTTTTATCGCTTGCGGCGTCAAGCCGGCATGGGCCGTTTGAGCAAAAGTCGCATCGCGTTCCATTTTGGCAAGGTTGGCACCTTTTATCAGGATCGCCACCGCCTCCCTGGGCTTCATAACGGTCCCAAACATTGCTGATATTGTCTTTTTTGATTCGCGAGTATAATTTGCGAACAGACTCATGTTGCGAAATTCTATCTTTTTCCATTTTAAGCCTTTCTATTTAAGAAAATTGAGTATTTAGTTCTGTTTAGCGTTTTGGATTTACGGGCAGTTTCTGTTGATTTGTAATGTTAAAGTTATATCAAAAAAAGGGGCAACTTTCCATTAGATTCAGCTCTTTTATGCATATGCGCAGAGGCATGAATATATAATACAGGACGCGCCTACACTACATAATAGCTATAGGTCCCGCAATTTTTCTGAACAAGGGAAAAAAGAGTTAACAAAGATTTATTTTCTGCCGAAAAGAAGACTATAAGGAAAGTTTTATTTTTAAGCTAGCCATTAACTCCTCATATGTATTTTGCATTATTTGTAAGGAGGATAAAAATGAAAAGTCTTGTAAATAAAAAAGAGAGGAAACACTTCAAAAACATCGAAGATGACGGCCTGCACAACGGCGTAGCTTCAATGTCAATGCAAGAGCGAAAGCAACGGACATGCCTTATGTGCGGGAAGATGTTTAACAGCAAGGGCCCGTACAACAGACGATGCCCTAAATGCGCTCATTTAGTAGAATCGAAAATCAAAAGCGGCCTTGATTTGCCGCGCGTTTACAAAATTGCTTATAACGATATGAGCAAGTACTCAAGGTAAAATGACAGGGCGCGCTTTCCGAAACTTTTCAGCCCAACGGAAACCGCGCTCTGTCATAAAATTAAAGTCCACGCCACAAACAACCCCAAAAGCAAACCACAGATTTCACTGATTAAAGCAAAATAAACCACTGATTTCAGAGATTACACAGATAAAAGCAAAAGCGTGCCCACGAAAAAAAAAGCAAAAGCGAATTACCCACATATCTTCACAAATCGACACTAATAAAAAAGCAAAAGCCTGTCCGCGAAAATTCACGAAAAAAAGCTTAAGGACTGGATTTACAGGATCGACAGGATAAGAGATCGGAAAGAAACAAATCAATTGTTACTACTAAACATATCATGTGGCAAATCAAATTTTTTTATTAATCCTTTTAAAGCATATGGCAAAATAGAGGTTTTCAAACCATGAGTTTTTACTGGAAACGATTTGTTTCCTTTAATGAATTTCCCTGAATGTTTACCTCCGGTCTTAAATGAAAACTCTATACCATGATTTCTCATTATCTTGATAACTTTTCGCAGTTCAAGAGTATTAAGCATATATTACTTCTTTTATATTTTCACTTTTTAAAGAATTGGCGTTTTCCCTGATAATTAACGCTTCATCCTGTAATTCCAAAGTTTTATATATTTGCCAAAACTCGTCTTCTTCCGGATCGATTATTTCATTCAAAGCATTATTTCTTAAAGAATGCTCAATATAATCCTTTATACTATCGCTCAACGAATCTAAAGCATCCGCTTCGTCAGAACCATGGCTTGAAACAGAAAAATCTAAACATCGGCCAACAACAACTCCGTCTTCATGTGTTAATAATATATGTAAATTCAAATCAGGTATATTTTCAATCTTCCCTTTTAATGCCTTTACAGGTTTCATTTTATCTCCTTAGGGTCTGCGCAAGTCATAAACCCAATACTGTTGATTCATCGGCGCATACAGCTTTTACATTTATTGCGCTTTGGATGAGCATAGAATACTCTTAAAATTTGAGGCGTAATATTATTTTGTATTATAATTTTACTGAACTACCACGGAATTTACAAAAACAAATTTAAGATCTTCTCTAAAAGGGTTAATAGAAACAACTGTGTTTTAATTACCCTGACTCCTTCAATCATTTTTTGCAAAATTAAGGCAAACAAGTAAAAAACAAAAGCGTATAAACCACATATCTTCACAAATACACACTAATAAAAAAACAAAAGCTTTTAATCTCCGTTTTTTTTGTTCAACAAAATCCCCGGCATAGCCGGCAAACCAAAAAAGCCTGAGAAGTTGTTGTACAATCGTCCAATCTTTTGCGCGGTTTTTGCTCCGGTTTTTACAAGCTTTAAAGCTTTGTTTATTCGCGAATTCTCATCCTTAAGCTCATCTATAAAATTCTCAAACCTGTCTATCGTGCCCGCGTCAGCCTTTTTACCGGCTTCCGCCGCTTTTTCAACCTCTGAAAAGGCCCCTTCCGCGTCCAGCAGATCGCTCTCAACCCACTTTTTCTCCTTTTCATCAGTGATTTCAATGTCAACAGCTTTCAGGATATCTGCCTTAAGTTTTTTAAACAGACTGTGGGCGTCAATTGTTTCCTGCTTTATCTCTACGCTTACTGTAACGGTTTGACTTTGGTTGGCTTTTAAATTAGCATCTGTTTTTACGGTTTGTTGCGGGTTGCCTATGTTGCTTAGATGGATGTTTATTTTATCTCCCATAATTTTTTTATACTTCTCCTCTATCTCCTCAATATTAAAAACATTGCCGATTAATTTGTCTATGTAAACCGATTCCGCGCTATTTCGGCACTCAATTTGAACCTTTTTCTTCTTAAGATAATTTTCTATATCAATATATTCAAAGAAATATGGTTTTTGAGATTGAAAACACTCTTTGCAATTGCATGGAACCATCTCAACAAACGGCAGATTTGGGAACGACCTGTTTTGTATTGATTTTATCTCTTCCCGTATTAAAGCCAAAAAATCCTTGCAACCGTTTTGCGGGCCGTTTAAACGTATTTCGATTATTTTCAGACCTTCCTTTTCAGTTTTTTTCTCTAATATTTGCGCGGAGACATCCTCCTTAACAAACACCGCCCCCTCGTTCCATACCTTCTCCCCGTCTATACATTCATGCATCCTCACAATCATACGGCTGACAATGCCTTTAGGCCTGAACGGATATTGAAATCTAAACTGCAAATTATCACTGTTATTCCAATCATACACAGGTTTCTTTTTTGCTAAAAGCATTGGGACTATATATTGACCTTCGCTTTTAGGCAGCTTGAAGCACAGGTCAAAATTGTCCTTTAACATTAATTGCAGCAGCTTGCCCCTCTCTTCATAATCATGTCCTTTTGCCTCCCATATTTTATAGATTTCACTCTTTTCAAAACGCCCATTGTTTTCCTGAATCTCTATATTTGCAAGAGCCGAATAAACAGCGTTCACCGGCCAATTTGGGTCAAGGAATATTGTGTCGCTAAGGTTTTCATCCTCTGAAAAATGCAGAACCGTGCCAAGAAGGTGAAAATAACTCAATATCAGCAGTTGGTCCTCTTCCTTATCAATACCGTACCCTGCGCATATTTCAAAATACTCCTTAACAGTTATATGTTTTTTTGATCTGTTTTTCTCAAGCTCGCCACGAATATCAACCCATCTGGCGGGAACTTCTTTGCCGACATGATTAAGGCTTTTCAGTTTCTCCTTTATAGTATTTAATAATACAGCAAACCGGCCGTCCCTAATATTTGAAAGGTTAACATCAAGCTTTTGAATACTTAAATCAGGAAACAGACCGGCGTATTTTTGCTCGTCATAAATAAATGACGTTGCAGACTCTATCTCAATTTCATTAAACAGGACAACCACGGGGCTGTTTTTGCCGAGAAGGTTTATTATATTTAGCCAGTAGTCAAAATTTGCAAGCTCTTTGCGCTTTTCAGCCATTAGTATATAGATGCAGTCCGGTGTCAGGAAAAACTGGTGCAGCATGTATTGTATCTGCTGACCGCCAAAATCCCAAACATGCGCTTTAAAATCTTTTTTCTCGTCAATTGTAAACTCCCAGTTTGGCCGCACTTCAATGCCGACGGTAGATTTTGTCTCTTTATTCGGCACAGGAAAATCCATATCAAACAATTTGTTCATCAAAGTTGTTTTGCCCGATCCCGGCTCGCCTACAATCATCAACTTGGCTTCGTAAATCTCATCTGTGCCCTGTTTCCTGATCTGTTCAAAGTAGTTCTTTACCGCATCCTTCCCCTGCTTTACAATCTCTATTGGAGGATGTTTTAACGGGTTGTCATAGAAATAGATAAAACCCTCCTGCCAACCATTTTCTTTCCATTTAAATTCCATATTAAGTTCAATAATCCATTGGGGCAGAGCTTCTATTGGATTATTAGATAAATCTAACCGCGTTAAATTAGTTAAATCATTTAAAGACTCTATCTCGGTTAGTTGATTATTAGCTAAATCTAACCGCGTTAAATTAGTTAAATCTTTTAAAGACTCTATCTCGGTTAGTTGATTATTAGCTAAATCTAACGCCGTTAAATTTGCTAACGCCTTTAGTTGTGATTCAATACGGTTAAGGTCTTTTATGGCACATCTGTAAAGAGACAAGCCTACAACTTCTTCTTGTTGATTTATGGTATAACCGGACTTGTACACTACTATTTCTTTCACTTTTTTTAGGGTAACACCAAGTTCTTTTTCGATTTGTTTGATGATTTTATGTTTAAACATAATTTTGAGGCGCGTATAAACACGCGTATGGCAAAATGGTCGGCAACGGGCCGTCTGGTTGTATGGAATCAAAGTTTTGGGGTAGTATAACAGAGGGGGAAGTAAAAGGCAAAAGCAAAAGCGAATCATGAATATCGAATAGCGAATAGCGAATTTCGAATTTCGAAGTAAAAGCAAAAGCGTGGAGCGTGGAGAAGCAGTTGATGGTTGGCGGAAAGAGAAGCTATGAGAGCTGAGTGTGAAAAAGCGGATGACATGGCAAATCAATTCCGCGGAGAAGAATCGTTTTAAGGAAAACGGAATTGTTTTTCTATGTCGTCTCTTTAGCGTTTTACATGAAATTATTTTGAAATATTAATAGCTTTTGCTACAATTTACTCATATTGCGTTTGAGAGCGTAGCGCAAATAACGAATTAAAGGCTTGCGCAAAAAACAGGGAGGAATAATTTATGGAAATAAATCCAAATTACATAGTAGACAAAGATAATCGCAGAATTGCGGCGTTACTTGACATTAAAACTTTTGAAAAAATAGAAGAAATTTTTGAAAATTATGCGCTTTACAATTTAATGCAGGAAGATGAAGACGGCGATGAAACTTTAGACCTGGAACAAGCCAAAGAGTATTATGACTCTTTGGAAAAACAAAAATGAAAGTAAAGTATCCCAAAAAGTTTTTAAAGCAACTGGCCAAAATCCCGCCATGTTTTCGTGAACAAATAGAAGAATTTGTTTTTAAACAGTTGCCGGCCGTAGCTTCAATCTCGGAAAGCGGCAATATAGAAAAACTTACAGGTTATAAGGGATTCTACAAAGTCCGTTTTGGCGTATACCGTGTTGGAATAGAATCAAGAGATAATAATCGCGCTTTAATTATACGCACAGTGATGCATAGAAAAGATATATATAAGTTCTTTCCATAAATATTCCGGTCGCCAATTAAAATACACGACAAAAACCTTTAGTTTCTTATTTATACCTCCTCAAGAGCTCCCCTTGTTGGTTCAATAGCCTTAAACAAAGCCGTATCCGTTATCCGTCCACCAATTAACCGCCTTTAAAAGATGCGCTGCCGCAAAATTTTCCGCTTTTTGACCTTGATCGCCAACAAGGGATAAAGTTGCTTTGCCTACCAGCCCTGGGCCTATAAGGAATATCATTCGCCGGTCGAGCAGAATACGTTGACTTAATATTGTCCGGCATGTCCGTTTCATAACAATGTTATTATTACAAAAAAAGGAATTTAGAACACGACCAATATACGATACATCGTAAATTGGTCGCGACTATTTTACGACGCATCGTATATTGGTCGATGAAAAACGCAAAGATAAGATAAGATAGAGTTTAGGGCATCGGGCAAAGACAGGGAATCGGTGTAGGCTTTATTGATTGACTAAACACAGAGTATTGTTAACGTCAAGTGTGGTTCAAATCTGAGACATTGAACCAATAAGTAAGAAGCGCAAAGAGCAAAAGCGAATGATGAATGCCGAATAACGAATTTCGAAGCAAAAAGCAGCCGGCCTTGCTCCGCATTCAGTAATCAGCATCCAGCATCGCTATACTCTTCGCGCTTTTATTTCGCGTATGGCTTTGACTCTTTCCAGTATTGCGGGGTGGGAGTAATGGAAAGCGCTGTACCAGGGATGGGGGGTGAGGTTGGAGAGGTTTTGTTTTGTTAGTTTAAGCAGGGCGGCTTCCATGTGTTCTTTGCCGTTGGTTTGTTCAACGGCAAATTTGTCTGACGCGTATTCGTGTTTTCTGGACAGGGCCGCGAATATGGGGGTCAGGTAGAATGTGAATGATTTTGACATTATGAGAAACAGGGCCAATGCGGCGTGGTTTGTGGGCTCAAGATGGAAGGCGTTAAAAAGCGGCGGGTAGTTATATATGTTGCCGATCACAAACAGGCCGGCTAAAAGGCCGATTGAGCCTATGCATATCATCTTCTTAATATGATGCAGTTTGTAGTGGCCTATCTCGTGGGCAAGCACGGCAATGGCCTGTTGTGTTGTCATCTCGTTTATAAGCGTGTCAAAAAGAACAATGCGTCTGCTCTTGCCGATACCTGTGAAATAGGCGTTGGAATGGGTCGAGCGTTTTGAGCCGTCCATTCTGAATACGCCGGTAACTGAAAATTTGGCGGTTTTGCAAAAGTCTAAAATCGCGTCTTTCAGTTCGCAATCTTCAATGGGCTCGAATTTGTTAAACAGCGGGGCTATGAAAATGGGGTATATTATTAGCATTATAAACTGAAACGCCATGATGAAGCAAAATGCCCACACCCACCATATTGTTCCGGTCGCCATCATAAACCATAGTATAAGGTAGAGGCATGGTATGCTTATAACGATTGAAATAATAGTCTCTTTTGCCTTGTCGGCAATGTAAAGGCGGGGTGTTGTTTTGTTAAACCCGTGTTTCTGCTCAAGGCGGAATGTTGATATCAGGTCAAGGGGCAATCCGATGAAAAACAGGATAACGCCCAGGCCAACCATAAAAACGATGCCGGTCCATATTTCGCCGAGGCCGTACGAGGCCGACCAATGCTCAAGCCATGCAAGTACGCCTCCAAATAGAAACAATATGGTGACTATGGTGTCCATTGTCATGCTCCATCGGCTGAGTTTTCCTTTATCAAAAGTGTAGGCGACTGATTTTTTATATGTTTCGTCGTCAATTGAGCCTTTAAAGAAGTCGGGCATGGAGTTGGAATGCTTTCTCAAATAGCGGATATTTAGCTCGGCAAGGCCATAAGAGACGATTCGTTCTATTGTAAAAAAGAAGATAAAGAGCGATATTATGAATGTTTCCATGAGTTTTGATTTCAGGTTGCGGTAAAAAAAAGCGCAAATAGATATTTTGCGCTATGAGGCGAAAGATTGGTTTTGCCCGCGCTATTAATAAAACGGGCAGTGTTTACTGTTTAGCGCGGGCGGGTATTGCGATCTTTATAATTTTATTGTAACTATTCAGCGAATTTGCCATAAAGTATGCAAAGTTCTTTATTAGATGCAGTGACTAAAGTGATCTAAAGTTAAAAGTGAGCTAAAGTTTAGGTAAAAATTTTCAATTTTTGAATGTTTCTATTTTTCCCATACGATGATGATTGGCGCTATAGCAGACAAGCTGCGTAGCTTCCATATATAACATCCAAAAATCTTTGATTTTTACCGGAACTTTAGGAATTTTAGCTCACTTTAAACTTTAGTCACTTTCTAACAATGTCACAATACACTTAAGAGAACGATTTCACACAGGGTTATAAATTACGCTGAATAGATACATTTTATTTCAGATTTAAAGCGTGCGCGGCTCCGTTCTTTTTGGTTATCCCTAGTCTGACCATGACTTTTTTATCAATAACAGGCGCCTTCACAGGCACAATCTCGCCTGTGAACTCTTTTAATATTTTGTTGCTTTCACCGATGTAATAATAACCTCTCCTTCTTGTTGTAATAACGCTGTTTCTATCCATAAATATCGCCTCCTTTTTTGATTTCAGGCAATAAAAGAGCTTTATTCTTAGAAAAAGAATAAACAGTGAACAATACAATACAAGACGTTTTTTTGTTGCAAATATACTATATGTTGATAATTATATCTTCATATTTGCTTATGTAAAGGCAAAAAATATAAAAATAGAGGCAATGGTTATTTAAGCAATAAAGACACGAAGGAAAG
This sequence comes from Candidatus Anammoxibacter sp., assembly GCA_021777105.1. Lineage (GTDB taxonomy): Bacteria > Planctomycetota > Brocadiia > Brocadiales > Anammoxibacteraceae > Anammoxibacter_B. Next base: position 51,558 of record JAIQZQ010000031.1, read on the forward strand.
CAAAAAAACAAGGCAAGATGGAGGTGAAAATCTGAAATTGTTAGAATATTTTTCAGGATCGGGCGATAATAGCCTGAATAGCTTAAATTATAATAGGCCGGCGGTTTTGCCCCATTGGTGTTAGGTTAAGGGGGTAAATTTGAATATCAAAACCAATACGTCAGCGCTTAAATCGCCCTTTCAGGGCTGGTTTCTTTTTTATTTTATACCTGGGGCTATGCCCCAGGCTATATTAAAGCCGCCCCGTTGGGGCTCAAAATTATGTTATTTATTATATGGCTTTTCAAAGTATAAGTTAGCCCTGAAAGGGCGGGTTTAATATAGCCCAGGGCAACGCCCTGGGTTTGAATATAATATGCAATATCAGCCCTGAAAGGGCGATTTAATCATTTACAGGCTGCGAATATTTAAATTTTAACCTAGCGCCTATTGGTTTTACCCATGGAAATAAAGTTAAAAATTGACGCGGTATTTGCTAAAATGTTTTGATAAATAAGCGCGGAGCAGCTTGTTTGCTTCGGCGGGAATTATCCTCGAAGGCGGCAATTGCCGGCCGTAAACCGGCCATATAGAAAAGGAAAAATATGGGTATTGTGGCAGGTATTGACGAAGCCGGCTATGGGCCGTTGCTTGGGCCGTTGTTGGTTGCCGGCGCGGTATTTGAAACGCCGGATGACTGTGGGGAGGATGTTGATTTATGGAAGGCTCTGGCGGATTGCGTTTCAAGCCGGGTATTGAAGGACAAAAGCAAAATAGTTGTGACCGACAGCAAAAAGGTTTATTCAGCGGCAAAGGGTTTGGGAAGGCTTGAGGAGACTGCGCTTTCGTTTATGTTTTGCAAAAATGAGGTTAAGGGCTTTAAAGAGCTGTTAGCCGGCTTTGCAGGCGGGGAAAATGGAGTTTTAGACGTTTACCCCTGGTATTGCGGGCAAGACATTGAGTTGCCGGTTGCGGCGGAAGTCGGGGATATTATACGGCATTCTGAAAATTTGACGAATAGTTTAAAAAATAGCGGCATAAACCTGCTAAATATATCGGCTGTTCCGGTTGCGACAAAGGAGTTTAATGACGAGGCGGCAAAGACCGGCAACAAAAGCGTTTTGCTGTTTAATAAATGCGCCGGCCTGCTGGTTGATATATGGAACAGGCACGGGACGGCATCGCCAAAAGTTTACATAGACAAACATGGAGCAAGAAACAGGTATATGCATTTGTTGGCGCCTGTGTTTAAAGACGGTTTTATAAGAATTCATGAAGAGGGCGACCTGGAATCGGTTTATGAGATAATTGGCGACGACAGGAGCATGTTTGTCTCTTTTATACAAGGGTCGGAGACAAAACATCTGCCTATTGCGCTTGCTTCAATATGCTGTAAATATATAAGGGAGCTTTTTATGCGGTTGTTTAATCAATATTGGCTCGGACAAATGCCTGATTTAAAGCCCACGGCAGGCTACTATACTGACGCAATGAGGTTTTTAAATGATATTGAGGAAAAACGGGCATCTCTGGGCATTGAAAAGGGCCTTATGGTCAGGGCAAAATAACAATTTGGCTATTTTTGCCGTGATATTGATAAACATGAACATAAAATCATAAAATTACGCAAATTGTTGTTGCAGTTTTAACCGGCTTACGTTAATATTTTATTTAAGTAACTCCTTAATTCGCAACATATTGAGTAGAATTAGCTTATTGAACTTCGTTATATGGAGGGTTGGGTTTTGGAAAATAAAACGCTTATTTTCGGGAAAGACGATTGCCCATATACATCCGACGCGCGGTCCGACTACAAGAGGCGCAATATTCCGTTTGATTACATAAACGTTGTGAGAGAAGAGGGAGCTTTGGAGAAGATGCTGAAATACTCCGGCGGGAAGAGGAGTGTGCCGGTTATTGTTGAGGAGGGGAAGGTTACTATAGGTTTTGGCGGCAGTTGAGGCGTCTGAATTTTATAGACAGTTTGTCTATACTGATTGAATATTTATTTAACAGGTTTGAAGTGAAATACGCGGAGATTTTACATCTCCGCTTTTTAATAGGCCGTAGCCGTTAAAAATGTCTTTTGATTTTATGATTTAAACCGGCTTATTAAATAGCAATTTATAGCAGAAAGGGAAACAAATGGGTGTAAACGTGGCTGTTGTCGGCGCCACCGGCGCTGTGGGCGAGGAGATATTAAAAATACTTGAAGAGCGAAATTTTCCAGTGGACGAGTTGAGATTATTGGCGTCAAAACGCTCCGCGGGCAATAAATTGAGTTTTAAGGGCAAGGAGTATGTTGTTGAGGAGCTTGTTAATGACTCGTTTAAAGGCATAAACATAGGGCTTTTCAGCGCCGGGGGAGATATAAGCAAAGAGTTTGCGCCTATTGCGGTTAAAGCAAACACAATTGTTGTTGACAATACGAGCGCTTTCAGGATGGATGTTAATGTGCCGCTTGTTGTGCCCGAGGTAAACAGCGATGATATTAAAAAGCATCAGGGTATAATTGCAAATCCAAACTGCTCTACAATACAAATGGTTCTGGCGTTGAAACCGATACATGACGAAGCGGTGGTTAAAAGGGTGGTAGTTTCAACTTATCAGGCCGTTTCAGGGGCGGGCCATAGAGCAATTCAAGAGCTTAAGAACGAGTCAAGAAGCATCCTTGAAAATGACGGTTCGTTTAAAAGAGACATCTTTCCGCATCAGATAGCTTTTAACGTATTGCCGCAGATTCCACAAAGCGACGCTTTTCTTGAGTCGGGATACACATCCGAAGAGATGAAGATGATTGAGGAGACTAAGAAGATTCTCGGAACCGATTCTATCAGGGTTACCGCCACTACCGTCAGGGTGCCGGTTGATCGCGGGCATAGCGAATCGGTAAACATAGAGACTGAGCGTAAAATAACCGCTGACAGGGCCAGGGAAATATTGTCTAAATTCCCGGGAATTACCGTTGTCGACGATCCGGCGGGGCAGAGATATCCTCTGGCAACCGACGCGGCCGGCAAAGACGACACTTTTGTCGGCAGGATTCGAGAGGACAACTCTATTGAAAACGGGCTTAACCTTTGGGTTGTCAGCGACAATTTGCGAAAAGGCGCGGCATTAAACGCAGTGCAAATTGCTGAAAAGTTAGTTAACGGTTAGAATTAGTTCACAAAAGGCAATTGCGCGAGTTGTATATTGCTTCTATTATTAATTATAATATGGGTTGTTTTCGCCGGGGAAAAGCCTTGTGTTGTATATACCCAGTTTTGGGCTTACCTGGGTAACTTCGGCGTTGACGACCCTTATATTATTGTTGTTTTGGCAAACAGTAGCCTTGTTTGCGCATAATTTTTTTATATTTTTCAGGCAGCGCTCTTTGTGCGTAACATAAAGCTATGTATAGAATATGACGGGACACGATATGCGGGATGGCAGCAGCAGGACGGTCAAATTAGTGTCCAGGAGACTTTAAAGAACGCAATTGAAAAAATTGTGCTTGAAAAAATAACCCTTCTCGGGGCGGGACGCACCGACGCCGGCGTGCATGCGTTGCGGCAGATTGCGAACTTCAAAACCTCGTCTCAAATACCCGCAAATCAGCTGCTGTTTGCGATTAATTCGCAACTCCCCAAAGACATAGCGATTATCGAAACCTCGGACGTTGATGACAATTTCCACTCAAGGTATAGCGCAAAATGGAAGGTTTACCGTTACACTGTTTATAATTCAAAAGTGAGATCAGCGTTAAACAGGAATTTTGCATGCGCATATAATTTCCCTTTAAATCTGGATGAAATGCGAAAAGGGGCTGAATTATTAATAGGCGAGCATGATTTCAGCTCTTTTAAAACAGGGGCAATAAAAGGCGAGAACAACTCGAGATTTTTAAAAAGGCTTGAAATTGAGCGCAATGGCGAATACTTCTATTTTACTTTTGAGGGCAGCGGCTTTTTGCGCTATATGGTTAGGCGGGTTGTCGGAGCATTGTTGGAATTAGGCCGCGGTAAAATAACGCTTGAATATTTAAAAATAATAATTGACGCAAAAGACCCTAAAATCAGGGGAGGCTCTACCGCCCCGGCAATGGGCCTGTGTTTAATGGAAGTAAAGTATTGACGCTTTTCAAATGCGCGCGCGTCCCGCAAACCGGCTGTTCTACGGCGAATAAAAAAATTGAGCGCAAGAACGGTCGGCGTTGCTAAATAATAAAAAACAGTTATAATAAACGATCTGCTAAGTAAATTATAAAGCGGCATTTAGGAGCAAATTTAGCAGTTCTTTAAATAGAGCATAGGTGTGGCTGTGGTTTTGCCGCAAAATCGTAAATTTTTTTATGGCGATTTCTCAGATTTGAATTATTGAGAAAGATTTATTTTTATGGCTAAAAAATTAAGACATTCTCTTTTAGGCCACAAGGGGTTAATTACAAGGATAATTTGGTCGCCCGGCGCGGAGCTTTTGATTTCAGGATCCAACGACCGCACTATAAAGGTGTGGAGCGCTGAAACCGGCAATCTGAAAGAGACTTTTCCTTCTCCATACAGCACGATCACAAATCTTGTATGGTCACCGGATGGAATCTCGATTGCCTCAGGCTCAATTTATGAAGATATCTATGTCATGGCGGCGCGGACCGGAATGTTTCAGGGAAAACTAACCGGGCATTCGGGCTGGATTACTTCTATAGCCTGGTCGTCTGACGGCGGTTTATTAGCGTCGTCTTGCGCGGACGAAATGGTCAGAATTTGGAGCACTAAGACTTTTGGGCTGGAAAAGCAACTGAAAGGCCACAAAACAATGGTAGGCTTTGTGGCCTGGTCGCCGAAAGCCGATATGCTGGCTACAGGCTCGTCAGGCGGCAAGATTCGGATATGGGATCGTAATTCGTGGGAACAAATAAACATACTTGAAGAGCATAAGGACGCAATCACATGGTTAATTTGGTCTCCCGACGGAGCGGCAATAGCCACGGCATCCGCCGACGACACTATTCGCGTGTGGCAATATAATAACAAAAAGAGCGAAAGAATTCTAAAAAGCGAACTAAAAAGGATTTCGTGTCTTTCATACTCATTTGACGGCAGCCTGCTTGCCGCTATGGATGAAAGCGGCCTTGTTTGTGTCTGGGAATGCCAAACCTGGGAAATGGTGGATGATTTTACCGAGCCGTCAGCAGGACGGTTGCGCGGAGGCCTGGCTTTTCACCCAAAGCGACAAGAGCTTGCGACTATCTCGGAAAAAAAGAGCGTTATAAATATTTGGGAGCTATTGCATAAAGCCAAGCCAAAGACGGCCAAGATATCAACGTCCGCCGATGGTCAATATGTCATGGCAAAACTTATGGTAGCAGGCGATATCGCGGCGGCGGCGGCCAAGACTTTAACGTCTATTTCAAAAGCTTCGCAGACCTCAAACAATTGCAACATTATTACCCTGGAAGGGGTCAAGGTTAAATCCGGCGACAAAATCTCTGAATTACGTGAAATTGCATTATGGGATGTTTCCATCCTGCCAAATTGCAAGGTTGCCTATCAATCGCAAATGGACAATGTGGCAGCCGCAATTGTTTTTCTGGAAGTTACGGGAAAAAGCGACCCGTTTGCCGGTGTGCGCTATTGGAACCAGGCCATAAACCAAAGTTTCGCCGTTCACAAAAAATCGGATTCAAAACTTAAAAAAGTTCTGGTTGTTGTTCATCCCAACCCGCAAAAGTTGCAAAGCAGCCTTGCCCGTATTAAAGCCGTTTCAGACGACATGGGATTTGAAAGATTTATTGTGGCAAAGAACAAAAACTGGAAAAACATTCCAGGATTGGCCGACCTCCTGTATAAATTAGTCGCATGGGATGAAATGCCGAAAGTTGGGTCTATTAATCTCTATAATGATGTTAAGGCTTTTCTTCTCGCGCAAAAGGAGTCCGGATTGCTGCTTTCCAATGTAACTGATCTGCACAACGCTTTTGTTTGCTCCAACAAGTCGTTCTCGCAGGCGGCAGACCTGCGCGAACAGTTTGACGTTTGCGTTAGAAACGCCGGGGCGGCAGGTTTTGTGCGAAAGCTAAACTTTGAAGAGATTGTGCTTTTTAAACCTGAACTGCTTAACATATATGTGGAAGCTCTAATTAAAGCGACCGGGAATGAGCCTGAAGGGCTTGGCAACTTGAGCGAAGAGGCCGCGCGGGCAGGATCATTTAAAATACCATCCGCCTCAAAAATAAAAGATCAAGCGCAGGAGAGCCGGCTTCTAATCGCCGCGGTTGAAGAGCTTGTGCATCTTGGCATTGCTGTTCGGGAAACTACCAATAGGGGGCAATTACTGGTAGTTCCGCGACAATTGGCTTATCGAAACGTGAATATGGACGCCCCAAAAGACAAAGCATCGATTTTGCAATTCAAAGGCCCCGCCTTAAATGTGTTTGCCGCGTTAATTGTAAATATTGCTTACAGCGGCAATTTTAAAAAGAAGGATTTATTAATGAACGCAGCCACTTTTGCGTCGCCGGCAGGCGGGACATGCGGAATTTTGTTGCGTAAAAGAGGCGAGTTTGCAGGCGAAATAGTCTTGTTTTTTGACGCAACCACCAGCGGCGAAACACGCTCTATGTTTGATAGTTATGTTCAGGCTAATTTAACACGCATTGCCATGCCCGGCAGCGCCAGTAGACAACAGGTTTTTGCGTGCCATGAGTGCGGCGAGGTTATCGCCGACCGCCTGGTAAAAAAACGGCAGGAATTGGGCCGCGACTCCATCAACTGCCCTGTTTGCGACACCTCTATTTCACTTGCGCCGGGCCATGCGCCTACGCCGGCCCCGACCACGCATGTTCAACAACAGACCATTGCTCAAGCGCCGGCCCCTACGCCGCCGGCCCCGGTTAAAGTTGAGAAACCGGCTAAAAAGCCGGCGCAGACCGAGCAGCCCGCCGAGGCAAAACCTTCGCCGGGAACTCAAACATTTTTAGATTGGGCCGGGTCGTCAAAAGGCACATTTGCCATTGTTTTTACCGACATTCTGGGTTCGTCGGTTTTGGGGAATAAACTTGGCAACGAAAAATATAGAGAAGTGCGAAAAGCTCATTTTGAACAAGCAAGAGAATTCCTGAATAAGTATGACGGGTATGAGATAAAGACTATCGGCGATTCGGTAATGGCGGCGTTTAGAACGGCAGCCGAAGTGCTTGATTTCGGCCTTGATCTGTTTGCCACCACAGGCAACCCTTTAATAAAGATCAGGGTGGGCATACATATCGGGCCTGTAAGCATTGAGCAAAATGACGCTTTCGGCATTACAGTTAATTACGCCGCCCGCGTGGAGGGTATGGCCAAAGGCGCCGAAGTTTGGGTTAGCAATGAAGCAAAAACGCATATTGATCAGGAAGGATTAAAACGCCACGATGAATTGCAATGGACGTCGCATGACAACTGCGAACTTAAGGGGTTTCAGGGAAAGCATAAACTCTGGTCAATAGCTAATCTTTAGAGTAGCCGGCGTGTGTTGTTAAAAGGTCAATCCGATTTGGCAGGGGGCGCATCATGCATACCCAGTTCTTTTTTTAGTTTTCTTTTTATCTCTTCCACTGTTAATTTACCCAAAACAGGACAGACGTCGCAGTTAAAGTCTTTCACTTCGCTTATCAACATATCATCATCAATTATGCACCTTTCGTTAAAGGCAATAAACAGGTTTGATGGGAATATTTTGCAAACATCAGGCTTCTCTGCAGAAGTCCAGATTTTGCAGGAAAACTTACCGTCTTCCTCATGCAGTTGCGAGCATGGTATTTTTATATCCAGACAATAAATCTCCTTGCCGTCTTCCTGCAATCCCGTGCGTTTTGCAGTTACGGTGTTGCCCGCTAACAACCTGTGCCTCCGCACCAAATCTCCGCTGTCTGTAAAAAAATACCTTAAACCTTGGCAACAATTTGCGCAGCTCTGACACAGGTCCGACGTCACAAGGCTGGATTTATTATACTCTTCCATTATTCCGGGTCATGGTTAAACTGTTTAAGAAATTTTGTAGCAACGCAGAAGTATACAGTATTTACAACGCATAATCCAGCGCAAAAGGGAGAAATGTTTGCAAAAATTGAAAAAAATGGATTCCGTTTTCAGCTGAATTTCGGCCTTTCCCGGGCCATAATAAGTATTTTGTCCCCGTCGTTGATTATGCGGCTGTTTGGCGGGTTAATTATAATCTCCTTTTGGCCCCTTGGCTCTACAGCAATCAGAACAGCGTCAAATTTCTCTTTTAAACTGCGCAACGCATCTATAAAACTGTTGCCCACAATTTCCTTAGGCGTATTCAGCTTATAGATCTCATTCCCAAACCCGTTGCTCACTAACTCGGAAAACACCCTGTTAACACCCGGATCAAGCGCGGATTGCGCCAAAAGCCGGCAGCTTAACTCGCCGGTGACAATTATCTCGTCGGCTCCGGCAAGTTCGCAATGTTTCCTGTTCTTTACATTCGATATCTCAATGCATGTGTAAACGTTTTTGTTCAGGTTTTTAACAGTCAATATGTCCATAAGGACTTTAGCGTCCCTGGTATGCGACTCAACAGACTCGTCGGATACAATTATCACCGTCAAAGCCTCTTTTAGGTTTGCCAGTTCCATAGTATGCTCAGTCACCTCGCCTTTCACAAAGAAGACGCCTTTATATTCGACCGGCTGTTCCGGAATGTTTGAAACGAGCACAATAGAGGTATTGTCCATCTTTTTATCCACTTTCAACTCCTCTATTATTTCCTGCGTCTTATAGTTCCATCCGCACACAATGAAATGGTCTTTTACATTAACTTTGTTCAATCCTTTTCCCTGTTTCATCCTTCCTTCAACAAATATGCTTGCCACGTTTGCCGTAAACATCCCCAGCAATCCAATGCCGAGAAACATTAAACATCCGGCCACTATCCTGCCCTTAAAAGTGGCCGGCACATAATCGCCGTAACCAACCGTTGTTATTGTGACAACGCACCACCAAAACGCGTCGCGCAATGGAAGATTATTTTCAAACAGGGAAATACACCCGATGCTTGAAACCATAACAACCAGGGTCAGCAAAAAAAGCTTGGCCAGTTTATTTTCCCTTATTAAATAAAGCAATCTCGAAAAGAATGATATCATATCGCCGCAAACCCGCAACTAAAAAAATAATGAAACCTCTAAGTTCAAACGAATCTCAGTGATAATATTATTCTCGTTAATAAAAGAAGCCAAAGCTCTCCGTATAAATCTAGTGACTAAAGTTATCTAAAGTAAAAAGTGAACTAAAGTTATGGTATATATTTTTTATTTGCAAATAACTATGAATAAATGCTTAAAAATCTAGAAAGCGTCTACACTTTAGTTACCCGCTTTTTAATAAAAAGAAAATACCGAAACTTTAGATCACTTTAGTTCACTTAAAACTTTAGTCACTTGTATTTATTCACTTACAACCCTGTTGACTAAAGTCCCAATCCCCTCAATGCCGGCTTCCACTAAATCACCGGGTTTAAGGGGCGACACCCCTTCAGGCGTGCCGGAGCATATTATATCGCCCGGAAACAGGGTCATATACTGTGAAATATAACTTATAATTTCGGCGCCGTTGTTAATCATGAATTTCGTGTTGCCTTTTTGCCTTGTTTCACCGTTAACGGTAAGAACCAATTCCAGATTGCCGGGATCTTTGACAAAATCTTTCGGGACTATAAAAGGCCCCACAGGCAAAAATGTGTCAAAATTCTTAGACCGCACCCACGGCATCTCATTTGAAATATCCGCTTTTTGTAAATTCCTGGCAGTAATGTCGTTAACTATTGTGTACCCCGCAATGTTGCTTAAAGCCTGTTCGGGCGACGCGGATTTTGTCCCTTTTCCAATAACGATTCCAAGCTCAATCTCATGGTCAACCCTGTCAACTATCTTTGGATATACGATATCTCCCTGATGCGGCAATATCGTGTTAACCGTTTTCGTAAAAAATATAGGCTCCTCAACCGGCTCGTTTCCAAGCTCCCTGGCATGAGCGCAATAATTCCTGGCAAGGGCCAATACCTTTGAAGGCTGAACAGGCGGCTCAAACTTTATATCCCTTTTCTCCGCAAATCCACTAATAAGCCTGTTTTCTTCCAAGAACCTTAAAACCCCTGTCAATATCTCCCCGGTAAACACACCGGCCTCAATCATCTCAACAACAGTATTGAATTTAAAACCGTTGTATTTCGTTTCATGTTGAACATACTTTCCCCAGGCTCCGGTAAAATTTATCAGCGTTTCGTCCGCTTGCATGCCGATAAACTTCTCATTTGAAATTGAATAGGTTAATATTTTTAGCATATTTCCATGTGTCTCCTGTTTTTTATGACAGACAATGCGTCTTATCATTTAAAACATACGGTTTTCCCAATAAAAAGGTTTTCTGCTAGTGCGCGCAAACGCTATTATCCAAATATACTCTTCATATTCATCGTAATAAATAAAATAGGGAAAATCTTTAGACCGAAATCAGGCGATTTTAACAATACAGAAATTGGTAAAACAGGCTGTACGACTGTTTTGAGTGTTTACCACATGTAAGACGCCGTAACGCTAATGTCACCCATTAGGTGAAAACAACCTCCATCGTGTCATTTCGAACAGATGTGAGAAATCTTATGACACTGACGGGTTTTAGGATTTCTCACTCCGTTCGAAATGACAAACATTTTAAAGAATCGCCTGATTTAGGTTAGAGCAAATGTCTTCTAACACCGTATTCGGTTGTAGTAGATATTTTGGGGTTTTCCTGTATTAAAATAAGAGATTCCTGTATCTCTTTCTCAAAATCCAAGCCAAGGCCTACGACCTTATCTTCATAAAATAGTCCACTGCATGCCAAAGTTCCCTCTCTGCTTCTTCATGGATAATTATCTTTTTCATTGATATTTGGCCCTGATTTCAGACAGTACTTGCTCGGCGGGCCTACCTTTTGCGGCGCCGGCCTTAATTTCCTTAACTCGCCGGTTAATCTCCATTTCCCATGAGTTATTAACATCAGAATCAGATTCAGCATCTCCATCCAGGCTTACAATTAACTCATGCGCTAATTTAGCGCGATCATTTATCGGCAAAGATAATACTTCATTTGTCATTTTGTCTAACAAAGCAGACATCATACTCCTCCATATTTATATAAGAACAAACATTTTTTTATTAAGGTTATTCTTTTCTATCACCGGGATTTTATCCCCATACCTTATTTTTACAATTAACCAGCCTTCCAAAACAGCGCTCAATTCTTTCTGTCACATATACCGCGTTTTTAAAAAAAAAGATTACGCCGAGCCACTGTTTAGTCTTTCCCGCAAAGGTATTATCTTCAAGTATCTCGTAACTTGCCTTGCTCATAGTCTTATTTATAAACTCTCTAATCATTATATTTCCATTTTAATCAGCTGGAAAAGTTTTGGCTTCGATTATTCATCCTGTTTTTCAAAAGTACACACATCATTTTAATAAAATAGATCATAATATCAATAAATAAACAAAACCACCGGTTATACAAAGCAAAACTAAAAAGCAAAGGGTAAAAGTGTGGTAAAAATTTGAAATTTCTAAGGGTTTGTACTGCCGGCGCGAGGTTCAACCTCGCGCTAAAGCAAATTTTAGCGATTGAAGCAAGGAGGCATTAAAATTCCAGTGACGCGGATTTAAGAGGACGCCAATCATTACAATACAATTATTTTTACACTGCGCGCAACAAGGCCTTAAATCCTGTTTGCTCAAAATGGCGATCCGTAGTCAACGCATCTGTCAAGTTGCGATCTTTCATAACGACGAAAGATATGCAATCCGTCAGCCCCCACTCCTTGTCCATTCGGGAAGAGTAAAGTTCTATGGCCTTAGAAAACAGGTCGGAACTTACTGTAACAACTTCAACTTCATCATCAGTTCTTAAATCATTTAATGTCTCAACCGATAATTCCCGCCACTGTGACTTGGATAATGCATTGCCAATTTCAGTTAAAACAGCTTCAGTTGTGATAAGCGGAGCTTCAATATTGTTGGCCAATTCAAGAGCCGTGTTATGGTATTCATCATTCGCATTCACCAATGACAAAACATAACTGGTATCTAAAAATATATGCTTGCTCATCGTTTTTCAGTCCCGTACAGATAATGGTCATGTTGCTCAGCCAGATCGGAAATACCTAAATCTTGAGCGCGCGCTGCGATTTGTTGGAGGATCTTTTTCTTTCGTTTAATTTTTTTTTGAGGCGGCGACTCTACTCGAATTAAATAGCGGTGGTTAGGTTTTAAATCAACATCCTCTTCCGGTTTAAGAACAAGGCCATCAAATGTCGCATAAAGTGTCTTAGTCATGGCTCTCTCCATTGTCAAAATAAGAGTTGTACACTGAATTGCAGGTAAATCTAAAATATATTTTGTTCACCGGCTTAATTTAAACGAAAACAATCCGGTTTGTCAATGGCAAAAGAGCGCGCAGCAAGACTGTAATGCAAACGTGAAATGCGAAATGCGAAAGCGTAAAGCGATTGAGCACGGATAACGGTGTTAACATAGCAACGTAAAATTTTAATAATGTACGATTATTTATTCTCCCCTCAGGGGAGAATTCTCACTAAGGCAGGCAAGCTGCAAAGTGTTCATTTATATACATAGTATAGATTAGGTCAGATGAGGTTCAAGCCGGAAGGCATTGAACCCACCGCGTATTCGCAAACATAACGCTTTTGGTTTTGTAATTATAAAATTGACTAGCCTTTCCATAAAGAGGATAATTAAACGCAACATTTTTATCCATTTCAAATATGACTAAAGCGCCTACTTAGGGCTCGGAAAGAAATAACTTGGACTTTTTGCCTGTAGATTTAGGTTGAATTTGTTCAATCTGATTGAGTCGAACCGGAAGCGCAGCCATAGCTGCGTTGAGGATTCGGCGATTGAAGATTGGGCAAAGTCGGCCTGAAGATCCTGGTAAAAAAGTCCAAGTTATTTCTTTCCGAGCCCTTACTTAATTTTTTAAAAGGAGCCCCTGTAATGGCAAAAAAGAGCCCTGCCAACGATGAGGTAAAAGCAAAAAAGACGAAAAGCCCCAAATCAATTGACAAAACAACTAAAACAACTAAAGCCGGCAAAACCGGCAAAGTTAAAACCTCGCCAAACGGCTTTCCAATTGTCGGCATTGGGGCATCCGCCGGCGGCCTTGAGGCGTTTAAAGGATTTTTTACCAATTTGCCTCCGCAAACCAACTTAGCCATAGTAGTTATCCAGCACCTTGCCCCCAAATATAAAAGTATTATGGGGTCTCTATTAAAAAAATATACAAAGATGAAAATATTTGACGCAAAGGACAATCTGAAAATTGAGCCTAATTGCGTTTATCTTAACCCTCCGGATAAAGATGTCGCCGTTATGGATCGAACTATACAATTGATAGAGCCTTTGCAGTCTCACGCCGCCCGCCTGCCCATTGACTATTTTTTCCGCTCTCTTTCAGAAGATCAGGGGGAAAAGGCGATATGCATCGTTCTCTCAGGCACGGGCACGGACGGCGCTATTGGATTAAAGGCTATTAAAGGCGCCGGCGGAATGACTATGGCGCAGGATGAAAACCAGGCTAAATATGACAGTATGCCGCGAAACGCCATAAACACCGGAGCGGTTGATTTCATACTCCCGGTTGAAAAGATGTCGGAATGCCTTGTTAAGTATGTTCAACACCCTTATATTGACAAAATGGATATAACAGCGTCCACTGAACAGAAATACCAGAGCAACGTCACAAAGATACTATTGCAGGTACGAAGCAAGACAGGCCAGGATTTCTCCAATTACAAGCAGAATACTATAAGGCGCCGCATTGAAAGGCGAATGGCCGTGCACCAGATTGACAAAGTCGCAAATTACCTTGAGTATGTCAGGGAAAACGGCATTGAAGCGGAGACGCTTTACAAAGACCTGCTCATTGGAGTAACCAACTTTTTCAGAGATCCCGACGCTTTCACTTTCATTAATAATAACGTGATACCGGCAATATTGAAGAAAAAACGCTCCAACAGCAGTTTGAGGGTATGGATTCCAGGTTGCGCAACCGGGGAGGAGGCTTATTCCATTGCAATGTTGATACTGGAAAATATGGATAAGGAACAAAAACATTGCAATGCGCAGATATTTGGGACGGATATTGACGCCGACGCAATAGAATTTGCCCGCGCCGCTGTTTATCCTGATAGTATTGCCGCGGACGTTTCACAGGAGAGATTAAAACGTTTTTTTATAAAGGGCGACAATACATTTAAGGTAAAGAAGCAGGTTAGAGAGATGCTGGTTTTTGCGACCCAAAGCCTTATAAAAGATCCGCCGTTTTCAAGGCTTGACCTTGTCTGCTGTAGAAACGTGCTCATATATATGGACACTATTTTACAGAAGAGGATAATCCCGATTTTTCATTACACCCTTAATCAGGAGGGATTCCTGTTCCTGGGTTCTTCAGAGTCGATTGGAGAATTTACCGATTTTTTCTCAACGGAAAACACGAAATGCAAGGTCTATAAACGCAAAGGCGCGGTTGCCGAAAAAGGCACGGGGTTCGCGGACATGCCTTTTGGCAATACGGCAATTGAAACACAGGAAAAAGCTGAAAAGCCGGAGCCTAAGGGAACGAATATTTTTCAACTGGCGGAGAAGGAGATACTCAGCAAGTACGCCCCGCCGTTTGTTCTGGTCAATACGAAACATGATTTACTTTATGTTAACGGCAAGATAAACAAGTTCCTGTTCACACCGGCTGGAGTTCCCGTATTTGATATATTAAAGATGGCGCACGATGATCTGCGTTATAAACTCAGCGCTGTTTTGCACAAAGTTGCCAAGAGTAAAAAGGAGGTTATTACCAAAGAGCTCAAAATACGGGACAATGACAATTTCATTACTATCGACCTCACTGTTAAACCTCTGGCTTCGGATTTCACCCCCGACGATCTGACAATGGTTATATTTGAAGAGAAAGGGGAGCCGGAAAAGAAAATTAAAAGCTCTAAATCGGCTAAAACTAAAAAGGAAGACCCGAATGTAACGGCAATCAGGCAAGAGCTTAAATCAACAAAGGATTATTTGCAGGCCACTGTTGAAGAGCTGGAGACATCCAACGAAGAGCTTAAATCCACCAATGAGGAGTTGCAATCCACAAACGAAGAGTTGCAAAGCACTAATGAGGAACTTGAAACATCCAAAGAGGAACAGCAATCCACTAATGAAGAACTGGAAACCGTTAACTCCGAACTCCAGAATAAGGTAAATGAGCTATCGCGTTCAAACAACGATCTCAACAACTTGCTTGCAAGCACTGATATTGCCACCCTGTTTCTGGACACAAAACTCTACATTGTGCGTTTTACGCCGTTGCTGGCGGAGTTGTTTAATATACTGCCTTCAGACCTTAACAGGCCCATGGGCGACATAACTTCAAAATTCAATAGCGCTAGTCTACAGAATGACGCGGAAAACGTGCTCAGGACATTAATTCCAAAAGAGACTAAAATACAGGTCGCCGGCGGCGAGTGGTATTGTATGCGCATTTTGCCGTATCGGACAATTGAAAACATGATTGACGGCCTTGTTATTACGTTTTCAAATATTACCGAACTTATGAGAATGGAGAATGCCCAACGGCTGGCCGCGGTTGTCTCTGATTCCAGCGACGCTATTACAGTGCAGGAGTTAGACGGCCAGATCATGTCATGGAATAAAGGAGCTGCAAATTTGTACGGCTATACCGAGGCCGAGGCTACTAAAATTAATATTAAAACCCTCATTCCAAAAGATAAAAGGAAAAACTATAAAGCCAGAATAGAGGACATTAAAGCCGGCCGAAATATTGATCCTGTTAAATCAAAACGTATAGCTAAAGATGGAACTATTGTAGACGTGTTGATAACAACAACCAAACTGGTGGATAAAGACGGAAAGCCAACGGCTATTGCAACGACGGAAAGAGACGTAAGGGAAATCAAAAAAGATTAGACAAAAAAAACAGGGAGGGGGAATAAACGGTATATATTAATTAAAATACACAAACCATTAGGTAAAACTTGTTAAGTTTGCGATTCGCCCCCCCGGGCATAATTCTCACTAGAGCAGGCTAGCTACTAAGGGTCCACTCAAAAATAACTTCGTTTTTTTTGCCGCCCCTTAGATGTATATATAATATTAGAGATCCAAGTGTATAGTGAAGCAATGAAAAACAAAGACCTTAAATCAAAAAAGAATTCAACTTTGCGCAAAATAGCGGAAAAGAAGCTAAAATCGCTAAACGCCCCAATTGAGAACCTGCCGGATTTAGATACGCGTAAACTGGCGCATGAATTACAGGTTCATCAAATGGAACTTGAAATGCAAAATGAGGAACTTAAGGATGCCCAGAAAACAATAGAAGATTCACGCCAACAATATGTGGATTTATACGATTATGCCCCTGTTGGATACTTTACGGTTGATATGGTAGGCATAATACATAAAGCAAACCTCACTTTGGCGGATATGTTAGGCAAAACAAGAACATCCTTAATTAATAAACTATTTGGTCTGTTTATAGTAAAAGAGGATATAGATATTTTTTATCTTCATTTACAAAATATTTTTCAACATAAGAGAGCCGATAGATGCGAACTAAGCTTAAAGGGAAATCGTGAGATTTTTGCTCAATTGGATAGCATATATATAGTTGAGTCCGGTCGCGGTTGTTATTGCAGAACCGCGGTAACTGATATTTCTCAAAGAAAGCGTTTAGAAAAGGAGAAGGATGAGTTAAGCAGATATAGACGGATGGAAGAGCAAATAAGAGATTTAGCAAAATTTCCAAACGAAAATCCAAACCCAGTGCTACGGATCGCAAAAGATTGCAGTATACTTTACGCTAATGAAGCCGGCGCGCCTTTGCTGAAAACCTGGAATTGCCAACCGGAACAGCCCTTGCCGGATAATTTGTGCCGATTAATTCATAATATTTTAGATACCGGCTTAAGTCTCGAAATAGAAGCTGTTTGTGAAGATACCGTATTTTGTTTAAATCTCGTGCCCGTAGTATCCGCAGGCTATGTTAACATATACGGGCTTGACGTCACTGAACGTAAACGGATGGATAGTGAAATCCTTAAATTGTCTACCGCAGTTGAACAAAGCCCTTGTGTTGTGGTGATTACCGATGTTAACGGCAATGTTGAATACGCCAATCCCAAGTTTACTGAATTGACGGGTTATACAATTGATGAAACCATTGGTAAAAATCTTTACATATTAAAATCCGGTAGACAATCGCAGGACGTATACAATCAATTATGGAGCGCCATCACATCGGGTATAGAATGGCACGCTGAACTGCATAATAAGAAGAAAAACGGCGAATATTATTGGGAAGACGCCTATATTTCGCCTATCAGAGACGCAAATGGAGTTATTACCCATTTTGTAAAAGTAGCTGAAGATATAACCAGGCGCAAGCAGGTTGAAGAAGATTTGAAGAAACACCATCATCAGCTGGAGGATATAGTTGATAAGCGCACCAGAGAACTTAAGAAAGCCTACGATCAATTGCTACATTCAGAGAAACTCAACGCAATCGGCAATTTATCGGCCTCAATCGCCCATGAGTTTAATAACCCTATATTCGGCATACTTAATGTTCTTGAGCGGATAAAGAGCGATGTGCCGATGGATCAGGACAATATGAATTTTGTAATGTTGGCAATAAGTGAATGCGACCGGATATCCAAGCTAATAAGAGGGCTAAATGATTTTCATCGCCCGTCATCCGGCAAGAAGGTTTTAACTGATATTAATAAGATTATTGAAGATGTATAATTATGCTTATCCAAAAAAAATTAAAAACAAGAAAGATCACATTGCAAAAGAACCTTACTCAAAAACCGCCGGTAATTAACGCCGTGCCGGACCAAATTAAACAGGTAATACTTAATATGCTAAGCAACGCTGAACAGGCTATCCCAAAAGAAGGCGGGCAAATTAAGATTAGCTCAAAACTTCTTAAAACACGCATTAATATTGATATTTATGATTCAGGAACAGGCATAAAGAACAAAGATTTAGTATCTGTGTTTGAGCCGTTTTTTACTACCAAGGCCATTAAAGGCACTGGACTTGGGTTGTCGGTAAGTTACGGCATAATAAAGGAGCATGGAGGGGAGATCAGAGTTAAAAGTTTGCCCGGCAAAGGAACAACGTTTACTATTACACTTCCAATATGAACGATTTTTAGGAACAATATGAAAAACGAAGACCTTAAATCAAAAAAAGATTCTGCCCTGCGTAAAAGAGCTGAAGAAAAGCTTAAATCATTAAACCTGCCAATTGCGAACCTATCCGATGCTGATCTTCGCGCAATGGCGCATGAACTGCAGGTTCATGAGATTGAGCTTGAGATGCAGAATGAGGAGCTCCGCAAGGATCAGATGGTTATTGCCGATATTAGCAAAAAATATACCGATCTATATGACTTTGCGCCAATAGGTTATTTCACTTTGGATGAAGCAGGGCTAATCCTTGAAGCAAATCTGACGGGATCTGAAATGCTGGGTATGGAGAGACAATTGTTAATAGGGAAGCCTTTAGGCTGTTTTGTTGTAAAGGATGATAATGACATTCTCTATTTACATCGCCGGCGTGTTTTTGAAACGCAAGAGAAACAGATCTGTGAAATAAGAATGTTTCATAAACAGGATAACACACAATTTCACGCTAAACTTGAAAGCAGTGTAGCGCATGATTCCGTGGCCTGCTCCAACAGGTTATGGGTAATCATTAGTGATATTTCCAAACAAAAAGAGGCGGAAAAAGAGATAAATAAACTATCATGCGCCATAGAGCAGAGCCCAACTTCAGTTATTATTACCGATCCTAAAGGCAATATTGAGTATGTAAATCCCCAGTTTACAAAAACAACGGGATATTCAAAAGAAGAAGTTATAGGCGAAAACCCTCGAATATTAAAATCAGGCAGGAATCCGCACGATTTTTACATGAAACTTTGGAGCACAATTACCGCCGGCTATGAATGGAAAGGGCGATTTAGCAATAGGAAGAAAAACGGCGATATTTACTGGGAATATCAGTCCATAAGCCCGGTTAAAGATGACAAAGGCAATATAACCAACTTTATCGCGGTTAAGATAGATGAAACGGAGCGTGTAAAGGCCGAAGAGGAGGCTCTTAAAGCCGGTAGACAATTTGCCAGAATACTGGAAATTTCGCTGGACGCCATAATTACAGCGGATGAAAAACAGCGCATTGTCATATTTAATAAAGGAGCTGAACATCTTTTTTGCTATACCTCAGCTGAAATTAAAGGCAAACCTTTAGACATGCTTCTGCCTGAAAGATTTAAGGGGATGCATGGGAAGCATATGGAGGATTTTAGTAAATCCGAAATAACTTTTAAAAGGTTAAATGACAGGCATTATCAACTGTTTGGGCTAAGAAAGAGCGGGGATGAATTTCCGGCGGAAATTGCAATCTCAAAATATAGAGAAGACGGCAAAACAATGTTTTCCGCTGTTATTCAGGATATTACAGAACGAAGGAAGATGGAGAATGATAGATTCAGGGCGCAGAAGCTTGAATCTGTCGGCGTACTGGCCGGGGGCATTGCCCACGATTTTAATAATATTTTAACGGCAATTTTGGGCAACACGAATCTAGCGGAAATCCTTTTAAAATCCGGCAATTATGATCAACTTCAAGAGACGCATACAAACATAGAGAAAGCGGCCGGCAGGGCAAGGGATTTGGCCCAACAACTTCTAACTTTTTCCAAAGGCGGCGAGCCGATTAAAAAGACTGCGCATCTTATTGAGTTAATAAAAGACGCTGCTGAGTTCGCAACCAGAGGCTCAAATGTAAAGTGCGAGTTTTCGTTGCCGGACGACTTGTGGCCTGTTGAAGCGGATGAGGGACAGATTAATCAGGTAATTAACAATCTTGTTATTAATGCCGCGCATGCAATGCCCAAAGGCGGAGTTGTTAAAGTAAGCGCGGAGAATTGCCCCAAAATTAGTAAAGACCTTGAAATCTCCTTAACACAGGGAAGATATATAATGATATCAGTTAAGGACTATGGCTTTGGGATAAAAGAGGAACATCTTGCAAATATATTTGACCCTTATTTTACAACCAAACAGAAAGGTAGCGGCCTCGGGCTGGCGTCATCGTATTCCATTATTATTAAACATAACGGATTAATTACAGTTAACTCAAAAGCAGGAGAGGGATCAACCTTTTACATATATCTGCCTGCGTCATCAAATGAGATATCAAATGAGAATGAAAAAGAGGATAAACCTTTAGCCGGCGCCGGCAAAGTATTGATTATGGATGATGACGAGGCAATCAGGTATACGGCAAACCAAACATTGAGCTTTATTGGTTATGAAGTCGAGTGCGCAAATAATGGAAAAGAAGCTATTGAGATGTATAAAACGGCTAAAGAAAACGGAGCTCCTTTTGACGTTGTTTTAATGGATCTAACCATTCCGGACGGCATGGGCGGCAAAGACACAATTATAAAATTGCGGGAGTTTGACCATGCAGTTAAGGCTATTGTAATGAGCGGTTATTCCAATGACCCAATTATGTCTGATTATAAAAGGCATGGTTTTAATGGTTTTGTATCCAAACCGTTTATGATTCAGGCGCTGAATGAAGAGTTGCAAAATGTAATTAAAGGGATTACCGCAAATGATTGAAAATAATTAATGAAAAAAGAAGACCTTAAATCAAAAAAAATACAGCGTTGTCGGTTCAAATTCCTGATTTGAACCATATCCGACCTTCGCGCAACTCCAGTTGCGCGTCTGTTTACTTTATCCGGGAAACATCAACATAAATCAGTAAAACTTTCATTAATGCATGTATATTCTATACGGAGTATAGTTTGTGTCTGCTTGGTTCAGGTGGAGAGACATTGAACCATCTATTGAGTTAGTTTTTTCATATAGGAGATTTGAACTGACTATACTAATAAAAAGCTATTGAACAAGACGCAAAATACTAACTGTTCATTTTACAAGCGGGGATGTTAGGGCTTTCGGGGTTTACGGTTATTGTTCGGCGTGATGGATTTATCACTAAATCCATATCTTCCAAGGGGATAGCTCCCATTAATACAGAGTCTCCAAGAACCAATGCCCCGGTAAAACAGTTTCGCCCTTCAAACTTTATCTGAATTGGGCTTACATACGGAACAAGGCGCCGTTTTGAATCCGCGGTTGTAACTTCTCGCTTTTCGATCTCTTCAAGGCTTAATTGAACAGCTATATGTTCAGGTATACATAAGGTCATTACTCCGGTATCGACTAAAGCGTTAACAGTTAAATGTTTCAGTCTGTTGTCTCTGGGGTTTATCAACTCTATTTCCGTGTATATAAAACCCATAATCCCGTCTCCATTTCTTTCGTATCCAAATGACGGCGAACATATAAAATATCCAGATTACCCTTGTAATTTAAACGAATGTATTCTGTTTTGTCAATGCCAAAGATTGGCGCAGCAAGGAGCCGGCAAACAAAGGATTATACTGGCGGTAAGTTGAAATACAGGCAGGGATGCCTGTGCTACACTATTTATATGGTTTGGCGATGGTTGTTAATTTACCTGCATTGCGTCTTCCGGGGCCGGTTCAGTTTGTTCTTTGTCGCGGTTTTTTGATTTGGTTTTTTTTAAGGGTTTTTTAATCATCATCGCCCTGGCTTTAGCGTCGTCCATGGGCGTTACTTTGAGGACTTTGTCGTATTTCTCATATCCTTTGCGGGTTATCTTTACTTCCGCTATCTCGTCGTCCTGCTCTTTGCTGTAACGGGCTACCAACGACGCGGCAAACTCAAGTTTTTCGTCGGTAATTTCGCCTCTGATCATGGCCAATGGGCCCTCGATGTTTGCCATTAACATGAGGTAGTCGCCTTTTTGCGCTAGAGACTCAATCCTTGTGTTGTCCTCGTCGCGTCTGCCTACTACCAGCTTTGTTGTTGGGTCGATGCGGAAATGCCTGCCAAGTTTCAGGAACTGGACGTCGTTAACCGAAGCGTCGCAATGGTCAAGCAACTCTCTCATGCGATATGCGAACTCGGCGTCGGTTAGCAGGCAGCCTCCGGCGGGACATTTGTAATCTTTAATCTCAAACAGGTCGGCGAGTTGCATCTGCTCCTTGCGGGATCGGCCCTTGATCTCAAGCAATTGTTCCCTGTCAACAAGTCCCTCCTGCTCGGGGATAGTGGGTTCAAGATGTTTTGCGCAGAGCGGCCTTAAGACATAACCGGTGAGGCCGGCCTCCTGATCGATCTTTTTCATTGCGTCTTTGCGTTGCGACATGGGCCTTTGGCCAAGCACTTCGCCGGTAAAGACGAACGCGGCGCCAACCTCTTTCATATATTTTGCGGCGGCTTTAAACAGATTAATACGGCAATCTATGCAGGGGTTTATGTTTTTGCCGAAACCGAATTTTGGTTTTTTTACTATTTCGATAAGGTCGGCTGTGGCATTTATTACTTTAATGGGCACGCCAAGTTTTTCAGACACCTTTACGGCCTCAAGTTGGCAACTGTTTGAAGACGTGCATTGGCAGAAAGCGGTGACGATATTCATGGCGATAACCTCTATGCCTTGCCGTTTCATAATTTCAATGGCAATTGTGCTGTCAAGGCCGCCGGATAGCAACGCAAGGGCTTTAGTCATTTTTTTATCTCTAATCTGAGGGTTAATTTTAAATATGTTATTGAAAGGAATTGAAATTGAAATTGATAAACAGGATTTCTGAGTTGCGGACAAGACGCCGAACGGAGCCTTATTGATTGCAAGCAAGTTTCTCTTTAAAATTTTCACGCACAAACTGTTCGCCGCGTTCCATGGCAAGTTTATTTATCTCAAACAACGAGGCCTTTTTGCCTTTTAACGATGTTCGAAGGCAATATAGAAACTGTGACGATGGTATCAAATCCTTAGCGTAGTTATAGGCGCCCATCATAACCATGTTTGAAGCGACAACATTGCCCAACTCGTTCGCTATTTCAGTGGCCGGAATGTCATACGCGTTTATATCCGTCCGAAAACCGTCAGGCAGATGGACCAATGACGAGTTGTAGAACAGAGATGTATTGCCGTCAAGACAGTTTTTAAATTTTTCGAACGACGGGTCGTTCATCATGATGAGAGAGTCGGCGGTTTCAATAACCGGCGAATAAATCTCTTCAGTTGAAATTATAACATGATAAAACGCGCTTCCTCCCCGGACTTCAGTCCCGTAAGACGGAAAAAAAGAGACATGTTTGCCGTCCATCATAACTGTTTGCGCCAACAACTTGCCGAACAGCATCATTCCTTGCCCGCCGTAACCTGCAAGCACTACCTTTTCTATCATAATATATCCTTGCTATTCAAACCGCCGTTTAAAACCCGGGATAAACTTGAGTTAAGCGGAAAGTTTTTTTCCGTTTTTACTCATTGTTATCCTTGAAGTGGATAACAATAGGCCTTTTCTAAATTTCATTTCCCGCAAAAAAAGTTAATTAGCCGACGTTTCCCAATCTTTAAACACGCCCAGAGGAAATGTTTTGGCCATCTCCTCGTCTATAAATCTCATAGATTCCTTCGCGTCCATACGAAAATATACCGGACATGCGGAGAGTATTTCCACTAATGAAAAACCCTTATTTTCAATTTGAGTATTAAAACCTTTAAGCAAAGTCTTCTTGGCTTCGTGAATATTTTCAGGCGTTGAAGTCGAAACTCTGGCCAAAAAGCTCGGGCCGTCAAGGGCCGACAATAATTCGCACACCTTAATTGGATAGCCGTCGTTTACCGACCTTCCTTCAGGCGTGGTTATCGTCTTTTGACGCATAATTGTTGTCGGGGCCATTTGCCCGTTTGTCATGCCGTAGACGCCGTTGTTTACAAATATTACCGTTATATTCTCTCCCCTGTTCGCGGTGTGTATAATCTCGGCCAGCCCAATAGCGGCCAGATCGCCGTCCCCCTGATACGCGAACACAACATTGTCTGGGTGCACCCTCTTTATACCCGTGGCAACCGCCGGTGGTCTGCCGTGCGGGGCTTCGCTCATATCAAAATTAAAGTAGTTATAGGCTAAGACCGCGCATCCAACCGGGGCAAGGCCTATTGTCTTTTCCCTTATGCCAAGCGAGTCAATAACTTCAGCTATTAAACGATGCACAATCCCGTGCCCGCAGCCGGCGCAATAGTGTGTTTGTGTGTCAAATAATGATTTCGGTTTGGAGAATATCTTTTCCATATTATTTAATTAAAGAGTATTTCAAAAAAACAACTTTATAGTATTAATGTACAGAATCAAACAAATCAGATTTTCGAAAAATAATATTTACGCATTGTCATATTCACGCGCAAAGAAATAAAACCCTAAAGGGTAAATTCCAACAACATCTACCCGCCGGAGTTAAGGCTTTAGCCTTTTATTCACTAACAATTTTCGAAAACCCGGCTGACCGGCTATAAAACCAGCCTGTCTTAATTAACTACTTTCAGATTCGAGTTTGCCGAATCGAGATTTAATTCCTGAATACGGTTATAAATTGCGCTGGGTTTTGGAATGCCGCCGCCTGTTCTTCCATGGAAATAGACAGGACAACGGCCTTCAACCGCCAGCCTTACATCTTCCACCATTTGTCCCGCGCTCATCTCTATAGTTAAAATGGCCTTTGCCGTCTCTGAAATCCTGCGTATAGCATCGGTTGGAAATGGCCATAATGAAATCGGCCGCACCATGCCAACCTTTAAATTGCCAAAATCAAAATTCTTCAACACATCTTTGCAAATTCGCGAGGTGGTCCCATACGCAATAAGGACGACATCAGCATCCTGGGCGCGAATCTCTTCGTAACGGACCTCGTTTTTCTCAATCTCTTTGTATTTATCCTGCAAGTGTTTGTTAAAGACCTCAAGCTCGCCTTTGACCGGATAAAACGATTTGACAAGGTTTCTCTTCCGCCCTTTTGCGCCTGTTAAAGCCCACTCTTTTTTAGGCAAGTCCGAAACGCGTTCTTTTTGAAACACAACCGGCTCCATTAACTGCCCGATCTGCGCGTCGCCAAGAATCATAGCGGGATTTCTATATTTATCCGCAACGTCAAACGCGTCGTACACAAGGTCGGCCGTCTCCTGAACCGACGCGGGAGCGTAGACAATTGTATGGTAATCGCCATGTCCGCCGCCTTTAACGGCCTGAAAATAATCAGCCTGCGAAGTGGAGATATCGCCAAGTCCGGGCCCGCCTCGCTGTATATTAACAATCAGACATGGCAGCTCGCTGCCTGCAAGATACGAAATGCACTCCTGTTTCAGGCTAATGCCGGGGCCGGAAGACGACGTCATAGCTCTGGCGCCCGCCGCAGCGCTGCCGTACACCATATTTATAGCCGCCAATTCGCTTTCAGCCTGAATAAAAACGCCGCCCACCTCAGACATCCTTGTGGCCATATAATTTATCAGCTCATTCTGTGGAGTTATGGGATAGCCGTAATAATATCTGCAACCTGCCAGTATTGCCGCTTCAGCCGCTGCTTCGTTTCCCGTTAACAGGTGTTTAGTTTCCATTGTATATATTATCTCCAAAGGCGCATTCGCCTAAACCATCCGCGGTATTATTAATCTTTAAAAATCTCTATCGCCATATCAGGGCAAACCGTCGCGCAATTCTTGCAACCGGTGCACTTGCCGTCTTTCTTAAACGCCGCAATATGAATACCGTAAGCGCTCAACGACTTTGAGACCTCTATTGAATCAAAAGGACATACAGGGATGCATAGCAAACAACCTTTGCAATATTTTTCATTTATTTCAATTCTTGGCATATTCAGGATGTCCCGCCCAGTTTAATTTTTCACGCAAAACTCCGTAAAACGACCTTGCTCCGGTGTCTACTAATTGAAGTTGAATATGCGATTTTTCAATGCTTATTAAGTCCCCTTTGCGCAGCTCGGCATAAACCTGCCCGTCAACAGTAAGGCCAATGCCCGCGTAATCGGAAAGTTCTTCCATCTCAATTTTCACATCCGACGGCACAACCAACGGCCTGTTTGTCAAAGTATGAGGGCATATTGTTGTTATTATAAAAGCATTAAGCTCCGGCGTCAGAATAGGGCCTCCGGCCGCAAGATTGTGCGCCGTGGAGCCTATCGGGGTAGATACTATAATGCCGTCGCTTCTATAAGTGACAATATCCTGCCCGTCAATCATCAATTTTAGAAATATAAGCCTGGATAATGAGGGCCGCGATATAACAACGTCATTTACGCCCAACGATTCCTTTATTATCACTTTCCCGCGCGTAACCTTGCACTTCAACAACACCCTGGATGATAGCCTGTAACAGCCTTCTAAAATTTTTTCAAGCGATTCCTTAACTCCATCCATTGTAAGCTCGGTTAAAAACCCAAGGTTGCCCAAGTGCACACCGAGCAACGGTATCTGGTTGTCGCCCAACCTTCTGCATGCGGACAATATCGCGCCGTCGCCTCCGAGGACTATTCCAATATCCGCGTTTGTTTGATTTAACGGCTTCTCAATGCCCTTTGCAATATTTATAACTTCAACTATTTTTACTTTGTCCTTGAGCCAGGGCTCAAGTTCTAAAACAGTTTTGCTTACTTTTGATTTGCTTAAATTGCCTAAGACTAGTACTTTTTCCATTTTTTGGTTTAAAAATCCTGATAATACGGATTTCCAATTTCCTGATAAAAACGCAAAACTGAATTAAAAGCAAAGCCTTTTGTCAATAATTGTTATCCCCATCCGAGGATAACAATGAGTAAAAGCGGAAAAACCTTCCGCTTAACCCAAGTTTAGCCGCAAAGCCTGCCGGCTACGTTCAATTTAAGCTCCGGCCGCTTCCGCAACCTCCATCTTTGGTTTAAATTGCATCACTTTCCCCAACTCTTCCATGATCCTGTCATGCAAGCCGTCAGCGTCCATACCGAGGAGCTTTAACAGATCCTTTCGAACCCCGGCTTCCACAAACGTGTCAGGTATGCCTAACCTGATTATTTTACAATTAGAGGCCGTAATGTTATCATTCACTGCCTCCAGCACTGATGAGCCAAACCCGCCTGCGAGCATATGGTCTTCAACAGTTATGACAATCTTGTGATTATTTACCACATCAATAATTAACTCTTCATCCAGCGGTTTTGCAAACCTGGCGTTTACAACAGTGGCCTCGACATTGTCGGCTTTAAGCATTTCAGCTGCGTCTATTGCAAACTGTACTGTGGCGCCGTAGCCGATAATCGCAACATCGCGGCCTTCCAGCAGGATCTCGCCCTCGCCTATGCCAAAAGCCGGCCCGGCGTCAAATTTAATATCTTTAATGTTAAAATCTTCGTCAGGAATATTGTCCTTTGGATATCTAATCGCAACAGGCGAATCAGATTCAATAGCGAGCTTTAACATCTCGCACAGCTCGGCCCCGTCTTTCGGCGCCATTAAAATTGTACCTGGAATATGCTTTAAATATGCTATATCAAACACGCCGTTGTGTGTAGGCCCGTCATTGCCCACAATCCCGGCGCGGTCAATTGCAAAAACAACGCCTAAATCCTGCAAACACACATCATGAAAAACCTGGTCGTAAGCCCGTTGCAAAAAGGTTGAATAGATGGCAGCCACGGGTTTAAGCCCGTTTGTGGCCAAACCACCGGCAAACCCCACGCCGTGTTGCTCGCAAATGCCGACATCAAAATACCTGTCCGGAAATTTCTCGCCAAAAGGCCCCAAGCCGGTGCCGTCGGGCATAGCGGCTGTTATTGCCATAATTTTTGGATTAATCTTAGCAAGCTCCAACATAGCGCTGCCGAACACTTTTGTGTACGGCGTCTTCTTTTCAGACTTCTTGTTCTCAACTATCTGCCCGTTTGAAAGCTGAAAGTTGCCGGCGCTGTGATATTGCGTCGGGTTCAATATTGCCGGCTTAAAACCTTTGCCTTTGCTCGTGATCACATGCAATAATTTAGGGCCTTTTACATTTTTAATGTCCTTAAGCGTGTCCATAAGAACATTAATATCATGCCCGTCTATGGGCCCGTAATATTTAAAACCCAGATCGACAAATATCTGCCCTGGAGACGCAACCCGCCTGATCTTCTCCGTCATCTGCTCTAAAACGCCTTCAATTGGTTTACCGAGCACGGGAAACACATTAAGCATGTGAAACATTTCATTTTTCAGATCATTGTATAGAGGATCAGAGCGAATCTTGTTAAGATACTTTGAAAACGCGCCTACAGTTTGAGAAATTGCGATCTCATTATCATTCAGCACGACCAACAGGTCTTTTTTAAGGTCGCCCGCGTGATTCAGGGCTTCAAAAGACATGCCCGGCCCCATTCCGCCGTCGCCCACAACAGCGACAACATTCCGCTTTCTCCCTAATATCTCGTAACCGCAAGCCAGGCCAAGCGCAGTGGATATGGCGTCTCCGGAATGACCGGTTGTAAACGGATCATAAACGCTCTCTTTCTTGTTTGGAAAGCCTGATAAACCTTTGTACTGCCTTAGTGTTTGAAACTCCTTGCGTCTGCCGGTAAGAATTTTGTGCACATAACATTGGTGCCCCACATCAAAAACAAGTTTGTCCACATCAAATTCATAACAGCAATGCAGAGCGATAGTCAACTCCGCTATGCCGAGATTAGAGGCTAAATGGCCTGGATTTCTCGAAACAACGTCAATAACAAGTTCTCGGATTTCATCCGCCAATTGATGCAATTCGTCAACACTCAATCTATGCAGATCTTCCGGGCCGTCAATTTGATTTAAATATTTAACCATAACTAATCCTCTTTTAATATTTAATCGCTATCAGAAATATTCTTAGCCTGTAAATTTCCGTCGTTATCTTTTGTTAATACTTGAATCTTCTTCTCAATCCCATCCAGCAACGATACGCACTGTTTATATATTTTAATGCCGCTCTCATAATTAGCAAGAGACTCCTCCAACGTCAGGTCGCCTTTTTCCAGCAAGTTGACTGTCTCTTCAAGCTTTAGCATTGACTCTTCAAACTTAAATTTAGCCATAATATCCCTGCCCCCATTTACCGGAAAGAGACAATTTTAACATCTCAACTGCTCTTTAATCAACCAAAAGCTTTTAACAACCAAAGTTTTAGCCCCGAAGCCCGGCCAAAACTTTGCCGTGAACGGCGAAAACGCCAATCTAAAGCCAAATAGAAGCAGTTTTGAATAAAATTAATTTATTTCGTCAATAACGGAAACCAAGCTCCCATTTGACAACCGCGTCGTTATTTTGTCCCCTTTTTTTAAATCGCCCGGCGTAATTAAAGGTTTTGCGGCGCCCACTTTTGTGGTGATTGAATACCCCCTGGCCAGAATGCCCAGCGGGCTTAACCCCTCTAACCTGCCGGCCATATTCGCGGCCTTCTCTTTTTGCATCTCAACCAGATGGTTTATGCCTGAATTTAGCCTGTGAGTCAAATCGTCGAGCCTTTGGCGCAAATTGTAAACCCTTTCCAAAGGTTTACGAAACGCGTAACTGCCGGCAATCAACCTCAGCCTGTTTCTATCCTGCTCAACCCTGTTTACCAGCGACCTGTTTAACCTATCTTTAAGATTGCCCAACGCGTCCAGAAGCTGATCAAGCCTGGGGACAACCATTTCTCCAGCTTCAGAAGGAGTTAGAGCCCGTTTATCAGCCGCGAAATCAGAGATTGTAACGTCTATCTCATGCCCCACGGCGGAAATTATTGTAATTTCCGAGGCAAAAATGCTTCTCGCCACGACTTCCTCATTAAACGCCCATAAGTCTTCAATGCTGCCGCCCCCGCGGCCGACAATCATCACATCAATATCGTCAAGTTGATTAACATCGTAAATCGCCTGCGCTATATCTCCCGCCGCGCCCTCGCCCTGCACCCTGACCGGATACAACAGTATCTGAACGCCCGGGAACCTGCGATTGATAATATTCTCCATATCCTTGATTGCGGCTCCGGTTGGCGAAGTGACAATCGCAATCCTTTTAGGCAAAAAAGGAAGCTCTTTTTTTAGCCTTAAGTCAAAAAGGCCCTCTTTTTCAAGCTTTGCCTTTAGTTGCTCAAACGCAAGCTGCAATGCTCCAACACCTTTAGGCTCGATACATTCCGCAATTAACTGGTATTGCCCGCGCGGTTCGTAAACGGAAATTGATCCATAAATAATCGCCTCTACACCGTCTTCCAGATTGAACTTTACGCCGTTTGCCACGCTTCTAAACGCCACGGCCTGCAATTGCGCCCTATCGTCCTTAAGAGTAAAATAGACATGCCCGGAACCGGGTTTTCTGACATTAGACAACTCGCCGGAAATCCACACCCCGATAAACCCGTCTTCCAGAGCGCATTTAATCTTTCTGGTAATAGCCGTTACTGATAAAATCTTCCTCGAATCCCCTTCAAAACCGCTATCATCCTGCTCGTTAAGATCGCTGCCGGTTATCCAGCCGGCGTCTTCCTCTTCAAAAGACGCCCCGGGAAACTTTTGAAAGCCGGCGTTGCCGGCCCCTTCGTATTTCATTTTATCACAACCCTTTTTATGTCAACAGCCTTTCCCGTTGTCGAGTCCACGGTTATGGCGGCGCCGCACGCGCGCGGGTCTTCCTCCGCCACATCAAAACTCACAGGCATTTGCGTAACAATCGCTTTAAGGACATTCTCTGTTTTGCGGCCCAAAATTGATTTATGAGGCCCGGTCATGCCAATATCGGTTATATATGCCGAGCCGCCCGGCAAAACGGTTTCGTCGGCTGTGGCCACATGAGTGTGCGTGCCGTAAACCAGACTAACCTTGCCGTCCAGAAACCAGCCCATGGCTATCTTTTCAGAAGTGGCTTCAGCATGCAAATCAACAATAATGACCTTGGTTTGCGTTGACATCTCTTTTACGAGCCGTTGAGCCTCGCGAAACGGGCAATCAATAGGCTTCATAAACACCCGGCCTAAAAGGTTGATTACGCCGACTGAAACCCCATTGTTTGATTTAAGAACCACCCCGCCCCTCCCCATAGCATGCGGAGAATAGTTGGCCGGCCTTAAAATCTTTTGCTCATCATCCAGGTAATTAAAAATTTCCTTTCGTTTCCATACGTGATCGCCCATTGTAATAGCGTTGACTCCGCACGAAAACATCTCCTCGGCTATCTTCCTTGTTATTCCTGAGCCGCCGGCCGCGTTTTCAGCGTTTACTACGCAAAAATCAATTTTCTCTTTTTCAATAAACGAGGGAACTTTCTCCTTTATTACACTTCTGCCGGGTTTGCCTACCACATCGCCCAATACCAAGATTTTGAATTCCATCAAATATTGCTCTTCATTAAAATGAATGATTCCTTACGCATTTGCAAAACAGGCTCCATTACCCGCCATAGATCATTTTTGCAGCTTCTGTTTTAATCGTTTCTCTATATCCGGCGTGACAAAGTTCTTAACACTGCCGCCAAGGTAGACAGCCTCCTTAATCAAACTGGAGTTTAAAAACGAATATTCCTGGCTCGTCATCACAAACACCGTCTCAACATCCTTTTGCAGGGCTCTGTTTGTTAAAGCCCTTTGAAACTCGTTTTCAAAATCAGACATGGTGCGTATGCCGCGCAAGATTATTGTAGTGTTCTTTGACCTTAGATAATCAATCAACATCCCCTCAAAACTACCCACATCCACATTTGGGCAATCTTTAACGTGGCGGGATATCATATCCATGCGTTCCTCTACTGTGAACACTGATTTCTTTAACGGATTATGGCCGACCGCCACCGTAAGCGAATCAAAAATCTGGCTGCCGCGTTTAATAACATCAAGATGCCCTAATGTAATAGGATCAAATGTGCCTGGATAGATTGCGTTCTTCATGAAATGCGCCGTGAAAAGAAAAATTATAATTTAAGGAAAAAATATTAATTAACAACTAGAACCAGAGGCGTCCGGACTTCTGTTTTTTCCTTAAGATTCTGGGGTATACATCAAACCGCGTTGTTGTTTCATCTCTAACCGGATTGAACTCAGTGGTGAACCGGCCCATCCATTCGTGGAAATACCGGGTTAAAACCAATCGTGTTTTAAGATTTTTGCCGAGATCGTCGTCCCCTTCAGGGTCTTCAGCGTCTTTTTGCATTCGGGACCTGAAATCAAACTGTTCAAGAAAGCCGATTTCCCATTTGTCGCTCAACGCGTAATTTGCCGAAAGCAACAGCGACGAACTTACGCCCTCGATAAACCTTTGGCCAAGAAAACCGTTTAGCTTTGAGTTAAAATCAACTTCAACGCCGACATTCAGCTGGTCAAAAGTTTTGTTTTGAATATTAAATTCATTGCGTTCGGAAACCAGCGCAATATTCTCCGTCACTTGCGCCTTGAAATCAAACTGAATAAAATCTTCCCTCTTCCTGTTATACACAATATCATTATTAAAAACAGTGTCGCCCTCCGCGTCGCCAACAAACATGTTTAACTCAACGTCAAAATAGACAAGGTCGGTCGTCTTTTCAGAGCCTGGTTTGCCGCGTTTGGTTTGCAGCTTGTTTCGCAATCCTAAAAGCAGCCACTGCGAATCGCCAAGGGCGTCAACGCTGTCAAACTGATTGATGTCTTCCGGGTCATGCGTGATAACCGGGTTAAAACTGTACCTGAATTCGGGCGTAAACACATGGCGCAACCTGTTTATATTAAAGAGTTCATTATAGAAGCTATAGGTTCGCCACATTGTGGCGCTCATATCAACCCCGATTGAGCCGATTACGCGCATAAGGCCGGCCCCGCCGTCGTCTTTCTCAAATGGATCGTCTTTGTCCTCCGCGCTGTCGGAATACCCTACAATCCTGCCGTTAATATGCGGCTTAACTTTAACCATAGCTATGCGAAACGGCGCGCTTAATTCGGTGTTTGAATCAAAACGCAACACTGAATCAGGCTCCTTTTCCACCGGAGCGCTGCTAAACAATCTGTCAAAATATGTGAAAGTATTCTCTGAAGTGTAGTTTAACCTGCCCCCCCATATCGGCTCGCCGATCACTTTATAACCAAGTTCGGGCAATCGTTCGGGCACCCTTTCCATCTTGCCCGCGTCGACAAAAGTGTCGAATGAATTGAGCTGTTTCTTCATCAGCGCGGTCGCCGCATGCGTGTCTTCAAGCCTGCGCAAATAGAGGACGGTCTCCTCGTCCTTGCCCTGTTTAAAAGTATCCTCATAAAATTCTCTGAGGAAGCTGTCGTCGCTTAAATTATTTGCCTCAATATCCATCCTGACATTGTAAGGCAGGAATTGCCTGTGCTTCCATGACAACCGCCACCGGTCCTCGCCCTCAACCGGCATACTGTTAAGCTCCTCATCCTTTTTATCATTAATATAATACATGTCAAAATCGCCGAAAACATCCGTCCTGTCATAAGTATATTTAAGTCCAACGCCCGGGCCGCGTTTTTGCAAGTAGTCAAGGCTCATTGTCAGGTCGCTCCACTTGTCAAGCCCCTCGGCAAAACCTAGGTTAAACAGATTCCAGTTGGTAAGAATAAACGCGCCATGCCTTGAAGAATCTCCAACCTCCCACTCTTCAAGCACGTTTGGCTTTGACCTGATATCAAACGAAAAATACGGCCAATAGAAAATAGGCCTATCGCCCCAGTAAAGTTTATTGCCGGCAAGAGAAACAACCCCCTGATCGCCATTTTTAACAATCCTCATTTTAGACGATTTAAACTTGTAATGAGGGTGGCTAAACCCGCAAGATGTAAACTCGCCGTTCTTTATCTCATATTGACCTTCGCCGACTATCTTGATCTCATCGCCTTTAATATGAGCGGTCATGCCTTCGCTATCATCATGATCATGACCGCCGCCGGATGAGCCGCGATTAATTCTCCTCTCTTTGAGGTTGCCCACCTTGCCGAAAGTGGCGTCAATCTCGCCGTTTACCAAAAGCCCCTTACTCTCTTTATAATTAATAAATATGCTGTCCGCCTTCTGCGCGTCGCCATTGTTTCGCAACGTAACATTGCCTTCAGCGTATATCTCGTCAAAATCCGTTTCCGACATTTTAATGCCGCCGTCTTCAGCTTTATCAAACCATAGCACAACATTGTCCGCGTCAAGCGTAACATCGCCCCTTTTGATCTTTACATTGCCGATAGCCGTAACAATGCGTTTATCGCCCTCCATCCATGAGTCAACCTCGTCGGCAAACACATTAACAGTCTCTTTGGAATCAGGCATGGTAAACACCGGCTCTTTTCCGCGCCTGAAGCTCTTTTCCGCTTCATGTTTAACGATCTTTGCGCGTACCAGGAAATCCGACTCCTGCTCGTCCTCAAAACCGCTAAAACCCTCACCCCCCGGGTCTACAACAACGCCCGAGCTTGTTTCAAGACGCAAAAAAAGCTGATCGTGCTTTTCCACTTTCTCATTGCTCACATAGCTTACATTTCCCTCAAAATATATATCCAGCGACGCTTCGTCGGATTGCAACGCCTTCTCTTCATAAAACCAGCAAACGCATTCATCCGCCAATATCTCAATGCTTCCCCTGGTGATACTTACATTATTTAGACCTACAAACACCCTTGAGCCTTCGGATTCCCATGATTTTATCTCATCCGACGACATAACAATCGGCTTCTGCATATCGCCCGGAGCCTTAGTCAAATCTCCCGCATTCAACGCATTAACGGCAATAAACAGAGCCGCAATCGCCAAAGGCAAACATAAAATGTAAGATCGTAAATTTTTCATTTTCATAACTTGACAGTAAAAGGATTCCCTTTTTAAATGTGACCGGAAAATTAACAATTTACTTCCCGGAATAAAAATCATTCACCGTTTCCACCACGTAATCCTGCTCGCTTTCAGTTAGCTCGGGAAACATCGGCAACGCCAACGTCTCGTTTGCCGCGCTTTCAGTCTCGGGCAAATCGCCCTCCTTAAAACCAAACTCCTTTAAACTCTCCTGCAAATGCATAGGCTGCGGGTAGTACATCGCGCTTCCCACGCCTTTTTCGCCCAACCGTTTGAAAAGCCCGTCCCTGTCCTTAACGCGAATAACATATTGATGAAATATGTGCGTGTTGTTTTTGTCGATTACCGGCGTCTTAATTGAAGCCCCCTCAAACTTTTTGGTGTAATAAGCCGCCCGTTCGCGCCTGGCGTCGCACCATTCGTCCAAATATTTAAGTTTCACGGTCAGCACTGCTGCCTGCAAAGCGTCAAGCCTGCCGTTAATGCCGATTTCCCGGTGGTAATATTTCTCTTTTGCGCCGTGCTGCCTCAATACTTTAAGTTTTTCAACATAATCCTCTGAATTGCACGTCACCATTCCCGCGTCGCCGTAAGCGCCCAGATTCTTGCTCGGGAAGAATGAATAGCCTGAAAGGTCTCCAAGCGATCCCGCCTTTTTCCCCTTGTACTTAGAACCCGCCGCTTGCGCCGAATCCTCAATTATCTTCAAACCGTGCTTTTCGGCAATAGCCGATATCTTGTCCATATCAGCACACTGGCCATAAATATGCACCGGCATAATAGCCTTTGTTTTAGATGTAACGCGTTTTTCTATATCATCAGGGTTGATATTGTAAGTGTCAGGATCAATATCGGCAAAAACCGGAACCCCGCCAAGCCTCTGAATTGTGCCGACCGTAGCCCCAAATGTAAAGGCCGAAGTTATAACCTCGTCTCCGGCGCCGACCCCCAAGGCCATTAAGGCCAAAAGCAAAGCGTCCGTGCCTGACGACACGCCCACGGCCCCTTTCGACCCCGTGTACTCAGCCATCTGCCTCTCAAACTCCGCAACAACCGGACCTAAAATAAAGCATTGGCTTTCAAGTGTGTCGTTAATCGCAACCTTTATCTCATCTTTTATAACGCTGTATTGCCGTTTTAAATCAAGCAGAGGAACCTTCATGTTTCTTATTAATAAACTGGATCAGACGGAAAATAAGCGCTCGTTAAAACAAATTCCCCAACCTGCATTTATGTCAAAAATTTTAATAATTCCTGCGATATGCAAAAATCAAAATATAAACGAAACGAACATTATATCAGCCGCCTCTTATTTGTCAATCAAAAAAGAGGGCACAACACACACCTAAGTTCTTTAAATTAGGACACTTGCTACTAACGGCAAGCATCTTTTTGAGAAAATAGACTGTTAAAGCAAAACAAACTCAACCAACGGCAAATCCTTATGGTTTGGCGCGCAAAACAATACCTGCTCCGGCTTTTGCCGAAGCAGCTGGATAAACACCTTGATTTTATATTTATCTAAAGTAAAATGGAGCATTATTTACAATTAAATTCTTAAACAAACTCGCCCCCATAGCTCAGTGAATAGAGCGTTAGCCTCCGGAGCTAAAGGTCGTCCGTTTGAATCGGACTGGGGGTATAAACTTATAACCGGCGGATTAACATTGTTATGGTTTGTCCGCCATTTTAGAGGTAGAGATA
Organism: Candidatus Anammoxibacter sp.; assembly: GCA_021777105.1. Taxonomy (GTDB): domain Bacteria; phylum Planctomycetota; class Brocadiia; order Brocadiales; family Anammoxibacteraceae; genus Anammoxibacter_B. The sequence goes on from JAIQZQ010000031.1 coordinate 88,044, forward strand.
ATGATAGTAGCTGAAGCAAAACCATTTAAAGAGATTAAAGAGAACCTTGCGGGATATAAAAAAGTTTGCATATTGGGTTGCGAGGCGTGCGTATCTATTTGCCACGCAGGCGGTCAAAAACAGGTGCAGGAGCTTGCTTCGCAACTGAAACTCGCGGCAAAACTTGAAGGTTCAGATATAGAGATAAAAGAAGGCGGCATACAGAGGCAGTGTGAATGGGAGTTTATTGAGCCCGTAAACGACTTTGTGGGTAATCACGATGCCATAATATCCCTGGCATGCGGAATCGGCGTGCAATTCATGGCTGAAAGATACCCGCAGATCAAGGTGCTCCCCGGCCTCAACACCACATTTATGGGCGCGCCTACCGAACCCGGTGTTTTTTGGGAACGGTGCGTGGGATGCGGCAACTGCGTGCTGGCTGAAACAGGCGGCATATGCCCGGTAAGCCGTTGCGCAAAAAACCTGCTAAACGGCCCATGCGGCGGATCGCAAAAAGGCGAGTGCGAAGTAGGCAACGAAACCCCATGCGTCTGGCAAGACATTTACGACCAACTCGATAAACAGGGCAACCTGAAACTAATAGAGCCAATCACCCCTGCCAAGGACTGGTCAACCAGCACAAACAACCAACCAAGAAGAATGAACCTAAACCACCTGAAAAAAGTAGAAACCGTGGCGGCGGATTAGGGCCTTGCCGCCTAAACCAAACGCTCATTTTGTAAAATTAGCATTACCTAACCCGGATAAACCGGAAATTAGCTATTAGTCATTAAAAGCTGGAGCAGTCTTGAGACTGCTCCTAAACGTTTTTGCTTTGCGATTTGGTAAAACTTTTAAATATCTTGTCAAAACTTGTCACGAGTTGATTTATAAGATACTAATTCGATCGATTTTAATAAATCATATAAACGGTGTCACAGGCGCCGCCCTTGCCTGTGTTTCAATTAATCACAGACAAGGATGCCTGTAACGTTAACAACCCTGCAAACCACGCCTAAAATTTACTTTTGCTTTAATCCGTTCGTAATGCAATATTCAATAATTATTCACAAGAGAAGGAGCGCTTACAGAAATGAGTATTGATAGAAACGCCGTTAAAAGAGTCAAAATCGCAGATGCCGGCAATGATTTTAAATATTGGCAAACCCAATCTTATGAAAAACGATTAGAAGCATTAGAATCTATCAGAAGCGAATATATAGAGTGGAAATATGGCATTAAACCAGGATTTCAAAGAGTTTATTCAATCACTAAACAAACATAATGTTCGATATCTTGTTGTCGGAGGATATGCGGTTGCTTTTCATGGCCATCCTCGCTACACAAAAGATTTGGACATATGGATTTGGGTAAACAAAGAGAATGCGAATAATTTAATTCAATCGTTAAAAGATTTCGGTTTCGACTCTCTGGGCTTAAAACCGGAAGACTTTTTAGAGCCGGGATACGTTGTGCAACTTGGTAAACCGCCAAATCGTATTGATTTACTGACGGAAGTAAAAGGAGTTAATTTTGAAACTTGTTATAAATCCAAATCTATACTCAAAATAGACAACACAATAATTCATTTTATTGATATAGAGAATCTAAAAATAAATAAAAAGGCTGTAGGGAGGCATCAGGACTTGGCGGATCTGGAAAATTTAACTTAGGGATCGGAAAGAAATAACTATCTCTTTTGCCTTCGTAATTCAACATTCTGCGGTTCGATATTCTTCAGTTGCGCGTTTAGTTAAAACATTATAATATTCTACAAATATTATGCAGTCATTTTTTACTTACAAGCAACTTATTATCACAATCTTCCATCGTAAACTGTTACGTTTTTCTTGCTGTTTAGCTATAAATCAACAATAGCCGGCAACGTATCAATGATATTGCTTAATGGTCTGCGCGAAAACAATAAAACAGGCGGCTTCATTTCTTTTTAAACTGCTCATATCGGCATGAATACCGGTAATTTTTTTTTGTTAAATTACCAACACTTTAGTCTATAACGAACTTAACTGTTAGATTTTTACTATATAACAGGATATAATACGACAGTTTTTTTGTATATTTAAATTTTAAGAAATAAACATCGTATTATGAAATCAGATACCGAACTGTATAAGATATTTTCAACTGAACCCAATTTCCTTTTTGATCTTATAGGCTCGCCATGCAAAGGTAACTATTCATTTAAATCCGTTGTAATTAAGGAATTTTCCCGAGAGATGGACGGATTGTTGGAACCGGATGATCCGAAACAACCATATTTTGTTGTTGAATTTCAGAACCAAAAGGAAGAGACTATTTACGAGCGAACTATTCTGGAGATGGCCTCTCTTAGCCGGGACAACAGGCATAAGATTTTTCATGGTATAATTATCTTCGGAGACGCAAGCTACGATCCTAAACGTGAGCCATGGACCTCTTTTACACAAGTAGAAGGCGGAAAGTTTCAGGTTTTCTATCTATTAGATTTGCTGAAAAAATTGTCGGATGAGAAACCGGGCCATCCCATGGTTGCTATTTTTTACCCTTTTGTGGAAGATGATTTAGAAAAACTTGAAAAAAATGTCACTAAATTTTATAATCAAATTATAAATTCAACATTACCGGCACAAAGCAAAGAAAGGTATATTGAAGTCTTTATCGAGTGGTTAACTACTCGTTTTATTCAAAAAAACAAAAAGGAGATTTTATCAATGTTACCTCAAATGGCTCCGTTTAAAGAGACTCAATTCTATAAAGATATTTACACCGAAGGGGAAATAGAAGGAAAAATTGAAGGAAAAATTGAAGGAAAATTAGAAAAAATGCAGTTTTTAAAAGAATTGAATGATCAAGGAAACATTAGCGAGGAACTATATCAAATTCATGCCGCTAATTTGGAAAAAGAAGTTAGTGAACTTAAGAAAAAGCTGAAAGATATACAAACCAAAGATTCCTTTTCTTAAAATAAACCACCGCGCGATAAGCATTTCTTCGGACGCCCAGAGCGGCCTTTTCTTCAAGCTATCAACATTTAACCATTTGGCAAGTCCGGTAAACATAGATTACGTTAGGTTCGGCACATTCATTAACAAAACCAGCGGCGTCAATTCCACATCCTTGCCAAGAGCTCCCTTGTAATCATAAGATGAAAGGTATATAGCGTAAAACTTGAATATAAGAACACTTTTACCGCCTGGGTTCAAACTATAATCTTTCCAGCCATCCTTTTCATTGCCATCTCAAAATATTACTACTGTTAATGATGTTATACCATATTTTATATAAGTCAATGCAAAACACTCAAACGCCCTTCGACTCATCCCTTTCCGGTTTTTCTCAAACTCTGTTGGCATTCACGCCGGCAGCGCAACTACCTTATTTAAAAACAGCCTGACAACAACCGAGCGCCAAGTATATACTCAAAAGCATTAGTTTTTCGAAATTAGTAAATGAATAAAAGGCTAAAGCCTTAACTCCGGTGGCAGGATATTGTTGGAATTTACCCTTTAGGGTTTTATTTCATTGCGTTTGAATATAACAATACGTAAATATTATTTTTCGAAAACCTGATTTGTTTGACTATAGATTACGTCAAGCGAGGTTCAAGTCAGAGACTTTGAACCAACCGCAGGCTCACATTACTGTATGCCTAACGGGCGACTGTTTGGTTTAGCAGCTCCAGGGCCAGCGCAAGTTGGTTGCGCAATATGGGAGGTATTTTTTCATCGTTGGATTTCAACAATTCAAAATATTGACAAACTTTTGATAGTTTTCCAAAATATTCGCAGATAAAATTGCTCAATCTATTTGCCATTGCAAGAATGAGCTCTTTGCTTACATCCTTGCTTTTATTCTGGTCAAAATATATGGCGTTGTATGCGTCCTTCATTAATCCTACGACTTCATTATAACAATCAATATTATTGGCTCGGTCGCCTATTTTAAGCTCTAAAAACCTAGCCCAAAGATCTTCAAATGGATCGATAAGCGGTGGGAGCTGCTCTTCAATATTTGTCCAGAGGGTAATAAATGGGCGACAATGCTCAATCATAAGCCCGACAGTGTTGGCCCCTTGAGTTACAACAGGCAAGTCGGACTGCGTAAGACATGAGTTGAAAACATCCTGAGATATGCTTTCATCATCCGGCTTTAACACGACAATTACTTCATTTCTATTAGAACAGGCAACGTTTTGTATCAAGCCATTCAAATCTTTATGGTTTAGGGATATTATATGGACTTTTATATCATTAGAGTACTCTATCTTATCGCTATTTTTGTATAAATGGAAAGAGCCGCCCCAAATTCCCAAGTAATTCTCCATCCCGTAATTCCTGGGGCTTAAAGCGTAAAAGATCGCGCCCTTATGTTTTCCTAGTTTTTCCATTGCCGTTTGTATGCCGATTGCCAGCGCAGCCATAGCTCTTTCAACCCAAAAGTGGCAGGTTTTTTCTTCACCTTCATCCAACGAGTGTATCCCGTATGTAAACATTGTCGCAATATTGTTATCTTTTGCAAAAGCAAGTGAACTTAGCAACGCAAGGTCAAGCTCCGTGCGTTTAAGTTGCTCCTTTTTATTATCAACCTGATAACTTGCGCAAAATGGAAGACGCAAAGGAAAAACGCCTTCTTTCAGCAAGTTCAATCCTTTAAACTTAAAAGACCTTTTGTCAAAACTTTCGGCAAACAGGCCCCTTTGATTTGAATGCCATGAAAAAGGCTCAAGCGCAACCAATTCCGACACCTTAAGCTCATTTGCCATGCTAATACCGCATGCCCCATCATTAGCGCCTGTTATGCCTATAATCTTGTCATTAGCATAGTTAACGCTTTGCAGCGCATCATAACTTTTTTTCCCTTCCGCATCATCTAAAACGATAATCGTTACGCCTAAATCATCAATCCTTAGATTCTTTAACCTGCCGCCGGTCAACTTGTTGTGCATGAGTGTGATTTTCACAGGATCAAAACCGGCATTCAATAGTTGATTTATCAGCCTTATGGGCGCGGCCTGATTCCCCGTGCCCCCGCCGTCAACAACGCGTATGCGAATTCCTTTCAAGGTGCCAAGAAAGGCTTCCCAGTCTTTGTCAATGGGAGGTTGTTCGCCATTTGTCTCTTTCAATTGCGAATATTTTCCGCCCGGGCGAAACTCTTTTGGGTCAATATTGCAAATGCAAATAGTTTGTTTACACACGCACGGCATGCAAACGCATGGCTTGCTTCCACACTCCTTGCAATCGCACACGCAAGGCGATTTCTTGCACACATTGCAGCTTATATCCATCTTTGATCTCTTTTTAACATAAATGAACACTGAACAGCTTGCCTGTTCTAGTGAGAATTATCCCCGGAGGGGATAATATGCCGATAGTTAGAAACTTAGCGCCAAAACAGTTTAGACGCAAAGCTTCTAAAAGGTAACATATCTCAGTCACAAAAGAGTCACAAATGAACAACAACAACAACGAGGAATTAATAGAGGGGGCAAAATATGGTTTGTTATAAATTATTTACGAAGTATAGGTTAGGCAAAGCGCGGTTCAAACCGGAGACGTTGAACCAACCGCAAGCCAAGCATCAACCACAAAGCGCCACCAACTGACGCACAACTGACAAGAGCGCCAGCATCCAGCATCGGCGCCGGCCTAAAGCCCTCTCCTAAGGGCCTGTTCAGTAAACAAATCATCTTTTACTTCGCTTTTATAATCAACATCTTTAAAAACAAAGCGAGTGATATGTTCTGTTTTATGGTTTTTTGCAACCATTTGGTGTATAGTCCAGATATCCTGAACTTTGCGAATATCGCTAAATTGAATTGTTTTTAAAAGGGCGCCGTTAACATCCCACATTACCGCTTTGCGTGTAATCCAGATGTCGGCATCCACCCATTGGCGGGCTTTGCTATACCCAAGTTCTTTCACGATTTTATCGCTAACCGGCACGCCTTCAACAACGTAACATCTGTGCCCGTCAACAACTTCCTCGCATATAGTCTTCTGATTGTAATCATTAATATCAACCTTTGTCTCTTTCTTTATATCTTCATAAGTAAAGTCGGTTCCGAGGAAATAGTCGCCACGATGCGAAGCTGAAATTCTGCGCACTTTTCGAAGCGCGGGCAAATAGAGCCACTGATCGTCGGCCGCGCCGGATTCCGCGTAATCAATGGTTAAAAATGCGGTGTCTTTTATGTTTTTAGGCTCTTTATAAAAGATTACAGTGCGCTTCTCCTCTCCGTAATATTTACAAAACGCCTGTGTCTCCCTTAACCGTTTCTTTCCTCTTCGATCTATTAACTCCATTATAAGAGTTTTTGAAAAAGATACGCATGTATCGCGGGCATTAATTCGTTTAGCAATCTCATCGCCGGCGGGCAACCCATGATCCCCCTCCGACGCAAAAAGAGCTGTTGAGCATAATAATATTAATAAAACTAAAGCGCCGCTTATAAGCTTGTTCATAGTAGTTTCTACCTTTCTCAGCCACCGGTTTTCAGCGGCAAAAACGCGTTTCTCTTAATATATCCACACAGTTAACTATAAGCGCCTGCGATTTTAACGCAATTTTAACGCCAGCTTGGTAATTTTAACAGAAAAAACATTAACATAGATTAAGGAAAATTTCAATAACGATTTCCTGTAAATTTTAACAGCGCATAATTCAGGCCGGTTTGGCCCAGTCGCGTTCTCGTCCACTCTCCGCGCTTTTTTAGCCGGCATCAAGCATTGAGTATCCGGTAACCGGTAAGAGTCATCATCTATCTTTATATAAAAACCGTGGTTTCACGATTTTTACTATTGCAGGCAATACTGTAATGCTTGCCAGAAAGCTTACAACCACGGCAACCAGAACAAGCACGCCAAATCTTATAAGCGGCAAAGCCTGGCTTAACAGCAAAACCCCAAACCCAAAAAACACGGCTAAAAAGCTGAAAAGCAATGCTCTGCCTGTTGACGGAAAGAGCATCTCAAAAGCATTTTCAAGTGTATTGCCCTCTTCACGCACAACCACAATTAACCTATCAACAACATGCACTGCGAAATCAACTCCCAACCCAATAGCAATAGCGGCAAACATTGAAGTGCCGACTCCAAGCCAAATCCCGCAAAACCCCATTACAGCATAAATAAGCAACACGGCCAAAGAAACGGGCAACATTGCCATTAAACCTGCAACTACAGACCTAAAACAGATGGAAGTCATAAACCACACTGCCAGAAACGCAATGACGACACCTCTGAAATGGCTTTTCGATATCTGTCTAATCCAGTTATAATTTACATTCTGCCTGCCTGCGATGGTGCCGGTAATATCCGGAGCGTTAAATTGTTCTTTAATGTATTTGCCGGTCGATTCAACCACAACTTTAGCGTCAGTGTAAAGGCCGGAATCCATTGTAACGCGTATATTGCCCAGCCGGTAATCATAATCAATTTTATTCTCTAAATCATTTGATTTGCCGCTCATCGAATAAAGCAGAAAATATTGGGCAACCAGTTCGCTATTATCCGGCAACCGATAATCAGAGGGATTATCTTCATTTAGAGCCTTGTTCATCTGTTTTAGGTAATCCACAATTGAAGCCGTCCCTTTTACATGCGGCAACGACTCCAGATAAACCTGCAAAGCTTCAATGCGCTTTAATCGGGCCGGCTCAAAAAGGCCTTCAGATTCATCCGTCTCAACAACTATGTCCAGATAGTTTGTGCCGTCAAACAGTTGGTTTATAATAGTGTCGGCTTTATGTATATCGGCGGAATGTTTAAAATTCTCAATCCTTGACTCATTTACTTCAAGCTTTAAAGCCCCTATCACGCCGGCTATTGCAACACACACAGTTATGCCAAGCACAAGCCCGGGTCTATTTGACGCCATCTTTCCAAACTTGCCCATTAAACGGCCAAACTTATCAACGCCCTTTATCCGATGCCTCTTACTATCGGGCTTAAACGCACGGCTGGGCTTAACTTTAAACAGCACGAGCCCGGCCGGCACCGCAAATAAAGAGATTGAAAGAGCTACCACAACTCCAATTGAAGCAAAAACCCCATATGCTTTCATCGGAGGCATAAAAGAAGCAAAACTCAAACCCATAAAACCGGCAATGTCTGAAAGCGAAGTAATAGTCACGGGCCTCCACATCCTGGACATGGTTGTAACTACCATCTTCTGCCTGCATGCTTCAGGCCGCTTTGCGACATCTTCATAATACTCGCCCAGAATATGGACGCCGTCCGCCACACTAATTGATATCAGGATTACCGGCAAAGAGCTTGTTATGATGTAAAATGGGGCTTTAAAGACGGCCATGATCCCCAGCACAATTAAAACCGATCCAACTAAAACAATATGCGGCAATGCCAGGCCGGGCATTGTTCGATATGAAAAAAACAGTATAAACGCCACAATAACCCATATTGTAGGGTTTAATCTCTGTATATCCATGTCTATATACTTGCCAAGGTATTCGACAACCGCGGCTTCACCGGCCACATATATCTTTTCACCTTTGACAGGAGCCTTTTTTGACAGTTCAATAAGGTCGGCGTAAACCTTTGCGCCGGCTTTTTCATCAAGCAATTCAGCGACAATGAGGGTGGCATTTCCGCTTTCAGCCACAAGACCGCCTATATAAAGGGGGAAATCCATGACGGAATCGCGGACTTTGTCAGCCTCGTCCTGTTTCGTAATCGGAACCTCAAAAAACGGCTCAACCAACATTCCTTCCGTCGTGCCTACAATGTTATTCTCCGTCGAAAGGCTTGTTATTCGATCAATGTCAACGCCTTCAATGCCGCCTATGTGGTTTGTAAGCCAATTTACAAGATGCAGACTATGAGGATTGAAGATTCCGGTAGGCCCGTTATTAACTATAGCAACTACAACCGGGTCCGACAGCCCGAATATATCCTTAACCTTTTCACGATAAACCACGGCGGGATGATAGTCCGGCATGAAAGATTCCGAGCTGGTATCTTTCTTAATCTTAGGAATGAAGACCGCTGTCGCCAATATGGATAAAAAAGTAATTATCAATATTGTTTTAGGATAAGCTACGACTTTCTGGAAAAACCTGCCTGATTTTGTGGTTAATAGATTATCTTTATCGTCATTCGGTTGCACGTTTTTTTAACCCAATATTTCCGAAACTCACTTTAAACGGCACATTTGCGGAATTTGCATTCAAAGCGCTTTGCCGGCTGAACTTCATGATCGTCAACTTCTAAAGTCCCTGTTTGTGGGATATGAACTTTTATTGAAAATTTGCTAATTATATATTTAAAAACAGAGTAAAATTGTAATCATTTTTGTAACAATTATCAAGCCGCAACTTGTTGTCATACAAAAATATATCTAAATTCAAAGCGAGGCAAAACCGCGCCCTAAAAAAAAGCTTAACAAGTTGTAATTAAAGCATTTACGTCTATATCAAAAGAACCGTTATATTGTTTTTTTAGAACTGAAACGTGGGCGGGTGAAAAAAAACGTTCAATATAGTCAATTATTTTGTGGCTGTAATGTGACTGGCGATTATTATAATTTCTTTTCACTATAGAATAACATCTGAAACTTTAGACGCTTACAACGCCAAAACGGCCAACATGTTGCCGCTAATCACGTAAACTGTTGTTATATTGTTGGTTACAACCCGCTGAAAGCGGATTTTTTACTAAGCTTGTCTTAGAAAAAATTTAGTGTCTTATAAGTGAATTTTGACAATTATTGACATGATATTTTCTGAATTACTTAGAACTTTGGTTGCCAAGCCCCTGCTTGGTAACCGGCAATTCAAGAAGCCCCGGCTTCGAGTGTAAAAGAGGCCAAATATGCATCCGAACGCGAAGCTGGGGCTTCTTGAATTGTTTCGCGCACAAACTGGAGTTTGGGAGCGAGTTGAATCTGTGGTTTATTTGCTTTTTGCTTTTTAATTTCGTGCATTTTTGTGTCTTTTCGTGGGCGCGCTTTTGATTTTTTTACTTTCTCATTTTCCGATTTATCTGGGTTAGGTAACAATATTTTCACATGTTTTCATTATCAAAGAAAGGAGGGAACCCTGGTATCTAATGAACCCGGAAGTTTACTTTTAACTTTTGCTTTTTTACTTGCCCGAATTCGGGAGCTTTTGTAACATTTTTTCATAAGGAGAAGTTTATGTATCTTGATTTTCATTATTACGGAGGGTATGCGGCCGCCAGATTAGGTGGCATGGATCATAAAAAAGCTTTTTTAGTAGCTTATTGCGATCAATATGTGGATGAGATGGATTACGCTTTTGACTCGACCAAGGAGTGGACATATCAGGGCCGCTCGTTTAAGCCCGTGGTTATGAGCATTGGATTTGGCAATTTGGCGGACACGGCGGCATCTTACACAAAATCAGAGGAGTATTGGCGGAAAGTGTGGATACCTTTCCATTTTCTGCCGGGAGGCAATTACAATTATGAGTTTATGACGCCTCCCGGCGGCGCATCGGATAACAAGGATGATTGGAAATTGATATGCGCGCCGAACAACCAGTTGGCTCGGGATATGATTAACGACACAATTGATATACGCAAGAGTTCCGACATTGACTATGGTTTTAACCTTCACTTGCTTGGCTTGCGCATGCATGTTTATGTTGATACCTGAGCGCACCAGGGTTTTACGGCCACCACTAACGACGATATTAACGGCATTGGATTTAACGGCCAGGCGTATGACACTGCCGGAGGAAAGGATGTTGCCATACCGGATAAGGATTGGGGCGCGTATATGCCGTACTTCCCGGGAGTAAAAGGTTTTGGTCATGGACGGTTAGGCAGATTGCCGGACGATCCGTATCGCCAATGGAAATACACAAAAAAATCGGGTTTAACTGTTGCGCAAGATAATTACCAGGCGTATATTGAGGCCTTTCTGCTATCGGTTAAGGCTACGGCTTGTTATTTAAAAGGCGAGAAATTTGACGGAAAGGTAGACGAATCCGTTATTGACAACAACAAATTGAATGTGGTTAAAGAGATCCTGGCCCTGCGGTCTACTGAAGGCAACCGTAGCCGATTATGGCAAAACAAAATGCCTGAATTATTTGCCATTTCAGACACCGAAGAGAGAGAGCTTGAATTCAACAAGAACTGGATTGTTGACGATGTTAATCAAAAAGTCGAGCAAAAAAGCGATCGTGAAATCAAAAAACCGGACCAGTTTTATAACACTGATTATTATAAATTTGTTAAGGCTAGCGAACATCATACCCAATTTATTGACGCCGGTCTGCAAAAACTCGCCAATAACAGCGTCAAACTACAGGTGGCTGCAAAACAAAGCGTGGGCGACCCAATATTATGGCCGGTTCCAGGCAAAAAGCCTGCTGAAACAGATCCGAAAGGAACCCCTTTAAAATTGGGCCGCGAGTTCTATTTATCTATAGGCAGCGGGCTTTATGCCGCACATGCGGCGCTTGAATTTTTCGCTTCTCAAGGCGCAAAGGAGTATTTCCCTATTGCTGATTTAAAGAAAATGAGAGTCCCTCTGACATTTTTATTGCCTGATAATGAGAAAGATGCCAGACAACTTCAGGATGGAGATGTTGTTTTGCTGAAAACATTGGAAGTCTTTGACGAACCTGAGTACTGCTACCTTGGATTCTGGAGCAAAACCTGGTATCCATATTACTACAAACAATATAACAAATTTGAGACCCAAAAATGGATTGTAAAGAAAATAGGCGGAGACAAAACAAAAGGCATAGCCTTTGGAGACAAAATCACCCTGGTTAATAAGTACTATAGCGACTACTACCTGGGCCTCACAGCGGAAAAGGACGACCAACGCAACTCGTTTTATGCCCTAAAAGAATACAACCCGCAAACCTGCGATTTAACTATCGAATAAAATAGCATGCCTGTTTACAAAAAAGGCAAGGATACGGCGGCTGTTGTTTTTTTACAAAAATCAACAGCCGCCCAACGCCTCAAATGAAAAAATATACTCAAAAGCATTAGATTTTCGAAATTTGTTGATGAATAAAAGGCTAAAGCCTTAACTCCAACAAGCTATTTTTATTGGAATTTACCCTTTAGGGTTTTATTTCATTGCATTTTAAGAAAACATACACGAACTTGGTCTTTCGAAAATTCGATTTGTTTGACTAAAAAAAAAATGATATCGCTCCAAAGCTCCTGTTTGAACGCGAATTGTTTTGAAATGTAGCAGTTTAACATGTTTATGGCTCGGAATTTGTTGGTTGCGCAAAGAAGCAATCCGCATGTATGCGAATGTTATGAAACCGGGGTTTTAAACCAGAAGCTCAGAAAGCGTTTCTAGATATTGCCGCCAGGGGATGATTTTGATATCGCCTATTTTATAGGCGTCGTTAGCCCGGCTTATTACAAAACATGGAACGTCAGGGTTCTCCTGAAGATAGGAACGGAGGCCTGAAAGATGGGTGGAATGTACTATTTGCGCGGATTTTATTTCAAAAGCTCCAAGGATATGCCCATGTTTTTCAAGCAGTATATCCACCTCTGATCCATGGTTTGTCCGCCAAAAAAACATGTTGGCTTCACTGCGCAGATAATTTATAAGCCTGTATGTTTCGAGTATAATAAACTGTTCAAAAAGCTTTCCTTGCCATTGCGGATCCATTGGCGCGGTTAAACGCCTGTTTATCGCGTTTGTTACGCCGGTGTCAAACAGGTAAAACTTTGAGTGAGCGCTCAGTCTTTTTCGTATGCTTTTTCGCCACGGTTCAAGTTTGAAACCGATAAAGGTATCCTCAAGAATCTCATAATAAGATTGTACGGTTCGTTTGGGGATTTGACATTCCCGGGCAATGTTCGAGTAATTCAATAATTCACCGGATTGATAAGCCGCCATATCTAAAAACCGTGAAAAGCCTCCCACATTTCGCGCTATACCCTCATTTTTAATCTCTTCGCGAAGATAAGTATTGGTATAAGCCGATAATATTTCTATTTTATCATCCGTGTCCGCGTCGATTACCGGCGGCAACGCGCCATATAATAAAACGTCGTCAAGTTTAAAACCGTCGCCAATTTCACTGTAAGTAAAGGGAAATAGGCTCCGTTCATAAGCCCGCCCGGCTAATAAATTAGCCCCTCCTCTTTTCAGTTTTCTTGCGCTTGAGCCCGTCAGGATGAACCTGCAACTGTTGTATTTACGCATTATGGCTTGCGTTTCATTAAGAAGAGCCGGCGCGCGCTGAACTTCGTCAATAAATATGGTTTTAATTCCCCCATTTTCAATCTTTTCAATAGCCTGCTTTCGAAAAAGCGATGGATTCTTAGTAAAAACAAAAAAAGTCTCTTCTTCAAGAAGATCAATTTTCCAAACAGATTCCGTAAATCTAAAATCAATTAACGTGCTTTTGCCTGTTTGACGAGGCCCGAACAGGAAAAATGACTTTTTTTCCGGCAGTTTTATAATTCTGTCTATCATGATGCACGATTGTACGCAAATTTAGCAACGATGTCAACTTTTTGCACAATTATATCACACAGAAATACAAAAACATGATCAGGAACTATGTAGCTACTTTAAATAACAACTTATAAGCCGGCCACAAGGCGCCGCTATAATCGTTGACCATAAATAGCGTATCGGAAGAGAGCCGGCGAACAACATCCCTTCTAAAAAAAGGGGAACAAGGGGGTGTGTAATTATAAAATATTGATTCAACCTGAATTTAGCGATTTTAAAATTCTAATAAATAGTGGCACAGGCATCCTTGCCTGTATTTCAATTGATCACAGGCAGGATGCCTGCGCCACTACTAATGCTAGTTACAAGGCTCCTGCTTTGCAACTAGCGGTAAAAAATATCTCTCTCTAAAAACCGGAAACGTTTGACTCTATATAACAACGCCCCTAATTAACGGTAAAACCTAATAACAGTTTTTTACATGCCGACAAATGGTGTGAAAAAGTAGCGAAAGGAAATAAAATGGATAGTATTAAAGAAGTGGAAATCCGCAAACAAAAAGCGAAAGATTTGTTAGCAATTTTTAATTCTGATTTTATTTGGCCCTTTTTTTAAGCCATTTATCAAGAGAGCTTTGGCTTTCACATGAGCGTCGTCCCGCCAATATCCCCTCGACAGAAATATCTTCGTCAATATCCGGCCAATGGATGCCTTCTCCATCTCCAATAAGTTCATAGTTTTCACGTTCTTGTTTATTGCTGTTTAGCAATCGAGGATACCATATAATAGGCACGGATATATTTCGCCCATCATTAATATAAACCACAAAAAAATCATTTGTAAAAACAACTCTTTGAGCTAAACATTCATGTTCAAGCGTTAAAGTACTCATTCCATTTCTCCTGAAATAATTCATTATTATCACTTATCAATCTTTGAATTTTAATAAGATCAAGAAATTGTAAACTAATCCTTCTTTTTTCTCAAAAGATTTCTATTTTGAATATTTCAGACCCGGAAAATTCGAAAATTTACAATTAGTCGTTATCAACTAAACGCTGGACCTGTCTTGCAGATTGCTTCTAAACGTTTTTGCTTTTCGATTCATTGATATCCGCTTTCATTCACAACATAAACGCAAGATTTACGGCAGACAAACCATTTTCAATTTGTTATAATTTTTATTTTCTGTAATTATAACAAAACAGCCAAATGTCTGGGCAACCAAATGACGGTTTATAAGCTCGTTACAAGGCCCCGTTATGACCGTCAACCATAAATCACGTATAGGAAAGAGCGCCGGCGAACAACCTCCCCTCTAAAAAGAGGGGAACGAGGGGTGTGTAATTATAAAATATTTATTCAACCTAAATTGAACGATTTTAAAATTCTAATAAATAGTGGCACAGGCATCCTTGCCTGTGATCAATTGAAACACAGGCAAGGATGCCTGTGCCACTAATGATTGTTACAAGGCTGGAGCCTCGCAACTAGTAGTTTGTTCCGTAAATAACATTACAATGACAGTTTTTCACACAACGGCAAAGCGTGTGAAAGGCATAGCGAAAGGCAATAAAATGGATAATATTAAAGAAGCAGAAAAACGAATACAAAAAGCCTATGACAATAAAAACGTATTTTTGAGTTTGTCGGAATTAAGTTTACCGCACTTGCCGGAGTCATTATTCAATTTAACTAACTTGCAAACACTATATATTTCCAGGAATCAGTTAACTACAATACCAGAGTCAATTGGAAATTTAAATAATCTGCAAATACTTGATATTTCCAGGAATCAGTTAACTACAATACCGGGGGCAATTGGGAATTTAAATAATCTGCAAATACTTTATATTTACAATAACCAGCTAACTACAATACCAAATTCACTAGAAAATTTAACGAACCTGCAAGAATTAGATATTTACAATAACCAGTTAACTTCAATACCGGAGTCAATTGAATGTTTAAATAATTTGCGAAAACTACATCTTTACAATAATCAGTTAACTTTAATTCCGGAGTCTCTTGGAAATTTAAATAATTTACGAATACTAGAACTTTCAGGAAATCAGTTAACTACGATACCGGAGTCAATTGGAAATTTAAATAATCTGCAAAAACTATATCTTTTTTATAATCAGTTAACAACAATTCCGGAGTCTCTTGGAAATTTAACGAACCTGCAAGGACTTTATATTTTCAATAATCAGTTAACAACAATTCCGGAAACAATAGGGAATTTAACTAACCTGCAAATACTATATCTTTACAATAATCAGTTAACAACAATTCCGGAATCATTAAAAAAATTAAAAAGATTGAAAGTGCTATATTTACACAATAACAAGGAGCTCTCTATCCCTCTTGAGATACTTGGGCCTAAAGCAGGTAAAAAACACACAACTTCAGCAAAACCGACAGACATCCTTAATTATTACTTTAATATTGTAAAAGGCAAACGGCCATTAAATGAGGCAAAATTAATATTGGTGGGGCATGGAACTGTAGGAAAGACATCTATTGTTAATCGATTAGCGAATAAAATTTTTTATAAAGAAGAGAAAAAGACCGAGGGCATTAACATAACCGGTTGGCCTGTTAAACTGAACAGTGATGAAGATGTTAAACTTAACATATGGGATTTTGGCGGCCAGGAGATAATGCACTCAACGCACCAGTTCTTCCTTACTGAACGCAGTCTGTACCTGCTTGTGCTTAACGGCAGACAAGGCCATGAGGATATGGACGCTGAATACTGGCTGAACCTGATTAAAAGTTTTGGAGGAGATTCTCCTGTTATTATTGTGCTTAACAAGATAAATGAGCATCCGTTTGACCTTAACCGCAGAGGGCTACAAGAGAAATTTCCGTCAATCCGTGGTTTTATAAAAACAGATTGTGAGGACAATACAGGTATTGACCAGTTAAATGATATGATCCTTAATGAAACAGACAGGCTTGAGCATCTAAGGGACTCATTTCCTGCGGCATGGTTTGATATTAAAGATGAGATGACTAATATGGAGGAGAACTATATAACATTTGATCGATATCAAACTATCTGCGAAAAAAAAGATATAAAAGATCAAAAATCACAAGAGTCGCTTGCGTTTTGCCTGCACAGCCTGGGTATTGCCCTGAACTACAAAGATGACCCGCGACTGCGCGACACTCATGTGCTGAATCCTCATTGGGTTACCGAGGGCATTTATAAACTGCTTAACGCGGAAAACCTTGAAAAACAGAAAGGGGAGCTGTTTGTAAAAGATCTGCCAACAATACTCGACGCAGAAAAATATCCCACGGAACGGCACCTGTTCCTTTTTGAACTAATGCGCAAGTTTGAACTCTGTTTTAATTTTCCCGATGAGATGGATCATTACCTTATACCCGAACTTCTGGATAAGCAACAACCGGAAAAAGCTTCGCATTTTAAACCGGAAGATTGCCTTAACTTCCAATACCATTATAATATTCTGCCCGAGGGACTTTTGCCCAAATTTATTGTGCGCACTCATGTTCTCAGCAGAGAGCAGCCACGATGGAGAACAGGCGTTATCCTGAAGTTTGAAGGCAATTTGGCGCTTGTTAAAGCTGACGCCCATGACAACAGGATTTCAATATCAATTTCCGGCCCGATTAAAAGCAGGCGCAGGTTGCTTTCAGTCA
Organism: Candidatus Anammoxibacter sp.; assembly: GCA_021777105.1. Lineage (GTDB taxonomy): Bacteria > Planctomycetota > Brocadiia > Brocadiales > Anammoxibacteraceae > Anammoxibacter_B. The sequence goes on from JAIQZQ010000031.1 coordinate 105,126, forward strand.
TCCGGTCAAACTTTGAACATATTCATAGCGGGCTTAAGTTTAACCCGGTTGAAATGGTTCCTGTTCCGAAATTTCCACAGATTGTGATTTCATATGAAGAGTTGATTGTAATGGAGAGAAATGGAATAGAGACATTTCCAAAAGTTGTTGACGGCGATGTAATTACAGTGAATGTACGGGAACTGCTTAATAGCATTGACCTTGAAGGGTCAAGAAAAACAGATGAACATAAAGAACCGAATACGGTAAAACCGGACTTAAGCATGTTTGTAAGTTATTCACATAAAGATGATGAGTTGCGCGATCAATTGGTGACCCATTTAACTATTTTTCAGCGGCAAAAACTTATAAACATATGGCACGATCGCAGGTTAATTGCCGGTGATGACTGGAAAGGCAAGATAGATGAAAACCTTGAAAAGGCGGATATTATTCTGCTGTTGGTAAGCTCTGACTTTATAGCGTCTGAGTACTGTTATGATGTTGAGATGAAGAGAGCTTTAGAACGCCATGATGACAACGATGCTGTTGTTATCCCGATTATTGTCAGAGACGTAAAATGGTCATTAGCGCCATTTGCAAAACTGGAGGCGTTGCCTACGGACGGCAAAGCTGTCACAGTTTGGAAAAACCGTGATTCCGCGTGGGAAAATGTGGCTGATGGGATTGAGAAGGTAATAAATAACCTAAGAGTTCAATTTAAAAGTAAGTGACGGCTTATAGTTAAGCGGAAAAAGCGCTGTTTGTTGGTTCAATGTCTCTGACTTGAACCAACGTTGTTGGCGACGAGGCGGGATTTATCTGTGATTTCTTGCGCGCCGGAAAACGTTCCGGGACGAGGCGGAGCCTCTTTGGACATTGCGTTACAAGGCGGGAGCCTTGTAACGAGAGGGATGCCGCGGCGTTGGGACACGCCTAAAAAAGGATTTGTATGGAAAATAAAATGATAATGCATAGCCCTTTGCATCCGGGATTAATGTTAAAGGAAGACTTTGTTGAACCAATGCTGTCAAACAATGCTAGTCTTACAATTACCAGAATCGCTAAAGATTTGGGTGTTGGGAGGAAGACTTTTTCTAACCTTATTAACGGGCGTTCCGCTATTAGCCCTGAGATGGCCATAAGACTGGGAAAAGCTTTTCCGCGAACAGACGCTGAGTTTTGGCTTAATCTGCAAAAAATTTATGATTTGTGGCAAGCGAATGAGAAAATAGACGCAAGAGATGTAGTTGCTTATACCACGGCGGACCTTTTTCGGGAAGAGGTTGAAATTTAGCGCCTTGAGGCTTGAAAATTAACAACTTGTTTTTTTACATTCATCAGCAACTATTCAGCGCAATTTACACACACCGTCCGCCGCTTTGGAGATTCATAATTTAATAAGGTTGGAATGTGACACAACGTGGCAATCTTTATTTGACATTTTTTGCTCTATATCTTTTTGCTCATCATCCGGCGCATAAGAAATGTGGGAATCATCATATATCTCTTTTATTTTAACCATATTTTCAGGAAATATATCCATCATCTCTCTAAATTTATCAAAAACTGATTCATCTACTTCCAATTCCAATACTTTCATCATTAACTCCATATCAGGTTGCAGGATGTTTTAATTGAAAAATACGTTTACTACTTTTTACTTTCGACAATTATTCGATGGGCTATTCTTCAACTATCTAATACATTACTTTATTAAATATATCATCTCAAGGGGAATTTTTGAGGCAGGCATTATTGTTATAAGGAAGACAGGAATTAATAGAGCTTGTTTATGATAACACACCCCTCGTTCCCCTCTTTTTAGAGGGGACATGAACCAACGTTGCGCGCCGAAAAACTTTCGGGACGAGGCGGAGCCTCTTGGGACATTGCGTAACAAGGCGGGAGCCTTGTAATGAGCTAACTTCTGATAACTGATAACCGATTACACGCTCGCCTTGCCAACCGCCAATTGTAAATTGCCAACTGATTACCTATTACCAATGACTATTCAGGTTTGCGCTCCGCTCTTCGCGCTTTGCCTTCAATGTACAGCATTAGGATGGCTATGTCGGCGGGGGAGACGCCGGATATTCTTGATGCCTGCCCGAGGGAGAGAGGGTTTACGGCGGTTAATTTCTGGCGGGCTTCTATTCGCATTTCAGGTATGCTTTCAAAGTCGATCCAGTCAGGTATGGCAAAGTTCTCCATTTTCATAAACTTTTCTATTTGCGCGCGTTGTCTTGCAATGTAGCCTTCGTATTTCACTTCAATCTCAACCTGTTCCTGCGCGCTTTCAGATATGTTAAAACCTTTTAGAGATTCGTCCATCTCCAGGATGTCTTCAAATTTGCTGTCCGGCCTTCGCAATATTTTTGCGAGGCTGTTGTTAGCCGTGGTCTTGCTTTCGAGATATTGCCGTACCTCTTTTATTTTATCCTCTTTTTCATTTAAGGCATCCCACTGTTGCTGAGATATGAGGCCGAATTTATAGCCGTATTTCATTAAACGCCTGTCCGCGTTGTCATGGCGAAGCAAGAGCCTGTATTCCGCGCGCGATGTGAACATGCGGTAGGGCTCGGAGGTGCCTTTTGTCACAAGATCGTCAATGAGCACGCCTATGTATGCTTCAGACCTGTCCAGGATAAAGGGATCGCTATTTTCTATCTTGAGGCAGGCGTTAATGCCGGCCATAATGCCTTGCGCGGCAGCCTCTTCGTATCCGGAAGTGCCGTTGATCTGCCCGGCGAGAAAGAGGTTTTCCACTATTTTGGTTTCCAGGGACGGTTTTATCTGTGTTGGGGGCGCAAAGTCGTATTCAATTGCGTAGCCGTAACGGGTAATTTCCACATTTTCAAGCCCTTTGATTGTGCGCAACATCTCTTCCTGCATTTCGGGTGGAGCGCTTGTGGAGACTCCGTTGCAATACATCTCCATAGTGTTGAGGCCTTCTGGTTCAAGGAAGACCTGGTGGCTATCCTTTTCAGGAAACCTGAAAACTTTGTCTTCAATCGAAGGGCAATATCTTGCGCCTACGCCTTTTATCTGGCCTGTAAACAGGGGATATTTATCCAGGTTTGCTTTTATAACGTCATGCGTCTTTTTGTTGGTGTGTGTGATATAGCATGGAACCTGGGGGCGATCTATTTTATTGGTGGTGAATGAAAACGGCAACGGCGTTTCGTCGCCATATTGAGGCTCAAGCGCGCTGAAATCAACGCTTTTGCTGTTAATGCGGGCCGGGGTGCCTGTTTTTAGCCTTCCGATCTCAAGATTTAAACCCCTCAACGAACCGGAAAGCTCCATTGACGCGGGTTCGCCGGCCCTGCCGCCGGGTATTTGCGAGGTTCCGCAATGTATTAAGCCGTTTAAGAAAGTGCCGGTTGTGATAATGACGGCGTTGCCGAGATATTTAATCTTGTTCTTCCCGATTACGCCAACCGCCCTCTTGTTCTCAATACAGAGGGATTCGGCCATGTCCTGCCTTATAAACAGGTTATCCTGCGCTTCGAGCCGCTCTTTCATTAAAAACTGGTACTGTTTTTTGTCGGCCTGAGCCCTGAGGGAACGAACAGCGGGGCCTTTGCTTGTGTTGAGCATTCTATATTGAATGCCGGTCATATCGGTGACTTTTGCCATTTCGCCGCCCAAGGCGTCGATCTCTCTGACCAGTTGGCCTTTAGCCAAGCCACCGATGGCTGGATTGCACGACAATTGCGCTACCGTGTCGAAATTAGCGGTGATCAGCAATGTTGCGCGGCCCATGCGCGCCGCCGCAAGCGCGGCTTCGCAACCGGCATGCCCGCCGCCGACTACTATTACATCAAAGTTGTTTCGCATGAGATTTGAGTGTGAATTTAAACGGAAAATGCGGAATATTGAAATGCCGGCGCAATTAAAAATAACGCGCGGGGAAGTTTTTGAGGCGCAACGTTTTGCGCCGCGTTAAGCCGGGGCTTAACGCGGCGCGCGTTGCTTTGTTAATTGCTATTTTGCTTTTTCCACGTTTCGGGTTTCTCTTATAACCGTCACAGTTACTTCGCCGGGGTATTCAAGCTCCTCTTCAATCTCCTTGGCCATATCGTAACAGATTTTTGCGGCCATATCATCATTAACCTGATCCGACTTCACAATGACTCTAACCTCTCTGCCGGCCTGAATAGCGTAAGCGCTTTCAACGCCGCCAAAAGAGTTGGCGATATTTTCAAGTTTTTCAAGCCTTTTAACATATTTTTCAAACGTTTCGCGTCTGGCTCCCGGTCTGCTGCCTGAAAGCGCATCGGCCACCAGGACAATGACGGCATACGCCGACTCCATAGGCATCTCTTCGTGATGCGCGCCTATTGCGTTGGCCACTTCAGGGGTCTCGTCGCGTTTCCGGGCAATTTCCGAGCCTATTACGGCGTGGGTGCCTTCAGAATCAACGCTGACGGCCTTGCCGATATCGTGAAACAGACCCGCTCTTTTGGCTATCTGTGGGTCAAGTTTCAGTTCGCCGGCCAACATACCGGCTATATTTGCCACCTCTATAGAGTGTTGAAGTTGATTTTGGCCATAGCTGGTTCTGTATTTCAGCTTGCCCATTAATGTTATTATCTCCTGGTGCACATTGTGTATATCAAGATCAAAACAGGTCTGTTTTCCAGTCTCAATAATAATATGCTCCAACTCTTTTTTAGTCTCTTCCACAAGCTCTTCAATCCTGGCCGGATGTATTCTGCCGTCCACGATCAACTTTTCCATCGCCATTCTGGCCATTTCCCTGCGGATGCTTTCAAACCCTGAAAGGACGATTATGCCCGGGGTGTCATCAACTATAACGTCAATGCCGGTGGCTTTCTCAAAGGCGCGGATGTTTCTGCCTTCTCTGCCGATAATACGGCCCTTCATATCATTGCTTGGCAATGGAATAGAGCTTACAACATTGTCAATATTGCCGCTGGAAGCGCAACGCTGCACGGCCGTGCAAATTAAAGAACGGGCCTTATCCTCCACAGTGTCTTTTGCGGCTTGCAACTTTCTGTTAATCAATTTAGAGCACTCTTCTTCCAACTCCTTTTCAAGCTTATTTAAAAGCAGGTCTTCCGCATCCTTCTTGGAAAGGCCCACAATGTTCAAGAGCGCTTTTTTCTCTTCTTCAATAACCTTGGCAAGCTCCCCTTTTTGGGTTTCAAGGCTTTTTTCTTTTTCAGTCAGGTTGCCGGCCTGAGTATCTATTGAGCGCTCTTTTTTAGTCAGAATCTCAAGCTTTCTCTCCAGATTATCTTCTCGTTTGCTTAATCTCTTTTCAAGCTGGCGCAATTCATGTTTTGTCTCCTGCGTCTCTTTTTCAAACTCTTCCCTTTTATGGAAAAGTTTCTCTTTAACCGTAACTTCCGCGCCTTTTTGAAGCCTTTCAGCTTCCATTTTGGCGTCTTCAATCATCTGTTTTGCAATTCTCTCCTTTGCGCTGGCTTTATTGCGCAGAATAAGGAAAGATATAAAGTACCCTATCAATAAGCAAACAGGCGGAATTATATAGATTAAAACAGGATTGATTGTAAAAACTGGTTCATTAATGGTAACCACCTCCTTCTTTAAAGTTCATCCCGCTGTGGTAAGCGGGACATATTGCGCGCATACGCTATATCGCAAATATATTGCCGGGGCCGGTCAACCAGGCGCCGGGCCTAACTCTATAGTTTTTGCGCAGTTAGAATATGCGGCCTTGTTGTGTTTTGAGTTTCAACAACACAAAAGGCTAATGATGGAAGCCGCAAAGAGGTGTATATTTGGTTTGATTTGCCGGAAGAAAATCTTACAATTAGCCGGACATATATTTAACGCAGAAAAAATGATTTTTGCTTAACTATATAATCTAGAACAATAATAAGGGTTGATATTTAAACATTTAAAAGACCTTAACCACTTTGTCTAAAAGATTTTATACCCGAAAATGCAAAAACATGGAATGCGCTTTTGCTTTGTCAATACAGTTCACAATCGCTATATTATCCAATATGGGATATAATTTATCATCTTTAAACTCGCCCAGATTGAGAAAACAGATTAGTATTTACTGCTTCTTTGTTATCGCAATTCTATGATCAACATAGATATTTTTCTGTTAATTACTTATCACACCAATATACTTTACGTCTTCGTTTAGTTTACAAAAGCTTAAAATTTGCCTCTATTTATTAAAAACCTTTACAAAATTGATATCTGTTGAACAGAATCTTGCCCATATTTACGAATTTGGTTAAAACTTTAACTAAATTTTTTTGGGACAAACAACTGTAAAGGATAGTTTTTTCTATCTTGATAATATACAATTTATACTTATCTAAATTAAAGTCAAGCGCTTTTTTATATAAATGCGATTAACAGGGACAAAAATGCCTATTTTTCTTGATCAAAGAGGCCTGTTTTAATTATATTAGAGGGCTGAAAAACCGTGTTTTTTTTTCTATAAGCCCTATATTTGTAAGAGTTTAGCAAATTTTATAACGACCGTTGCGCGCTTTGGCCGACAAAGGTTTAACAAGTTTTGGACTGAGAAAATAGATATGTCTTTTAAAAATGTTTTAGGGCAGCGGCATGCTGTTGAAACTTTTTCAAAAATACTGAAAAACGACCGTTTAGCCAATTCATATCTCTTCTTGGGCATTGACGGCATAGGGAAATCGTTCTTTGCGAAACAACTTGCAAAAAGCGTAAATTGTCAAAACGGGCAGGAGGACTCCTGCGATGAATGCCAAAGCTGCAAAAGGATCGACGCGGGAACTTCGCCGGATGTTTACCGGATAACCCTGGAAAAAGATAGGAAGCTCTTAGGCATAAAAAGCGTCAAAACGCTTCAGGATGCGGTGGCGCTAAAACCCGTGGAGTCGAAACGAAAGGTTTTTATCATTGAGGACGCAAACAAACTAACGGAAGAGGCGTCTAATTGCTTGCTAAAGACACTGGAAGAGCCTCCGCTATTTGTAATCATAATATTATTGGTCAATTCGCTGGATGCGCTGCCGGAAACAATAATTTCACGGTGCCGGGTAATCAGATTCTTCAGTTTGCCGGAAGAATCTATATTAAATCTATTGCGCGATAGCCGCCCGGACATGGAAGAATCGCTATCGTGGTTTGCGCAAGTCTCAAACGGCAGCATTGGGACGGCGCTTAGTTTAATAGACGGAAACATCTTTGAAAAAAACGAGGCTATAATAAACAGCCTCTCCAAATTAAAGCCTGAAGACAATTTTAGTTTGTCAAAAGAAATAAACGAATGGCTGACTGCCGCTAAAGGGAAAACGATTTCGCTTGAAGAGAAAAGGTTGTATTTAAAAACGATCTTAAACCTTATTTTGCATTATTACAGGGATATTTTGATCTACAAAACCCGGCCGGCCGGCGACGGCTATTATTTTAACAAGGATTGCATAGGTTTAATAGAGGCGCAAAGCGGCCTGTTTAGTATAAACTCGATTTCCGTAATAATTAATCACATCTTCAGGGCTTTTGAAGAGCTGGATGCAAATGTAAACACAAATTTGCTGATTGAAAATCTGATAACCAGAATAGCCCTGGCAAAAAAGGCATGCGCATAATGAAAACTTAGCAGGCCGCCTGCTCTAATGATAAATAAACACTTGGCTGCTTGGATGCCTTAGTGAGAATTATCCCCTGAGTGGATAAAAAAAAGGTTTGCTTTCTAGGGCAAACCTTTAAATTATGTTTCAGCGTAGGGAATCCGGCGAACCGGTTTATCGAAATATTTTATTCCAACAACCCATCAATAACGGATTTAATGTCATTTTTTGATTTTGCGCCTACCATTCTTTCGGCTTCTTCGCCGTTTTTAAACAATATTAGCGTTGGAATTGCCGATATGCTGTATGTTGCAGGCGTATTGCGATGCGAATCGGTGTCCATTTTGCCTATTTTAACCTTGCCGCTATACTCTTCAGCCAATTCAGCAATAATAGGCCCAATTAGTTTGCAAGGTCCGCACCATTCCGCCCAAAAATCCACTAACACGAGTGTATCCGATTCAAGAACTTCCTGTTTAAAGTTATTATCTGTTAAAGCGCACACATTTCCCGCCATTTTTTTCCTCCGGTTAGCCTTAAAATATTAACAATCTTGTGAATTGATAAAAATAAATATAGCGGCATAAACTTGCCGTACTTATCCATATGCTTAAAATAAATCAGTTTTCATATTCAAAAATCCATAACTTTTCGCTGTGTTATGATTCAGCGGCCACAAATAGATCACAATGGCACTTGCCGTCATCCCTAACTTCATCCTCATGGTACTCGCAAGGGCAAATAATTTTGTCGTCTTTTTCAGCATCGCCGGATACAATTCTGCACGGGCAGTATTCCTTCCCATACTTATTGTTCCTGGCAATAAGCCCTTTAATCACTTTTGCCACCGTCGATTCGTTTGGATTTAAAATGAAAGGTTTGTTTTCAACATATTTTTCAAGCCTCTCTCTTATAACACTTGCCTCAGTATTTTCCATAACACCGCTCCGTTTTTTTCAGCCAGGCCCTTTATGTTCCGGTTTTCCTTAATTTTAGCCAGAATTTAGAGAAATTTCGGCTAAAAACGATGAAAAAACAGGTTTATACGCGAACGTAATACTTATTAATTAAAAAAAAGGGGTTTACTATAATTCTTAGTATATGGCCAACTATGGTCAAAAATATAAATATAATGAACACTGAGCAGCTTGTCTGCTCTAGTGAGAATTATGCCCCTGGGGGGCGAAATGAACACTGGGCAGCTTGTCCGCCCTAGTGAAAATTATCCTCAAAGGGGATATTTTAGAATAATAATTTGTATAATTCTATATATTAATAGATTTAATTTGCAAGAAAAATATAATATATATATATTCTTATGATTACGCTTTTTCAGGCAAAGGGCTTGATCAAAAATAAATTGAGGTTTTAACTTTCATCTTCAAACCGTCTTTGCCGGGTCTTCAATAGCCAAATCCTTAACGTAGAGGCTTTGCATTCGGTTCGGCTCAATCAGATTGAACAAATTCGGCATAAATCTAAAAGCTCTAAGCCACAGGTTATTTTTGGCAGAGCCTTAAACGGAAATACCGCCAACATTTAAAACTTTAAAATCTTTTATAGGGAGCGCATTGCGGGTTTTAATATGAAAAAAATAAATTATAAGGACGCAGGTGTTGATATAGAAAAAAAGGCCAAATTTGTCGGCGATATTTATGAAGACGCGAAAACAACATTTGGCCCGCAAGTAATTGAAAACCCTAACGGTTTCGGCGGACTGTTTGCGCTAAACTGCAAAACGCCTTCATTTACACGCGATTACAAAGACCCAGTGCTTGTCTCAGGCACCGACGGGGTGGGCACAAAGCTAAAAATCGCGTTTATGATGGATAAACACGACACTATCGGCATAGATTTGGTTGCCATGTGCGTTAACGACATACTTGTTCTGGGCGCGGAAATACTTTTCTTCCTTGATTATCTGGCAAGCAGCAGCATTATGCCTGATAAATCGCGGGAAATAATTAAAGGCATTACTAATGGGTGCCGTCAATCCGAATGCGCGCTTTTAGGGGGAGAAACCCCTGAACTGCCCGGATTTTACAAAAAGAACGAATACGACCTGGCCGGCTTTGCCGTGGGCGTTGTTGAAAGAAAAAAGCTTATTAACGGCAAGAATATAAAACCGGGAGATGTTGTTATAGGCCTGCAATCCAGCGGGTTGCACAGCAACGGATACTCCCTTGTTAGGGAGGTTTTGCTTAAAGAGGCTAAATTATCTTTAAAACAAAATATTGACGGGCTAAAAACAACGCTGGGCGAAGAGTTATTGAAACCGACAAAAATATACGTCGGCGCAATACATAACATCTTAAATAAGCATAAATCTAAAAACATTCTGAAAGGGATTGCGCACATAACCGGAGGTGGGTTAGTTGAAAATATACCCAGAATACTGCCTAAAAATTGTTCCGTAAACCTGAATAAGGGTAGTTGGCCTGTGCCGGAAATCTTTAATATTGTTAAAAAACACGGCAATATCAGCGCAAAAGAGATGTATCGTGTATTTAATATGGGGTTGGGAATGACGCTAATAGTTGCAAAATCAAACGCAGGCTCTGTTATGAAAGAGCTAAAGCTTTACGGTGAAGAAGGAATAGTTGTGGGCGAAGTGGTCGCCGGAGATGGAACAACACGCATAATATAGGCTCGCTAAAGCCGATGATAATGTCTTTTTGGAAAACTCTTAAACAATGGTCACGTCAGCATGCTCGGACGAAACATCCTTTTTTATAAGCCCAAACAATCCGCATACAATGATGTACGCGCTTAAGCTTATTGAAAGCGCCAACCTTGGATTTATAGCAAACAGGATAATTGAAACACCGATTTCAAGGCCAAAAGGAAATATGCCCTGTTGTTTTATGCTGATTTTTGACATTATATTATAAAACCTCAGTTTGCTAACCATCAAGAGGCCCAAAAGAAACGTAACCACCGGAATCACAATCAACAGAGCTGTTATACCGTGGCTTCCGTGGATGTAATTGTGAAGCAAGGCAAGTTGGGCTATAGTGCCTCCGGCTATAGTTGAGGGCAGTCCTGTATAGAATTTAAGCGGTTTGCTTTTGTCGTTTTCAATAACATTGAACTTTGCCAGCCTGATCGCGGCGCAGGCAAGGTAAAAAAAACACGTTATCCATACTATAATTTGATATGTGTCTTTGCATAATTGCCCCACCATGATAACCGGGGCAACGCCAAAAACAACCAAATCAATTAAGGAGTCAAGCTGCGCGCCAAACTGGCTGTCTGTTTTTGTTAATCTAGCCAGCTTGCCGTCTAAGGAATCAAGTATCATTGAAAGCACAATCAGCCAGCCGGCAAGGTCAAAATTGCCTCCAATTGAGCACAAAATACTCAAGAAACCACAGCATAGACTTGATAAGCTTGCTGTTGCAGGTAGAGATTTCTTTATATTCAACGACAAAATCCTTTTTTTTAGACACTGGTTGCGCCATAATACGCCGCTAATCGCGAAAAATCCGCGGTATTTGAGCCTTCAAATCAACGTCTAAATTTTTGACGAAAATATGTAGGCGATATTATAGCAAATAAAAGCTTGATAAAATCTTGCGGTGTAAAGATTATATACAGATTTAATCGAAGCCGCAACATTAAAACTTTTAATGAGTTTTTTTTCTTGACAGAAATAAATTCTTGTGATAATCTTGTCAGGTCTAAAATCTCCTCCTTAGTACTATCTAGCACGACAAGTACTATATTATGTATAGGAGCTTGTTATTATATTGATTAAAAATCATAAGGCAAATAGAAAATTTTTATTAATTGATTATTGTTTTTTTGCGAAAGGAGGTGGTAATTAATTTACCATAGGGGAAAAGTTGTGTTAATTGTATTAAGTTGTGCCGCTAATTTGCATGCTTTGCTTAAAAAAATACAAAATTAATAATGTAAATTTTAAAAATAATAGGATTTCTGGTATAGGAGAAGATTATGGGTGCATATAGAAAATATGTTTCAGAGTTTTTAGGAACGTTTGCTTTGATTTTTATTGGGGCCGGAAGCGCGTGCGCTAACTACAATTTAGGCCAGTCCGGCGGACAGGGATTAGGCCTTTTAGGCATAGCTCTCGCGTTTGGTTTCGCTGTTGTCGCGATTGTTTATTCATTGGGTTACATTTCAGGTTCGCATATTAACCCGGCAATCACGGTTTCAATGGTCGTCACCAATAGAATGGACGCTCAAACAGGTTTTATGTATATTGTTTCACAATTAGGCGGCGCGGCTTTTGCCGGTTATTTATTAAAGACACTATTCCCGGCGGCGATAGCCATTAATTTCGGCACATGCGGCCTTGGATCGGGCGTTTCGATCATGCAGGGAATTATAATGGAAGTTATTGTAACTTTCTTATTGGTATTCGTAGTATACGCTACGGTTATTGACAAACGCGCAACAGCAACTCTTGCCGGTCTGGCTATTGGTTTGGTTGTTGTGTTAGGCGTAATTGTCGGCGGCACTGTAAGCGGCGGTTCAATGAACCCGGCTGTTGTTTTTGGCCCTGCTTTGGCTTCAGGACATTTTGACAATCACTATGTTTGGTGGCTTGGCCCTATTGCAGGCGGTGTTTTGGCCGGCATAGTATATGAAAATTTCTTTGCGGAAAGCAAAAAGAAATAATAGCTAAATTTAGCTTGGTTTTACAAAAGGCGGGATAAACATTTTTTAATGTTTTCCCGCCTTTTTTTATTTGGCTAAATGTTTAAATTGTTCGGTAAAATCCTCTTCGCTCACGTTGGCTGCTTTTGCCAAGCCGGCCAGAACCTTCTTCTCTTCAAAATCTCTCTTGCGCAACCTTATCATGTACTCGCGTGCGACTTCATATGATTCAGTCTCAACGTCAACCAACCTGATCTTTGTTTTTCCAGTCATAGGGTCAATAGCGTCCTTAAAGTATAAGGGCTCGATTTTACCGCCTACAAGAGTGACCATGGCGCCGGTTAGGCCGTTAATCAAGACGTAACCCAAGTCCCTTGTGTACTCTTTGTCAAATGGTATTGGCGGCGCGCACCTTAATTCATACCCTATATCCTTATCAATAATAGTGATATTAATTCCCCGCTCCTTTAACCGTCTTTTCACTTCATTTTTCAGAATCTTTCCCAAATCTACTTCCGAGAGCCTTACATTGCCGTGTTCATCTAATTCAACATCTTTAAGGTCTTTCAACTCGGATTCGTCGAATTTCAAAGCAAGCCCTTCCGCCAGCACTACAACTCCATAATCTTTGTCCATAGAGATTCTTTTAATAATACTCCCTTCGATAATGTCGCATACCGAGGAGAGACTTATCTTCTCGCTTTCAAATTCTTCCGGTATAATCGCCAATGTCGCGCCGGCGGCCTTGCATATTCCTATAGTAAGGTGCCCGGCCTTGCGTCCCATGGTTATAAGAAAATACCAACGCCCCGTGGTTTTGGAATCTTCCATGATGTTTCTCACAATATTCACACCGATATGCCTGGCCGTTTGAAAACCAAAAGTGGACAACCTGTTCGGCAACGGAAGGTCGTTGTCAATTGTTTTTGGAACGTGGACAATCTTTAGCTCTCTATCTATCAGTTTCGCCAATTCGCTGGCAGTGTAAAGAGTGTCGTCTCCGCCGATTGTCAACAAATAGTCAATTTCAAGCTCATGAAACGCTTTTACAATATTGGCCATTTTTTCAGGGTCTTTAGTGGGGTTTTCTCTTGATGTCCTTAATATTGAACCGCCGTTAAAATGTATCCGGCTAACATCTTTTACTTCAAGCTCTATAACCTTTGACTTTTCTCCCCTGGCTAACCATTTATACCCATCTATAATCCCAACAACCTTGCAATCATTTTCTATCGCCTCAATGGTGGCTGAACTAATAATTCCGTTAATTCCGGGAGCCGGTCCGCCCCCTACTAATATCGCTAAAGTTTTCTGATTCTTGCTCATTTTTTATCCTGAAAAATTTAAAAGCCTTCTTTTAAACAATTGTATAATTAACCGCTTATTTAGAGAGCGGCGCGTTTATTTTGCGCTTGTAGTCTTTGACTGTAGCATGCCGAAAGTGGGGTCGGTAAACGCCTGCAGGCTATGCACCGTGCCCTCGCGCTGCGCCGAAGGAGACCTTGCCTCAAAACAAAGCGTCCCGTTATACAGCGAATCATGCAGGCCGCTTACATTTTGGCAGCCCAAACATTGCATCGCGTGGCAAAGCCCCTGTATCAAATATGGAATAAATTGTAGAATTGACCCCTTGTCTATCACGGCGCCTGAAACGCCCTGGGCAAACTTTATCCGCTCCTTGTCTGAAAAATACCGTTTGCCACCGCCTTTTTCCATGGCTTCAGGCGAAGCCATGCCTCGGTATTTTTTCAGGCGGACGCTATCCTTGTAATAATATTCACCCGGAGCTTCGCTTGTGCCGGCAAGCAACGACCCCATCATCACAGCCCCGGCCCCCAACGACAAAGCCTTGGTAATGTGTCCGATATTCGCAATCCCGCCATCGGCTATAATCGGCACGCCGGCGTATTCCCGCGCAAATTTAGCGCAATTGTAAACAGCCGTTCCCTGGGCGCGGCCAACGGCAATAGTCTCCTGTGTAATGCATATTGAGCCGGACCCCATTCCAACGCGCAAACAATCAGCTCCCGCGTCAATTAGCGATTTGCACTGCGCCTGTGTAACCACATTGCCCGCAACGACTTGCAAATCAGGATATTTATTCTTAATATACTTAATCAGATTTATCTGAAATATAGAATTGCCCTGCGATGAGTCAATCACTATAACATCCACCCCGGCTTTGACAAGCTCGGCCAGACGCTCCTTATCCTCTTCTTTTGTGGATATCGACGCGCCGACAAGCAGCTGCTTCTCCTTGTTTTTAGAAGCAAGCGGAAAATCTTCGTTTTTCAACAAATCATTTAAACTCATTAAAGACACCAAACGGCCCTTTTCGTCAACAACCGGCAATTTCCCTTTTTTGCTGTCTTTTAATATTTTGTTTCCCTCGGCAAGGGTTATGCCTGCCCGCGCGGTAACCAGATCGCTCGTCATCACCTGGGATAATTTCACGCTACGGTCTTCCTCAAAAGCAATATCGCGTCTGGTTACAATGCCGATCAATTTCGCGTAAAGCTTGCCGTTTTCAGTGATTGGAATGCCTGAAAAACCATAAGACTCCTTCAGCTTGTAAACATCGCCAATTGTGTTGTCAGGCCCCAGAACCACCGGATCGGTTATAAATCCATTTTCAAAACGCTTGACCTTGTTTATTTCACCAACCTGCTCTTCTATCTCATTATTATAATGTATAATGCCTATGCCGCCCAACAACGCCATATAAATAGCCATCTTCGCCTCGGTTACCGTGTCCATCGGAGAGCTGACAAACGGCCTTTTTATGGTCAAACCTTTGGTTAACTGAGTTTCCAAAGTTACTTCATCTATATTAAAGTCAATATAACCGGGAAGAAGAATAAAATCGTCATAAGTTATACCCACATCATTTTTAAAAAACGATTTTGCGTCAGTATTGTTAAGTTCCATATTGAACCTGCCCTTTCAATTTAGAAAACTATTTGGATAATTGAGGTTTATCCCCTCCGGGGATAATTCTCACTAAAGCAGACTAGCCGCTCAGTGTTCATTATGTATGATAGTTTTTCGGCGTTTAATTCTATATTTTGTATTTAAAACCCGCATTTAAAGCATATTTGCCGGATCCACATCAATGTAAATCTGCGCGCCGGCCACCGGCTCCCGGTCCAGATTTGAATCGTTTATTATATCATGAAGCAGTGTGATTTTGGGAGCTTTTAATATAGTATGCCATCTGAACTTGTCTTTTATCTTGCTTATAGACGCAGGCGCCGGGCCCAAAACCGATATCTGCCTGCTCCTCATCTCTGCGCAATACTTTAACTTGCTTGTTAACAAATGCGCCTTTTCTATAACCCTTTTTTCGTCTTTGCCGAGAAAGACGGCCCTTACTATACGCCCGAATGGAGGATAATTCAATTGTTTTCGAAATTCAAGCTCCTCTTTCGCAAAACCATCATAATCCGACTTAACCGCGCGCGTAATACTATAGTGTTCCGTGTCAAACGCCTGTATAATTACAAGCCCGCCCTTTTCCCCCCGCCCCGTGCGGCCCGACACTTGCGCCAGAAGCTGAAAAGTCCTTTCGCTTGACCTGAAATCCGGTATATTTAACGACGCATCCGCCGACAGCACCCCGACCAAGGTAACATTTTCAAAGTCCAGCCCCTTTGCTATCATTTGAGTGCCCAGAAGTATGTTTGCCTCCCGGTTGTGAAATGCGCTGAACATTCTCTGGTAGGCGTCCTTCTCTTTAATAGTATCGCTATCCATCCGCAGAATAGTTTGCTCCGGAAATCTGCGGCTAATCGCCTCCTCAATTCGTTCAGTGCCGAATCCCTGGTATTTTATATTTGCCATTGAGCATTCAGGGCAATTTTTTGGCGGAAGCTGCTCCGCGCGGCAATAGTGGCAAACCATCTTTTCGGTTTTTTTGTGGTATGTCAGCGTAATATCGCAACTTTTACATTTCAGAATAAACCCGCATTTGCGGCAATTTATAAACGGCGCAAAACCCCTCCTGTTGAGAAACAATATTATCTGCTCATCCCTTTCCAGCGCCTTTGTCATGTTGTCTTCCAGCCGGCGGGAAAGATAACGAAACCCCATTGTTTCCTTAAATTCCACCTCCATATTCACAGTCTCAATCAATGTAGGAGCCATTTTCCCTATTTTCCTGCTCATTACAACATGGCTGTATTTGCCCGTCATAGCGTTGTAATAACTTTCAAGAGACGGAGTGGCAGTGCCGAGGATAGCCGTTGCGCTGCTAAACATCGCCCTCATCACCCCCACATCGCGCGCATGGTATCGCGGAACAGTGTCTTGTTTAAACGTGTTTTCATGCTCCTCGTCAACAATAATCAGCCCAAGTTTTTTCACCGGCGCAAACACGGCCGACCGTGTGCCGATCACCAAGTCAACATCCCCGTCTTTTATTCTTTTCCACTGCTTCCTTCGGTTTGCGTCTGTAAGATAGCTGTGCAGAACCGCTATTTTAGCAAACCGCGTCTGGAAATATCTTATTGTTTGCGGCGTCAGCGCTATTTCAGGCAGCAGCACAATGCTGCACATGCCCAAAGAAGCCGCAATCGCAATCGCCCTCAGATACACCTCCGTCTTCCCGCTGCCCGTAACCCCTTGCAACAAAATCACCCCAAACTTGCCGTTAGACAAAAAATCATTTATTTTCCCTATCGCGTCCTTCTGCTCATCGCTAAGGATGTCGTCGCTAACCACGGCCTTGGTATGTTGACTTGGCTGCAATAAAACGTCATCGCAAAGCGGCGCGGTTTCAAATAGTTCAACCAGCCCCCTTTCCGCCAACTTAGCCAGCGCCGGAGCCGTTGACCCCGCCCTTGTTAACAACTCCTTTGCGGTCATATCGGCATTGTCCTCAAGCATTACGCTCAGAAGCTTAGCTTGAGCCGGAGTCCTTTTTGAAATAAGCCCAATTTCGTTTTTAATCTCATCAACGCTTTTGGCTAACCTTGCGCTCTTAACCCTTCTCTCTTTTGCCCCCTTTTTTATACCACCCGGCATAGCAGCGCTCAAAGCCTCGCCCCAACCGCAACGGTAATAACTCGCCATCCACTTTGTTAACTTCAATATCCCTTCATCAACACGCGGAACACCCTCAATAATCTGCTTAATATTTTTTATTTTCTTAACATCAGGCGTGTCTGTAAAACCGACGCAATATCCTGTTATAGTCCTGGTTCCAAAAGGAACCCTCACAAGATGCCCCGCCTCCAGGCGGTTGCCAAGCTCTTCCGGTATGCCATAATGGAACTTCTTGTTTAAAGGTATGTCTACCACGATTTCAGCATATTGAACGGGTTTTGAGGTCATTGTTAACAGATGGACAGTTGAAAAAGAGGAGATATTAAAATAACATTTATGAAAATACCGTTATTTTTAACGGCAATTATCAAAATTCTTTGGATTTTCCCGCAGGCCGGCCACAATCGCGCCCGCCGAATCCATAATATAAACTTATGAAAACATTTTTTCAATGTCAATAATTGTGAAATCCAAGTATAGAGGAGGGGCGGGAGAATGTTGATTTCTTTTTACATCAGGCGGACAATGGGAGATTCTTGGGTGGAGAAATTGCGGTTTATCGGCTTTTACTTGTTCAGCTTACCCGGACTAGGCGCTGATTTCAGCCAATTCACAACGATTTCGCCCTTTTTCCTTTGCTTGATACAAGGCTTTATCGGCTTTATTTAACAAATCATCTAATGACTTTGCGCCTGAGTCAAAATAACCGGCAACTCCAAGACTAATGGTAACCGAGCTATCGCGCATAGACGGAATTGCTGTCTTTTCTACTGCATCGCGTAATTTTTCCGCGACTAAACCGGCTTCGCGCTGATTAATTAAAGGAAGTATTATTAAAAATTCTTCTCCTCCAAAACGGCCTAACACATCCTCATTTCTGATTAGTTCTTGTAATATTTTTGAGACTGCGCATAATGCGTCATCTCCCACCTGATGACCAAAATTATCATTTATCTTTTTAAAATAGTCTATGTCAATGAGGATAATAGAAACATTATTGCCGCTTCGCACAGCCATGCTTACTTCTTCACTTAGCCGTATGTTAAGATACCTTCTATTATATATCTCCGTTAAACCATCTAATATAGAGAGGCGTTCAACCCGCTCATTTGCCAGCGCATTTTCAAGCATTATTGATATTTGATCCGCCATATGGGACAACACAGGAATCTCTTCATCAGGATATTGTTTTATTGTTCCCAATACAATAACCCCCAAAGCCTCATTTTTTGAAATTAACGGAAGCATTACTATTTCGTTTGGAACTACGGAAACTATTCCAATATCAACCCTTATTTCACAATTCACAGGAATGTCCTTAATATGCCTAATTTTACGATCGGATATTACCTGCCCCGGGGTTGTCGCTCCCATATCAGAAACCTCTAACTTAGTTGGACTTATTGCATGAAAAACATAAGGGACGATTTGCCGATCTTTTTTCTCCACAAGATAGATCACCCCAAATTTAGAACCGGTAAGTTCAACAATACTATCAAGCGCTTTTTGCAATAACGGCCTTAGCTTTAAAGTTGTAATTAAAAGAGAAGTCAAAGCATGATATTTTTTAATCCGTTCCTGATGCTCTAAAGCATCGGCATACTTTGCAAGTTGCAAGGATAGTTTATCCCTGTTTTCCGCCAATACATTCTCAACATTCTTCCTCTCAGCTATCTCATCATGCAACTCTTTTTGCGCCGACGTCAGCCTACGGTTCATACGGATTGTATAAACAATAAATATTATTAACAAAATTATAAACAACAGGGAGAAAACAATTATGCGCCAATATTGTTTAATAATTTTTTCTAAACTGAGTTTCCCAAAGTCGCGAAAAAAACCAATCTTTAGGTCTTTCATTAAGTTACGAACCGGCTCATAATTTAACGGGACTGTCCATCCCGCGTTTCGGCCCAGTATTGCGGCTTTGTCATCCGGCTGCATTTTCATTAATGCAATCGCGACTTGCTGAGCAATCTCCAGTGGCGTTCCGGCAAGTTTGGCAAACGGCCATTCAGGATATAACGCGGTGCTATGTTTATAGGGAAATCCTATATCAGAGCTGCTAATCCTTTCACTTATCACCTTAAAATCATCCACATTTATCTTGCCCTCCATCGCCATTCTTTCCAGCGTATCCGTTCGCACCGTGCCGGCGTCAACCTCGTTGTTGCCAACCGCATAAACCACGGAATCGTGCTTGCTTCGGAATATAAGTTTTGAAAAATCCTTATATGGATCAATTCCTAAATTCTTCAACTCTAACCAGGCCATTTGAAATCCGCCTAAGGAAGTCTCTTTAACAGCCATAAAAGATTTTATTCCTTTTAAATCTTCAAGTGTGTTTATGTCTTTACGGTCGGATTTAACAAAAACAACCCCGCCAAACACGGTAAAACCGCCACCAGGCCCCAGGTTCTTAAGGGTAGCAAGCCTGCTAACTCCGTATAAGATTTCAAGCTCTACATAAATTGACGGGTTAACCAGAATAAAATCAACGGAATTATTAGCCACATTCGAATTTATCTCCTCAAATCCCAAAGGCTCAATTTTGAAAGAATAACCAGGTATATTTTCCGTTAGATAATCAGCGGTAGCTCCCCATCTTTTTAAAGTATGCTCCTTTCCACGTTTAGCCAACACGCCTATCTTTAGAGCTTTATCATCAGCCCATGAAGAGAAAGCCATACTACTTAGAACGGCAATAACAACAATAGATTGTATAAACTTCATCATAATTTGGTTTTGTATTTTTTTTCTCATTTTATAACCTTTTAACTTCCCGGGATTCATGCCGGTCAAAACCGGGCATTTGTTCCATTGCATTTATAAAAGTCCAACAGAATATGATGAAAGATTATATTACATCCGCCAATATTGATCAAGGCCAAGGGTTCGCTTAGCCAAATGATTAACCTGTTGGTTCAATGTCTCCGACTTGAACCACATATGACATTATCAATACACTGTAAAGAGTTTGATAAGATTAAAACCGGCAATATCTATATTTTGCAATACATTATAAATGGCAGTATAATATTGTTTACAATTTTTGAATACGATTAACATAGATATGCCGAGAGAAAGACACCCTAACAAAGAGATTGAACAAGCTCTCCAGTTTGCAGAGTTAAAAGGATGGCGTTATTTTAAAGCAGGAAGCCCATCGCATTCATGGGGTAGGATGTTTTGTGGTAAAAAAGATCGTGACGGGTGTATTATGTCAATATGGTCAACGCCAAAATCATCGGAAGGCCACGCTAAACAGATCCGTCGCAATGTAAACAAGTGTCAATGCCTTAAGGATAAAAAATGAACAAAAAAACAATGGTTTATAATTTCACGTTAATTTTAAGCGGTCTTTCAGAACCTACTGAAAATATTGATGGCGCTCTTTACGAAGCAGGATGCTCGGACGCATTGCTTGGTTTCAGGAACCGCACTCCATATTTAGAGTTTGACAGGAATGCTTCCTCTCTTGAATCCGCAATTTTATCGTCAATTAGGGATGTGGAATCCGCCGATATAGGGGCAAAAGTAGAACAGGTTGAAATTGAAGAGTTGTCGGCTCCGTTGGATGTTTTAACAAAAATACCGGTTCCTGTAATTAAAAATGAACGGGCTTTCTCGTCAAAAAAGACGTCAGCCAAGAAAAAACCGCATTTTGTTTCCTGAAATACTCTCCACGATTCGTTTATCCTCGTATTTCAACATCTTTTGACCTTCAATGGCTGTTATTTTAATTAGGTGGCCACAATGCATTTTGCCTTGTTTTCCAGCCTTTATCCTGCAAATTATGTTAATCCCGCCTAAAAAAGTTTTTGCTTTTAATCAAACATGCCAAAAATTGCATGTTTTTATCACCCTTTTGCCTTTGATTGTTAAGTCTGCATTTATTCTAAAACATTTTCATCCATCGAAACATTATCCTTTGATATATCTTCTAAATCTTTTTTCAGTATAGAGACCAGATCCTGATTAAATTTGCTAAACTTTTCGCGTTTTTTAATTCGATTATTTATCAATTCAATTTTTTCTTGTTTTATACTTTCATCGGACATCTCACTAGAATTTAAGATATCAACGGGAAATAACCTGTTAAGTACTCAATTTTCTATTGTCGGCACATACCCACGCATGAGGGGAACAGCCCTATAGCGGCAATGCGCTACGGAAATCAATCGGTACGTCCCCACGCATGTGGGGAACAGATGTCGAACTCTTTTGCAGTCTGACCAATACTCGGTACATCCCCACGCATGTGGGGAACAGAGGCGGCCACTTGTGGATCCGTGAACAATGTCCGGTACATCCCCACGCATGTGGGGAACAGCAATTTAATCCTATTGTGACAATATCTGTAATCGGTACATCCCCACGCATGTGGGGAACAGGTCTATATCTTCCCATTCGAGAAACAATAATTCGGTACATCCCCACGCATGTGGGGAACAGGATTTATGCGGATGGTATAGACACACCGTAGGGGGTACATCCCCACGCATGTGGGGAACAGAAAATGGTTGTAAATCTGTGAGGTTGCATAAGCGGTACATCCCCACGCATGTGGGGAACAGTGTATAACCAAATTTCGCGCCCAGCATAGCTACGGTACATCCCCACGCATGTGGGGAACAGACCGCCAAAGCGGATGCCGGCCTGGCAGCCGGCGGTACATCCCCACGCATGTGGGGAACAGTTTTACGGCAATATTCATGAACCTTTCAGCGGCGGTACATCCCCACGCATGTGGGGAACAGAATATTTCACAATTATTACACCCCGTGCCCGTCGGTACATCCCCACGCATGTGGAGAACAGCAGAGGAGGTGGAGGACTATTATGGAGACGACCGGTACATCCCCACGCATGTGGGGAACAGTTCTTTATTCAGTTTGTTCCTTATGTTGTTTGCGGTACATCCCCACGCATGTGGGGAACAGGGTAGTCATGCCAGTCGTGTCCGCCATAATAGCGGTACATCCCCACGCATGTGGGGAACAGGCCGCATTTGCCACATTCGGATGCACAAGATATGGTACATCCCCACGCATGTGGGGAACAGGACTTATTAAGATTGTAGAAATTATAAAACGACGGTACATCCCCACGCATGTGGGGAACAGAGTATTTGCGGCTATAGCAATTCCCCCAGTTACGGTACATCCCCACGCATGTGGGGAACAGTCCTTTTAACGCCTTATAATTACATGCCTCGACGGTACATCCCCACGCATGTGGGGAACAGATGATTTCTCACAATCTCTAAAAACTCAGAAACGGTACATCCCCACGCATGTGGGGAACAGATACTCCCGTGTCAAATATATTGTTATCCGTTCGGTACATCCCCACGCATGTGGGGAACAGGTTGCGCTCTGCTCCCCCTTGCCTCCCCTATTCGGTACATCCCCACGCATGTGGGGAACAGGCGTTCGGCCACGACACCCGCATTAAAATAGCCGGTACATCCCCACGCATGTGGGGAACAGCTGCTATTTACAAAAATATAACCGCCCCATATCGGTACATCCCCACGCATGTGGGGAACAGAATAACATTTGACTTTAAATCGCCGATCTGTTTGGTACATCCCCACGCATGTGGGGAACAGGATCGCGACCAAAAAGATTACGATTATGAATACGGTACATCCCCACGCATGTGGGGAACAGGTATAATGGATTATCTAATATTATGGTTATGATGGTACATCCCCACGCATGTGGGGAACAGATTTCCTTTTACTACTTGATGCCCTTTTACTACGGTACATCCCCACGCATGTGGGGAACAGACCCCCTTTTACTACGGTACATCCCCACGCATGTGGGGAACAGGTAAAGGCTCCACGCTACTCGGAAAAGAAGTTCGGTACATCCCCACGCATGTGGGGAACAGGCAAGAATCAACAGCAGGCATTCGAAATACTGCGGTACATCCCCACGCATGTGGGGAACAGGCTGTCGCCGTCAA